>DAOI01000015.1:8894-25400 GCA_002501805.1 Euryarchaeota archaeon UBA463 | reverse complement strand
CCGGAGCCGGAGCCAGAGCCGGAGGAACAAAAAGACTCTACTAATTGCCCGATATGTGGTACTGAGGCTTCAGTAGGCTCTTCCTCATGCGTGGTCTGTGGGTATTCATTTATCTCATGATCTAGTATCTATTTCGACCGAAGTGTTGATTGTTGTCTTGTTATGCCGAAGTACATGGCCGAGGCAACAAACCCAGCAGATGCCCAAGTTCAGGCATTGTCTGCAATGATGGGGCCGATGATGGTAATGATGGTCGTAATGGCATCAATGATGTTTTTCCCCTTCATCAGAATAGCATTATCCGTGAGTGCCGGATCAGTTATTGAGCCAACTCTTCCTTTCCATAGCCAATACTTCGTTCCTACTGTCTTCGTAGTCGGCTCGAGTATAATGGTTGTAAATACAATTATCCGTTCATTTTTTGTTGATTCTCTGAAGCAGGCTCACAATGCTCACAGGGGCAAGCAGATCGGCAAGCAACTTAGGGAAGCTAGAATGGAACGCGATACCAGTAGAATCAACAAAATGCAAGAGCTTCAGATGTCTCTAGGGCCAGAAAATATGGCGACACAGGCTGAAATGTTCAGACCCATGATGTTCACAATAGTCTTCATTATAGCAATATTCAGCTGGATGTCACACTCGATAGAGACATTTAGAGTATCATATGTTAGTCTCCCATGGTCTCCGACATGGAGTTTTACCGAGAGGATTTTCTGGATAATTCCCGCATGGATAGCATCATACATTACGATGAGCGCACCTTTAGGCAGGATAATCGACAGGCATATCAAAATTATCAGATACAAGAGACATCCACTAGTTCTAGCGGCGGAACCGATCCCAGAGCCTCTTCTGTATTTGCTTGAGGAACCAAAGAAGAAATCACGTTCCTCTACTTCAAGAACCAGACAATCCCAGAGAAGAAGGTCTGGTCCGCGAAAAACAGGGCAAAGAAAAGAGGAGCAAGAAAAGACCGGAGGAGGAAACACTCTCGTCGCACCGCCCATGAAAGGGTCTACTTGCCCTACCTGTGGATCGGAATTTATCATGCGTGCATCGAATGGTAAGCTCAGATGTGATGTTTGCAGGTACGAGTGGAGATGAGTCCTTGCTCATAATGACAGTAAGCGGAAAGCCAGGCAGCGGTACCTCAACGCTAGTAGATTTGCTGTCTAAAAATAGAGGATTGAACTCTGTAAATGGAGGGGATATCTTCAGGCAGGAAGCACAAAGAAGGAAACTAAGTGTAGAAGATTTCAGTAGACTATGTAAAGAGGACTTCGAAGTAGATAGATCCCTAGATGATGCCCTCAAAGAGATGATTTCATCAGCAAACGGACCATCAATTGTTGAGAGTCGTTTGAGCGGGTGGTGGGCGTACCTGGCACGTATAGATTGCCTGAGAATTTGGATTGAAGTATCCGACGAAGAAAGGGCACGTAGAATCCAGTCTAGAGAGGGTGGCAATTTTGTCGATGTTCTTGAATCATCCCAAAGAAGGAATTCTGACGATATGGAGAGGTATCGAGAATTGTATGGTATTAATTTGGATGATATGTCGCCCTACAATCTGATTATTGACGCAGACAATCTAGATGCGTTAGAGGTATTGGAGATGGTTCAAAGAGAATTGGAGGATTGAAATTGGGAAATATGATCATCTTGCAAGAGTCAACAAGCACCGACTCCAAGTCCGGAGGAAATCCATATTCCAGAGACATTTCGGAACTTTTTCAATCAGGTGTAATCTTAGTCAACAAGCCAAGAGGGCCAACCAGCCATCAACTAGCTTCTTGGGCCAGAAATCTTCTTGGAATCAAGAAACTCGGCCATGGTGGGACATTAGATCCGTTTGCAACGGGTGTTCTAACTCTCCTATGTGGTAGGGCCACTAGGCTAACTGATATCGTTCTAGCAGGGGAAAAAAGATATGTTGGAGTAATGAGATTCTCTAAGGAAGTCAATCAGGATATGGTGATCACTTCCTTATCGTCTTTAGTAGGCAGGTCCTATAATGTGCCACCCAAAGAATCTGCAGTCAAAGTGAGAGTGAGGAGCAGGATTTTCAACTCAATCAAACTCCTCGATTTTGACTCAAAATCAAGAATTGTTGTTGTTGAAATTGATTGTGAGGCAGGTACCTACATCCGTACATTGGCTCGGGATTTGGGATTGATGGTCGGTTCCAATTGTGAATTGATAGAGCTTCACAGGACTAAAGCTGGAACCTTCGATTCATCGATGGCATGTACGATGCAACAGCTTACAGATGCTCTTCATGTGTACAGGGAGCATGGCGATGAGCGAGGCCTGAGGAGGATAATATGCCCCATAGAAAGATTACTTATTCATCTGCCTAAGATTGTTGTAAAAGATGGCGCCGCCGCCGCTTTGTCACATGGGGCAACTCTCGCAAGACCTGGAATTGTCAAAGCTTCAGCAGGTACTAAGGCTGGCTCAACTGTACTAATTGAGACGCTAAAAGGAGAAGCAGTTTCTATCGCTGAGTTGACAGTAGATTCTGATGCACTTCCAGAGATAGATTCTGGAGAAATTGCAATCCCAAAATCTGTTTTGATGAGTCCAGGGACCTACCCTCAGACATGGACCAAATCGAACTAAGCAATTTCATGCTCTTCGTAAATCCACTCATCAGTCTCTAAGCGAATTATTAGCTTCATCGTGATGCCCTCCGTCCCAGTTGGAAATAACGTTCGAAAAAGTAGCATGTATAACCATTATCCGAGAATAACCGATTATCGGCCCTCAGTGCTCTTCATAATCTGCCAGTCAACTACTTTCTATCCTTCTTGAAAGGCTTCCTTACTCTGCCAGGGCCAATCTGGACAGCGGCAAGACATATGATCATGATGCCAATCGCCAAAGCTAACAGAACAGCATCATTACCCTCTCCTATGCCTCTTTCTTCCCCATTTGTAGACTCATGGACTATTATCTCCACTTCCTTGACATTGTTACTTTCGTCAGTCTCGAGGATAGATCCAGAATAATCAACTTCTATCCTTACATATTGGCTGGATGGCCCCTGGAAAACCGCGTCACATTGTATGTAACCGAGTCCTCCGGATGAAATATGTCCAATGCTCGAGGTCCCAACCAGGGCCCCATCGAGATAACATCTTACTTCAACGCCACTCGCATCCCCCATTCCTTGATTTCTGACATTGGCAACAATCCTTCCAACTTGCCCATCAAGTATCTTAGAATCCCCCGTAACTGAATTCGTTATCGATACACTCTCAACTAGAAGGTCTGATTTTGAAGTAACTATCACATCAATAATCTCCGAATACTGGCTATTGCCATCATTTACAGAAACTTCTACGGGATGAACACCGGTCTCAACAGGTGTCAGACTTAGTATTCCCTCGGAGAAAATCGCCCACGAACGGCTACTTGTGACTATGAGATTTTCAGAATCGGGATCATATATCTGCAACTCCAAGGTTGCGGTTTCACCTATCTCGACATATATGCTCATTGGCAATCCCTCGAAAACTGGAGGATCTTCTACTTCCGAAACAAACACTCTGAAGGAATCCGTCCACTCATTTCCACGCTCGTCTTCTACAACTAATTGAATCAAAGACTCACCATGCGATTCAGAAACTGGTTGGACAACCAATGAGCTACCTTCCGAATAAACACTTACTATATCTCCTTGAGAGCTGTATGCACTAACAATTAGATCTTCTTCAGGTGTCAAATCATCCGTACATGTAACGCTCATGGGCAGTAATACTCCCCCTCCGTCTTCAACTAGTTGAATATCCTCTAGTCCAATGCACAAAGGATCCCTGTCCCATTCCAATAGGTAACCTCCTGAGATACTAACTGACTCGATGTGAATGACTAAGATTTCCGGAGACCCGTCAGACGCCCATTGAAATCTTGAGGCAACTCCAAACTCAGCAGAGTCTGCGTGACTAGGCAGAGCATGCCCTATGGGAACACTGACAGAAAAACTTCCCAAATTTATCGGCATACTTTCAATGAGATAGTCTCCCATGGCGAACCTGAGGGAGCTTCCTGCTTGTGACAGTCCTGAAATATTTCCAATAATGGATCCGGAAACTTCCAAATGGGGGTCATTGAGGTCAATCCGTGCAGAACTAATACATCCATCGTAAATTGTCAACCTAACCGAATTAGAGACCTCACTCTGGGCCAATAAATCACCATTGTCATATGTCTGCCAATTTTCCATTGATGACTGTCCCTGTGGAATTGCTTCGATTGTGAAATTGCCCTCTCCGAAGACATGAATCCTCCCTAATTCTTGATTGTAAGGAGCAGTAACTGTGAATTCCCATGTGCCTGGAGACTCCTCCTCGGTAGTTAGGCCACAACTCTCTGCTACTAGGCCGTTGACGTCTCCGTCGTAAGGCCCGAAGTCCAAGACAGGCATTTCATTTCCAATTAGCTCATGGGTAGCCTTCACATTTTCAAAGGAATACCATGGTTGTAGATACTTAGCTTTCATGCCAACCGCATCTACCCTTACTTCTGAGTCATCACTACCGCCTCCTTGAGAAACGTAGTCTATTGTTACATAGGCGCCTTCGACCAGTTGCCAAGTCCACTGTGCCTGATCATCTAGGGGAAGTACTAGTGGATTGTTCATCTTGTATACTCCCGAAATAGTTCTAGTGTAGGTCTTAACGAGTTTTTCACTACCCACGCCTCCGAGAATTATTCTCACAGTATCCGAATAAAGCACATCAGGTATCTCAAAGTGGATGACCAAGGATATATTGGTCAGGATCAATGAACTCATTCCCTCGAATTCGAAACCATCCAAAGTGATATTCGGCCCTCTGGACCAAGTGTAGTATCCATCAGGATTGCCCGTGCTATAATTAGACGAAGTAGGGCTTGAACTAGACCACGATGTTATCTCACCAAAGTTCTCTGGCCTGTCATGGGTAAATGACAGCTCGCCATCAGCCACAATTCCAGTTGAGAACTGAGCAGGATTCTGACTAAATCCAGAAGTTGAAGAAATCGACCAAATAGTGCTATCCTCAAATGAACCCGCCTCGAAAACCTCAATCTCTTCTGCAGTGATTACCGTATCTCCAGCAACAATACTGGGAATCTGAATAGAAATGAGCATTATGAGCACCATTGAGACGCACCTTCCCAAACCTCTCATATTTTATCCACGAGAACCATAGTGCTTCAACCCGTTGGTCTCTAGCGCCATCTATGCATAACTGTTCATAAACGGAACTACTCCCGACAATTCACAGACGGCTGTGATAGTGTAGCGGTTAGCACGGTGGGTTGTGGTCCCGCCGGCCCGGGTTCAAGTCCCGGTCACGGCCCCATTTCTAGAGTCAGCTGTTAAGCTCTCCATCTGGGATATCATGTCCCATTTTATCCACCTTAATCGTCATATATTCTCTATTCTCATCACTAATCCCCACTATTAGTGGCATTCTCTCGGATACATTCGTCCCATTCAATGACAATTGCTTTACTTTATCTGGATTATTTGTCAGTAGGCAAACATTATCGATTCCCACTGCGTTAATTATCTTCGATGCAATTCCATAATCTCTTGCATCAGCAGGATGCCCAAGTAGAAGATTCGCCTCTACGGTGTCGGCCCCCTTGTCTTGGAGATTGTAAGCTTGAATTTTAGCATGCAAACCAATTCCTCGACCTTCTTGCCTCAGGTACACAATACACCCCCAACCCACTTCCTGAATTTGTCTTATTGCGGCATTTAATTGTGGTCCGCAGTCACACCGTAGACTACCGAATGCATCACCAGTTAGGCACTCAGAATGAACTCTGACAAGTACTGGATTGGGGCCCTCCATCTCTCCTAATGTCAATGCCACATGATCGAGACCACTCGTAGCATCATGAAAGACTCTGATCCTGAAATCTCCTTGATCAGTAGGTAGTTTGGCATCCGCAGGAACCCCTCCCTTCTCCATAATACTGATCTCATCCGAAACCATTCAAATATCTCCCAAAAATGCTGAATTCTTGATTAAGAATGTGAACTCTCCCGAGTCTTCTTCAATTGATATCAGTGACACGTTCAACCTCTTACAAAGAAGTGGAATATCTCTCAGAGTTTCACGATCATCACATATCACCTCGATTACATCGCCGTATGATAACTCAGACAATGCAATCCTAGTCTCGTTAATAGGAATCGGACAAAAGAATCCTAGGAGATTCAAAATTTTTCGTTCTTGACCCACTAGACCCACACACTCACCAAGAGGGAGGACCGTTTGAATCCCACCCTCAAGCATTCACTATTTTTGGATTGAGAGAAACACCGTCCATTTTTCTTCCCTTGATAACATCGATGACATAGGCAACCTTCTCAACATGGATCTCTACAATCATACTTTCAGAATCCATGTACGTCTCTCCAATTGCTATTTCAGGAATTCTCGCTTCTGAGACGATCCAATCAACAATCTCTCTACGGGTCTTTTCTGAACCCCCAAGACTCATTCTAACGCATACCATACCAAAAGCATCCGAGACCTCTTCCCAATCGTCCCTCCTAGGTACGAAATCTCGCTCTACCCCCGCTGGCAGGGATGGTGGCTCAACAAATGGTATTGTCAAGCCCCAAGTGGAGCAGATTCTGTCTATTGATTGCACCTCTTTGCCAGAAACGAAGCTCCATGATTCGCCCCTGCGACCCATTCTTCCTGTTCTTCCTATCCGGTGAACATAGACTTCAGTATCATCAGGGAGGTCGTAATTAATTACATGAGTGATGCCATCTACATCCAGTCCCCTTGCTGCGACATCAGTAGCAACAACAATTTTTTCAGATCCATCTCTGAACGAATTAAGTATTTTCTCTCTCTTATTCTGCGGCATGTCTCCATGCAGACCTACCGAATTGAAACGAAACTTCCCCAGCCTCTCGACGATTAAGTCGACCATTCTCTTGGTATTGGAAAAAATCAGTATCTGTGAGTCATCGCCAGCACTTCCAATTATCCTCCCCAAAGCCCAGAGTTTATTTGCCCTACCAACTCTAACTGCATATTGATCAATTTCTGGTACTTCCACAACTAGATCCTCGCTCATGACATGAACGGGATCTCGTAGGAATTCCTCAGCCGCATCCAATACTTCCTCAGGAAATGTCGCACTGAATAGAAGAGTCTGACTTCTATTCACCGTTTTCTCAAAAATCCACAAGACATCGGGGAAGAATCCCATATCTAGCATCCTGTCTGCCTCATCTAGACAGAATAGGGAGACGGTTTCCAGGTTAAGATGCCCTCTTTTGGACATATCAATCACTCTTCCGGGGGTGCCCACTACGATATCTGTTCCTTCGTTAAGCTTCTTGGCCTGCTTCTCTAAATCAGTGCCCCCATATACTGTCTGTATGGATAGCCCCTTCTTGCCCTGTAATATTGATAGCTCCTCGGAGACCTGAACGGCCAACTCCCTAGTTGGACATAGGATAATCGCCTGAATTTTCCCGGAAACTTCACACTTCTCCAGTATTGGTATTCCAAATGCGGCGGTCTTCCCTGAACCGGTCCTAGCTTGCCCTACTATGTCCCTGCCCTTCCTAGCATGTGGGATAGACTCGACCTGTATTTCTGTAGGTTCGGTCCATCCTCTTTCCTTGATGGCTCTTAAAATAGGCTCCTCTAAGCCCCATTTATCGAAACCTATGGGTGAAGTAGTCATGGAAACGCCTCAGAATCAGAAGTTCTCCGATTCTTTGATCTCGGCCTGGAGCTCTCCCATCCAGTACTTCTTGCAGTTCTCCTTGGTAAGGAACTGTTCCTTACTGGAGAAGTTGTGATTGTAGTGATTATCTTGTACGGATGTAAACTGAGTTGGCTTCCTCTTGTGGAACTTCTGGAGGACGTGTTGCCTCATGTACTGCCTGAACTTTAGGGACTTCGCGCGGTTGTATCCTTTGGGAGTCATGCCCTCCCACAGGCGTTCAAATCGCTCCGCCTTATCGTCGACATACTCACTCATGTGCCACCCTCGCTTTCCGGGCGACTTAACTTGTCTTTATGATGTTCACCCTTCATGATGCCTCCAACCATCTTTAGGTCTGGGGCATTTTCTTCCTCGTCTGGTACATGTTCCAGGGGTGCCAGAAAGCTATTCTTCTGTTCCTCAGTTCCCTCCATCTCCAAGTCGGTTGATAGCGACTCAAGCCTCTTCCTCAAGTCTATTCGAGTCTCCTGACGCAGTAGCTCTTTGGCTGTTTCTCTTAATTCGGTACCACTCAAAATTATTGAAAGAAGCCCTATGCAGGCCTTCCTCAACTCGTAGTCCCTGTCACGTGCCCCATCTATCACCATCCTTGAAACTCTTGGACTTTCCATATTCAGCTTCTTTAGGGCGGCTATGGCGGACTTCTTCACTGCCGCATCATCATCAGACATCGCAACTTCCACTAGAATAGCCGCAATACGTGGTTCCGCTCCAGCTAGAGAGTTAAGGGTCTTTGATGCCCTCCTCCTGACTTCAGCATCCTCATCTTCCAAGCACCATCCTATCAGATCCCATCCCTCTGCACCTCCTTTAGTTGCCAAAACTCTGAGAATCGAGGACGCCCTCCTCCGCAGGTCAACGTCTTCCTCGCGAATCAGCTCATCAATGTGAAGGCACCCTGTTTCTGCCCATCTCTGGGATGTCGATTTCAACGCAGCAAAGGCGCTCTTTCGATGTTTTTCGACTTTATGTCTAAGCTCCCTTCTCAGAACTTCTTCACAGCCAGACGGAAAAACAGGCGCCATTTTGATGAGAGAATTCATGGCCTCCTCTCTGACTTCATCAGAGTCGTCCGTTAATCTGTCAGAAAGGCACCTAATTAGCCCTTCATGCTTCCTCAAAGAGAATGAAGGCATACTCTCTAAAGCAGTGGCTCGAATAGATTCACTATCATCATCTAGGCAATCAAGGAGAATACTATGGGCGATCTCAATTTCGCTTTCAAAAACACGATTCAGGGCCCTAATGCCATCCTTCCTCCTTGCGAAACCGCCACCTGAGGTTCTTGGCAGATCTAACATCTCCAACTCCCCAGAAGCCAATTTTAAGATATCCGATCTAGGAATGACCTCCCAAGTTCCAGATATTGGAAGAAGGGCCCTGATATCGGAGTCTTCTTTGGAACTCGATTTCCTAAGTGCTCTCCCAGTTCTTGGGTCTCTGGCTATGTATTCTCTGGCCATGGGACTCAATCGCCGCACTACCTCGTCCCTATTCAAGTGAGTGCCAACATGTTTATTCTGCAAAATCCTATTCACTAGTGGCCCGACAGTCCTTCACATGGGAAGTATCGATGAGGAGATAAGGAGAGTTATCCATGCGACATTTTCCAATTCGATTACTAGTGAGCTACCCTATGATGAACTAGTGAGGATATGGACTCTTGATATGCAGTGGATGGAACCAGGACTAGCTCCTCAAATAATAGATAAATTATGTGAAACTGGTTGGTTGGCTAATTCCGACGGGAGACTATCCCCAAATCGGAATGTTATGCCCCTGGAACCTCCATTCGGTTGGAGCCCGATCATTAGGAGTTTGCTAAGCCCCCCCGAACTAGTTGCTAAACCCGTTGAACAGCCTCGCATACTCATTCCCGAGAGCGATGTGAAATCACAGATTGAGGTTGTCTCCAATCAAAAATATCCTCCAGATTGGGCCGAAGCAAGTATCAAGCCAATGATTGCTTGGATTTCGGAAGAATCGGGACTGCCCATGAAAGAGGTCGTCAGACGCGCACAAAGGAAGAGGAGGGCTCTAGGCCCAGTCACCCTTTGGATGGCACTATCTCTAGTGGCGAGGGAGCAAGGATTGGATATGTCAAAAATAACCGAATTGATTGGAAATCCCAATTAGGATCCGTTTGATGTCCTTACCTCAGCTGCGAGAAGAACGGGTAGGACAATCAGAGATAGGATTAATGAGAATGCTACGGCAATAGAACTCACTATTCCAAAGTCGCTAATTACTGGAATTGGGGATAGCATCAGTACCAAGAATCCGCATATTGTAGTTCCTGCGGACATCAATAGCGCAGTACCAGTTGTTGCATACATCTCTCTCATAGAATCCCAAACGCCCATGCCCGAACCCCTATTCTTCTCGAACCTCCTCCAGACATGTATCGAGTAGTCTATTCCCAGACCAATCGTCAGAGCCGTGATCATTATGGTAAGGACATTCCAATTCAGGCCAAGCATAGCCATAGAGCCAACTACCCATGCCCCAGCCAATCCAACCGGAAGGATAACCACCAAAGATTGTCCGAGCCTCCTAGTGAGTAGGAATAGGACAAATATCGAGACTAGGAGACTTATCGCAGTTGACTCAACTTGTGAAACGACCAATCCGGACAGAATTCCATCTATCATTACGACATCTCCAGAGGCGTAGGCCCTGCAATCAACAAGTCCGTCACTATCCTCAATTAGTGATGCCTGGTGCTTGAAAACCTCAGAAACCCTTGCTGAGTCTTCACTGGTCTTAGCCACCACATCTATGCTCATCTTCAGAAATAGTATTCCCGAAGAATCTTCAGTCAATGCTACATGATCAGACACTCTCTCAGACCATGTTTGGCCTCTGAGCGGGTCGCCTACAGACTGATTAGATAACAATGAAGATATTGCTGAGGTCAGATCCCCTTCTACGAATCCATCAGAAATCCCTAGCTCGCCATCAAAAATTTCCAGATGGAATTCCTCTCCGAATGACTGATCGCTATCGACAGCGTCTCTCAATATTGGATATAGCCCGTCATAAGATGGACGATCAGATGAGGTACTCGTCGGATTGACAACTTCGGGGATGCCCGAAATACGCGTATCCAAGAAGTCCATTGCCCTAAGGAGATCCGATTCTCCGGTTATTGAATCATCCCCAACGGGGGGCTCCATGAAAATATCCACAGTTTTCCAAGCCGCGGCATCATATGAATCATAGATATCCTGTCTTACTTGCATTACTTCCATCTCATCTTCAGAAAGGAAATCCGTTAATTCGAAACTAGTATCTAACTCCATCACGGCAATCGACACAGATCCAGTGGTCACAGCGGCTACAGCCAGCATGACCCATACAGCATTCTTTCTCTGGAACTCTGTGGTATACGTGGCCAACTTGTCAAATTGTAGGCCAGCTGATGTCCCATTTCCTATCCCCCTCTCTGCTACAACATGTACGGCACCCACAGTAACTGTACTAGCCAAGAAAGCGGATATGACTCCGAGCGCCAATGTTGCGCCAAAGGTTCTCAGTGGGGGCAGAGGGGAGAAAGAATTCGATAGGAAAGCAAAGACAGTGGTAACCACTGCTAGCATCAAAGCTACTCGTATAGAGTCGAAGGACTGAACCCAAGCAGCGGCCGCAGAAGCTGACGATCTTCTGGCCTTCTCGTATCCTCTCTGAAGATGTATTGAGTAATCTATGCCTAATCCGAGAACTACTGGCGCCACTGCGACTTCCAAAATCGAGAATTTCATGCCCAAGAGAGTGATAGTCCCGTATGTCCAAATCAAAGCTGCTGATAGACTCAAGAGAGGCGCAGCAACCATGATTACAGAACGGAAAGCTAGTGCTAGAACAGCTACGACAACTGCTATCGATATCACGAATAACCAAATCATTTCATCAAGTGTCTTATCGTTGATATCGCTACTGATTAAATCATCCGAAATTACTCCATAAGATAGGCTAGAACTCCCCTCGGAATTCAGATGAGTTCTAATCTGCTGGGCTACTTCTTCCCTTCCGTCCCTATCCAAAGTCCCATTCAGCTCGATAACCCAAAGTGTACTTGAAGCAGTAGGAGTAGGGTCTCCATCACCATCTTCAAGCCACTCGCAAACTTGATCAAACTCAAAATCAGTATGGAGCATAGCAGATGCTGCAAAAGAAGCAGTCGCCAAGACCCTCTCGTCTCCCGATGCTTCAACACAATCTTCGTCTTCATCCAAAACGACCTCTAATAGGCCCCCCCAATCAGCAAATCCCGAGATTCTCGAATCATCGTCCGTCCTTTCATCAATAGTACGTTGAATCGCATCAGCCGCATTGATATGGGAGGAAATACTACCTTCTGGGGCCACCGAATTAATGGCTTCCATATCGTTCAATAATCCTGATAATTGCTGAATTCTTAGAATATTGCCACTATCCTCAGATTTCACATGGACATATACCCGATGTCCAGAGGGCGGAATCTTCTCATCAATCCTATTTACGGCCTGCTCAGATTCACTATCGGGTGAGAACGATTCCAGGTCTGTTGTGAAAGCCGGGAGTGGTATTATCACACTAGCCATGAATACAGTAAGTAGAATACTCACCATCAGTGAAGGCAGAGCCAATCTCTCGAAAGCCGATATCAGTCTATCTCTGGCTTCTCGGTCCCCCATGAGTCTCGGCCAAACAGACTCACTGTTTAACTTAGGCTTACAGCAGGCCCCGTAGGGGCTACTAACTTAGGAAAGCCCTCAAAAGGGAGTGGCTGGTCGGGCGACTGTCCATGTCGATAAAAGTACTAATGAATGAAGGTCGCGAACTTAGACTTAGGATTTCAGGAGAGACGCATACAACCCTTCAGCTTTTCAGATCAAGGTTGAACGAGAGCCCAAACGTTGAGTACGCAAATTTTTTCCAGAAGCATCCAGATTTGGATGAACCAGAACTTTACGTCAGAACCGTCAAGGGAAAGAAGGCTGAGAAGGTTTTTAGAGATCTATGTTCCGGAATCTCAAAGGAGTTCTCAGGGCTAAAACTCTGAGGATGGTGAGAACGTGCCAACGGATGGCATTGAGGAATCTCTAGGACTCGTTGGCTGGGCATTTCCAGATGAGGGCGTTGGTGGCCTTCTGAAGGTAAGAGTTGAAGATTTCAGAGTGGAGGAAGTTTCCCGAGTTCCTGCCTTGGACCCAAAAGGAAGATTTACTGTAGCAAGGGTCACTTTAACGAATTGGGAGACAAATAGGTTCCTGAACCGACTATCCAAACAATGTGGAATCAGTAGAAATAGAATTTTCGCCTCAGGATTGAAAGATAAGAGGGCTGTTACTACGCAGATTCTTGTTATTGATGCAAATATCAAGAAAGTAGAGGCAGTTGAAATCCCCGATTGCGATTTAGAAATTCTTGGAAGGACCCATCAGAAAGTTGGAATGAGTGATCACGATGGAAATAGATTCACACTAACAGTCAGAGGGTGCTGTTTTCCTGACGGTAAGCCGATGGATGGAAAAGAGGCCCTACTTAGGGTGAATAGGATTCGTGAGGGGCTTTCAGAGAATTTGGGGGCTGATGTGTTCCCCAACTGGATTGGCCCTCAGAGATTCGGTGCCAACAGGCCCGTTACCCCATTGGTGGGCATGGCAGTAATCCAAGATGACTACGAATCAGCCGTAGACTTGTATCTGGGAATGCCGGGAGGCAGGGCCAGTGAGGAAACATATATTTTCAGGAAAAAGTGGAGGGATACCAAAGACCCATCTTCATGTCTGGAAATAATTCCCGACCATCTCGGCTATGAGAGAGAAATGCTTAGGCACCTCGAGAGCAAGCCAGATGATTGGCTAGGGTCATTCAAGACTCTTCCCAACTCTCTTCAGTTACTAATGATACACTCTTTACAATCACTGGCGTTTAATCATACACTTTCGAATAGGATTTCCGCTGGGATGAGCATAATTGACCCCGAGGTAGGCGACATAGTAGCTCCTACAAAGTCAAATGGGAGAATAGACGTATCTAAGATGGCAATAGTCAGTGAAACCAATCTAAGCAGATGTATCAGAAATTGTAGGCTCGGAAGACTTTCCATAACTGGGCCACTTCCCGGTAGCGAATCTACTCTAACTCTCGGAAGGCCCGGGGAGGCTGAGTCAAAAGCGATTATTGACACGGAACTAGAGTCATTGAATTGGAGGGTCAAGAGAATACCTCGGCTCTCTACGAGTGGAACTAGGAGGCCCTTAGCAGTCCCATTTACTGATTTTTCAGTAGAGGAAGCGACAGATATGCCCGATTCATCTGAGAAGTCTAAGAGATGGGTGGAGAGTCCTCAGGCTGGAGATAGGTGGAATCCCTATGGGGCCTCACTAAGGCTTTCTTTCACGCTTCCGCCCGGGACCTATGCTACGGTTCTGATGAGGGAATTCATGAGGTCGCCACTGGATCATTTCTGATCAGAGCCTTCCCATTTCCAAGGTCTCAATCTGACCAACTAGGGGGTCAGTTTCCCTAACTCGTGCTTCGAACTCGTCCACAGTGCCCTCGCCGTCTTCAAGGACTGCTTGAACCTCGATGAACATCATCCCGAAAGCCAGGGGCTTAATCTCGAATGTCTGGACTTCTTGGAGCTCCCCGATCCTGGAAGCTATTCCGTCGTAATCGGGCCTCCCTTCTTCCGGCTGATCCATAGTAACCTTGTACTTCACCACTACATGCCCCATATCAGTACCTCCTATGGTCCCTGAAAGCCGCACTCTGGACAAATGTAGGGAACTCCCTGTAGCCTGCATCTCCTGCTTCTGCCAATCGCATACCCACATGTAGGGCATGGAAATGATGTGCTCTTGGAATCAACCAAGGGCAATCCAGATGATGTGCAAGTGTTTGTCCGTGCTGACATTCTAGTTCCTCGATGAGGCGCCGAGCCACCTCCCCCTTTTAGCGTTGACCGAAAGTATGGTTGGGTTTATGCAATGATTGAAATGGGGTTACTCCCCACTCAATACAGAGTGGTACAATGACTGAAGAGGAGCTATCTTTGACTGGGCAACAGAACGACCTATCTTCGTTCGTCTCTGACGAGGGCGGAATATGGAGTTTGAGACAAGTAGAGAAGGTCAGAGGTTGGAACAATATTGAGTATGGTGCAGGGCTATCCGGTAAGAACACGCCTTCCACAGGACTTTCCATGAATAGGGCATACATCCCTCCCGGTGGAATAGCCAAGGCACACATACATGTTGATTTTGATGTGATGATTTATCTCCTCAAGGGAAGCGTTAGGCACGAGTATGGTCCCGGATGCAGGAAGTCAGTGATCCACAGCGCAGGGGACATGTTCTACATTGAACCCGGTCTCCCTCACGAGGTATTCAACACCTCTGATACAGAGTGGGTGCATGCCATAGTTTCTCGATCGGACGCGTCAGAGTGGCAGAACATCGCTCCCTATGACAGAGAATCCGAGTGAACTAGCTATCTTGGAAAGCTACGTTATTTATTCATTACGTGATTATCGGGCCAGGATTGTACCAGTGGTACCTCAATTCGTCGCCACTCAATCCATCATTTGCAACAAAGAAAATTTTCTCCCCCAAGGCAAATAGATTCCTAGTATCCGAACTTTGTGACCCGGGCCGGGTATCTACTGCCAGTGTGATTCCATCTTCGGGAGTGAAT
Organism: Euryarchaeota archaeon UBA463; assembly: GCA_002501805.1. Taxonomy (GTDB): domain Archaea; phylum Thermoplasmatota; class Poseidoniia; order Poseidoniales; family Thalassarchaeaceae; genus MGIIb-O5. The sequence continues at coordinate 9,956 of DAOI01000015.1, read as the reverse complement.
GAGAATAGCTCTATGCCTGCGCCATTTCCATAGTCTTCATCTACGTAGTAAAGCCTGTCTCCGGCCCTCGTGAGGTACAAGGCAGTAGTACTGTCGGTGAGGATGGAGCCAGATATCCTGACAGTTCCTGAATCTGAACCGTTACTCCTCCAGACCTCGGTCCCCTGAGTCCCAACTCCCGGAGAGCTACTGTAGGCGATGAAGTACAAATCGCCGTCAAACTCTATCATGTTACTCACGCCTCCATCTGAAGATCCTGAGACGATGTCCTTAACCAACGAGGTCCCAGAATATGTGCCATCACTCTTCCATAGCTCATTTCCGGATATGCCATTATTAGCTGTGAAGAAGAGAGTATCTCCAACAGAAATCTTTTGTCCTGGCCAACTACTACTTCCATTAGCAGCTATGTTGCTGACAATCACGGTACCTGAATTCGTCCCATCGCTCTTCCAAAGCTCCATGCCAGATATTCCATCATCAGCACTGAAGAATAATTCTCCACCCATACTTTCGAACATGGATGGAGAGCTGTCACTACTCCCGTAATTGATATCCTTGACTAACTGCACTCCTCCCGCTGGAGAGCTAGTGTTGATCACAAAAAGCTCCCTACCGACGTCTGTCAAGACCGCACCCATGTCAGCATTGGCACTGAAATAGATATTATTTCCAGATCTTGTAAACTCGCTCGGCTGACTGCCTTCTAAGTCAGCAGTAATACTTCCTCCATTGGGCATTGTTAGGTCCGTATTGCCGTAAAAAAGATCCACTAGCTGGAAAGTTCCAGCCTCGGTGCCGTCCGATATATGTGGCTCCTCGCCCGAGCAGACTACGTTTTCGTAGGAACATCTGAAAGCTGAAAAGTACGCCGTGTCAAAACCCACTTCCGATGCAGGCATAACTGAAATTGAATTAACCCCCGAATATGTAAATTCTGGATAGTTTGAGAATAATTGTGGTTCGCAATCGAAGGTCTCAGAGATCTTGAGAGTTCCAGAACCACTCCCATCACTAACGTACAACTCTCTGATTTCATCGTTTCCTACCGCAGCAGAAAAG
>DAOI01000015.1:0-8755 GCA_002501805.1 Euryarchaeota archaeon UBA463 | reverse complement strand
TCCTACCGCAGCAGAAAAGAATATTTTTTCATCCCCTGCTACTATCTCCCCAAAGTCAGTACCTGGATTCTCATCAACCATTGAACCTCCAACTATTGTCTGCCTTGTAGGATTGAGATCAATGACCATGTTGGTGCCCCCCATTGTACCATCCGACCTCCAGAGCTCATTTCCGTGTACGCCGTCATCAGCAATGAAATACAATACTCCTCCCATTGTCACCATCGAATGCGGGTCTGAATTATGTGATGCTACTGGGTTGATATCTTTCACAAGCCCGCTGTTACCCGGGCACTCTCCGAAGGTTGATACGATTTCACTACCGGAGAGAATTCCATCTCCTTGAATTCCTCCTGGAGAGCCGTCATCAAAACCTATGCTCAATTTATTCCCCGGATTAGATTCGGGGCAACCAGATACCGAATAATAGAGATGTGTGATCAACAGATCTATTCTTTGTTCGGCAGTATCCAGACTATCTGCCAATTGAGCGATTTCTGATTCTTTAAGAGATATTTGATCTAAAGCCTCATCCCTCTCATCTTCTAGAATTTCCATCATCTGACTTATGTTTTGGATATGTGACTCTAGGCTAGAAATGTGACTAGAATTTTGTGCAGCGGAATTTTCAAGCTCTTCTCTCAGCTGTTCAGACAGATTAGTGAGATCAGAAATCTGAGATTCTTTTTGTATAACAGTCTCAGTTAGCGAATCTAATGTATTATTAGCTTCACTGAGTGAAGCCTCGATTTCAGTTACAAGCGAGGAAGATGAAGCCAGTTGATCCTTGAGGGAGTCAATCTCGCCTTCATGTTGTTGATTGACGACAGTTAGGTTGTCTATCTGTGCTTGAAGGTCCGTAACTACTGCGTCATTTTCGCCTGATGAATCTCCTCCTAAACATCCTGACAATATAGAGACAGAAAACAGTAGAGTGAGTACAATCGCAGTTCTTTTCATAGACTCGCGTTGGAGTGGAGGATTAGATTCTTTCTGATAATTTGTGCTTCACTCTTCTTCTCTTTTAGAGAGCCTGCGAAGACCTACCATTGTAGGCAAATCCTCCTCGTTCTCATTTGGAGTGGTCACGATTCCTAGATCGGACAGGTGATCTGATACTTGCTCCATAGCGGTTCTTCCATCAGCCCTTCTCCTTGGCCGAGGGAGCTTATTCCTGCAGATTAGATATGTCTCGGACGAGGCATTCCTAGAAGCGGTAGGGGCATATCTCTGAACATTCGAGAATCTGTCCTTGGCGGCATCAACCAGTCCCTCGATGCCAGTTCCCTGGAATGTCTTGGTTACGAATGTCCCACCAGGTTGGAGAACCCCCACGGCCACATCAAGAACAGTTGTGGACAGCTCCAGAGATATGGCCTGATCAGTATCGTATCTACCAGTGAGGCTCGGGGAGATATCGCTGATTACGACATTCAACATCCTGCCTTCCAGGAATTCCTCGACTTGCGTAATTGTCGCATCCTCCGTGGCATCGCCAATGATCAGCTTAGCCCCTTCCACAGGAGAGGTAGCCAGCAAGTCAACGCCAACAACCAATCCATCCTCTCCAACCTCCTCTACGGCTACTTGGGTCCATCCTCCTGGGTGACAACCTATGTCGAGAACGGCATCCCCCTTCCTCATCACTGAGAACCTATCTTGGATTTGCTTGAGTTTGTATGCGGAGCGAGCCCTGTATCCCTTAGACCTAGCTTCTCTCCTCCATGGGTCACGACGATTCTCCTGGTACCATCGTTTGCTCATGCACTCTCCGCGGTGGTTTGAGTTATCAACTAAGGGATTGCTGAGGGCACTCAAAGCCCAATCTCAGATATGAGCGCGCGTGCCGTATGCCTAATGGCCTCTTCAGAGGCTAGATTGGGTTTGAATCCAGTTTCTAGAAGACGACTCACTTCAAGGGAGGTCTTTGGGACATCCCCGGCCCATCCCCTATCTCCTCCGGTATACTCTATTGATACGCCTTCGAGTCCACTCTCCTCTACGACTATCTCAGCTATCCTTCTGACAGAGCAAGTATCTCCGGTCCCAAGGTTGTATAGATTCACATTTTTTTCGCAATGGCCGATCAAGTGTATCATGGCCTTAACACAATCCTCTGCAGACATGTAAGATTTTTCCTGCATCCCGTTTCCTAGAACTTCTAATCTGCTAGGGTCCCTCTTGAGCTTGTGTATGAAATCGAAAATTACGCCATGGGTCCCCCTCGGTCCCACGATATTAGCGAAGCGATGAATCCACGCATCGGCCCCGAAGGTGCCTGCCCATGCAGTTATCAGGGCCTCGGAGCCAAGCTTAGAAGCCCCATAGAGGGATATTGGCATCACAGGACCATAAGTCTCTGGAGTGGGCATCTGCTCGGCCTCTCCATAGATCGCCGAAGAGGAGGAGAAGGAAATTCTCGAGACCCCTTCCATACGCATGGCCTCCAAGACATTGTATGTTGCGAGAGTTCCCTGCTTGAGGTCAGTATCTGTTACCTCTGTCCCTAGCCTGATGTCTGGGTTTGCAGCTAGATGGTGCACCATTTCCACGCCCTGCATGGATTTTTTCACTGCATCCATGTCCAGAAGATCCGCTCGGAATATTTCCACCCTGCCAGAATCCTCATGGTGAGAAAGGAACTCCTCCCTGCCACTCGAAAAGTTATCAAGTACCCTGACTTTTTTTCCAGCCTCTACAAGCGCATCTACTAGATGCGATCCGATGAATCCCGCTCCCCCGGTAACCAAGTGCATATACCTTGGAGCAAGCTGACAGACTTGAGTTCATCGGACAGAGGACTAGGACCACGAACCCGTCTCTTTCCTCTGTCTGAGGTAGAAAGCGCTTGCCACCATTCCCAGCAGTGCTATGTGAATTACAGTGCAATAGGGACAGATATGAGGGGCCCCATCAACCATCGTCAATTCGACCAGTACTAGCCAGAGAACAAAAGGAACTCCTGCTAAGCTAACGAAGTATAGCGAATTCACGTAATTAGAAGACCATTTGGCGTGCAAGTCCATTCTTATGGATATTACAAGGAACCAGATTATTGCGAATGATCCGATACCTATCAGGCCCCAAGGAATTCCGAAAAGATTGTTCCACTGCGGGTCTCCTATCACCGACCCACATTGAACCAAGCCTTCAGTTGCACACATAGAGGAAGACCCGACTAGCATTGAATTGTGAATTGACCATGTCCATCCAGAGCCCATTATCCCTACAGCCGAGAATCCCATAGAGGCATTCAGGACCCCGATTGTGCCTTCTTCTCCGGGTGAATCCCTGCTTCTCACGAGTAGGTAAGAAGACGCCACTATTCCGAGTAGGAAAATCATCAGTGGAGCGGTAATAACAGCCATTATTGACCACCTACCAGTCTCTGCAATGCCGCTGATAATTCCTCGCCATCTCCACCTTGTCCCTGATGCTTATTCTTGTTCCAAGCTACAGTCCCATCAGGTTCCAGGATAAAAGAAACAGGTGTCCCCGAAAGACCCCACTGACTCATTATCGACATGGACCGATCATCGACATAAGGCCAGTTGTTGGGTGTTCCCGGCCTGTCAATGCAGTCATCTCTGTCACTGTTGCAGCCAAAATATGAGGTCTTGTCCCTGAATGCCTCAATTTCCCCTCTAGTACTATCATGATTGGGTATGCTTAGCTCTGCGGCAATTGTGACGAAATTTACTCTATCGGACCATTGGGAGTGAAGCTGACTCATTTCATCACCGTCAACCCAGCAATATGGACAATCGGTGTCCATGAAGTATATCAGGAACCATTTACTATCGGATGATCCGTTCCAGTCCCAGTCGTAATTGTCCGAGAGCCTGTACTCGCTCCATGACGCGCCATTGTAGGAATCAGCGACGAAATCGGGGGCTTGATTGCCTTCATCAGGACCTACCTGAGGTATCGGGGCAAGAATTACTGAAATTACCACCACAAGGCTGATTATTCCTGCAGTAATGAGTCCAGCCATAGTCCTAACATCCTCATCTTTTCCCTTTGGTAAGGCCTTCGCCCTGCGTCTCGACATCAACACTCCGAGGCACTAATCAATTTTAGCGATTCTATTGTATGTGCGCTCGACAGAGCTCGATTACGATATTTTTCGCATTCTTGGAATTGAATGAATGCGAACGCTCATTTGGTTATTGTGATTGCCCGGTACGTGACCGAGGAAACCCCTATCGACAGATTCTCAGTTTCCAGTGATGAATCAGTAGACGATGAGGCCGAATTCTGGCAATCTTTCTTCGAGAGGATTCAGCCGGCCAGGGAGGCATCAAATAGGATTAGGAAGACACTTTCTGAGGGCCCAGTAGGAAATGCATTAGACACCGCTGGGCAACTACTTGATGATGCCGCTGAAATCACGCATTCCGCATATAGGAGGCTCAACGAGCTTTCCTACTCTGCCATTCTTAGGAGCCCTGGAATAATTGTCGCCATCCTGTTACTCCTGACTTCAGTGGTTGGTAAGTATGCCATGGACTTCCAGCAACAGATTAATGGTGATGTTGAGATCTATCTCCCAGAGGGTGCAGACTCTTCTGACTTACTTTCTGAGGTTAGGGAGCAATGGTCAACAGACATTGTGATAATATACATCCAAACAGACAATGCGATAAGCTCGATCTCAGATAGGGGGAACGACAATATTACGTCTGCAGAAGTCCTGATGCAAATGTCTTGGATAGAAGGAGACGACTCATCTCCAGCAGGGACCTATGCCAAGGGATTGGACTGGGATAAATCAGACAGGGGAGTTAATGACGGAGTAGTCTGGGTACTATCCCCGGCCCAGATAATCAAGGAAGCAAACTCCTCTTCATGGAGATTCAACTGTGCCATGGAGAAGTATGGCCTTCCAATCAGTGATGGTGAGAACTGCGCCATCGCAGGCTCCAATCCATATTATGGATATGAGATTCCTGATGAGCAAGATAGGATAGACCAATACGTCGAAAATGCTGGTTCACTGATTGAATCCATGGTAAGGGATACTAACGGCGACGGGATATGGGATACCGGCGTTATAATCATGGGAATATCATTCGATATGTCAACAACCGACATACCCCCGCGCGACGATCCAAAAAATGGCCTAGTAAAGGATCACAAGGCATTCTTGGCCTTTGCCGAGGCGTACATTCATGGATTAGGTCCAGATGGCAAGATACTCCCAGATTGTGACGATGATGGCAGTGGAGTCTGTGACGAGATTGAGGAGGCAAATTGTGAACTCTGCTACACTACATACGAACTTACATCAACTATGGGGATAGACCCAGATACCAATACTGTGGACTTAGACAGGCTCGATGATATCCCTGACAGAAGGGCTGTCACAGTAACGGGCCTGACTCCGGTTTTGCATGATGTTTCTGATGCTATTTACTTGGAGTTGGTAGAGACGATGCTGCCGGCAAGCCTAGCCCTGGTGGCTCTAGCGATGCTAATACTCCACAGGAACCCGAAGGTCATCTTAATCTGCGGGACCCCAATTGCGATGAGCCTAGCAATAACCTTCGGAGCTACAGTTATCCTAGATATCATGCTGACGCCCATGATAATCTCCGCCGGCCCTATTCTGATTGGTCTCGGAGTCGACTATGCGCTCCATCTGACCAACAGAATTGAAGAGAACAGGCAGAAGATCATTGAGGAGAAACTCGAAGAGTCATGGCGATTAAAGAGAGATGGACTGGAACCACTCTCAGTCGACCCCTGGGACTCTCTCATCAGCCTAACCGCAACCGTCAGAGCTGCCATGACCACTGGACACGCAATTTTCCTATCCGCCCTGACGACGATACTGGGATTCCACGTCCTTACTTGGAACTCCTTGGTCCCCATACAGCCGATGAGGACAGTTGGAACCACACTACTCCTGGGAATTTCAGTCACCTTCATCCTCTCGATGATAATGGTTCCCGCACTGATCCAGCTATTGAGGTACAGGAAGACCCCCAATAATCTGGAGATGTCTACAAATCAGACATTATACGTTTCCATATCCCTGGGTGTTCTGGCCGCATTCGCATTATCCTACTCTGAGGCAATGACGCCAGTGAATGCCCTGATTATGGCATCAATGCTGTCACTTACCATCGCTCTTGGACTCTTAGACAGCGTTTGGGATGCCATAGGAAAGATTCCTGTCAGAGCCACAATAGTGGTAATGCTGGTGGCAATTATCACTACGGCTTGGGGGGTACTAATCTTGGAGGAAGAACTCGGAAAGGACATCACAGGTTCATCAGACGAGGTACCTCCAGGCCTGGAGTCTTATGAGGCTCTCAGGGAGTATAGCTACGAATTCGGTGGCGGTCAAACTAATCTATTCATTATCGATGCTACAGACAGAGGCGCAATGAACCAGACCGCCCCCATACGGGACATACCTGTCTTAGATTCAATTGATGAAATGCAGGCTAAGGTGGATAATGTCGAATTCACCGATACTACAAGTATTGTTGATATTCTGAAGGCGATACACCTTCAGGACGACATCACCGGCCAAGAAGCCTTTGACCGCTCTCTTTGGGATATACTCCATTCATCTTGCTGGGACGATCCCCTTCAACTCGAATGTATAACAAGTGGCGATTTAGCATTTACTACAGTGACATCTCGGGAGGACATGGTGAATGTTGTCTTCGACACACTCAGCCCTGAAATTAGATCAATGCTGATGAATGCAGACCAAGGATCGGGAGAGACAAAGACGCTTGTGTATGCTTGGCAACCTTACATCAATATCAAGGACGCCACTGGCCTGAGGAATACAATTGACGAATTCTTGTCAGAGGGGGGATGCGATGATTCCACAACATGCTACTCCACCACTCTAGCAGAGGAAGGAGTCACTAATTCCAAATTGACCGGAGGACTTCCAATTTCAATCGATATCAACTCTGGCATCCACAAAGCACAGAGTGAAACTACAGTCTGGACTATGATAATCCTACTTTTCACTATGGCCGTATTGTTCCGTTCGCCTAGGCTGGCCATATTCACAATGACCGCTGTCGCAGTAGTGGTACTATGGCAACCCCTCCTGATGAGAGGCGGATCAGTAAATGTCAACGTATTTACTGCAATGATAGGGACCATAGTATTCGGAATCGGGGTCGATGATTCAATACATATTATTGACAGAATAAGGGACGAAGGAGAGACTCCCGCTGGTGTTGTGAGGTCTGTAGTAACTACTGGGAGAACTATTTTCGAGACTACTGCCACAACCTGTGCGGGACTATCAGCAGGGCTATTTGTAGCCATTCCGGGTCTGCAGAATTTCTTCCTCTTGATGATGGCCCTAATTGCTCTAGCTCTACTAACTAGCTCCATACTCCTTCCCACTATAATCGTCGTATACAACGAATTCAAGTCCAGAATTACTCTGAATGGGCCATGGCTTGATTATGACGAGGGCGGAACGATTTCAGAATCCTCCGTCCTGAAGGCAATCGTGGACTCTGACTGAATATAGCTGAAGCTGAGTGCTTAGTGAGGGTGCAGGGAATAAGCCCCTTTCTGTTCACCTTTCGGCTGGTCGCATTCAACTTTGCATCCTACCCGGCCCTGTTGATGCATTACGGGCCTGCTTGGACTTGCTCCAGCGGGGGTGCTCGTTCCAGCTACCTTCGGGAAACCTCCTCCTTTCGGATTCATCGTACTCCCGGGGCAGTTCGTTTCTGTTGCAGAGCCGACCCTCTCGGATCCCCGACTTGCGTCGGGCCACTCGCATCATGGAGAGGGGACTTTCCTCAGTGTCGTACACTGTCAGCAACCCTCCTGCTCCCTCAAGCATCCCGAGAAGTCAATGCCAATGAACCCAACGGTCCCCTCCTCATTTTCCATTATGGGAAATAATCATCTTCAAACCTGCTTACGGGACCCCATGAGTGATGTCGAGGCGCTGAAGAGAGAAGCAGGAATCGCAGCATGTCGATATGTAAAAAGTGGGATGAATGTTGGACTGGGAACTGGATCAACTGTCAAGTATACAATAGTCGAGATTGGCAGGAGATTATCCGAAGAAGGACTAGAGATAATCGGAGTGCCTACCAGCGAAGCTACAAGGGAACTGGCACAGGGTCTAGGAATACCTCTAATGGAAATTTCCGATGTCAAATCTTTGGATATAACGATTGACGGAGCTGACGAATTTGACAGTCATTTCTCTCTAATCAAGGGAGGAGGAGGCGCACTTACAAGAGAGAAAATAGTTGCTAATCTCTCAAAATCAATGATTGTAGTTGCCGACGAGAGTAAGAGGGTAGACGTCCTCGGTAAATTCAATCTTCCAGTCGAAGTCAGTCCAGAAAAATACCTCTCCGTAATTGAAGAGATATCTAACATCTGTCCAGGAAAGGTCCTCTTGAGGCGTAAAATGACAAATGCCCGGGACGAAGATAAAATCTATGTCACTGATAATGATGGCTATATCCTAGACTGCGAGTTCGGTCCCACTATTACTAATCCAGGTGAAATGGAGCGTATGATATCTGTAATCGATGGAGTAGTCGAGGTCGGCCTCTTCGTGGGGATATGCGATGCAGTATTCGTTGCGTCGACTTCAGGAGTGGATATTATGGTCAACCCCGAAGGCAGACTCTCCTAGTTTATCACCCGAGGCCATTAAATCGGAATAGCCATTCGGAAGGTCGGGTCTGTAGCTTAGTCAGGTAGAGCACCCGGCTCTTAACCGGGCGGTCGCGGGTTCGAACCC
>DAOI01000008.1 GCA_002501805.1 Euryarchaeota archaeon UBA463 | reverse complement strand
ACCGAGCCCAGTATGTCCCCGGCTATGCTCATGCTATCGAAATAGACCACATCGAGAAAAAACTGTTCCCTTATTTGGAAAATTGAGAACCGACCATGCTACTCTGAGGAAGATATGAACCTAAACGGACTTGCTAGAGTAGGGACCCCACTGTAATCTGTCACATTCTCTCTGAAATGCGATTGAGGATCATCGAGGGCCTCCGATATCGTGTTAACAGACGCACACGGAACACCGACAAGACATTCCTCCAAATCAGCTCTTGTGAGCCTTCTTATCGAATCATGCACCATACTCTCAACCAGCTCCCTGTTCTCTATCCTGACGCTATTCTCGATCCATGATTCTGGAGAGTCAAGGGACAGGGCTTCGACCAGCTTCTCCCATTGTCCACTGGTCCCGACACCTATGGCAAACCAACCATCACTGACCCGGAAGACCCGGTATGGAACTAGATTCGGATGACTACTGCCCATCCTCCTTGTTTTCATACCCACTAGGGCATTGTGTCCCTGGTTAACCAGTGAGGCCAGAGCAGTGTCCCACAACGAGATATCTATCCTAGCTCCCTCCCCTGTCTTCTCTCGTCTGAGCAGACATGCCAGTATCGAGCTGACCGCGTTCATACCAGTCATCACATCTATCCAAGCCACCCCTACCTTGGCCGGGGCTCCCTCCTCCTCGCCGGTTACTGACATAATACCACTTCTGGCCTGCATAGTCAGATCGAATGCAGGCTCATCCCTACGTGGCCCCGTCTGTCCATAGCCCGATATGCTACACACAATCAGATCGTCCCTAACAGGTCCGAGTAGCCGGTCGAATGTCCCCGGTCTGAAGTTCTCGATTATCACATCCGACTCCTCAATCAAGGCTCGGACCCTCTCCCTCTCCTCCTTGATATTTGCAAACAGTATCTCCTTTCCACGGTTGCACGAGAGGAAGTAGGATGCTACCTCCTTTCCATCGAATCCAGCTTGAAAGGGCGGCCCCCATGTTCTGGAATCATCACCCCAAGGGGCTTCAATCTTGGTAACTTGGGCACCCATATCGGATAGTGTCTGAGCGGCATGGGGGCCTGCTAGGATTCTGGATATATCTAGGACCTTCACTCCCTCTAGCGGTAGTATCATGACTCTCGCTGGAGAACCGACCAATTGAAATTATTCTAAGACTAGATTCGGTCAAACACTGGTCTAGAATCAAATCGGGGTCCAAATACCCATTGCCCTAGCCACACACCATCCTGACCATCCCTCGAAGACTCCGAGAGAACCTCCTGCTAGTAATCCAGCAGACGCATACCACAGGTACGGGAGTTCGACAATGTCGAGGTAGGCCACACCAGCGATACAAAGGCCACCCACGATGGACGCAAGACCACCGAAAAGCCGGAGAGCCTTACCTCTAGCATCAATGTTGCATTCCATAACCATGAAATCTGCTTCTCACCTGAGGTAATAAACGCGTGTTTTTACAAAATCGCGACTAATTCCTGGTAGGTACTCTGAAACCGACGTACCAAATTCCAATCAGCCCGACCACCAGAACCGTACCCGCCCCAAATCCCGGATCAGCGCCATCCCAAGTAGATGGGTCACCGAGAGTACCAGTCCCTCTGGTCGATACCGCCCAAACGAAGTATGCAGACAGGGAAGTCATGACCCCGATCAGCGAGACGACCCCATACTTGGCATGCTTGGGAATAGTCTTACCAGTGGCATAATACTCGAAAATAGCGGATCCGAAGTAGTCGTTGGTAAGAGTCCATCTGAAAAGCTTCTCACTGGATATGGAGAAAAAGTAAGCGGCGGGCACAGCCCAAGACACCGTGGGCCACCCGGGAATCCATATCCCGATTATAGCGAAAGCCACGAAGAGACCACCCAAAGTGGTGTATAGCCTACTTTTTGATGGACTGCTGGAGACAGAATACCTCTCCACTATCTCATCCACAGTCCCGAGTCTTTCCATGTGGCTCATGCCTGCTAGAGGCTGGTGCTTTAAGTTCAGATGCCCAACAACTCTCAACGAGGCACTCAATGAGTAACATGAAACACAGGGCCGCCTTCAGAGTGGCGTGAGCGACGAATACGTCCTTCCCAGGAAGGCCACCCCGGACTCGCCATTACGCCTGGCAGTGATGATATCAGGAGGCGGCTCAGGCCTCAGAGCCCTGCTGAAGTACCAACAGGAAGCCGATAGAGCACACGTCACGACGGTGGTGATAGCGGACTCCGAGTCAGCAGGGGGACTGAAGCACGCCATGGACGCAGGTGTAGAATCCTTCTCCGTAACCCTCCCTCAAGGACTCAAGGGGGATGAGAGGAGGAGGGCCCACGAGGAACAGATCATCGGAATCATCGAATCAAAGGACATTGAGCTGATTGTCCTCAGTGGATATATGAGAATCCTGACCCCCTTTTTCGTGTCTCGGTGGAAGGGGAGGCTGGTGAACATTCATCCATCACTGCTTCCAGACTTCCCAGGCGCCCATGCTCAGAGAGACGCACTTGAGGCACGAGTGAGGGTGTCGGGGTGCACAGTACACTTCGTGGACGAAGGAGTCGACTCGGGCCCCATTATCGAGCAGAGGGAGGTTCCAGTACTCGAATCTGACACCATCGACACACTAAGGGATAGGATCAAGCAAGCAGAGCACGACCTATATCCCAAGGTACTAGATGACATATCTTCAGGAAGGGTACTACTCTAAATCACTGGGCCGATTAACGTTCCTAACCACTTCCTCTCTTACCTCTACTAGCACATGGTCCATTTCACGGAACTGCTCTCGAAGAGGCCTCCTGCTGCGCCCCACCAAACCAGCTACTTCGGGTCTAACGAGAGCGAGTAACGGATGTGTTCTGCCCGAGCAAACAGGCATAGCAACTTTACAGTCCCCAATTCCTCCCTCGAGGCCAATAAGAAGCTCCATTTCAAGCCAAGGAACGTCAACAGGGGCTATCTGCAACGGGTCATTACAGAACGGGTCTGTTAATGCATCCAGTATCGCTTCGATAGGGCCAGCGTATGGATTGGAATCAACTACCCACTCAACCTGGAGAGAGGAATCCAATACCCTGCCGTATCTCTCCATGTGCTCAGGTGACGCAACTGAAATTCTGATTGGCTCCAGACCAGCCTCTGCGAGAGTCATGGCAACTCTCTGTATGCATGCGACACCATCAACTTGCAACAGGCACTTGTCACTACCCATCCGCGTTGATTTACCACCTGCCAGGATAAGGGAACGCAAGCCCTCACCTCAGCTCGTCCAACCTGCTTAGAGCATATTGGATTTCATCCATCAGATCCAAGGCCCTACTCATGAAGACTGCACGCTCCTTCCTTCCTTCGGACTCCTCTAACCAGACCATAAGCTGTCTTATGTCTCTGGAATCCCTCATTATTGTCCACTCTAGTACGCTTTCTGCTATCGGGTCCTCTGAGGGCAACAGTCGTCCAGACATGACCCGCTGTCAGGGTACTCACACATATCCGCTTCGTTTCTTAGTGCTCCACTGACCTACTTCCGAACACTTCTAACACGTTTCGCATTGAATTTCCATCAGGAGCGTTCATGAAGGTAGAGTCCCCCGCCTCAATCAAGCTTAGGCCTACTCGAGGGTGTCAATCACTGATCACTGCCGATTTTCGGCTACTGGAACGAGGCCCCGAAAGTGGGCCCGATAGCGAAAGGAGAAATGAAAATATGTCACAAGAAGGAAAGTATGTCATACACGCTTCCATCCGTACGGATGGAAACGTCCAGAGAAAGGATGTGGTTGGCGCAATTTTCGGTCAGACCGAAGGTCTGCTCGGCGAAGCGCTCCAACTAAGAAAGCTACAGAGAACAGGTCGAATAGGACACGTTGACGTGGTTCTTCATCAGAACAAGGGCAAGGTGCAAGGGGAGATTCTTGTGTCCTCGTCACTTGACCAGGTCAGCACAGCAGTAATAGGGGCCGCTCTGGAAACAATAGATAGGATTGGCCCATGCAAGGCAGTCATCAAAGTAAAGATGATCGAGAACCAACAGTCTTCCAAGAGAGACCACGTAATAGAGAGAGGAAAGCAGCTTCTGCTGAAGATGGTAAACTCTGGCGTAGACGACTCGAAGAATATCCTGGAAGAGGTCAGAGCGGTTCTGACATTGGACAAGGAGACAGAGTACCATGGGATGACCGCCGGCCCAAACGTCACCGAGTCAGAAGCAATCATAATTGTTGAAGGCAGGAACGATGTTAGGAACCTACTCAAGTTCGGAATTAAGAATGCAATCGCAACAATGGGCTCGGGGATTAAGCCCGAGTTAGTCGAGCTTGCCAAGAGCAAGAAGGGAGTCACCGCGTTCATTGACGGAGATCGCGGAGGAAAACTCCTCCTAATGGAAATAAACGGTCAGCTGGGGAAGGCCCTCACGCATGTCGCCATGGCCCCTCAGAGCAGAGAGGTAGAGCACCTCGAAGGAAAAGTAGTCACGAAGTACCTACAGCAGAAGGAAGTCGCAAGCAAGGCAGTACCCAGGATTCAATCAGAGCTGAACAAGGAAGACGACAAATCCGTTGGCAGAGGGAACGAGTCGTTGGTCGCTCCAGACCATGTTAAGGGATGGGCTTCACACCTTGAAGGTCTAAAGAAGAACAATGCTATCATCATCCTAGAGGATGGTTCCGGAACTGATCCAATAGGCGCTAGAGCTCTCGCAACCGCTATGGCGGAGGCCGAGGGAGCCACAGGGCTTGTCTTCGCTGGCAAGGTCAATGACAGGATCTTCGAACTGGCATCAGGGGCCGGTATTGAGAATGTCCTAGGTACATCTGTGGGTGGCGTAACCCGAAAGGGCAACGTACAAGCATACTCTTCGGAAGACCTCTGACCAATTACGTCCGGCGGGACGTAGTCCCGTTTGGAACCCGCGTCTCAGCAAGCTCATCAGCAGAAGGCATCAAAAGTCCAATAGGTCCGCTGTAACTGATGGATCAGACCACCGCCGGCATTCTGGCCCTCTATGGCATCCTAGGAGTCACGGTCCTCGCTCTCTGGCTCAGACATAGATCAGTCCTAAGTCAGAGAGACAGAATGATGAACAGAATGGGCGATCTTCAGACTAACTTATCTGACACCACCCAGAGGCTAGACCTGCTTTCCAGAGGGGTGGATACCATCCTAGGGGAGACCCCCGAAGTCCGTAATCTACTCGGAGTACACCGTAAGCTGGAGAGCGCGGAAAATCTACTATTCGACCAAGGAATAGCAGTCAGCTCAAGCGAGTCGTGCGCAATCGCCTCTCACGCTGCAAAGGCAATCATCGAGAAGCATAGCACAGAACCCGATGATAATACTGTAATACTTCCAGGACTAATCCCGCTCATTGTAAGACTTGATGCTATTCTAACGGAGGCTGAGATGAGAGCCGAGGACTTGGAACTCAACGGAGGAGAGCACAGGATCCTCGGTGAGCTATTCCATGCGTCCGCTAGGACTTCAAGGGCCGCGGACTGCTATAGAATGGCAAATCAGATGGACCCAGAGGACTCGGCCTCTCTGAGGTCTCTAGCTAGAATTCAGAGAGAATCGGGTGAATTGGAAACTCTGGATAGAACTCTTGAGAGGCTATTGGCGACGTCCCCCGATGATCTAGAGGCCCTCGCAGAACAAGCCGCGATCCTAGTCGGTTCTGATGATGAGAGATATGATAGAAACAAGACAAGGCTCATTGCTTTGGGCGAACCTCTGGAAGAGACCGAGACCTCGACAAAGCTATCTGAAATCGCTCTTAGAGCGAAAGACTCCAGGATTTCCGGCGACCCATCTACTCTAGATTCCAACGACTCCCCGTTGCTGGTAGAAAGAGCGGCCAAGCTAATCGGATTGGGAGAGGCAGGCGCTGCCCTTGAGGCAATTACGAAAGCAATTGAGATGGATGAAGACAACGGACCAGCTTGGCTTCTACATGCACGCATACTAGCCGCAGGAGAAGGCAATTCAAAGGAAGCCATACGGAGCATCAGAAGAGCAACCGCCCTTGGAGAATACGGAGTGATAATGGAATCCGAAATCCTAGAGAACGATGGGAGACTAGATGCCGCTCGAGCAGTTTTGGAAGAGCACCTTGAAACACTCCCTGAAGATGCAGAAGCCAGAGCCAGACTTAGCCTAGTCCTGATGAAGGCCGGGTCCATAGACTGGGCAAAAGAGACCCTCAACGAAGCCCCCCCAATCTGCTGGGAGAGTTCCCAAATGCATGTCATGGAGGGAAGACTGCATCTGCATGACACGGAGCAGTATAGGGACGAGTATGGAAATCATGACCCCATACTCCTGATAGACGCCTTGATCTCTTTCGATGCCGCGATAGATCATGATAGAGAAAACGGTCTCGCATGGCTCGGTAGATCCAGGGCTCTGAGATTCCAAGGCTCACATAATGAGGCCGAAGTCGCACTAGTCAGGGCTAGGAGATTAATCCCCAATCATACATCAATTCCTTTGGAGGAGGCCCATCTCTGCATAGAAATGGGGAAACTCGATCAGGCGAATACCCATATTGCCGAAGCCGCAACACATCTCCATGAACATCCAATAGTGCCCTTTGTCAGAGGCTTGATAGCGGCAAAGCAGGGAAGAATGACTGAGGCACAGACTCTTTTCACCAAGGTTCTGGCTATAGACCCGGATCATGTTAGAGCAAGACTGAACAGATGCTCCGCTTCTCTTCTAAAGGGAGATTTAGACATGGCACTGGATGACTCCGACCACTTGATTTCAATCTCACCGGCCCTCCTTATCGCCAGACAGAGAAGAGCGGAGGTTCTCATGAACCTAGCCGATTGGACAGAGGCAGAGGCAGAACTCAGGAGGATCCTGGATAGAAGAGATGAGCACGTCATGGCTTTAGTTCATCTTGGCACATGTTTGATTGCGATGGATAAGGCGGAGCAGGCAGAAAGGCCACTAAACTCAGCTTTACGGATAGATTCCACAAATTCGGACGCATGGTATCAAAGAGGGCTCTTGTATCTGGATTTCGGCAGAGGACAAGAGGCTCTCTCTGACTTCGAAAGCGCCTCTAGGAATGACCCAAAGCACATCGACGCAAGGCTGATGATAGCAGCAATTTTCCATGAGAGAGGAGATACAAAGAATGCATCCAATGCATGGAGAAAGGTTCTGGATATCGATCCACAACACAAACTAGCTAGAAGGAGGTTGGAAGAGTGCAACGGAAGAACCGTGGCTTCAGCCAAGATCCTGGGGCCGGAGGATTGAATCACCTCCTTCCACGCCGAGGCACATGGCCAACACTGTAGAGCCCGGTAACAATGCTCCAAACTTCGAACTTCCAAACGCCAACGACAGCTCTGGGAGTGGGACAGTTTCAATGTCTGACGTGATCGGTGACAAAGGCGGAATAATCATGTTCACCTGTAATCACTGTCCATATGTGGTTGGCTCAGAGCCAAGGATCGAGAATATTGCAGAGAAGGCGAGAGAAAGCGGACTCGGTTTCGTAGGAATAAACTCGAATGATCCAGTGAAGTATGAATCCGACTCATGGGATAACATGGTCAAGAGAGCATCAAGGGGGATGAGCTATCCTTATCTCCATGATGAAGACCAGACTGTCGCCGTATCATATGGGGCCGAGAGAACCCCTGAGTTCTATCTCGTTTCCTCGTCGGGCACGGTCGTTTACAGAGGTAGGATGGACGACTCTCCTAGAGACCCTTCGCATGCATCGACCTCAGATCTTTCAGATGCAATTGATGAGCTCTTGAATGGTAAGGAAATTTCTAACCCTCGTACAGATAGTATTGGGTGCTCCGTCAAGTGGAAGCTATGATTAGTACTGCTCCAGGACCAACTCGGTTTGAGTCGAACTAATCTCAGCCGGTGCTGTGAGCCACATCTTATCGAGCATTTCTCTCAGTCCTAAGGTATCGTCAACGTGCACTACTGCAATCAAGTCGGCGTCACCGCTTACTTCGTAGACACTCTCGACGTTCTGCCAGCTCGCAAACTCCCCTGCAAGAGACCCTATTTCTGTACCAGGCCCTACCTTCAGCCTAATCAGGGCAGTAAGCCCAATCCCTGATTCTCTAATTGTATAGCCTCTGATTACTCCTTCCTCCTCCAGCCTCTTCATGCGTGTCCTAATGGTCCTCTCCGTGACTCCCACCCTGTCTGCAATTTCCACAAAAGAGGACCTGCCAGCGTCTCTCAATACATTCAATATTGATCGGTCCAGAGAATCTACCTTCATACGAGTTTTATCCGCTTTATGTATAGTATTTGTATCTATTCTTCACATTTAATATAAAATTCAAACAATAAAATCCTCTTTTCGTATAATTGTAAAATTATTCTCAGAGGTTGCGTTCAAATGGGACCCCTTGTCTTGGGCATCATGGCGAGGGAGGAGGCAGTGCACCTTCTCCGTCGACAGGAGTACCTAGACGAGGTATCCTCGCTTGACCTTCCTTCTTCCTACGCAGCATGGTACAATGTAGATGTGGCCACGCTCCTGAACAGAACCAGGATAGTAGGTCATGAGGTTGATACCGAGACCGGGCAGTCATTGGTATTCTTTGATAGGAGCCTAATGCTGTGTTGCCCCGTATCTGGTAAGATGCACCACTATCCAAAGCACCTACTTCATTGCTTTGTGGACGATAACAGGTGCGATTTCTCAGATCAGGACGGGGTCCTCTTCAGAGCCGAACTATTCTCCATTTCGCCAACAGGTGAGCAACTTTGCTGGGAAGCGTGTTGCAGATCAGAGATGGAAGTTCCAGAAGTACAGACAAAGGTCTCTCGTTGGCTAAGCTGGTTGAACGAATAATTCCGGAGAATCAACAACATGGCTGGCTACTCAGCTGTATAGGCTCAGTTTACAATGACAATATTCAGAAGATATCCATCAGTCGACGGCACATGGGGCCACGCATATCGCAAATCCGAGGAAGGATGGTATTGGATTCCCGGGGCAACCCTACAGTCGAGGTAGATTGTCTCACTGAGGATGGGACGCTCGGTCGAGCAATGGTCCCATCCGGAGCCAGCACAGGTCGTCACGAGGCAGTGGAGCTGCGAGATGGCGACAACCGATGGGGGGGCAAAGGCGTCGATGTCGCAGTAGCGAACGTCAACGGGCCCATTGCAGACGCCTTGGTGGGATTGGACGCTAGTGAACAAGGGGTCGTGGACACGGCAATGATGACCATCGACTCAACCCCCAACAAGAGCAAAATCGGTGCTAATGCTATGCTTGGTGCTTCTATGGCTTGTCTAAGGGCTACTGTTGGAAATGGGAATATATGGCAACACCTCTCAGATGGAAACGCCTCGATTCCAGTGCCTCTGATGAATATCCTCAACGGAGGGGCACATGCAAACTCGAATGTCGACGTACAGGAATTTATGGTGGTACCTCATGGCTTCGACTCATACCCAGAAGCGCTACGTGCGGGTACTGAGATCTATCATTCACTACGGGCTGTACTAAAGGAAGCGGGGTTACTCGGTGGTGTCGGCGACGAAGGGGGATTCGCTCCGAACCTACCTCGTAACGAGGAAGGACTCCGATATGTTGTCGAGGCAATTACCAGAGCTGGATATTCGCCAGGCAAGGAAGTATCGATCGCGTTAGATGTAGCCAGCCAGGAATTCTTGCAGGATGACGGCTACCATATAGACGGGAAGGTGATCAGTGGCTCAGAGCTTGGTCTACTATACTCATCGTGGCTCGATGACTATCCAATTGTATCAATCGAAGACCCGTTTGGTGAGGACGACTGGGATTCTTGGGTCGAATTCTGTCAGCGCGAAGGACACAGAGTACAGATTGTAGGGGATGACCTGTATGTCACCAATCCCGATCGCCTCGCTAAGGGTATCGATATGGGTGCATCGAATGCAATTCTCATCAAACTCAATCAGATTGGAACAGTGACTGAAACACTATTGGTCATATCAATGGCGAAGGCCGCAGGGTATGGCACTGTCATTAGTCATCGTTCAGGCGAAACTTCAGACTCCATTATCGCTGACATAGCAGTAGGTACTGACGCAGGACAAATCAAGACTGGAGCACCGGCCAGAAGCGATAGAACATCAAAATACAACCAGCTTCTCAGAATATCGGAGGAGTGCGAGACCTACTCTAAACTATTCCAATAGGGATAGTAATAGTGGAAGAACTATTGTAGCGTCTGATTCGATAACGAATTTTGGAGTCGAAACATCTAGCTTGTCCCAACTGATTTTCTCATTGGGAGGGGCCCCCGAGTATCCTCCATAGGAGGGCCTCGACTCAGAAATCTGTCCAAACCACGCCCACCTAGGAACATCCAAACCAACATCCTGTCGAAGCATTGGAACCACCGAAATTGCAAAATCACCAGCAATTCCCCCTCCTACCTGAAGAATCCCAGTAGGAGAGTCATCCTCCCTGTACCAGTCCGCTAGGGCCTGCATGGCCTCCAAACCGCCCTTGATGATTGACGAGTCTTTGACCGTCCTGTCTAGTACCCTGGCTGCTAGGATGTTACCGAGTGTTGAATCCTCCCATCCTGGGGTGAAAATAGGTAGATTAGCGTCAGCGGCGCAGGCCAACCAGGACTTCTCAGGATCGATATCGAACTCAGACTCCCCATGAATAAGAAGGTCGTATAGATACTCGTGTGGAAACCTTCGGTCACCAACCTCCGAGGCATCCTGCCAAAGTGACATCAGACCCCCTTCGATTTCTCTGAACACGTCCTCAGGAAGGGCTACATCAGTTACCCTATTCATCCCTCTATTTCTCAGACGCTCTTCGTCCGCAGGGCTAAGTTGTCGCCAATCAAGTATTTCTTCATATTTCGAACGCGCTACTAGATTGAATATGTCCTCTTCAAGATTAGCTCCAGTACAACAAATCGCATGAACCTTCTGTGACTTTATTGCAGGCCCGAGACTCCTGCCGATTTGAGCTGTTGACATCGCTCCGGCCAAGGTCACTATCAGCCTCCCTCCTTCATCTAGAAACTCCTTCAGGGAGCTAGCACATCTTGACAGCTCTCCTGCATTGAAGTGGTGGAAATGCTCAGAAACGAAATCACCAATGTCCATTGAATCACCCTCTAAAATCTACTGACTCTCTCCTTTCTAACCAAGGTAACTCCCTCTATCTCTGAAATCAAACCTTCATGGATCAGCTCCACGACATGCTCTGGGTCGTGAGGCCCGCAGGTAAAAACGTCAATTGCGAGCAAACCTTCGTCAGAGTAGCAATGAGCGGTAACATGACTCTCATCAATGAGTACAACAGCTGCAAACCCGGACGGGCTCTCGGAGCCATCGAAAACCTCTACGTGCGAATGAACTTCCCTGATACCCGATTCTCTCACACAATCTCTCATAAGGGACAACATCCAATCCCCCTCATCTTTGCTTGGACATGAGTAATTGAGGTAATCCAAGAAGATGTGGCTCCCTCGCGACTCCCCATCGTGCATAGCCACTCGTGTAGATATGGGATTTCAAGCTCTCTACTACAGTAACCAAGATCTTAGTCTACTCAAGCCCTCATGTATGGCATCTTCGTTAGTTGCATAAGATACTCTGATGAAACCCTCTCCACCTGTTATCAGCGAGGCAGGAATTAACTGCACTCCGGCTTCTAGTGCACCATCTGCAAACTCAGTATCAGTCATCCCTGTTCCGGTAATATCAGCGAAGATGTAGAAGGCCCCTTCAGGTTCAATGACCCTGACTCCCGGTAGCTCTGATAGGCCGTTTTTCATTATCTCCCTTCTCTTCTTGTATTCTAAGTTGAACTCTTCTACGGAGCCATCGCAGCTCAACGCGACTCTAGCAGCTTCCATCATAAATGTAGGTACGTGAGAAGCCGAATTAGCTTGGCTTTTTATGGCCGCCTTAACGGCATTTGGCGGTCCTGTCAGAAAGCCGAGCCTCATTCCAGTCATCGCCCATGACTTCGACCATCCATTGACGACAATAGTTCTCTCCATGCCCCCCGGTAAAGACGCTGGAGATACGTGAGGCCAATCAACCCAGACCATGCGCGAGTAAATCTCATCAGATACGATCCATAAATCGTTATCCACCGCGATTTCAAGAATTCCCCTGATCTCATCAGGCGTGAATACCGCACCCGTCGGGTTGCAAGGAGAATTGAGTAGAATCATTCTCGTCTTATCTGTCACAGCTTCACGTATGGCGTCTAAGTCGGGATGAAAATTATCCTTCCTAACTGGTACATGGACTGGTTTGGCACCAATGAACTCCAGCATAGGCTCGTAAGATGCCCAAGAAGGTGCGAGCAGTATCACTTCGTCCCCCGGCATAGTAGTAATTAGGAAAGAGTACAGCATCGCTTGCTTAGCTCCTGGCGTAACTACTACGTCCTCAGCAGAGACCTCAATCTCATGGTGCTTCGATAGATAATCTGCTACTCCCTGGCACAATTCCATCGACCCCGCCCCTCTAGTATACTTTGTATTACCAGCCTCAAGCTCTCCAATAGCAACGTCTAGAATTTCCTTCGGAGTAGCAAAACCCGGTTCTCCAACTGTCCACCTTACTATCTCAGGCCCCGGTGGCTGGAGATATGGTGCGAAGCCAACACCGAGCCCCTCGAACCTTGCAGAAATGTCTGGCATGTATCTCCGACGCGCAGGACGACCATGAAGGTATGCCGAATCTCGGATAGCCTTCAAGAGAGGAGGGGAGGTCCCGAGCACGCGGCACGGATGGCAGAGTAGCTATGCAAGGGATTGCAGATCCCTGGACCCGGGTGCAAATCCCGGTCCGTGCTCCAACTAATTCTACAGCATTACGTTAGCAGTGAAAACCAGTCCAACGATCAATGTCACAGTGATGACCAAGATATTGAACGCGTTTGGAGTGAGCTCCTCCATCCCAGCTCCATAACCAGTCATACCATCTTCAACTCCTTCATCTCTCATCCTGTAGTAGGCAAACAATACCAGAAGCATCGCAAGAGGCCCTGCAACACTGTCTAGAACAGATTGATCTGAGACCGGTCTCGATATCTCCCCTACATTGTCTACCAGTGCCATGTAAGTCGATATTGTTGCTGTGATTAAGAAGAAAATCCCAGGATGCAATATTGGCCACTTTCCTTTTGCACCGTCCAAAACCACCATCGCAGTCCAGATGGTATAGACTAGGAATAGAGAACCACTTACAGCCACCGTTACCGTTGATGGAGCGCCTAGGCCGGCGTCAAGCATTTCCTGACTTGCCTCTCCTAGGCCAAATGCCTCTATTCTATCTTCAGGCATGACAAGGGACATGAAGCTGTACCAAACCCCCATAATAACCACCAGCGCCATAGCTACAAGTGATGGCTTGTCATCTATATTCAAACCCATCTTGAATTCAGAAATCCCATCGTCTACTTCGTCCTCGGCCTTCAATAGGAAGTAGGCTGCTATGTATATCGCAGTCGTTACAGGAGCAATGTATTTTGGAGTCGCAGAGGAGTCCAAGTCTCCCCAGTAAGCCCACATTGATGCAGACATAACTACGAATCCGATGATCACTGGAATCATGACCTTCCACATTCCCTTCGCCCCCTCATTTAGAATTAGCATTGTGGACATGAACACGCCAAACATCAGTACCCCATTGAAAGCTGTTTCAGGACCTCCATTTCCGTAAGAAAGCATTTCAGCAGTGGTTTCATTGGTAAAACCAAGAGTGAAGCAACCATCTCCCCCCGTTACATAACAATCAGCGAAGAGCATGAAATTCATCGAGTAAACAATTGTTACAAGGGCACTCACCATTAGGCATATTTTTGCAGGCGTTGATTTAATTCTATCAAACATTAACCAATAAAGACAACCGAAGGCTAATAATTATGATGTTTGTTCAGATTTTATATAGAACATTGTAATTATTTCCATTCCATATCGTAATGCAACCCTATTCCTTCAATCTCAAAAACGTCAGATACCTCGACAAAACCACATCTCCTGTACATGGGAACTGCTCTAATTCTAGCATTACACCAAATCCCAGTGCCCTGCTCAGAAGCATATTGCTGGAGTCTCTTTACGATTCGTGAACCGATTCCCCTGTTTCGGAAATTAGGGCTGACTGCCATTCCCCTTATTCTGAATCTACACCCCTCTCTTTCGTCTGTCTGCAACGTTGAGCAACCAACAAGCCTGCCCCCTTCATACGCACAAAGGAATCTAGTCCGCGCATCTTCGTCTATGCCCGGGTAATGCTCCGAACCCCTCGGAAGCCCTTCTCGAAGCACCTCGAATCTGAGATCTAGATGCGCTCGATCTACTGACTCCTCCCAAACAAGCCCGTCCTTCACGTCTGTTGCAGGTGGCAATCGTGTAATACACTTGTTAGTCGCATTCAAGCGCAGGACCCTCTTCGATTCGTCGTGGATGAAGCCAACTTGCCCAATTGGAAGGCTCATGCCATTGTCGGCTCTGTCATCCTGCTCAATGTCATCACTCTGAAGCTTTCCGCCCCTGGGCCTTGGAAATCCGAGTCTTTTACTCTGGGTTTACTGGGTTCGGTATCTTTGGTCTTTCTATACGTCGCGTGGTACAGAGTCACCTTCAAGAGAAGAGGACTCATTCCCTGGGTTGATCTGTGGGCCGAACCGAGAAAATCTGCTTACATCGTTTTAGCATCCTCAATAGGTGTTCTTTCTATGGCATGGTATACTGGAAACCATATGCAGGAAATCCTACCTACGCCGACCGGGTTAGTAATGTCCCTAATTGGCTTCCTGATGCTCACTCAGTCCGTTTATGTCCTGCTAAGTGTAGGCCCTCTCGCTGAAGACTAGCGTTCAGACCACAATCTGAGCCACTCTGATATGTTCTCTCGAACATCCTCCTCAGTTACTTTACGATCAGTTACCCTGCCCTTTTCGAGTGGTTTGATCCTACAGCCACACGCATTTGCATGCCCTCCTCCGTCGGGGTCGAAATGCGTAGCTAGCCCCGTCAAGTCATAAATTCCCCCTTCTCTGTGGAGAAACGAATTCGTATAAAAGGACGCTGAGACAGGATATCCAGTATCATCACCAAACGATGCCCCTATGTCGCCATGTATGACTATACAAGCGTCACAAGCGTCACCAGCGAATGCTGTGACATGATAGCCGTTTGAACGCATCCCTAACCCATCTAGTCTTGCTATGGCGATCCTATCTATCACCACAGTCCTCTCGGCGATTATCTCTGTCAGCTTCTCCCGCTCTCTCTTTCTCTCTCGAAGCTTCCTGGAAATAAGCGGAATCTCCAGAATCTGATCAATTTCATCCCCCCTCTGCAGTCCCTCCAGTACCGCCATCGCAGTTCCCTCACTTACGTCGATGACTCTCCCCAACCAAACTGCAGGATTATCTGAAAGATACTCATCTCTGGTTACCCCCCCGCCGTCCAGCTTATCCACCCAGACCAAAAGATCGTCTAAATCTGACAAATCAATCCTATTCTTCAGTAAATCATGAGCAATCCTAGCCGCCGATGGAGTCGCCCTCCACACAGATATCACGCCATCCTCATCTCCGACGGGCTTGTTTGACTGATGATGATCAATGCTCAGTCCACATTTTGGATGCCTAGGCAAGTCGCAAACCGCCGTCTTTCTATCCATCAGATGATCCATCAATCCCGCACGCAACTCTCCAGGATGTCCAAAAACCACTTCTGAATCAGGCCACCATCTTCTGAGTATTGATCCTGTCACCACGCCATCTAGGTCACTATCAGTTACTATCCTGCGTATATCCAATGACAACGGATCTACCTCCATGAAAATCTCTGGGAAACTATCTACTCAAAGGTGCTTTTGGTCATATCAATGAGTAATGTTTTGACCCAGATGCCCGTACTACGCTCATGGCCTCCTCGAATTCCAAGGTTATGGAGACCTCCTGCGGGCTTGTTCTGATTAACTATGACGCTATCCTCCTTCTCCAATATCCACAGGGACATTGGAGCTTTCCCAAGGGACATGTAGAAGATGGGGATGACGACCACCACGTGACGGCATCAAGGGAATTATTGGAGGAAACAGGAATCAGTACCCTGGAGATAGACTCCAATTGGGAGTACAGAACACAATA
The DNA here is from genome assembly GCA_002501805.1 of Euryarchaeota archaeon UBA463. Taxonomy (GTDB): domain Archaea; phylum Thermoplasmatota; class Poseidoniia; order Poseidoniales; family Thalassarchaeaceae; genus MGIIb-O5. Next base: position 90,618 of record DAOI01000008.1, on the reverse strand, counting down.
TACCTTCAGAAAGAAAGGTAAGAAAACCACAAAACAGGTTTTTTGGTATATTGCCACTACCGATGAAATCGATGTAGAGCTCTCCGAAGAGCATACTAGCTATATCTGGCTAAACTATGAGGAGGCCGAGTCCATGCTCACATTCGACCAAGAGAAGGAGCTAATCAGGTCGGCGATATTTCATATGAAAAAATCAGGTATTGTTACTTGATTCTAAACTCTCTTTCCCAGAGGGGTCCATAGGGCTTCTCCTTCTTCTCCAGTAAGCCAGCGAGAGAGGACGAAACAGTGGTCTGAGAGCCTATTTAGGTAGCTTATAACCTCAGTTCTGACCTCTTCACGAAGTGCACAGGCTTCCCTCTCCGCCCTACGGACAATGGTACGAGCCATATGCAGATGAGCTACTACAGGATTTCCCGTCGGGAGTACAAATGACGAAAGAGGATCTAAATCCTGCAACATGTAATCCATCTCCTCTACCAATCTATTACCAGCATCCTCTCCTATTATTGACATCTGCTCTGGAACCCCTCCCGGAGGACAAGCACATTCTGCACCGACATCAAATAATTCCTGTTGGATTATTCCTAGCATCTGATCGGCTTCAGTCAGACGATGGCCATCGCCCCTGGGTCTGTGTTTTATCTCCGAACGTACGATACCGATTGCTGAATTAGCTTCGTCTATTGTGCCATAAATAGCGACTCGGGGATGCTCCTTTCCTACTCGTGAGCCGTCTACAAGAGAGGTTTCCCCCCCATCTCCGCCACCAGTGTGAACCTTTGTTATTCGAACCATTGAACCGTGCGGACAGGCCCAAGAATATCAAAGTCCCTAAATCACAGCTCTGAAAGACCATCCCGAATAGCGCTCGTCCAAGACTCATCTACTGAATCCCAACCACCGAGTTTCTCAAGCTCCAAATCGTGATACTCCTCGTTTTCAGTATCCCCCATATGTCTGTGGATTAGTACTAGGGCCGCATGACTCATTGCGGTCAACCACTGGTCCTCTGAATGCCATGACTTCTCAAAATGAGAAACGGCGCCTCTTGGGCCTTCCAGTAAACCCCTCCTTACCTGCCTCAGACCAGACTTAGACCATGAAATCCCCTGGATGCCTATTACCAGCCCTCTGAATGACAGATATATCTCAAGTGTCACGAGAACCGAAGCCAGAGCGAAAGAAATCAGTTGCTCAGTCTGATCATAATCACTCCATCTTTCTGAGAGTAGGCTTATTGAACCTATACAGAGCAGTACTCCCCCAAACGGAGCCACAACCACATCTCTGTGCGTAGTTGTCATATGTCTGACCCCAAAAACCACTCCAAGACCACCTATGACAGTGGCTACAATAGCAGGAACTTCTTCTGACGTTGACCTGGGTGCTGTGCTGGATAGCCATAGAAGAATAGATATGGTCAACAATAAGACTGAGAATCTTCCACTAATTTCTGGAAATGGTTGATGTCTGCTATACCAGAGGCATGCCAAACCCACTATCGCGAAAATAACAATCCAGAACCACACATCCATCACTCCGTTTCGAATCCGCCTTTCCATCCGGGCTCCCAGAACTTTTCATTATCTAGCCAATCAATCCACTCTTCGGCACTCGCTCTTAGTAGTCTGAAGGCCCTCCTATCTAGTCCCTGCAATAGCATATCATCTAGGTCCCCCCTTCGGTTTGCATCAGTCCACTCTACTTGCATTTCTCTAACTAGCGACTGCCCCGCAGAAGGACTCTGATAGTTTCTCTCACAGACTGATCTGAGCTCCTGGAGCCACATCCTGGTCCCCTTTACATGCGGTGAATCCTCGACTATAGCCCTACCACGCTTACCAAAGGGCCACCATCTCATAAATCTCAGTTCAACCAAGGGGCCCCCTCTATTCATCATTACGAATGTCCAAAGTCTTCCTTACGTACCATCAAACCATGGGACGTGTCATCGTACATCTCCATGGTCGACCAAGGGGACTTGGTACCAAGGACCTGATAGAGAGTTATGGAAAGAGGATTTCCTCATCTGGAATAGACATTGAGATTCATTCGGACAAGGTATCCACCTCGGAATACCAAGACAGGATAGAAAACAGGAGTGGTAAACTAATCCTCCTAGACGAGTCTGGCAATCAATTCACTAGCTTAGAGATTGCGAGCCTTTTATCGGACGTAGCTATCTCTGGAGAGAACCTAATCTTCGCCATCGGTCCTGTCGATGGGTTCAGTGAGGAATTCAAGTCCAGACACAGGACGATTTCGATATCAAGAATGACTCTCACCCATGAAATGGCTTCGGCCATTCTGTTAGAGCAACTGTACAGGGCCTCTGAGATAAATAAAGGATCATCCTATCACAGAGTATGAGTTAGTCGATTTTTCCCGTCTACATGCACCACTCTCGGGGAGTGTCCGTTAATCTGACTCTCATCAATACTCGAGTAAGCTAAGATAATCACTAAGTCACCAGGCCTAACTAGATGAGCCGCGGCACCATTAATGCAGATTTCCCCAGACCCCCTCTCTCCCTCGATAACATATGTCTCCAAGCGATTCCCGTTGGTTATATCCAGAACGTGAACCCCCTCCCACTCGACCAAGCCCGCGGCTTCCATCAGATCTCTGTCAATGGTTATCGAACCAACATAATCCAGATCGGCCGCAGTCACCGTGGCTCTGTGAATCTTCGAAGTAAGCATCCATCGCATACTTGTCATGATGCTCCGAAGACATCGGTAGATTTCAACCCAAGGTTGTCACGACTGATACTCCAAGCCCTCATTGATACTCTATTTCAGAATCAGGGGTACCTCTTCATAAGTCAAACAGCTCCTAACTACGTTACTGGTGTTAGCATGTCTGTTGGGAAAGTTTTAGGAAAGTTTAGTGGAGACTATCGAAAAGCACTCACTGCAGTAATGTTGGTGGGCATAATGCTCTTCAGTACGCAAATGTACTCTTTCCAAGATTTTGAGACATATGATGAGAAGTCTTCAGTAGCGAGCGATGCTCAAGATAGGGAGCCATTCCAACAGAGCGGTCAAGCAGAGTGGCCACCGAGTGACATCTCCCAGCCAACGCGAGTCCAGCAGCACTTTTTCAATCATCCAGCATTCACGGACCCCTCTTTCCATGATCAGATGTCCTACTACGGCAAGGTTTCGGATCCTTCCGCTCTGATGATGCAACCAGAATATGCCTTTTTCCTAGAGGAGACCGATGCTGAGGATCACGACAATGATGGTATTGGGGATCTCAGCGACCTGGACGACGATAACGATGGGATAAACGACCTGATAGAGATGTTCGATGGCTGTTTTGGAACCCATCCATTCGATCACGATAATGACGGACAGTTAGACGAATTCGACTTTGACGACGATAACGATGGAATTCTAGAGGGGCCCATTGACTACAGTCAAGGGGCAGACCCAAGAAATGTCTCCATGGACAGATATGTGGAACCAACAACAGTACATCCTTGGACTGGAACCCCTGTAGGAGTAGGCTACAGAGTTGATCAGAACCCCTTGGATCACGACAACGATGGAATCACCGACGACGATACAGACGGCTCTGGGCCAGATTCCTTCGACGAGGACGATGACAACGATGGTAGGATAGACCAATTCGTCTGGCCGTGTGATTTCGATTCGGACGGAACTCAGGACTACTTCGACTCCGATGACGATGACGATGGCATCGAGGATATCTGGGACTCCCATCCTTGGGATTCTTCGATTACCACAAACATCACTACTACTGCACCAGAGTGGGACACTGCAACAGAATGGGGAGCAACCGAGACAGTATCGATATCAATCGGAGAGAATGGATTGACTCCTGATAGAGTGACCATTGAGGAGGGCGATACAGTAGTTTGGACTAACGATGACTCTGAGCCTCACAATGTCACAGCTGACGATGGCTCCTTCGATAGTGGCTCTATGAGTACAGGAGACACGTTCTCATTCACATTCTCGTCCCAGGGAACTTGGACTTTCACCGATCCATCGACAGGCTCTACTCAGTTTGAAGGAAGAGTCATAGTCGGCGCGGAGACAAGCCAGACATTGCCAGACGCATTCAACTTGGACGAGGATATTTATGGGACCGATAAATTCAACTTCGTCACCAAGGAAAGAACAGTTTGGCACCCCAGGGGTCAAACATTCACTCAGGTCATAGATGGAGATTTAGATGGGGATGGAATCCCTAATTTCGTCGATCCAGACAACGACAATGATGGGTCCCCAGACTCTGCAGACACAGACGACGATAACGACGGACTCCTCGATATGTGGGATGTCGATGACGACAATGACGGAATTCCAGACTCATGCATGCAGGTCGACACTAACTCTGATGGAAATGGAGATTTGCCCAACTCCCAGCCAATAGGCACTCCCGGCATTGACTGTGAACTTGATTATGATAGGGATCTGGATGACGATATTTACAGACCAATAGACTCTGATTACGATCTCGTCTGGGATTGGAAGGACACAGATGTAGGGGGAGCGGTTCCGGCAGATAACCTACTTGGTAATCCCGCAAACGATCCGAACGATCTACCATACGATTTGGATAATGATGGGATTGTAAATGAGCTAGATCCTTTCATGAACGCCACTAGTGATCAGGTTGCATCTTGGGACTGTCCAAGTCTGGAAAATCCAAATCCAGTCAACCCCGACCCTAGGTGTACGACAGAAAGAAAATCCTACACAGGAAACAACGATTGGGACGGAGACGGCTTCAATAACTGGGAAGATGTAGATGATGATAACGATGGGGTACTAGACTGGTTGGATATTGATGAGAACTGTGACCTCGATGATGATGCAGACCTCCACAATCTCAATGGCTCGATGTTTAGAGACGATGGGGCTAACGATATCGATACAGATATCGATGGCGATGGCCTCTCCAACGACATTGACTGGGATGACGACAACGATGGAATATCAGATCTATATGATCCAGATGATGGCAACTGTGGAGTGGTTGATAGCGACTCTACCGACCAGTTCGACAATTCATATTCGCATCAAGATGGTGATACAATCGACGGCAGTGACGACAGCACAACATACACGTTCCTTCAGCCTCTGAGGTGGGATCAGTTCTGGCATTTCAGCCCTTTCTTCGCTGAAAATCACGATTTCATCCTCCCATACAATGGGTATCAGGAATCAACAGACCCTGCCACAGGAGTCACTACAATGGACTCTAATGGAGTAGTGCCTGAGATGTACTGGCACGTCATGATGAAGTGGAGTCCATGGAATGGCAACAATTACTTCGATATCGATATGGACGGAGACTCCCTGATTAATGGAATCGATGTCGATATGGATGCTGACGGAATGCCAGATTGGTGGGATCAAGACGAAGGATCAGACGGCAGACTAGACGTTAATGATCCGTCTTTTGGAGGGTCTCTGAATGATGGAGAATGCGATCTATCACTGTTCTACATGTACTTCCAGATTGGATTCCAACCAATAGCATGTGGTGTGGAACTGGCCTGGCTGTACGGATGGCCCATTCTCGAGGAGACAGGACAAGGATTTGGAATCTACACATTGCCATACTCCACTCGGCCCGACCCCCAATGGGATCAAGGATCCTACAACGGTAGTAACTCCAATGGTCAATGGACATGTAACAAAAATTGCTTCTGGTTTGATTTCAATGGTAACCAAGACGTAGGCCCAAGCTCAGCTGTTTCCTATGTTGACATCAAGGACAACAGAGATTTGTGGATTGCTTTCGTTGGGGTAAACCGAGGCCTATTCCAGTGGGGGGCCGATTCCAATGCTAATATGTTCCCTGACGAGGTAGCTGACCTCCTGAATAACGATGTGGATCCCGATGACGATTGTGGTGCTCCTGTAGCTGGGAATATGGAACCCCAATGTATGTTCAATGATACCGCAGATCTAGATGACGACTTTGACGGGGTGTACGATCACTGGGACATAGACGACGACAATGACGGAGTATGGGACTTCCTCGATATAGACTCCAACGACGACCTAGATGACGATGCTAACACTGAACCACCGGGCTCTTTCTTCACAGGAACCAACTGTGAGGATGGGGACGATGATGGTACAGACACCGACCCTGATGATGACGGGTGGTATCAGGCCGTTTGGGACAAGGGATTACTTGGCCAGGGACTGCTCTCCCCCCGATATTACGATGTAGACAACGACAATGATGGTATCCCAGACGGAGAGGATCCAGACGACGATAACAACGGAGTTTCAGATGCAGTTCAAGAAACACTCCCGGGTTGCTTCACAGGTGAGGAGCAGAGTCCATGGGATCATGATAACGATGGTATACCAAACTGGGCAGACAACGACTGGGATGGCGATGGTATCGTCAATGTGATTGAGCAGTCCGGAGCCACTCCTTTCATCACTCCATGGGATCACGACAATGATGGCCTAAGGGACGATATAGACGATGATGATGACGCCGATGGAATGAAGGATGAAGATGAAGTCATGCTCTGGCCCACCCGTTTTGACTCAGAGTCCACCAATCCATGGGATCATGATGACTTTGGTAACGGTTCAGGAATTGCTAACCCAACAGATCCCAGCACAGGACCAGATGCTATCGATAATGATGACGATGCGGACAATAGAACAGACGTTGACTGGGATCACCTGGAAGAAGACTGGAACGGCTCGTCCGACTGGGATCAGGATAACGATGGAATACCCGATGAGGATGATAAGATACCAACTAGAATCACACTCTCCACGGAGCAAGTTCTGTGGCTCGATGCGTTCTTCCCTGCCAAGTTCAATGGTAGCGTAGATTGGCTGGACCCCGAGCAGGGAGTCTTCACTAGAGCTCCAAACGTACCAGTTCAAGTAATAATCGAGTGGGCCTCAAATGGTACTCTAGCTCTAGAGACCATTGATGTGCTAACCGATGAAAACGGAGAGTTCGAGGTGGGCCAATATCTATTCCCCGAGGACCTAGAAGTCGGGCCATCTTCTACTTACAACATATATGCCGAAGTTACAGAGATGTTCGTCCATGATGGGGCCACCACAGAGCCCGTACCGGTAGAAGTCAGAGCAAACACCACTGTTGACTATGTAGCATGGACGTACTTCAGAAGTGACGAGCAACCCCTCTTCGTTGACTACAAGGTTCACTACGCGGCAGACTGGGATAGGGGTATCTTCGACAATAGGCTATCGTACGCTCCGGTGTCATTCAATGTTTCAGGTGGACCATTTGGTAATACGACCAACCCCACTGTTTTCGATGGATATGGTTATGGATACAGGGCCGACGAGGGAGGATGGATTTCTCTCACATTCGTTCAAGAATCCGGCAGCCAAGGAATCTGGAAGCAGGTTCAATGGAACTCCACAATGGATAACGGTCCCGGTGCTATTCCCGGAGGATATGAGGAGATAGTATGGGACGATTTCTCAAAAACGCACAATGTTATCGGTAGGTACAACTACACTTCGACCAGCCTGCCAATAGGCGACTATACCTTTACTGCGTACTCTAGACCAGATCTCGGCTCTGAGCTTCCATGGCCTTATCTCGAAGGGGATGAGTCCGACTCTTTCAACATCAGGTCTATGCACAGAATGTATGTTGAGGCAGACATAATAACTCCTTCAATACGCCCAGTGTATTTCTGGGACGCTACCCAATTTACCGGCTCCACATTCGGAGCATGGAGGGCGCTATTCCACTCGCCATCATTGGCGAACGCTAATCTGGACTACCAAGACGTAAGCCTAGGTAAGCCCTACCCGATACTATGGGACGGAAACCCACAGTCTCTCGCAGGAGAGGCTTCTAGATTGAGGCCATTCCTTTCTTCCAATGGAACTCATTGGTTCATAGCCATGCAGAACGGAGGGGATTTCAACGTGCCCCCCTGTGGTCCGGTCGATCCACTAGACCCAGATAGTGACGTCAGATGTGAAATAGTCCCAGAGATGTTTACCGGCGAGTCTCTAAGGGTAGTTGGATCTGTATGGAACCGTACGATGGTCCCATGGCCCCATGACCCAATGGCACTACAGGTAGATGTTGATGGAAACGGCGTATTTGCTGGCTCAACTGAGACGGGCTTCGCCAGGGTCCCCAGTATGATCGATGGTGTTGCACAGTTCGATTACAACTGGACCTGGTATTCCCAATACTCTGCAGGTGTTTTCGGAATAAGGGCCGACTTTACCAATTCAAACTACTACTTCACAGGAAATCAGACATCCGTTCTTGCTCCAACCGGTGCATATGTGAACGTATCAGTTATCGGTACAACCGACTTCCAGTTCAGCTCCATACCCCGACTATATCGTGGTCAGAACGTAACTCTTGAAGCTCGACTCATAGACAACGCGTTCCAACCAGTGAGAGACGCCCCAGTTAACTACACATGGTCAGCTGACAACTCTGCAGGTGTCGCTATCACTGACAACAACGGAGTACTCAAGGTCAACCTAACTATTGACGAGTTCCATGAGCTAGGTAACTTCACTCTGGGAGTGACATACCCCGGCGATCCATTCAGACAAGGGAGTTCCTCCGACACTAGCTTATGGGTTGTCTCCAGAACATATCTGAGCGTACAAAGTACCACTCCAAATTTACTCCAGGCGGGAGATATATGGGAATTCTCAGGGCAAGTAACAGATGATAACAGAACCGCGGTGGAGAAAGACCTCGGCGAGGCACTGGACGGATGCTTTGAGAACGGTGGAGAGGTACTGCTGATAATGGAAGGTACTGATTTTGAAGACAGAACTCATCGGCAGATCATCGAGACCCTTTGTCCGAACGCAGGCTCGATTTACCATAACCTACTACTGAACCCCCAGCTCCTCAAGGACGACCCCAACTCATTCCTTCCCGATGGTTTTGGACCCGTCAATGTGATACTCAGATTCGCTGAAAACCTTCCACATGAGGGTTGTGAACCTCTGGATGCTGACGCTCTGGAAACGTCCGGGGCTTGGGACCCCTGTGCGTTAGTCGTCAATAGCGATCACTACCGGAAGGTAATGCAGTTCCAAGTAGATGGGTTTAGCCTGATAGGTAGGACCCAGCTATCAGTTGATGATCAGATAGTATACACTTCTGAAATTGACCCCACCACCGGCCAGGCCATAGAAAAGCCGATGATCGTTACAGGTCAGCTAACTGATGAACTGGGCTCGAACCTCTCTAACAGAGCAATCAGGATTACCTATGAGATGGTAGATGCTTCTCTGGGCGTTATCTCATGTATTCCCGGAACCACCGATGCTAACGGTTTCTTCGAAATTGTTTGTCCGTTATCTGGAGTGACTGCCGGTCAAGCAAGAGTCAATATTCAATTCAACTCATACGAGAACAACGATAGATACCGATACAGTAACTCTTCGTCGACAAGAATTTTCCCCGTATTCTCCAACTCGACAATGCAGATTATGGAAGTTGGTCCGTTCAGGTCCGATGTAGATACATACACATTCCAAAATGGCTCAGAGTTCCCTGTTGTGTACTTGAAAGAGTCATTCCACGTAGAGGCTCTCTTGACACAGGTCAATGGCAACCCAATAGGAGGAAAGTGTCTGAATATTTACATCAACCCAGAGACCAATACACGGCCTATCGGGACCATGATCACAGAAGATGGAACAGGTTGGGTTAAGTGGTTCTCAGGAGATCCCGACGATAACCCGAGTAGAAGAGGGATAGAGCCAGACGGAGAATCTCTGGAGGGCTTCCGGACATTGAGAGTTGCATATGAGCCTGACAGGGAGCTTCCAGGCGGATGTAGAGCGGAGACTACTCCGGTAGTCAACAGCTCATTCATGGATATGGAGGTCCTCGTAAGGAGTAGAGTGGATATCCTTCTGAAGAACCACTGGTCCGATCCGGTCGGATACAAGCCCGGAGATGATATCACAGGCTCGGTAGCCATCCTGAGGGACAGACTCGATGTTGCAGTCGCCGGAGAAACTGTGATCTTCAAGATACAATACTGGAATGGCACTGGATGGGTCAATATCCCTCCTCAGTACGACGTTACAAACGAGCAGGGTGAGGCAGAGTTCAACTTCACATACCTAGGAGAAGATGTACCATTCGCTGGTGAATGTGGTCAAATGGATACTTTCGGGAATCCATGGCCGTGTGCCGTAGACGGTAAATGGCAGGTTACCGTTCACTTCCAAGAATCCTCTTTCTACCAAGGAGAGGATTTGGAAAACACACCCCTGATTCGTTTGGATACGACACAGCCAGAGGGTCAAACGAGCTTCTTCACAGCGCAGGTCACAGTAGTACTACTCATTGCACTCTCGTTCGCATTACTAATCGGGGCAATAATGTACAGGAACTATGCAGAGCGCAGAAGAATAGAGATTATTCGAGGTATTCTAACCGATTCCTTGATGTCTCTGAAGGCATCGAATGACTTCATTCAGACCATATTCAACTGCTACAAGGATCTAGTTAGGTTCTTCAGGAAGAGAGGGGCAATGAAGAAGGTGTATGAGACTACTAGAGAGTTCGAGGACGCACTTAACTCCATGCTCGGAGGAATAGCCCCTCCGGAAGATCTCGACGAGTTCTTCGCCTTATTCGAGGAAGCCAGATACTCCAATCACGAAATCGGTGCTGAACAGAGAGACCGTGCAATATCGACATTACAGTCAATAATCAATCACATGACAGTCTCCCTAGGAGATAGCGTACTGATGAGAACCTCAGACAACGAGTCGTCAATGTACGGATCCGTTACACGTGCAGGGGAATTCGTCGACTCAGAAGGACAAGTGAGGCTAGCAGGGGTAGACGAGGACGATCCTGACTCAGGATTCAAGATTTGATTGCGAAAGAGGCTCTTTGAGTGGGAAATAGCCCCTCTCATAGAGCCCGTAGCATTCATAACAAGGCCTCAGGTGGCCCGCCTACCCAAGTAACGTCGAGGGAGTCATATGAGTAAGAAGAACAGAAAGACCAACCAATCCCTTATCGCCCTAATTGGCGATTTGAAGGAGCAGAGCAGGTCCACCGGTTCGGCACTATGGCGAGACGTGGCGCTACGACTCGAAGCGAGTCGTAGCAATTGGGCAGAACCAAACCTGAGCCGCCTGTCAAGGCATGCTTCCACCGAGGACATGGTCCTTGTTCCTGGAAAGCTACTTGGAAGTGGAGAGGTAGAGGGAAAGCCCAGCGTCGCCGCCTACAGTGTCAGCTCCGGAGCTAGGACCAAGATTGAAGGCGCAGGAGGACGCGTCCTTACTATCAGGGAACTGATGAAGGAAAACCCCGAAGGAAAGGGGGTGAGGATCCTTGGATGAACAACACACACTAGTCTACGATGCTAGCGATAAAATCCTTGGAAGACTCGCCAGTCACGTCGCTTCTCAGATGCTAACCGCCAGAAAGAGTGGAAAGCAGCAGAGGGTAATCATCGTAAACGCAGAGAATGCAATAGTCTCCGGGCCCAAGAAGAGGGTCTTCGGAAAGTACAGGGCGAAGTATGAGCTTAATCACGCTCGTAAGGGGCCTTTCTATCCAAGAATGCCAGACCAGATTTTCAAGAGAACCGTCAGAGGAATGCTACCGTACCAGAAGAATAGCAGTGGAAGGAACTCTTTGAGAGATCTCAGAGTAATGATCGGTACCCCTTCCAACCTAAGTGGGGAGGATTTGCCCGATGGGCACCAGTGGGGAGACACATCAACTATAGACAAGCCTCTGCCGCTAAAGTTCGTTAGACTCGGAGATATTAGCGAGGCCCTGGGAATAGACTCAACAAGATGGAGTGCTGAATAGTATGGCTAGGAAGAAGAGCAAGAAAATTTCAGTCAACACCAGTGGAAAGAGGAAGACTGCCGTTGCCAGAGCGACCGTCAGAAAGGGACAGGGCAGAGTCAGAGTCAATGGCGAGCCTATTCACATCATGGGCCCTAGTCTAGCACAGAGAAAGGCACTCGAGCCCGTTCAGATTGCAGAGGCAATGAACAGACTAGGAGACGTCGATGTATATGTCGATGTAGTAGGCGGAGGGCAAATGGGCCAAGTGGATGCCATTCGTACTGCAATAGCCCGCGGACTGGTAAAATGGAACGGTGGAGCAGAGGGAGATGACGAGGAACTTAGAGATGAATACCTAAGGTTCGATAGAAGCCTTCTAGTGAACGATCCAAGGCGTAAGGAACCCAAGCACCAAATGGGACGCGGTGCTAGGAAGAAGTGGCAGAAGTCTTACAGGTAGGTGAAAAGAGTGATTATTCCAGTCAGATGTTGGAGCTGTGGGAAGGTTATTGCCCACGCATATGCAGATTACAAAAAGGCAGTCGAATCGGGTGAAGACCCTCAGAAGGCTATGGATGACGCAGGTCTCGAGAGATACTGTTGCAGGAGGATGTTCCTCTCACACGTCGAACTCATAGATGAGGTCGCCCCGTTCAGCGTTCCTCGAGAGAATTGATGTAGCGACAGGGCTTTCAAATGATGCTCTCACGCTTCAATCCCACAAAGGGGCCTGTAGGTTAGCTTGGCCTATACTTCGCGGCTGGGGGTCGCGCGACCCAGGTTCAAATCCTGGCAGGCCCACCACCAAATACTGCAGGGCACACCTAAGGTACGTTTTCGTACAACCAAGACGTAACTTGAAGGGGCCCTCCCCCTCTCGTAGAACATGGCAGAAGACGCCAACGATGAGAGGGCAAAACTCCTCAAAATCAATGATCTCGCGGACCTTCTCTCATACCACTCGAATAAGTATTACAATGAAGCCTCCCCCGAGATTAGTGATTCCGAGTTCGACTCCTTGAGGGACGAGCTAGAGTCCCTGGACCCGAATCATCCACAACTTTCCAGAGTGGGGGCGGATCCTCCTCCTGGGTCGGTAAAGATAGTGCATGAGTTCCCAATGAGGAGCTTGGATAAGGCCAATACTGAGGAACAAGTCCTCCATTTCGTATCTCAGACTACAGCAAAGGGAAGGAGGTTCGTGTGTCAGCCCAAGTTAGATGGGTCTGCACTTTCACTCGAGTACAGAAGAGGCAGACTCGTGAGAGCCGCCACTAGAGGCAATGGAACCAGAGGCGAGGACGTAACAGCAAACGTAAGGAGAATTCCAAATGTTCCAGACAAGCTAGCTTGGGATGGAGATTGTCATATTAGAGGGGAAGTGGTCATGCCATTGGATATATTCGAGCAGAAATATTCCGATATAGCCCCCAATCCGAGAAATCTAGCCGCTGGCTCGCTCAGGCAGAAGAGTATCGACGCTGGAAAGGGACGAGCAGAGGACTTGGCCTTCTTCGCGTATGGAGTAGAATTTCCTTCAGGCGACTCCAAACATCCCGATAGTCCCAATCATCCAGAATTCAAATACGATTCAGAAGCTATTTCATGGCTATCTTCGATGGGGATACAGGTTGCTGGGAATGAGATTGTCTCGGGCTCCGAAGATCACGATACTTCGAATAAGATTATTGAAATCACTAAGAGATGGACTGAAAGCAGATATTCAGAGCCATGGGAGATCGACGGTGTCGTAATAAAACTGGACCGTCTGGACAAGAGAGATCTTCTCGGAATGACTGCTCATCATCCTAGGTGGGCCCTAGCATGGAAGTTCCCCCCCCAGGAAGCGATTTCTGTACTTATGGGGGTAGATTGGCAGACCGGGAGAACAGGAAACGTGACCCCAGTCTCTAGAATAGCCCCGGTAATAGTATCCGGAGTGACGGTCGAGAATACCACTCTACACAACAAAGGCGAAGTAGAGAGGCTGGGAATGTCCATCGGAGACAAGGTTAGAGTAGTAAGGAGAGGAGACGTAATCCCCAAAATCATAGAAGTCCTGGGTAGGGCCACTCAGGATGATCTCGAAGGAAGGACCCATTCAGACGGGTCCCCATTCAATCAGGAACTGCCTGAGGCCTCTGAAATCATAGTCCCCTCCAAATGCCCTCGTTGTGAAACCACACTAGTCGTGGACGGGGCATTCCTAAAGTGCAACAACTTGGATTGTCCTTCCAGATTAGAGCGCACCATACTATACTGGTGCAGGAAACTTGAACTGGATGGAATCGGAGAAAAACTCGCTGAGCAACTATGCTCTTCAGGACTAGTCTCTAGCCTCGCCGACCTCTACAGGCTTGATGAAAGGAAGAGAGAGCTACTTTCTTTGGACAGGATGGCCGAGAAATCAGCAAACAACATACTCAAAGAACTAGAGAATAGTAAGTCGATGACGCTCAGTACATTCATCTCTGCGTTGGGGTTACCTAGAATCGGTCCCGAGATAGCGACGCTGATATGCTCTGAGGTAGAGACTTTGGACGAATTGATCGACATGCTCTCCCACAGAGAAGAAGCGGTTGAAAGACTAGTCAAAATAGATAGAATTGGAGAAGTAGTGGCCAATCTATTATTGGATGGTATTTCGAATAGAAAAGAATCGATAATTGACCTGCATTCAAAGATAGTAATAGTTGAGGAAAGTAAGGTAGTTTCGCGAGGGATGTTGAATGGGGAGACCTTCTGTATAACAGGGACCCTGAGTAGGCCTAGGAAAGAGATAGCACTCTCAATAAAGGCGCAAGGGGGGAAAGTAGTCTCATCGGTATCGGGAAATCTCGATTTCCTAGTTTCTGGGGACTCATCAGGATCGAAGATGGAGAAGGCAACAAGACTGGGTGTGAAGATAATCGGCGAGGACGAGCTCGATGAGCTACTGGGAGGAGGAATTCTAGCAGATATTCCCATACCGCGACAATCAACTCTAGGTGAGTTCTGATTAACCATACATCGTACTAGGGGCACTAACCACATCAGACTCAGAGTTCAGGTGCAAGGCCATCATCTCCCTTATTTGACCCTCAATCCTCTGTGCTTCTTCTAACAGCGGTTCTGGATCAAGCTTCACCGCTGGAAGCAGACCATCTAGGCACTCGATGATACGAGCTGCGGCCCGCGCATCGGGGACCCCCCCTCCGCTGAACTCTCCTCCCGACTCTGCAATTACAGCCAATGAATCCATCTTCCTTCTGCGACTCTCACCAAGCATGACCCCCGTCATACCCCCAACAACACCTTGCTTTAGGAGGGTAGCACCAATTTCTTTGAGCATCTCTCTAGACTTCTCATTCGAACCGATACCTACCACAGTATCTGGGCTCTTATCCTCATCGAATATAGAGTGCTTTTGACCCTCTCCATGCGCGTAAGAATCGATCATTATTGACATTCCAGCACCAGATTCCGACATCCAGTCTAGAATCTCACTTGCAATCGGTAACTTCAATTCTGGAGATATTTGAATCTCTGAGGCGATTAGTACCACCTTATCGCACTTATCCACGTTACAAATAGGGACTCCGCTGTAGAGCCTAATGGGAGGAAGGGGACTACCTTCCTGCACCAGACAAACCGGAGGTAGTCCCGAGTGGCGAATTCCTCCTACGAGCTCTAATCCAAGCTTGTCCACAAGAAAATGTGCCACAATGCTACTCACAAAACCCTCTGACGGAAAACAACTGATCACCAAGGCCTCATCGAACTCCGAACCATCCTCGATATCTATCACGGGCCTCTCACTCATGGCTCCCGATTAATGCAAGTGCTTCTAACAGTTAGCCCGTACGGTGTCATAGGTGAAACACACGGGGGCATGACATGGATGAAGGATTTGTAGCCCACCAACTGTCACCATCCTCTTGGAGTAGATACGAGGACTGCCCTCGGAAATACTGGCTTTCCAGACAGAGGCTCCCCCGAAAGGCCAGTATGCCAGCATCCATGGGAACAGCAGTCCACAATTCTGTCGAGGACCTATGCAATCTGGATATCGAGGACAGGGACTCAGATGAAGTCGAATGGCTCCCACCCACTGCAAAAGCGATTCTAGATAGGCACTGGCAGATCGAAAAAGAAATTTTCATGGAGACTCCTAGACATCCCCGGTGGAAAGACGAGATGATTACGAAAGCTCATGACGGACTCGTCGGCGCATTGAATATACTGTTCTCAAAATCAGGAATAGAGAAAGTTGCTCTTTCGGAGGTGACGATAGGAATGTGGAAACAAGTACAGTCAATCGTCCTAGCTAACGAAGGCACTCTTGTATCAGAGTGTGGTAGGTTGATGGGTAGACTAGATCTACTAGTTGCAGATATTGACGAAAATGGCAAATCGATAGGATGGATTGTCGCCGATTTGAAAACCGGGAGGCCCCCAAAGGTTAGCCTGAACGAGAAGGTTAGCAGGCAACTCCGCTTCTACAGGGATCTCCTGAAGGAGAACAATCCAGATCACCCTCCCCTTCATGCAGAAGGATGGTACTCCTCCAATCAGACAATCCACAGAGCCGAGGGGCCATCGGTGCTGGAAGACGCATTCGTAGCATGGGAAGGGATGAGGCACAGTGAGACGCCATTCGAAGGAACCCCCGACCCAACCGCATGCGGATTCTGTGAGTGGAAAGCATGGTGTCCAACTTGGTGGGTGGCCCGTAGGGATGGAATGCTTCCTCCAGGAGGTATTTTCAGGGATGAAGTAGTGAATATTATTCGATTTGACAGTGACTCAGGAGCTACTCTGTTTGAGAGAGCCCCTCCAGTCGGCGATACCGGAGATGTGGGTAGATCAGAGAACAAATTCGGTGCACTACTAAGGGACCAAGCTCTCTCTCAGATGAGAGAGCTGGTAGACTCAGGGTATCAGGGTCCCGTTTACCTCGGAAGTGCGAAGGCAGACGGCAAGATAATGCATCTCGGGGACTGGTCTGAGATACTACCTTGGTCTCCCTTGAATAAATCCCTAATCTAGAGCCTCGATAAGATCCTGGACAGGTCCTCGGAAGCTATCGGGATACTCTTTCATCAGATTCCAAAGTAGAAGTAGCGAGGCACTGGCATCAGCATCGGCCCTGTGAGCTCGTTCCAGATCAATCCCGTATCTATCACATAGATCACCCAGGCGATGCCTACCGGGAACTCTGAGCCTCCTAGCTATTTTCAGAGTATCAACGAAACCCCTTATCCGAGGGGGCTCTATCCCTGCTCTAAGACACTCCATCTTGATGAATCCCCAGTCGAATCCTACGACATTGTGACCAACAATGACTGCACCCTCCATCATCTCCGATATCTTCTCTGAGTGATCGGAGAAGTTACCCATCCCCTTCACATCTGAGTTTGTGATTCCATGGACACTGCTCGCCTGCTCAGGGATTTTCTGCTCGGGGTCTACTAGGGAGCATAGGCTGATATGCTTGCCATCAGAATCGCTACCCACCATCGCATACTCTACGATCCTCTCTGATCTACAATCAAAGCCAGTTGTTTCCAAGTCAAAACCGATGACCTTCATACCATCAAACGGCTGAGACATGAATGGCCCTGGACGGCGATGTCCATGAACTATCGCAATCAACAGAAGTGAGTTCACAAATCCAACAGCCATATATTGTGAAACGTTGCATGAGCATCATGATACGTAATACCAAGTATCCGACATTTCTGATTGTAGCATCACTAGTGATGGTTTCTCTGTCTGGTTGCACGGGTCTCGGTAGTAACGTTCCCAATGCAAAAATATCAGCAGACCAGACCGAGATAAATCTAGGTGAGACAGTCAATTTCGATGCTAGGGAGTCCACCACGCCAAGCCCAACCATCATTGATGAGTTCCAGTGGGACTTCGGAGACGGGGGCTCAAAAACCACAAAACAGGGAATTACCAGCTATACATTCATGAGCTCAGGCTATCATGATGTGGAGGTGACCGTACTGAACGATGATGGAGAGATCGATAGAGACTCCATCTCTATATTTGTCAACGCACCACCTACAATCGTCCTCGAAATGCCCACGTTCATCAAATCCGGCGAGACGGCCACCTTGGATGCCAGCGAATCATTCGATCCGGAGGGAGCGGGGATTGAGGTTATGTGGGATTTCAATATATTCTCCGACTCCAACAATGACGGTGATCCCGCCAATGACGCCGACTCAACGCTCAGAATCGCCGAACTGATGATAGACCAAGCGGGAAATAGAACAGGGTCAGTAACAGTGGTTGATGACAAGGGGGCAGTATCGACAACCAGTTGGAACCTAATGGTCGTCTCGAGAGTCTTCAACATCGTTTGGGAGGAACAGATAGTCGAAGCAAACTGGAACGGATACCTAGAGCAGGGCGAATCAGTAGTATACGAGCATGAGCCCGGTTTGGGGGGAAGAGTAATCCAACTAAACTCAACTCTCACACTTTCACGGGAACTGATACCTATCATGCTCCCAGAGGACAACTTCACCTTCTCCCTCGATATGGAGTCCGGATGGAGTACTTTCGCATCCACATCACAGGACAACATAACTGAGAACTCCAGCGCTTCCATAGACAGAGGCGAGATGAACTCCTACCCAGATAGTGGATACACCCTCTCCGCCGACTCCAAGGAATCCCTCGAACAACAGCTATTGAACCAAGCTGGAGAGAGATTCGGCCAAGGAACATGGACTTGGATAATTACGGCAGACCAGTGCGACCCGGACCTGCCTGTGGATGGAGTAGATCCGGACCAGGGCAATGATTGGGACCTTACAGTGACAGTGGTTGTCATGGTTCTCAGAATCAGCGAAGTAGGTCTGTGAGACTACTATCCCTGTGCGAAGTGCTTTGAACTCCTCTCGCCTGCGTTAGGCATGGTCAAGTCGATGGAGATAACCAAGCTGTCCGTCAGAGAGAAGCTGGTAGTCGACGTCAGCGTCTGGATGAACAATCCCGAGGACTATGACTTCTCCCCTCGGGCATCTCTGGAAGGGGTCACCATGAGCCTATTCAATGGCAATGAGCAGACGGCCTCAGCCACCGTAGATCTGGATGACGAGCAAGTTACGGTAGCAGAGAGGGACAGAATGGTGGAGTTGAGAGTCAAGTTCTCTGTTGAGGGAATGCATGGGGTCCTAACTAACAAGACCAAGAACGTTAGAGACGGGCCAAACGCGAAGAAGCTAGCAGAACCAAGGTGGAAGACCATTCTGCCGCTTTAATCGAGATGATTAATTACTCTCAGGCATCTCAAAGACTCCCTGTGACGATTGTCGCGGGCAGGACGGATAGCCTTGATACTCACCAAGACCGAGATTCAAGAGATAATCTCTCACTGTCAAGAAGCTTCAGTCACCTTTATCCAATCAAGAAAACCCCCAATCAAGAGGCAACAACTAAAGAAGAGTCTGAGAACAAGACTGTCCAGACAGATAGGGGAAAAATGTCTTACTTGTGATAGGATTATCACTAAGAGCAGTACTTCTACCAAAAACTACAATCCATCTGCATCGTCATTTACTGTGGAGCATCTGTTTCCATTTTCTCTAGGCGGGAATAACACATATGAGAATCTCATGGTAGCCATGTGCTATCATTGCAATGCCCGACGAAACTCTGTGATGACGTCGTTCATAGGCCATGTTATCGGCCCCAAGTCCCAACGGACCATACCGGAATCTGGAGAGATCCCCCTCAAGGCCATCAATCAGGTAAAGAGGTTTGTCGAATGGTCAATTTCATCGGTTCTTCTGCCTGAGAAGGAACAGGACGAGGAAATACAAGAAATATGGCTTTCTCTTGAAAACTTCTCATCTCTGGAGGAAAAACCAGATGAGATGTCTATTCTCCTGAACAGAATAGCTAGATTAGAAGAGAGAGTAGAGGAACTTGAGAATACCAGGCGGAGAAGAGTCCTCAGATTCATCAAGAGTATATTCAGAAGTAAACCAAAGAAAAAAATTTCATCGAGCCTCAAATCTATTGAAGAAATACCGATCGTGACTAATAGATCTCAGAACGAATCCTCCGAGAGGCCAATGATAAAATTCACACCCGAGGAGTTCTCAAAAGGACTTCTAAGTCAAAGAAAGAGATCCCAAACAGTAACATTCACTACTATGTATGAGAGACTAATCAATGTGGATCCAAAGTTCAACCTCAAGCAGTATGGAATCAAGCCTAATCATTATCTGATCGACAAATGCTCAGAATTCCTGCTGATATCAGAGAAGCCAGATGGAAGCGACCCTCCACTTATCCACTACTGGATTAATGACAAACCGGAAGCCCAGAGAAATATCGTACCCGATTTAGTAATTGACTCTGACAAATTAATTCAGAGTCCTAGAGAGAGAGCAACCAAGAAAGCCAACGAGCAGATCGATGCTGAACTGGACAGGATAGCGAGGACCAATACCCATGCAAAGGAGAAGTTAATCTCCAATTTCGAGAAGTTTGACCTAGATTACTGGATCCATGAAAATTGGCAGGATGAATCATCATACCCTTTACTCAAAGACGCAATCTTGTCCCACGAAGAAGACAACAAGGGAAAACGTTCGCTGAAAGATATCTTGAAGGAGGATTTTGATATACCAAAAAGTTGGACTATCGCTAAAAAATCCTCATATTGGGAAGAATCTAAAAGAAGTACAGAATAGAAGTAGGCGATACTAAACCGTCGGGATTAAACACGAGTCACTGGTCGAAAACTCGCTGGACCCATAGTGTAGCCTGGATATCACATGAGCTTGCGGAGCTTGTAACCCGTGTTCGAATCGCGGTGGGTCCGCCATTCACTCATTCATCTTGTCTAATTCTTGTGCATACAGAATTAGTGTTGGCGCCCAAAGTCCAACGAAAATCCCTAGCATGGGATCACCGCCATCGTGGGAGAAATAAATGTAAATCGATGCAATTATCGAAATAGCACTCGCCGCCAAACCTATCTTAGTCATTTGTCCAGTCATATTCTACCTCCGGACGATGCTAATCCCCACGGTAAATTACATTTGTTACCCCCGCACCTCATTTCATTATGGCATTCACATCTTCTAGGCGCGTCGACTTCCCAATGGTCGATATGGCGAGAATCGTTTACTACCCTAGATTCTGGGATTTGGCCCACAGGTTCTATGAGGAGTCGTGGGAGTACTCCTGTGGGCGCCACTATAATGAAATCCTGACTGAGGATGGAATCGGCTTTCCACTCGTGCACAGTGAGGCCCAGTTCCACCATCCGCTTTCATACGGAGACACGGTAAAATGCAAGATTTCAGTTACAGACATAGGCTCTTCGTCAATAACATGGGAATACGAGTTCAGGAACCAGGAGGATACGGTTTGCTGGACTTCCAAACAGGTTACGGTCTGTGTCAGAATGAAGGACATAAAGAGCAAGATACCAGTGCCTGGATGGATGCGGGAAGGCCTTTCAAAGCTAATGCCCCAATAGTCACTCGTCTTCTCTTGGCCATTTCTTGGTCAGTGCCTTCCTTAGATCGTCATTCATCCTGGCATCCCACCAGTTAGCATTCCTCCAGATGGCATATCTGCCCCGGATTCCACGTAAATCGGCCCCATCAAGTTTGGATCCTTGGAAATTAGACAGGTTCATCTTTGCTTTGAGGAATACAGCATCGCGCATGTCTGCCTCATCAAACGCCGCCTTCATGAGATTGGCTCCCTTGAATGATGCCTTTCTCATATCAGCCCCAGATAGGTCAGCCCCTTCCAAATCTGCCCTATCGAACACCGCTCTCCTGAGATCAGCTCCAGAAAGATCCACACCACGCAGATCCTTGCCAATGTGAGAAGTATATGACCAATCTTTTCGGTCTTCAGACATACTACTCACCAATTGACAAGTCCTCGAGATAGTCAAGACCAGCTTCAGTCAGAATTACGAAACGATTCTTCTCGGGGGCCCCAGAGGGAAAAGTAAGCAAGGGTCCACGACCTCTTCCAGTTGTACCCCCCTCTATCATTCTGTTAATGTAAAGGGAGAGATTCCACTTCTCCACTTCCTCCTCTGTCCATCTTCCAGTCTGTGAAATCAATCTACGAATTTCTCGTGGGGGGGTATTGGCCTCCCTTTCTACAGACCTGAGATAGTGAATCGTCGCCAGGATAATGTCGCCCGTCTTGTCAATCCCACAGGTATCCAGAAGGTGCCTGAAAGAAGATCCTCTTTCAGGTATCCTCGCTTCCAGTGCAGTCTTTGTCGCTATTTCAATGGCCGAATCTCTCGATTTCCTAATCTTTGACAGAGCAGACTGCCAGGTATCCGTCTTCAGTATCCTGGTCAGGGAGGCCCCTACCTCGGAGTCACTGCCTGTTAGGTCAATCTCTTCAGAGCCTACTCTGATGAAGATGCGCCCGATCGGTCCCGAAACTTCCTCGCTCATATCCTTCCCTACGAAGGGACATATTTGAAGTTATTATTTCTATAAATTCCTTAACAATGGCATACAGGAGATACTTTCTGTGTATCCTCCGAACGAGATATTGAAATGTACCTAGCTCGAGCGACATTCATGGCAGAGGAGACCAATGCGGCTTATCCACTAGTTTTGCATTCGGAGGCAGACCCCTCAAGCCTAGGTGGAATTGCCGTATGCGGCTTTTCAACTGTTGGCTCAGTGGGAGTGATTGCAGCGACTCACCTAATCAGATCACTGGAGCTCTCTCCCATGGGCACTGTAATGCATCCAAAGTTCCCTGCCATAGCACTCATTCATGACTCGGTCCCTAAGCATCCCGTCAGAGTATACCAGGGAGACGGAATCGGGGTCTTTACTGCTGAAATTCAATTTCCCCCTGAGAATGATGCGTACTTCGGGGAGACAGTACTGGAGTGGTTTACCAAAGGGGGCTTCGACACGCTATACGTAGTGGACGGAGTGATAAGCAACGATCTCGGAATCAAGGAGGATAGCGATTTGTGGGGAGTCTCATCTAGGCCCAGTGGGCGTGACAGCTTAGATAATGCAGGCATCAAGAGAATCCAGAATGGAATAGTTTCGGGCATCGCTGGGTATCTAATTGCAGAGGGAGAGAGGAGGGGGTTGGATATCACCGCCCTCCTCGCAGAGTGTAACCCGATGTATCCAGATGCAAGAGCGGCCTTGATCGCGATAGACGGCCTAAGCGATCTAATGGACCTAGAAATTCCCGTTCAGGACCTTCTAGAGGATGCCAAGAACATTGAGGAGAAGGTTAGGGAGGCTTTCGAGAGAGCACGGTCCACAGCCCTTCCCGCACCTGGTCCCGACGACGAAGACGACGTTCCTATGATTCTATGATCAGTAGAATGGATTCTCCCCTGCTGCGTGATCTGTAGCATCAATAACTTCTGTTATCGAAGGAACGTTATCTTTGATCATGGTCTCCACTCCCTGTTTTAGCGTCACATCCGCCATTCCACATCCTTGGCAACCTCCTCCGAATACTATCACAGCCTTTCCATCTTCTACTCCCATCAACTCAACATGCCCACCATGGGATGCCACCGCGGGATTCACTTCGCTCTCGATAATTTCAGCTACAGCTTTTGAGATATCATCCATCCATAGGGGATTAGGATTCTCAAAGCTGAATCCGCCTCCCATCAGTGTCTCTTGGTAGTCAAGAGTAGTCCCATCGATGTACTTCGCACTCTTTGGGTCTATGAAAACACACATTCCATCTACATCTGTCTCAATATCTCCATCCCTGGAGTCCTTTCTCTCGATGAACTGTAAGTCATACTCGAAGCCGTTTCTCCCCCTTCCTGTGATCTCAACCCTCAGGCAGACCTCATCAATCTCTTCAGCTGCTTCAGCAAACTGGTCTAGCATTTCCTTGGCTTTGGAACTGAAACTCAGCATGATTCTCATGTGTCGTAGCATTAGGTCATTCTTCAAGGCTTGCTCAGGTACCACTATCACCAAGGCACCTCTGCATGGACTGTGAGCGACCCCGGAATCTTCGATACTTTGGGGAGGCCGATACGAGATCTCAGGATTTCAGTGACCGACAGGTGTAACTTCAGATGCACATATTGTATGCCCAAGGAGATATTTGGAAAGGGCTTCCCATTCATGCCCAAGGACAGCATAATGACATTCGAGGAGATAGATAGAATTGCAGGGATTTTCATTTCCCTAGGAGTAAATAAGATCAGACTCACAGGAGGAGAGCCACTGTTGCGAAGGAATCTCCACGAATTGGTATCTATGCTTTCCATGAGGGATGCAGAGATAGCAATGACAACCAACGGGGTCCTACTTCCCAGATACGCACCAGCTCTCTCAGCGGCAGGCCTCGATAGGGTTACCGTGAGCCTGGACGCCATTGATGAGGCCACCTTCGCAGCGATTACAGATTCAGGACACACGGTTGCAGCAGTGATCGCCGGTGTCGAGGCAGCAGAATCAGTGGGTCTAGGCCCTGTAAAAATCAATACAGTTGTCAAGAGAAATTCGAACGAGAATGAAATCCTAGACATTGTTGAGAGATTTTCTAGTAGGGATATTGCTGTCCGGTTCATCGAGTACATGGATGTAGGTACGACCAACGGATGGAGTCTGGATGACGTTGTCAGCGCCTCTGAGATACGGGATATGATTGGAGACATCGAGAGAATCGTACCCGAAAACAAGAGCGATGTAGCTAAGAGATACAAGCTACCCAACGGTGGTGAAGTAGGAATCATCTCCAGTGTCACTGAACCGTTCTGTAGTGATTGTACCAGGGCTAGGATTTCTTCCGATGGGAGACTCTTCACATGTCTTTTCTCGAACAGCGGGCTTGATCTCCTCTCACCAATTAGAGCTGGACATACCGACTCCTATATCGCGGACCTGATTCGTGAGCATTGGAGTAAGAGGAAAGACAGATACTCAGAGGAACGCTCACTGAACAGCTCCAAGACATCCGAAAGAGTGGAAATGTCCTACATCGGTGGCTGAAGACTCAAGGCCACTTCGACGATATCATCCCAACTCGCCCCCGTCCTGAAAGATGGCTTTCCATAATGAGTCAACGAGGCATTGCAACCCATCTCGTTTAGTTTGTTTACCATCAGAGTGGGACTTGGTGGAGAGCCAATACCCAGCCAGCTAGATAGGTCATCAACGAGAATATGGTGCGCCGAGCCAATCACAGCTCCCTCATGCTCTATATTTCTGACCGACCTGACAACCCTCCTCCTCTCCATCTCGAAGTCCTTCTCGGACCACCCAGCCAAGTCCTCATCTGCAAACTCCGGGGCACACAGCCTCGTAGCCTTCTCTTCCGTCATTGAACACATAGCGCTTTGGTCGCCAATACTTCCAATCCAGAGTGGCCCGGATATTCGGGGGTCCTTTCTTTCCACAGGATGGGAAACGGGGAGAAGACAAGTCATTGGCAGGCTATCCAAAGAACAGCTCGGGTGCAATCCTGCCTCTACGGAAGCCAAAACCTCTTCATGAGTAGGCGAGTGAACTCTCCACCCGATGTCATCCTCGAAAATATTGGCTCTACTCCTGCTCTTTCGAACTCTTGCTGAGACTCTTAGGTGGTGCGAGTCCCATATGGATAGTAATGGCTCCATACAGCGATCATGTTTAGCAGCAGTACTTGCAAGGTTAGCCAGCATCACCCTAAGCGCAGAGTCATGAGCGAGACCATCTGTCCTCACTCTAGCACCATATCTCCTCAGCATCGCTCCACGGGATGAGCCAGTCAGAGCAGCGGTGTCGGTTGCGCTGACTTCTATCACCCCACTCCTGGCCAGAGACTGAACTGCAGTGTCAAGGAAGGGCAAGGGAGATCCAAAGGGGTCTATATCGACCCAATGTCTTCCATGAGAAAGAACCAGCTTACGAAGGTCACCAACAGCGCTTGAGAGCTGTCCCTTTCCGTGTAGAGGAGGAAAATCTCGATGGTTGCCCATAGCCCAGTCAATAGCCCCCCTGTCTAAATCTGAGATAGTGACATCGAGCCTCTTGGCATTGTCCTCAGAGATTTCATTCAGCCATCTTCTTGCTCGTATTCCTCCAGCGGCCAGTCCGTCCAAGGCATATATCGGACCTTCTCCCAGAATCCCGCTTTCTATCGCATGATCCAACAGAAGAACGCTCCTCGTCCTACTTCCAGACATGGCTGGATTCAAGAATACACCATCGCCCCTTCTGGAAACAGGGCCGGTCTTCTGTGAATCGGGCCTCTCAGATACCCTAACTAATGTACGGCCTTCTCTGTGAATTACACCGGGCCACCCTTTCGGTTCCTCCCAGTCCATGGTGACCGGAAGAGCCCATGGCACAAGGTATTGACTATGATAGCCAATCAATAACTATCGAACCTGACAGCAGGATCACTATGGGTGACGATTCGCCCATTGTCAGTAACTGAACCTACTATACTGGCTCCAGGCAGTCTCTCTGAAATCCACTCCAATACGGAACCAGAACATCCTTTGGACAATGCAATAACCATTCCCATGCCCATGTTGAAAGTTCTGTGCATCTCCTTGGAATCGACAGACCCACTCTTGGCAAGCCATTCGAACTCTGGATGAGGGGGGAGTGGGGTTTCAATATGCCAACCCAAGCTATCATGAAGCCGAAGAAGATTTGAAAGGCCACCACCAGTAATATGTGCTATTGCCTTGATATCAGACAAATCGCAAGGACCACTCCCTCCCCTGCACTCCAGAATTAAATCAACCACAGGATCAACATAGATTCTAGTTGGATTCAGCAAGACCTCCCCCAGACTAATCTCTCCTTCCGAATCCGGAAAGCGCTCTATGACTCTGCCAGGGTGAGACGTATCAAAAGGGGCCTCCTCAATAAGAGAATGGCCACTTCTCTCGACAATCGCTCTGACTAGGGTATAACCGTTTGAATGAATACCACTACTGGGCAAACCGATTAGAAGGTCTCCACACTCTAGACGCTCTCCAGTAATTGCCTCCCCCTTGGGAAACCACCCCAAAGCAGTACCTGACATGTCCAGCTCTCTCACTATTCCCGGAAGGGTCGCCGTCTCGCCTCCTGCCAGCGTAACTCTGGATCTGGAGCAACCCTCTGAAAGAGACTCTCCCAGTATCGAATGAACCGAGCGATCAGTCTTCGGCGTCGCGATATAGTCAACAAAGGCTACTGGCTCAGCGCCTACACATATCAGATCATTCACATTCATGGCTATACAATCGATACCGACTCCCTCCAGCCTCCCCAAATGATTTGCAATTTGCAATTTTGAACCGACTCCGTCGGTAGCTAAGGCCAACCTAGATTCTCCGAACTCAATGATTCCTCCAAACCCTCCGGGAAGAGGAACTGGAGCTCCGATTTCCCCTTTCTTCCTCACAGAATTGGCAAGCGATCCAATTAGGCTTGAGACTGCCTGGGCCTCTAAATCTATGTCTACCCCACTACTTGCATAGTCCATCGGCGCACCACTCACGACTCTTCGCACGTGTTACCGCTCATGATACTCTCGCTTCCCACACTCAGAGATTTAGTCATAAAAAAATAAGATTAAGAGCCGTTTTTCAAAAAAACGCCCTTTTTAGACTTTTTTTTGAGAATCTCTATAACATATATACGTCGTCGTGCGGGCACTGGAACGTGAGTTTCTAATGAAAAACAACAAGATGATTGCAATGATGCTTACCATGAGCATGCTGGCGGCAGCTTTCGCCGGATGCCTTGGTGGGGATGATGAAGACGACACACCCGACTGGTCCATTTCGATGGCCAGCGACGTTAGTGCCGACTTCGTGGAGTCCGCATGGGACCCCATCATTCCCAACCTGAATGCCGGCGATATGTGTGACGCTATCATATCGGCGATGACGAAGACTGACGAGCGAGAGCAAGCTGTCGACTTCACCAGGGCCTACTACACAAGTAGCCAGGGTGTAATCGGTGGATCTGGCGCCGCTTCTATCAGCGCCGTCGCAGACCTGAACGCAGAAGGCACCACTATAGGCGTACAGTCGGGGACCACCTCTGACCTGTATGCTCAGGATAACCTGGGTGCAGCTACGATCAGCGCTTACGACGACTTCCCTTCGGTAATCGCCGCTCTGAACAATGGCGACGTACACTACGCAATGGGTGACGCCCCCGTTCTGTCCCTAGAGGGTGACTTGATGGTCACCTTCTCGGATGAGAACTTCGGTATGGCTGTGCAGGGGGATTCCTCTGGAGAGCTACTTGGCGCACTGAACATGGCAATTGGAGCCATGGTCGACTCTGGTGAGTACGACCTGATCTACGGCGCCAGTTTCGATGGTGCAGTAACCCTAGCCGATGACACCACTATGGATACAGCTACTTCCTACCCAGTACCTACTGAGGGAAGCGATCTGACAGCCGTTCTGGAGTCCGGGAGCCTAAGGCTTTGCACAGATCCGTTCTACCCTCCATTCGAGAGCTATGCTGACGATGGATCAGTAGTCGGATTCGATGCTGACATCGCTCACGCTGTCGCTGACGAGCTAGCCGCTCACTACATGGGAGCAGCAAACCCAATGTTCGTTGCACCAGTCGTTGAAGACCCAGCCGTAACAATCAAGCTAGGTTTCTTGAATGACGCAACAGGGCCAATAGCTCAGTTCGCAGCTCCATTCACCTTCGCGTGGGGAGCAGCCATGGACGACCTAAACGCAATGGGAGACGACTATGTCTTCGAGGTAATCGAGGCAGACTCCGGATGCGACGGTCAGACGGCCGGTACAGCAGCTCAGTCCCTCGTGGACGCCGGAGTTGTCGCAGTGGCTGGAGCCGCTTGCTCTGGAGCATCAATGGGTGCTAACGCAGTCCTAGCGGCTGCTGGAATCCCTATGGTATCCTACGCTAGCACATCCCCAGCTCTGAGTGACGCAACCGCATACCCTCACTTCTACAGAATCGTCCCAAGCGACGCTCTGCAGGGTCAGGCTGCTGCTGACATGATAATGGCAAGCGGAGTTTCCAACACCGCTGTCGTGCACATGACCAACAGCTACGGTGCAGGTCTAGCAGACGCAGTAGCGCTCAACCTGGGCGAGGACAACGTCTGTCTACAGGCAGGTTACGAGGAGACAGCAACTGATTTCCAGAGCGCCGTTCAGGCAGTTATGGACGCAGGCTGCGACTCAGTCTTCCTAGGATCCTACTCCGCTGACGGAGCTATGATCGTCGAGACCATGGCAGTTATGGGTGCAACAATACCGATTTTCAGCGCTGACGGAATGGCCGGAGAGGCTGCTCTAGCAGACTACACCAACCCAGCAGCCGCAAACGGAATCGAGGTAACAAGGCCTAGAGCCGCAGCAGCAGGTGCTGGAGTTTTCGCAGCCGCATGTTCTGACGACTCTGTCTGCTCCACTGGAATCTTCACATCTGAGGCGTACGATGCAGTAATGATGATCGGTCACGCAGCAATGATGGAGGACGGAGAGAATATGGGCATGCACGTGCCCATGGTAGGCGATGCATATGCTGGAGACAGCGGCACTCACACCTTCTTGGACAACGGAGACGTTGGAGGATCAGGCTACGATGTCTGTACCTTCGCTCACGTACCAACCTTTGGAGAGTACTTCAACTGCGACAGGATGTGGGAAGCCGGAGGAGCCGGAGTAACTGCAGCACCGTTCATGGGCGCCACAGTCAAGATCGGGTTCCTGAACGACGCCACTGGACCTATCGCCGTTTATGCAAACGGATTCGTTGCGGCATCACAGATCGCTCTAGGTCTAGCCAACACGATCGGATACAGTAACGGTGTCCAGTTCGAGATAGTCTATGCAGACTCTGGTTGCGACAGCACCATGGGTGGCTCGGCCGCCCAGACACTCGTAGACGCTGGAGTATGGGGAGTCGTTGGAGCAGCCTGCTCCGGCGCATCCATGGGAGCCAACGCGGTGCTATCCGCAGCTGGAATCCCACAGGTGTCCTATGCCAGCACAAGCCCAGCTCTGTCTGACGCTACTGCATACCCATCCTTCTACCGTGTCGTACCAAGCGACGCGTTCCAGGGATCGGTAGTTGCTGAAGTCATGACCGCTGATGCGCAGGACAACGTCGCAGTTATTCACATGACCAATGCGTACGGATCAGGACTGGCAGACGCCTTTGTCGCCAACATGGACTCGGCAAGCATTTGCACACAGATTGGATACGAGGAGACAGCTACTGACTTCTCCACAATCGTGAGCACGGTCGTCAATGACGGATGTACCTCAGTAATGATGGTCTCATACGCCGCTGATGGAGCTATGCTAATCGAGGAGATGTCCCTGCAGGGATTCACTGGAGCCATCTATGGCGCTGATGGAATTGCCGAGGTAGGGCTAGCAGCCGATATGGCTGACAAGTCCTTGGTCGATGGCGTAATCGCCACTAAGCCTGCAGCCGCAGGTGGAATGACCACTGTAGGCATGGTCTTCGCAGCACAGTGCATGGCAAACCCTGACTGTGCTGGAGGAATCTACACTGCAGAGGCGTTCGACGCTGTCTACATCGTGGCTTTCGCCGCCTTCACAGCCCTGGCCACCCCTGGCATCACGCCAGACATGGCAATCGCTGGGACCGGTAACGGTCTGGAAGGAGCCAGTGGAGGAATCACCTTCATGGCAAACGGAGATGTTCCAGCAGCTGGTTTCTGTATCGGAGAGTTCTCTCACGATGCAACCGCAGACACAGTCTCATACGACTGTGCCAGGAACTGGGACCCAGTCAACGGAATCGTTTGATTGGTAACGTAAAGCAGTGCGGCGGGGTTTTCCCGCCGCACTGCCCCAACAATTTTATTCAAATGATGAAGGTACGTGTAGTAGATGCTGCATGAGGCTCGGCACAAGTACTCGAATCTCCCTAGGGGAGTACGAAGGATACTCATTGCAACGATCCTTTTCGTTGATGCCAACTTGCTTGGAACCTCAAACGGGATAGGCTTACTCAATATTGTCGACACAATTCTTGGCGGGGGGATCCCTGATGATATGGTATGGCTCTTCCAAGTAGTAGAGTCTCTAACAGCTGGATTCATCATTGTCAAGGTATTTTTTGATGATGTAACTCCAAGTAATTTCAGAACCATAGCCTTACTCACTTCCCCGCTATTCATGATCCTGGTCACTTTCTTAACTCTCGATATTCTTCTCATCGGACTTGGAGAGGGAGCATCCTTCACTCTGGATATAGTTTCAGTAGCTACAGGCACTCTGACTTGGTCCTCAACGTATCTAGCAATTGCCATAGGACTCACTCTAACTTACAAGGTCCAGAGGTATGGTAACTTCGCCCAATCTGAATTATTCATGATCGGAATGTATCTCTCAATGATAATGATCTGGAGTGACTACTTCTTCCCCCTTTCTAGCTTAAGCACTACTAAGGACGGTGTTCTAACTTGGTCAGTCCTAATCTTCACACTAATCGCTGCATTCGTCCTTACGGGCCTAGCTGGAGTTATCATAGACAGATTGGTCTACAGGGGATTTCGAAGAACGAAGGCCACCCCCCAGGTCATGATGATCGCTTCTCTGGGTGTCGCCCTTATACTGAGGGCCATCACTTACCTAAGATTTGGCTCTGGAAGAAACATGTTCGAGCCAGAGGGAGACTGGAGGATGCCAAATCTGAGGTGGGAGATACCCACTACCAAGCTCAGACTCAATCTCGGAGACAGGTCGATAGATGAGGGCAGGACCTATACTCAGTGGACCTGCGAGCAGACGGGTGTAGACGAAACAACAGGCGAGCCTATATTATCCAGAATAGTGACTGAAGCTTCAAAACCAGCATATGAACTCTATGATACCACTGCAGACTGCGTAACACAAGCTACCACCAACTACGCATATTACAAGGGAGCAGTCCCATTCGTAATTTTCTCATCGGTGCTCCTCCTGATGCTCCTACTCAACAAGACAAGACTTGGCAGGAGGATGAGGGCGGTTGCCGATAATCCAGAGCTTGCCGCCAGTAGCGGAATCAACGTTGAGAGGGTTCACCTTTCGAGCGCTTTCCTGTCTGCTGGAATATCTGGAATGGGTGGCGCGATATTCGCAATGACACTCAGATTCAGTCCAGAGACCGCTTTCACCCTACTCCTCCCGTCATTCGCTATCATTGTATTAGGGACAATAGGATCCATTCCAGGTGCCATCGTGGGCTCTATCATCGTAGGCTTCGTACGAGCACTCTCATCTCCTGTACTGATTGGCATAGGGTCACCACTCGGACGTTCTAACTACTCTGCCTTGGATGGTGTCATGCCCTATATTTTCCTAGTCGCAATACTAATGATAATGCCCGAAGGGATCGGAGACGCATACGAGAAGTGGAAGATTGACAGACTTCGCAATAAGAAGGAGGTCAATACGGAAACAGATGCCAAAATAGCCACTGGCTTAGCACTACTCCCTACTGGAATTTTCGGATTGCATCACTGGTGGAGGGGCAGAACACACAGGATGCAAACATTCTCTGTAATCGCCTTGGCCTCATACGTATTTCACAGATTCAGCAATTTTGTTGAAAGGAACTCCTTTGCCGATGGCTCTTGTGCTGAGTCCTGCCAGGAAAACGAGTTCGCCGAAACCAATCTAGCAATTCTGACCGGGAGGAACGATGGAGAGCTAATACTGGAAGATAGTCCTCTGACGGAGACCCATCTGTTGGATCAGACCAGCGCCCCCAGTGGAATGACGCCTTTCGAAGCCGAACAATGGATTCCAGGCGCTCTGGCCGATATGCAACAGTCCTGGCTCAATCAAATGAGATTCGAGATTGATCTCGTCAACTTTATTGTCGACGCAGGAGATTTGATTTGGCCACTAGCATTAGTATTACTATGGGCATTCTCTGCGTATGAAGGAATCAGGATAATGAATGGCAAGGAGAATGAGAAAATATCATTCCCACTATTCTCCAAATGGAAATCCATCTTCGACTCAACCCCCTCTCCAATATCTGATATTAGGCAAAAATTATCAGAGCTGGATAGGAACCATGAAAGAATGGTTAAACGACAAAGGGAGAGATTGAGTAATTATTTCAAACCAGGGGAGTTGAAGTCCCACGCTATCGATTTATCACTCAGATTCCTTGAACCAGTAATGAAGATACTCAAAATTCCAGAGAGTCGTAAGACAAATCTCAAGATGTACGGAAGACAGAGTCCATTGGGGTCCTGGATTTCGTTCTACATACTCATAACGATCTTAGTTATGTTCCTAGTTTGGCTCCCAATAGCCGAATCGGACAATTATGAGTTCAAGAAAGTCCTCCAGGTATCGAACGTACTACTCACACTCTCTATCTTCATCTTGATGGCCTTTTCTCTAAACTTACATACCGGGTATACCGGAATGGTAAACTTCGGAATCATTTTCTTCGTCTCTATTGGGGCGATTACAGTCTCAATACTAACCGCTCCAGAAAGAGTGTTCGGATATGATTGGGGTATCATGGAGGCCACAATAGTGGCTATGCTACTATCCGCCGCCATCGGTTGGCTACTTGCCTATCCTACTGCTAGATTGAGGACAGACTACTTTGCCATAGTGACCATATCGCTTGGGGAGATTGTAAGAGTTCTCCTAGCTGGAGAACCACTTCTGAGAGCGGGTCCGGTTGCTTCTGCAATCGGGATATCAGGATATCCACTACCATTGGAGGACTGGTGGTTCTGTGGATCGGAGAAGTCCGGCCCAGATACACAGTGGGCTAGTCCCGACGTCTGCAGGGATGACATTTTGCTAGACAGCACTCCAGCCCACTACATAGGTGAGCTACTGAACCTAGGCGAACCGGCTCCTTACATGATGATGCTAATGCTATTATCCGTGGCCTCAGTGATTATCGTATGGACACTACTCTCCAGACTACTCTCATCGCCTTGGGGAAGAGTACTCAAGGCTATCAGAGAGGATGAGGAGGTTGCCCAGCACCATGGCCACGACATCTTGACTCACAAGGCTGCCAGCCTCGCTCTAGGAGCCGCAATAGCTGCACTTGCTGGAGCACTCTGGGCCTGGAAGCTCACAGGTTTCGATGCGAGCTTCATGTCCCCTGCGCGTTCTACATTTTTGGTATGGGCGGCCTTCATCATTGGAGGCACATCCAATAACAGGGGAATGGTTGTCGGGGCCTTCATCATAGTTCTGATGGAATTCGTATTCAATGTCTTGGTAGCGGCTCAGGGTTCTTCAGACTTGCCTCTACATGTTACCGCTGACAGAATAGACACTCTATTCGAGTGGATAATAACAAATCAATGGGATGTAGCCACTATCTTCGCCATAGCGGCACTTGTAGGTTACATTACCAGATTAGAGAGCCTTTTCGATATTGGTTTTTCAGGAGCCGCAGTATTCCTCTTCGCCGCACTTGCTCTTGGTGAGAGATCCATCAATGAGTCGTTCTTCGCAGGGGCAGTTAGTGCGGACATGGTTTACATCAAGCTCATGCTAATCGGGTGTCTGATGCTGTTCTCACTCAAGTTCAACTCCAAGGGCCTATTGCCAGAAGTCCCGATCAGACCTACTAGACCAGACGGAGGTGAATAAAGTGACTGAACCAGTTCTGAAAGTACAGAGTCTTCGGAAGGAGTTCGGAGGGCTGATTGCAGTAAAGGACGTCTCTTTTGAGGTGGGTGAAGGCGAATTCGTTGGGTTGATTGGTCCAAACGGATGTGGTAAGTCGACCACATTCAACTGTATTAGCGGACTACTAGAACAGACGTCCGGAAAGATTGAGATGTTTGGTGAGGACATCTCTGAACTTAGGCCAGATCAGATTCAGAACAGAGGAATGACAAGAACATTCCAGCACACAAACCTCTGGAGGGAGATGACTGTAATAGAGAACCTAATGGTTCCTCCTAGGAAGCAGTTCGGAACAAATGCAAAAGAATTCCTCAAAGCAATCTTGTCCCGAAATAATCCATCCGAGCGAGAAAGGCTCATGGATGCATATCATGCACTCGATCAATTAGAAGTCCCTCACATGGCACATAACCTAGCCAGTGAGTTGTCAGGAGGGCAGTCAAAGCTGGTCGATATCGGGAGGTCAATGATGGGGAGTCCGAAGCTACTACTCCTAGATGAGCCAGTAGCAGGGGTAGCTGGGCCTCTAGCAATGAAGATTTTCAACAATCTCAGAAATATCGTAAACGAAACCGGAATCTCGATTCTTATCATCGAGCACAATATGGACTTCATACTGAGACAGGGAGTCGACAGAATTGTCGTGATGAACGAAGGAGAGGTGCTCATGCAAGGAACGCCAGATGAGGTGAGAGCCAATCAAAAGGTAATCGAGGCGTACCTTGGCGCTGCTGGAAAGACGGAGGAGGAATAGAATGACCAGGGTTCTGGAAGTGAATAACCTAGAAGGCGGGTACGGGTCCGTTCAGATTCTTTATGGAATTGATCTCTATGTCGAGGAGGGGGAGTTCGTCACCATCATTGGTCCAAACGGATGTGGAAAATCAACACTGATAAAGACGATTTTTGGAATTGCCACATATTACTCGGGGGAGGTCTTTTACAACGGTACTGAGGTATCTGGTTGGAGAACAGATCAATTAGTCAACCAAGGAATAGCATACGTCCCCCAAGTGGACAATGTCTTCCCCTCGCTTTCTGTTATGGAGAACCTCCAGATGGGGGGCAACAGCCTCTCAAGTGCCCTATTGAGCGAGAGAATAGAAAGAGCACTAGATATGTTCCCAGACCTAAGAAACCGGGTCCATGATTTAGCCGCCTCTCTCTCAGGAGGGGAGAGACAAATGCTTGCTATCTCCAGAGCGCTGATCTCGGACCCGAAGTTCCTGCTCCTAGATGAGCCAACCGCCGCGCTTTCACCACTCTATCAACAGCAAATCATCGAAAGAATAGACTCACTAAGGGAACAGGGAATAACAGTCCTCATTGTAGAGCAGAACGCTCGTCTCTCACTGGCCAGATCAGATAGAGGATACATCGTATCCAACGGTAAGATAGTTCATACAGGAGTTGCGAAGGAGATTCTCACAGATCCAGAAATAGGAGAATACTTCCTCGGCTCAACGGGACATTAGATCAGATGCTAAGCCCTCTAATTTTGGAAGGCACTTCTTCATCCTGTGGCCATCATCGATTACCACGAGCTCTACTATTTCTGAGATACTGGAGACAGTCTCCGAGACAGATAACGAGACGACATCGTCTTTCGAACCATGAACAATAGTGGTATGATGAGCCACTTCAGGCCACGACATCCTCTTAGCGGCTTCCATGAAATTCCAATCAAGATCAATCTCCAGTTCGAACCCCCTGTAAGTCCTCACATCAGAACCCTTCCAGCTGGCAAGCTCGTCTTCAGATAATCCCTCCCAACTGTCCGATAGGCCGAACGCAGGAGCAATCAGGAGCAATCGAAAATCAGAATCACTCCGCATCGATGAGGCATTGGCAGCCGCTAAACCCCCCATAGAAGAACCAATTACCAAATCAAAATCATTCTCATCAATGTACCTGAGCAGGACCTTGGTCTGGCTTTCTATATCCCAGCCAAGCTCTGACATTATTGGAGAGGTAACTTCCCAGCCAAGAACTTCTCTCATGTACGTGGGCTTGGACCCTGATGGGCCCCCTTCGAAACCATGAGCGAACAAAACCCTCATTTCATCAGATCCATATTTTCAGCCAAACTCTAAGCCAAGTAGCTCAAGATCATCAAGAGGGCATCGAGTCATAATCGCATTGTCCATCACTCTGAGATGTATTTCTGCAACAACATGCACTGTCGATTGAAACATATGACCAGCATGAACGTTGTTATCGTCATCAGACCAGCAACAGTGGATATGAGTGAAAGGATCGCCATTTTCTGTACGTGCGATATTACCCGACAAGCTCACTAGCTCTGATGGTGAGTCCAAGGGCCTCCTTTGGTAAACACCCTCCCCATCCATGTAGCCATACTGGTTGTCACGGGTTCTCCCGATCCCACTGGTTATCGCAGCCGCGTCAAATCCAAGGTCATTCGCCAATGCCTTCAGTGAGGCATGAATCTCCTCTCCTGGGTCGAGCCGTACAAGGACATCACTGCCCGAACGCGTGTACTCCATGTATCTCGTATCACAAGCAATGATTTCAACTTCTCTAAGGAACTTTTCACAATCGGCAAAAAACCATCATCATTCCAGTGGAAGAGCGAAATCCCTCAAAATCACCTCAAAAAAGAAAAAAATCTCCACTGGAACAAAGGGGGTCAACATCACCATACATTTTGGTTATAGACCGTGACTTCCCGTCTCATATGCCCGGAGGTTAGAAGATGACGATGGCTACTCATGATTCAGCTGCCAGATGGAAGACCTTTCTCTCAGAGGCCAAGGAGCATGAGATCACACTCCTTCTTTCAAAGCAAACTACTAGTCACATCGTCGAGGTATCATTCCATGAGTTAACCGGATTCGATCCAGATTTCGCAGAGGATATCCTGAGCAACCCCCGTAGTATAATCTCCAGTGGACACAAGGTACTGAGTGAAATTTGTAGAGATAGGGGAGAAGATCTAGATGCAAGAGTCATACTTTCCGATCTTCCAAGAGACACCCTAA
The DNA here is from genome assembly GCA_002501805.1 of Euryarchaeota archaeon UBA463. Taxonomy (GTDB): domain Archaea; phylum Thermoplasmatota; class Poseidoniia; order Poseidoniales; family Thalassarchaeaceae; genus MGIIb-O5. Next base: position 53,184 of record DAOI01000008.1, on the reverse strand, counting down.
GCCCACTCAGAGATATAGGATCAAGAGATATAGACAAATTGAGGAGCTTAGACGTGATAGTAACAAAAATGTCCCAATTGAAGCCTAGGATACATGTTGCTGTCTTCGAGTGTGAGTCCTGTGGTAACTCCCAACAAATAGATCAGACCAATGAAAGCGAATTGATTGAGCCGTTGAGATGCCCTGAGGCCACTGGATGTGGACGTTCAATCAGAGGGAACGACTCGACCAGATTCAACCTAGTATTGAATAGCTCTCGGATGATAAACAACCAATGGCTGGAGATTCAGGAGCTACCTGAGAATGTACCTAGTGGGGCACAACCTTCCCGGGCCAATGTACTGCTGGAAGGCGACTTAGTCAACAAGCACCTTCCCGGGCAAAGAATAACTGCAAATGTGATTCCTGTAGTGAGGTCCGAGATAAAGAGAAACAAGAAGACCCCAATGTTCGATATCGTATACCAAATGATTAGCTCCAGACACGAGAGTGTTCCTTTCACTGAGATTAAGATAAATGATGAGGAAAGAGAGCAAATCGAAGAGATTGCCGCATCGGGTGAATTATTGACGCTCATGCAGAAATCTATAGCTCCGTCAATATTCGCCAATGACAAGCTCAAGCTAATCAAAAGATCTCTAGCACTACAGCTGTTTGGAGGAGTAAGGAGGAAAACCGCTGATGATACGTATCTAAGGGGTGACATCCATATTCTACTGATGGGAGACCCTGGTGTTGCTAAGTCTCAGCTTCTCGGATACATGTCCAATATTTCTCCTAGGGGAAAGTTTGCTTCTGGGGGAGGGACTTCGGGTGCCGGCTTAACTGCGGCGGCAATCAGGGACTCCTTCGGAGATGGCAGGTTTGCCTTGGAGGCGGGGGTTCTTCCTCTTTCAGACAGAGGATTAGCAGCTATTGATGAGTTTGACAAAATCTCCCCAGACGATCGTAGCGCCATGCACCCTGCGATGGAACAACAGAAGATTTTCGTCGCAAAGGGAGGAATAACAGCAACCCTCCCCTCTAGGTGCGCGGTCCTCGCAGCGGCAAATCCGAAAGACGGGAGATTCTCAAATAGGAATGAAAGGACATCAATCATGACTTCATTCAAAGAGACCGACTTGCCTTATCCACTAGCATCAAGATTTGACTTACTATGGCTAATCAGAGATGATACTGAAAAGTCTACTGACACTAAAATAGCAACGCACATACTCGACATAAGAAGCTCATCACCAAGTGAAATGAGCCTACAGGACCTGCCCTTTGAGCCCTCTGAGACAGAGGAAGGAGAGGTATTTGGTATCGGAGTAGATGGAAACAAGCACCTAACTATGGATTTCCTTAGAAAATATGTGGCATACGCCAAGAGAACGTTCTTCCCGCAGTTAAATGACAAGGCAAAGTTGATGATTTCAGATTACTATGTTCAGGTCAGGAATGAGACTGCCGCGCTAGACAGGTCTCCAGGAGAGTATGAGGGCGATGGGGACAAGGACAGGCCAATTCCGATTACTGCTAGGGCTATCGAAGCACTAATCCGACTTACCGAAGCACATGCCAGAATGCATCTAAAACACACGGCAGATGAAAACGATGCAAAGATGGCCTTGGCCGTCTACAAGCATTGGAGAGAGGACTCAAATATCGAGGATGAGTCAGAGATTCACTCTGGAGTTTCCGCTTCAAAGAGGAATATCGACAGGAACGTTAGGAAAATCATTAGAGGCATTTGTATGGAGAGAGGAGGAACTGCAGACATTGACGAGATTTACAACAGGGCTACTGATCTGGGGATCAACGAGGGACAGGTCGATGGAGTAATTTCCTCTATGAGTATCAGTGGAGAAATTTTCTCTCCCCGTGGAGGAACATACTCTTTCGTCCGTTGAGCCTATGAGTAAAAGCCTACTCGTTAGACCATGGAGCCACTGGGAGACGTCTCAAATCCAGCTTCCTTGGACCCAGACTCCTTAGGTTTCATGTGTGGTCTCGAGATACACCAGCAACTAGCTACGGGAAAGCTACACTCTAGAATGCCCAGTGAGCTGTATGAGTTCGGAATCGAGGATATCCCAGAAGACTGGAACCACTCTGAGAGGAGACTCAGAGCATCTCAAGGAGAGGGAGGGAAGATAGACATCGCGGCAAGGTTCGAACAACGCAGAAACAGAACCTTCGTGTATGTCCAACCTCCAAATGCAGGACTAATCGAGTTGGATGAGGCCCCCCCCCTTCCTCATGATCAAGATGCCGTAGACGTAGTGCTGACAATGTCTGCTATGCTACACGCAAAACCCGTGCCCGCCCTCCAGCCAATGAGGAAAACAGTAGTCGATGGTTCCAACACGAGCGGATTCCAGAGGACCACACTAGTCTCTACGAATGGCCAATTGCTTACAGACACCGGAGAAGTAGGTGTTTCAGTGATATGCTTAGAAGAGGACTCTGCGAGAAAGCTCGAGACCAAATCAACCCCCGACGGAGAAGTAGTGACATATACCCTGGATAGGCTAGGACTTCCACTAGTGGAGATAGCCACCGACCCTGATATCACCACTCCCGAGCATGCAAAGGAATCTGCCATTGCACTGGGCTCCCTACTAAGGGATACAAGAAGGGTAAGAAGAGGTTTGGGATCCATAAGGCAAGACCTCAATGTCAGTATCGCTTGTGGTGACAGGGTTGAGATCAAGGGATGTCAGGATTTAGAGTGGATTCCAAGAATAATAAGAATCGAGATGGCCAGACAGCTACACATGTATAGACTGACAAATCAGTTGAGAGATGAAGCAAAATTGCCCCCACTTCCTCCTGATCGAAGAGATACTGAGATAACGATAGAAAATAGGGTGGCAATGGCTGCCAAATCCAGAGTTCCAATGGAGTTCCATGATATTTCCGAATCACTATTGTCATGTGAGTCCTCGATGGTCAGCAATGCTCTTTCTGAAGGAGCAACTCCTCTTGCCGTTAGGCTTCCAGGATTCAAAGGAAAGCTGGGTACAAAGTCTCCAGATCAGCAAGGAGCTCAGCTACCTCGTCTAGGAAGGGAGCTCGCCAGCGCGGCAAAATTAGCAGGAGTAGCTGGAATCTTCCATTCAGACGAACTGCCATCGTATGGAATATCAGAAGAAGATGTAATCACAATAAGAACATCGTTGGAGCTTTCAGAGAGCGACGCCTTCGCATTCTGTGTTGCCCCACACTGGCAAGCAAAGCTAGCTCTGGAATCTGTCATAGAAAGATGTAGAATGGCATATCACAGAATCCCTCAAGAAGTGAGAAACGTCGTTGTCAGGAAGGGCCAGCCAGACGATGGAACAACCACTGCACTCAGGCCTCTTCCAGGGGGTGCAAGAATGTATCCAGAGACAGATGTGCCCCTGCAAGAAATCTCTATCGAAAGATGGGAATCAATATGTTCGAACCTACCTCCAAGTTCAGACGAGCGATTACAGAGGCTGTCCGAACTGGATATATCTCATAACCAAGCAGAATCCGTTCTCAACGGAGAATTAGACGATATTCTATTCGAGGGAATAGAGGGAGATCTTGGCCTTCCAGCCAAGGCTTGGGCAAGCGCTCTACTGGAATTCGGAACTTCCAACGTCCCCGCACTTTCTGTGGCAGTCCACCTAAGGGAGACAGGCCAAATAACCAGGGAGGGCATTCTTCCCCTCGTGGAAGAATCGTCTAGGAGAAAAATCACTGATTTGATTCATTGGATGCTATCTGAGGCTACATCTCGGGGGTTCATCCCTGCCAATAATAGTGAGGTCGAGGATGCTGTGGAGGCAATTATGATCGAGAAAGCCGATTTCATCTCCGAGCGAGGGATGTCAGCTGTGGGGCCACTAATGGGGTTGGTGATGCAGAAGCTCGGAGGCTCTGCTGACGGGAAGATAGTAAGCCAGGTTCTCAGAGACAAGATAAGTAAGCAGAATCTCTGAAGTTAGGATGTAATAACTGCAAAATTTAAGGACCCAATTACCATGGAAATAACTCCATGTCGGATAAACTTAGACTAGGTTCCATTGCCTTACTTTATACCGTGTTACTCCTTCTACCTTTCATCACAGACTCAGTTAACGAAGAGGTTGCTAGATTCGTAAGTGATAGCGAGTCATCTCACGTCGGACTGCCAAACGAATGGGATGAAAACCAAGCGATATGCATTTACTTCCCAGTGGAACATCCTCATCCTGTATATTCTTCGGGGGTTTCGATGATTAATGCTGATGGTTCCATGATCGGAGTCAATTACGACCTCAATCTAACTGGCGCTTGCGTTGGGGGGTTCGAGGGTTACACAGATGGGATGAATTTCATGATGGACGCAACAAGGGTCGCCGGAGGGCACTTGGCCGTGGGGTACTCCGTGAACCCCAACTGGGGGGAATTCGTCCATACTATTGGAGGCCTGAACGATCAAGAGGTCCAAGGCGATTTCAACGGAGCATACTGGAGCCTGACCCATAATGGCCGGTACTCCGTGGTCGGAATTGGCAGTTTGGTGATGGAAGAGGGCGATGTAATAAGTTGGAATATAGAGACATGGTGAGTACTTTATGAGCGGAATTATGAATAGACTGGCCCTCTCATCACTGGGAGAGTGATACAATGCTGGACGCACATGCAATAGTTCTCTCCCCCTTCGAGACACTTGTTCTCAATCTCTCCTTGTTGGCAGTAGTGGCATGGTCAATGTGGAAGGCCGAGAAATCCCTAGATTCCGGAAGTGACCTGACAATCCTCGCATTGATGACCATATTCGCAATCACGGGAAGGATACTCCTCGAACCGCTCCCCAACGTGCAACCGGTTACCGTGGTTGTGCTTCTGGTGGGAATTCATTACGGGGCTACAAGATCTATTAGTGTGGCCACGATAATCGCAATCTCATCTAATCTGGTAATGGGCCATGGCCTCTGGACATTTTACCAGGCACTGGGATGGTCACTAGTTGGAGTAACGGGTGCCTTGCTATCGCAGAGCCTCAGGGTCGATGACAAGATTTCCGTTCCTAGAGTGGCCAGTGTCTCATTCGTTGTAGCCTTCGTTTTCGACTGGGTCGTCTCAGCAAGCGTATTGCACACCCTCCCTCTTGAGACTCTTCCAGTGTACATATTGGCGGGCCTACCATTCGATTTGGTCCACGGCGTCGGCAATATCGCCTTCGCAGCGTGGATGGCCGAGCCGATATCCGATATCATGTCAAGGCACTCTACTAGTAGAGAGGTGGTGGTAAGCCCTGTCAAGAGTAGCATCTGAGCTAACCATGGTCCTAGTCACTAGGGCCGATCTAAATCTAACCAAGGGGAAGCTGGCGGCACAGTGTGGACATGCAGTATCAGAGTGCGTACTCAAGGCAAGCTCCAAGGATAGTAGAATGCTCGACAGGTATCTCAGAGAAGGCGCTAGGAAGATTGTCGTCTCTGCCCCTCACCTAGAAGGGCTGAGGAGGATATATGGAGAAGCCGCGGAGAGCGGAATAATATCCTGCATGGTGAAGGATGCTGGACATACCGAGATTCCCCCGGGAACAGTGACTGTGGTTGGTCTAGGTCCGGGTAAGAGAAGTGACATTGACTCAATCACTAGTAGCCTTCCACTAGTGAAGTGAATTCATTGAGATATTTTTGATAATCGGCAGACTGGGAGGAAATCCCCCCAGCCCGCCTTACGTTTTCTTGGTCCTGTTATAGATTTCAGACCATCTCGTCGACCTTGACAGCAACTAGTGCCCCAAGACCGCAGAGAAGACCGTCAACTATCCAGGCCTGTGCAATTGCTGCAATCTCGTGACCTGAACTAGCGATTGATGATGCCATTTCACCGGCACCGGTCGTACTTACTGTAGCAGCAACGACTTCTCCAGCCATTACATCGTAGGTCATCCCCATCATTCCAGCTAGAGCCATTACGGCGAAACCGCTCACCCATGCTGAATCAGCTCTGGTGTGTATTGTCCAGAAGATAGCACCAGCGGCTACCATCGTAATCGCCCCCCATGCATCAGGTGCATCGAATCCTGGTTGTACTTGATCCCATGTCGACTCTATCGCTCCCATCTCGGTCATCATTAGGATGGCCAATAGGGCTCCTACGATCTGCGCTAGCAGTCGCATACCGTTAGGCATCCAGTTGCCCTCAGCGTCACTGAGATCTCCTGTCATCATATGCATCCATGTTATCACCGGTAGTACGTGAGCACCTGAGAATGCCATCCATACACCTGCCATAACGACAGCCGCACCAAGGCTTCCCCAGCCCATGCCAACCACGAGCCACGCTACCACGAAGGCACCGCCAATCTCTTCTTTCATCGCGTTCATATCCATTTCCATTGTTTTTTCCTCCTCACTCAGTGAGCGGTTGCCCACATGACTCATATCTTATAACTAAGACCTAAAAAAAATGCTTAAAATAGCAAATTTTGAGGTTTCTGATAATAGCCGGTGTAGTTGAAAACACCTGATATCCAGAAAAATATCTAGTTTCCTCCAGTTTAAATGTAATTTTTTTTCAGTGCGTAGCACTGTATGTGAAAATTACCGCTTTCATACTCATTTGATATGCAAACACCTTCTGGGACCCCTATGCGACACTATCCTAGCGAGCTGGTGGACCTGAGAAGCGACACTGTCACCCAGCCTACTCCAGAGATGAGAGAGGCTATGGCTAAGGCATCTGTGGGTGATGATGTATTGGGTGACGACCCCACCGTTATTGAGCTCCAGGAGATGGTAGCAGATATTTTCGGAAAGGAAGAGGCACTCTTTGTCCCATCGGGAACTATGTCGAACGCGATTGCTATTAGGGCGCAGACCGAGCCTGGAGACGAGGTCATAACAGAGAGATACAGCCATATTTACGTTTACGAGGGAGGTGGATATGCTGCTCTATCAGGGTGCTCAATAGCTCTCGTTCCAGGAGAGGGAGGCATAATGGATCCAGCTGATGTGGAAGCCTCAATTAGGAAAGGTGACGGAAGCCTAGGACACTATCCTAACGGAAGCATGGTATGTGTGGAGAATACCTCTAATCGTGGAGGAGGGACCTGCTACTCCAAGGAAAAACTGGATGGAATCGCCAAGATTGCCAGGGAAAACAATTGCAGGTCCCACATAGACGGAGCTAGGATTTTCAACGCTTCAATATCCAGCTCACTGAGTCCCAGGAGAATGGCTAGGGAGTACGATAGTATCTCGGTATGTCTCAGCAAGGGACTTGGGGCTCCTGTGGGAAGTGTACTAGTGGGTTCGACCGAAACCCTCTACAAAGCACACAGGTGGAGAAAAATGTTCGGAGGGGGGATGAGGCAGGCAGGAGTACTGGCGGCCGCTGGGATATACTCCCTGGAGAACAACATCGACAGACTCTCAGAAGATCATGACAGGGCTATGGAGATAGCAACAGCTCTTGACAGAATGGATTCCTATGAAGTCGATCTTGAACAAGTACAGACAAACATGGTGTATGTTAAATGTGACAAGGGAGGGGCCGAGGAGCTAATCTCTAGATTGGAAAGGATGGGCATTCAAGCCCTTACAATTGACAGCTCTACAATAAGAATAGTAACACACCTGCACATAACCGACGATGATGTACAGAGGACAATCAGTGCCCTAGATTCAGCACAACTATGAGTAACTCTTCAATAATACAATCTTCCGCCAAGTATCATGAGAGTTATCTTGGCAGTAATGATGACGATAGTGATTCTTCTTCCATTACAGGCCAGTGCCGCCACAGAACAGTTCTGGGACCATGCTAGGTATGACTCCGATGGTGTCCAAGTAGACGGTGGAACGATCGGTTTCACAGTGCATTGGAACCTCTCCTCGAATAATGATACTGAAGAAACACACTCCTACAATGTAGATGAAATGCCGAGTTTAATTGAGATATACACAGCTACATGGTGTACTAACTGCGTAACTACGCAGGGTATAATGAACGAGGCCATAGGAGACTCAAATGTAGAACTAATTCACTATCATAGACATTGGTTTGAGCCACGTGACCCTTTCGGTAGTAATAGTACCGAAGAGCGATGGACGAACATCTATGGTCACGCTGTGACCCTCAATGGGGGGGCACCCCGACTAGCGCCCACAAAGGTTGTTGATGGTGAGAGGATGCATTACGGTTCTAGGTCCAACTCAGACTCTTTGATGGACGATTACACTGCCTCCCTATCCATGGGAGCAACCGGCCCCCTCAATGGAAATATAATACTCAATCTAAACCAGACAGGGGACTTCATTAATTTTGATTGGGACATTTCCTCGCTAGCTATTGTCACACAAGAAGAGTATATCTTAGAACCATGGATTCTTCTAATAGAAGAGGAGGCATATTTTCCAGATGGATCGAATGGATTAGAGACATATGAACACGTTCTTCTTGAGGCACTTTCACTGGACTCTAGTCAGTACTCATCAGGGACATTAGAAGTCCCCCTCCCGTCGCTATGGGATGGAGACGACCTGAAAGTAGCAATACTGGTCGATTGGCTTGTTGATAGCTCTCCGTCTGAATCTCCCCTTCCGCCTCCGAGCATAGCCTATCTGCTAACATCATTGGTTGCTATGGCTTACGTTAGAGGTCCTAGACTGTCCTAAATACCATTTCTCTCAGTTGGGTTGAATAACCCCCGCCGTCCATGGCTGATTCTAGGAGGGACTCGATGAAGTCGAATGAGGACTCAATTACAATTGAAGAGACTCCAGTTGGAACAATTCCGAACTGGCTCTTCGATCATTTCGTCAATCAGGCAATAGATCCTCGACCTATTTCCAATGGGGGCCCTTCGAAAATCCTCACAATATACGCTAATGAGAACAGCAGAAGACAACAGATGTCTATGCTCAGCGATATTGGTTTCGCTTTCGACAGGACACTCCACCACACTCTGGAGTCACTCAAGTCCTCCCTAATGGCGGACCTAAGGATTCCGAGAAAGATTTCTTTGGGACCTTCCTTTGACTTGGTACTGCATAATTTCTGCTCAGAAAGAGCATCCAATCTTTCCTTCCCCCTCATCAATCCACTGCCTAATATGCATTGGGGGGAGGGGAAGACCACCGCTCTCTCAGAGCTACACACTTTCCTGTCAAAAGAATCCTCTGCAGACTCATGGGACGGTCCAGGAATACACTCTTTCATAGAGATTCTAAGAGACATTGAATCGAAGACGGGAGGTACTCATCCCGACTTTCTAACCTCTAAGATACTGGAAGGTATTGAACTCGTTGAAACTCCTTTCACACTACTGGATATTGATGGCATTATCATTCTTGATCATGCCTCCCCAATCAACAAGTCAGATCAGGAACTACTCAGCGCCCTTTCTAAAATTCGCCCCATTCATCAATTGACATACCCTGGGAGTTATAGATTAGGATTTCACGGGTTTCAACTGGTGGATGATTTTCCGATAACCGATCCAGATGATTTGCCAAAATGGATTCCCAGACACGATATATCCAATCACAAAGATGCCCCAACTGTCGACAGGGTTTTTGTTAATAGAGAGGAACAGTCTTTCGAGGCTTCTATTTCAATTGCCAGAGGCTTTCTATCCGAGGAACCGAATTCAACAGTCTTAATCATCGATCCATCATTTGAAGAAAATCAATCCAGATGGAACAAAATCATACATGATTTGGGACTGCCCATATCGGGACTAAAGAATCCCATCACATATTCTCCATTAGGTCACTGGTTACATGAGTTGGCTAACATCGGTAACGGCTCGAATTCTTTCTCAATGGAGAAGCTAAGACTGTTGGCTGTACAGGAATCACTCTCCTCGTTTTCTCCTTTCCACAACGAGGACAGCACCAGTGGCATAGCGCCTCGTCCTGACATCGAGCTCCTTTCTCAAATTGCAAGGTCAGAGCATATTCTAGGAGGTCCAGGAGCTTTAGAGAGATGGATGGAGGCTCTATGCAGGCCCTCCAAGAAAGACGAAAAGGGCCCCTCACGAGAATCAACTCAGTGGTGGATGATCGCACTCGCGTCGTCAATACTCCCACTTCTAGAAAAGACAGATAGAGCACTTCTGTCCGATCAAAGACTTCTCACTGGATGCCACTCAGGAAAACTTCTCGAAGTGCCCAACTCGCCATCTACCGGGGATGAGTGGCTCGTTAGAACTGTTCAACAAATAGACACTGCCATGTCAGTGGATTCACTCGATGGAAACACAATACCGATATCTTCCATCATAAATGCAATAACAACTGAGCACGAGTCCTTGAGGTCACTGCAAAGCTCAGTCGGACAGCCTCATCCTACAGGAGGCTCAGAATGGGTATCAGAGCTATCATCTATACTCAAGACCGCTTCTCTTCCGGTTCCGATATCAGGTATCAGCTCCAGACTAAAAGTCATGGCACCAAAAGACGCTCTCGGTTGCAACTCAGACATAGCTATACTCGCCAATACATCAGCACCCTCTTGGAATCTCAGGTCGCCGAAAATACCCTTCATAGGAGAAATGGAGAGACACAAGTTCGAGCTTCTGAGACCAGACGTCCCTATCACTAGGGCCCGTCATCACATCTATCATATTCTCAATTGCTGTAGTAAAGTGATTTTGATAGATCCCAGCTTGGATAAGTCCACACCTCTGGCACCTCCCTTGGAGGAAATTCTGGATTACTGTACCCCACCAGTCCATTTCGATCCAAACTCCGAGGAGAATCTTGGCCCCAGGGACATTAAGCAACTTGATGGAGTACTCCTTCGAAACATGAAGAATTCAAGCAATCCTCCCCTTAATCCCAGTGCGATTACCATTCCCCTCGATGTAGAGCTTCAGAGGGATAGGGAGAGAAGGCAACCTAGCAAGGCGGACTCGGAAGGATACCTTCCCGCCGAATATAGAAACAGGGTTATTTTGTTCGACTACGACGATTTGACTAGGAAGACTCCAGAGGGAGTAGACAATCCTCGTAATTCTACTAGATGGCCAGTCATCGGAGCCACCAGTAGCGACGGAAAGAACTCCGTAACCATTGACCCCCGGCCATTTACTCCACTACCGTCCGGGTCAGTCGTATCGGATAGCAGACATGGCCACTCAGATGGCGCCAATCAAGAAATACAACTATGGTCGCCAAGCAGGCTACAAGAATGGGCTAAATGCCCTCGAAGAGGATGGCTATCCAGAGGACTCAGAATTAGAGACGAAGAGACACAGAGCGAAGATCTTGATCCGAGAATCCATGGGGACCTCCTTCACCAGGTACATCACGATCTTATTTGTGAGGTCCTAGGCATGCAAGAGCAAGTGGAAAGGGACATATCAGGAGCTCTAGATGGGCATTTTCCTACCAATCTAGCCGATTCGGGATTAGAAGAGCAAGAGATTATGCAGAAAGCCCTCGAAATCCTCGACAAACTTGCACCATGGCTGGAACGATCCGATGGTGTTTCCACCTTCAGACTCAGAATGCTCACCGGAATGTCACACAGTGAATGGAAAGATTGGCTAGCCAACCCAGTCAAAGCTCCGCTAGGAGGTAGAATAGGAGCTATGATAAGATCAGAAATGCAACTTTCAGACTCAATGCCCATTGCTTTGGAATGGGAAATTTCTAATGGTTCAGAGACAGGTTCAGAAATTTCTCTGAATCAAAATGAAACCAGTCCGAATCAGATAGAATTGCCTTCCATAATGATCAATGGGAAGATAGACAGGGTAGATATAATTCCATTCGATAAAGAAGGCAATGAATGGCTAGACGATGGCGGATCAAATGAGATAGCTCCACTAAGACTCTTCGAAACGAATGATTGGAAACCTCGTAGAAGAGTAATTATCAGAGATTTGAAGACCTCAGAGAAAAAGCCTTCAGATAGGAATAAGGAAGGCCTTCTCAACGAACTTCAACTAGCAATTTATTCCAGAGCATGGGAGATCAACCACCCAGGAGACTTGGTTGTAGGGGCTGGTATCTCAACCATTGGCCATTCTACAGAACATCTCGTTGAGCCTTCAGGCAACCATCGATCAGAATTAGAATCACTGTCAGTAGGCACGACCACTTCTCTGACCAGCAGATTGCATAGATTCCCAGACGAATCAACCGATCCCAAGAGCGATCCCTTCAGAGCATGGATGGCCCAGCGACTTTCAGTTGCATTAGGGGTTGCTCATGGGGCCGTGGAAGGCAGAGTACACCCAACTCCATCCAAATCAGCATGCAGATACTGCCCGGTGAGTAGTATATGCGCAGTCAAAATGGAGGATGACTACTGATGATTCCCAATACTGCTCAGCGACTTGCGCTAAACTTGGATTCTCATATTGTAATCGATGCTGGAGCCGGGACAGGAAAGACCAAGACCATCATTGACAGAGTGATTGAGCACTATCTTTGTGGCGATCAAAGGGCCACTAGAATACTCCCAGTCCCAGAAAGGCCCCCTCCACTTAGAGGAGGGGTCCTAATTTCTCCCTCTTCGGAGACGGTGGCTCCCGAGAACCACCCCGGGCTTCTTCCAGGAGAGGTCGTCCTACTAACATTCACCAACAAGGCGGCAGATGAGATGAGGCATAGGTTGAGGGATGAGATAATGAAACTGAGAATGGGCTCCTCCTCGGTCTCCGAACAGAATAGAGCCGACCCAAGAGTAACCCATCCCGGCCTTCCAGAGCAGCTTCTAACCCTTCTAGAGGACGCCCCAATAGGGACCATAGACTCCTTCTTCAATCAATTAGTCTCTCCTTACAGAGGATTCCTAGGAGATGCTCTCAGCAGGGAGAATATTTCCGATGCAAGCAGGATACTACTTATCGAAGACGCCCTCGATACACTTTGGAGGCTTCCAAGCTCAATCTCCGGTCTTGGAGATGCAGTCGATGCGGGCATTCCAGCAGAGATAGCGTTAGATGTCCTCGAGGCCAGAGAGAGAATAGCCAGGAGATACTCTGGTAGGAAGACCGCAGCTAGGCTACTCAGCGGTCTTGTTAAGAAATCCGTCTTCATCGAGGAAGGACTTAGGAGAATAACTGACAAGAACGGCCATGTAGACCCCCTACTACTCAGGGAAAGAATCCTATCTACAATTGATAGGCACCTAGTTGAGTCAATGTGTTCGAAGATAAATGAAGGCAGTGAGAGATACTGTGACATCATCCTTGGATCTCCCGAAATGGTCGCCGGGGGCATTCCCCAAGAATCGAGAATGGCCTGTCTATTAGCACTAAATCAACAGATTCCTTCCGATACATGGGAACAATTAGTATGGCTTGCGCACCATCTCGATTGCACCACCAGTGCATCAACAGTTCAATCTGGGGCTCCAACCATATTTCCCAGACAAAATATTCCTGATGACAGCCACTGGCCGAGGGGCGTTAAGTCTTGGAGCGCAATAAAGGACAAGCACACCAAGGAATCTACCAAAGAAGCACTCAACTTGGAAATAGATAGAATCAGGAACGCATGGACTGACTCTACTGGTTCCCTGACTCTCCATTTTGCTCAGATTGCAATGCTACTAGACTCGGCATCCCCTCCTTGCTCACCTCTATCTCGTGGGAAATCCCTGTCCCCACTACCAGACACCATCCCAGATAGGCTTCCTCAAGGAGAAAAATCAGAGAGATACTACTTCACCATAGAAGCAGAAGCTAGGAATCTGGATGATCTCAGGTTAGCACATCTAGGATTCAAAGGGATTCTGAGAAGGATGAAGGAAAGAGAAGAGGTCCACGATTTCGATGATATACAGGCCCTGGCAAGCGACCTTCTGCTTTCCAAATGTCCAGAAGTGTGTCGTAAATACTACCCCCAAGAGGTAATTAGAGAACTAGATTCCATAGGCGATGAACCTTGGAGAGACGATCATATACTGGCCGCGTTAAAGCAGATATCCACATTAGAGAATAATCCAAAGTTAGCAGGAGAATCAATATCCGAATTGACAGCCATAAGATCAGATCTGGAAAGGAGATACGATCTTCTCAGGACCATTCGAAGGAGATTCAGGGCATTCATAATTGACGAGGCACAGGATAACTCTCCTCTCCAATGGAGGCTTCTTTCCAGACTCTGGGGGGAGAGGACTGTCCTGGAGGGAGAGATTCCAACCCCCGATACGCCATGGCAACCCACTGTATGCTACGTTGGCGATGTCAAGCAGAGCATCTATGCTTTCAGACAGGCTGAAGTGGTCGGATTCCTTGAATATGCTAGAACACTGATGGCGATAAATCAACATGAATTCTCCAGCATCCCGTTATTACGACAAAAGCCCACACTAAGGAAGATCGACAGTAGCAGGGATCCAAGAAATGCACATCTAGTTGGAATCAAACAGGCAAAGACACTGACACACTTATCTGGAATTGATACGACACCATGGGTTCCTTTCGATCTTCCAGATAGAGGACGTATCCCAGAGCCCGAGGAAATCGATAGAAGGAGGAACGGGTTGATCCGACTAAATGTTAACTATCGTACCAAGGGAGGGCTATTAGAAGCAATGAATCACTGGTGGGATGATGTGTTTTCAGACAGGCACAAAGATTTCCCAAGAGGAGACTTCTACGCTACATCACAACCCCTGCGTCCGTCTGAGGAAAACTCAGACTCGTCTGGATCGATTGAATGGATATGCCCTGTACTAAACGGCGGGGATGATGATTCCCCAGAAGATCTCACTGCCCCCATAGACTCGTTCGGATTCGGAAAGCCGAACTCGATCGAAAGGCAGGCGATGCTAATCGCACTGAGGGCCAGAAATTTGATCAAAGGAGAGCCAATAAGGGTTCTCTCATCGTCAGGAAAGTGGAGCGAGCTACCGGCAGAAGAGCCAATCGCTCCGAGTGACATCATGATTCTCCTTCCAAGCAGGAGTAAGCTGAGGGACAGCATAATGAGAGAGCTCTCAGTTGTTGGTGTCCCTGCTCAGGCCGACAGGGAAGGAAGCCTCCTACAACGTCCGACCGTACATGCCCTCGATGGCCTATTGCAGCTATTGGCAAGGCCCGACTCTCCCCATCACGCCGCATGGGTAGCAAGGTCTCCACTAATAGGACTCGATGACAAACAACTACAGAGATTCATTGGGGACTCATCCAGAGGGGAAGATATGCTAGCTAGATTACGAGATTTCACAGTAAATGACAGGCATAAAGAGATGATAAAAAGATGGGAGATCCTCTCCAAGTCTAGCAGACTAGTCGAAGCTCTCAACGAGACATTGGATAGATCAGACCTACTGATGGCCTACCCAGACAATACCTCAAGGCAGGATGCCGAGCAGTTTATTCAACTAGTGAGCACGTTGGCTATGGATCTCGGCGGTGACTGCAAGGTAATTGCGGACAGTGTCCGTAGACTAAGAGAGGGAGATAAGAACAGTACAGAGGCAGTGAATGTGCCCGACTCAGACGCTGTCAGAGTTATGACAATCCATGGATCAAAGGGCCTAGAATCTAAGGTAGTAATCCTAGCAGATGTATTCTCCGGAAGGCAGACAAATATCAGAATAGAATCCTCTGAGAGACTCATTGTGACTCCTGATTTATTCGGGGGCCATCCCAAGCCATGGCCTTCTAAAGATCCAGTTTCCCCACTCTGGAAACACGTGAAGAAAGTCCACTTGGCCAGAAGGAATGCCGAAGCAAGGAGGTTGCTTTACGTAGCGGCCACAAGAGCTGAAGAGAAGCTGATAATTTGTGGGTCCCCCAAGCACACTAATTGGGAGGATGGAAAGGGGATCACTTTTTCTTGGTCTTATGGAAAATCAGTTCCCCAACTCGGAGAAATGTGGCTAGAATCTCTTAGACAGGGTTCGTGGAAGAGAGGGGAGGAATCATCTCATTGGCTTTCTTCAGAAGACTCACAATCTCAATCTCCTCCAACAGTTACTAACGAAGGTATCAGGGAGATAGATCCACTATTAGCATCAACCTCAGGAATGCTAGGATCAAATAATCTCCATGGCATAACCATATTGCATCATCCGATGTGCTTTGAAACGACAAATAAGACGACCAGAACAGTCCTGACACCCCTGCAAAAGATCGAGAGAACCAATCAAGCGTCTTCTGAATCAGCCTCCCTCCTTCCCGCACCAAATACTACTTCCAGAAATGATAGGGGCAACAGAGTTAGGATCGCTCCTCACAATCTGACGGTATACAATGAATGTCCTAGGAGATACTGGCTCGAGACAAGGGGAGGTAGCCCGGCAAAGAGCTCAGAGTATCACTCGGGACAACCAGAGGACAAAACATTGCCATCCGGCATTGATGCCGCCACACTTGGTAAAGTGGTTCACAGGATTTTCGAGATAGGGCTGATGAATCCTGGCTCTCCAAGTGATATCATTCCGAATCTACCTAGCTCATGGATAAGCAAGAGTCCGGACAGACTTACCGATGACTCACTTATGGAACAGGTGTTCCATGAAATACTACCACTGGAAGCAGATAGGGAAGGGTGCTCTAAAATAGTCAGGACAATACTTGAAAGAATTAGAAAGGGACCTCTGGGGGAACTATGCTCTGGTACCTCAGTCGATGGTCATTTAGTAGATGGCTTACGAACTGAGATGCCATTCCATATCGCCAGGACTGTAGACCCTGGGGGGATTACGAGAGGGAGATGGTCTCCCGATGGAATAGAGCCCCTCTCATACATCGACCACGCTTCTTTAGAGATGGATGGGGTGATAGATCTGGTACTTTGCACTACCTCTGAGGAAGGGAGTTTCGTCAGGCCCATAGATCTGAAGACCGAGGAGGCAATGAGTATCTCTGATTTTGATTCCGAAGGCCTAATATCGTCATTGGGCAACGATTCTATCAATCCAGTATCTCAATCGGAGATGGATATTCTCGAACACCACGCGATGCAGTTGACACTGTATTACTCGTCTTTGAAGTCTATCGAGGATGAGAGGAAGAACAGAGGGCTACCTTACAGAGAGGTCCTAAGGCCAGCAATATTAGTTGGCATAACTGGTAGAATCGTTGAATACCCGGAAGACATGTTCCTAGAGGCACTTCAAAAGTTAGAGATCGCCATGAATACCGTGACGGAAATGGCACTCTTATCAGAAGCCCCAATTACTCGGTATCCTTGTACTTGCTCGACCTGCACTTAGCATATTTCTAATAACGCTGGACAGAAGAATCCATTTGCTACATTGCATACCAATACACATGGAACACGACATGGACCGGCTTCTGACTATGAGTGATGATATATGGGAGAACTCAATTATCCCCAGCCTCAGTGAATTCATATCCATCAAGGCCCTCTCTCCACTGTTCGAACCAGATTGGCGTAAGCTAGGGGAGCTTGACGCCACAATTGATCTATTCTGTAAGTGGGTTGAAACCCAGAATCTGAATGGAATGACCTACTCAGTTCACAGGATCGAAGACAGGTCTCCAGTCCTGCTTATCACTGTCGAGGGGACAGGACCGGGTGAGATTATCTTCTACTCTCATCTGGATAAGCAACCCTCCAAGCCAGAACTGTGGTCCGAGGGACTCGGTCCTTTGAAATCTGTCAGGAGGGATCCCTGGCTCTTCGGTAGGGGCAGTATCGACGACGGATATGGGGGGTACCTATGCGTAGCTGCTCTGAAGATTCTTCAGAACTCCAATATTCCTCATCCAAAATGCTCCTTCTTAATCGAAACCTGTGAAGAATCAGGATCCTATGATCTACCTCCTTATCTCGAGGCTCTGCAGGAAGATTTAGGAGAGCCCGATATGATTGTAGTAATGGATAGTGGTGGTCCTGACTATGATCATATCTGGATTACAGAGGCACTAAGGGGCCTTATCTCGGGTACTCTTTCAATCAAGGTTTCACATGAGGGAATCCACTCGGGTACTTCCGGAGGATCTATTCCATCTTCATTTAGGATAGCTAGGGCACTGTTAGATAGGGTAGAAGACTCAAACTCAGGACAGATTTTGATTCCTGAAATGCATGTTGACATATCCGATGATCTGAGAAGCAAGGCGGAGTCACTCGCCAACGTGGTGGGGGACTCGCTTTGGCAACAGCTTCCCACGGTAGACACACTCCTTCCGGTTTTGGATAATACTGCAGACATGATTCTGGGAATGAATTGGCAACCCTCACTATGCGTCATCGGAGCTGATGGTCTACCATCAGTTCAGGTGGCTGGAAATGTACTGAGAACCAATACCGATCTAAAATTGAGCTTTAGAATACCCCCTGGAGTCGATGCAGACTCTCTAGAGCCGATTCTGAAGGAAACCCTAGAGGAAAATCCACCATATGGAGCAGAGGTTTCATTCTCGCCTGACTCGTCCGCAAATGGTTTTCATTCCCCTCCGCTAGATGGAGAGGTAAAGAGGGCCATTACTGAGGCTTCTATGTACTTAACCGGTAGACCCCCTTTAGCAACTTGGATTGGTGGAACAATTCCATTCATGGCTATGATGCAGAGTAGATACCCAAAAGCCAAGTTTCTGTGCACAGGGGCCTCTGGGCCCGGAAACAATGCACATGGTCCCGACGAAAAGCTCCACATCCCCTCGGCAAAGAGACTGACAGTGGTACTGGCAACGACTGTAGCCGCGATTTCGAGATGAATACACTAATCCCATGTATTTGTATCCCGTTTCCGCCGGGGTTAAAGGGGAAGCAGTAGTCCAACTGTTTGGGATACACCATGAGCGACGAGGAAACAATACCTGTCGAACAGGACGATTTGGCTGAGCAACTAGCCATGGAGAAGGAACGACTTGACAAGCTTTACGTGGCATATCAGGCAATCGAATCTGAGCTAGCTGACGCCAAAGCCCACATCGAAGTTCTCGAAAAGGACGCAATCGACAAGGAAATCGAGAAAGAGGGATTGGGCGATCTTCTCAATGAGAAGGATAGTCGTATCAGGAACCTCGAGATAGAGTCAGCTAAGGCAGGAACAAGAGTAAAGCATCTCGAGCCTGAACTGGAGAAGATGGAAGAGATGTACACCAGGGAACAAGCTAGGCTTGGAAGAGTATTCGATGTCGCAGAGGAGCTCGATGAAGCACTTCAGACCGCTACTTCTGAGTTGAAGGCCAGAGACGACTGGTACGTGGAGCACATGAAGATATTCGAAGATATCAAGAAGGTCACTGAGACAAGATTTGAGATGATTGATCGGGCCATGGAATATTTCAAGGAGTTCCAGGAGAAGCAGGATACTTTCAGAGATAGAATGGATGAGACGCTTGAGGCCGTCAAGGAAGCAACGTCTGAAAACGCCACCGTGGAAGAAGACGCTCCAGAAGAATCAGAGATATCAGAAGAAGAAGTGTGAGGACATCTCCACTACTCTGGTATGGTACCATCTGCCAGTCTAATACATCTAGCTGGAATTCCAGCCCATACTTCCCCTGCAGGGATGGTAGTCCACTTGGGGACCACCGCTCTTGATGCTATGATTGCCCCCTCTCCGATGACACAACCCGGCTGAATGACAGAACCCATCCCGATCAGAGCGTCCTTACCAATATTTACCGGAGCCATCACCAACTCTCCTTTCTCAGTCAAATGTGCATTGATGATGGCCTTTCCTCCAATTACCACGCCATCTCCTAGAGTTACAGAACCGGCATCATTGAGGTGTGCTGAATTGATTTGTACTCCTTTTCCTAACTTTGCACCTGATAGTCGATAGAAAGTATTGCCAATAAATGATGGAACTAGAAAGGGCAAGAAGAAAAGAGCTATTTTGTGAAAAATCATCGACCAAGCCCACTGGATTGTTACAAAGGACTTCAGTGGATATCTTCCTGGCTCCAGCCTCGGCCGAAATAGACCTCCTAATAGCCCAGAGAAAATCACTAGAGTCACTCCCCAAGCAGTTATTCCCATACCAAGTGCTGCTCCAGTAATTACAAAATCCTCCAATGGAACACTATCTATATCGTTGAATGAATCTATACTAGTTCCGAACAGGTCAATAATCTTGAAAAAAATATAGATTCCAGGAAAGGAGCAAATCCCTATAATGAGAGCTAGGAATGGAATTGCTATAGCTGTCAGAAAATTTTGAATAATTGTGAAAGCCCTCATTACACCACTTCATTAGTCCCAGAGGCCACCTCTTCATCAACCTCTCTTGCGACACGAATTCCCTCTTCAATATCTACAACGAAGAAGAAACACATTCCCATCAAGATGGGAACCACCACGCTCAGAAGCCCCATCCTGCTATCCATAGAGGCAGCTACTATCGCATACACTATTGGCCCTAGGACCGAAACTGCCTTCCCTATGAATGCGAAGAACCCAAAGAACTCAGTAGTCTTCGACGTAGGAATCAGCATACTGAAGAGACTTCTAGATAGAGCTCCGGCAACTCCCATCACCATACCAAATGTCATTCCTAATATTATCCACTGTAGGTTAATTCCTAGCCCTGCAGGCTCCCAGACATTGTCTCTTAGCAAGTTAGGCCACCAGTCTATTGGCCCTCCTTCGATAACTGTGGGATGATCAATACCTACAGAAGAGGCTCCATCCAATACTCCGCCACGGAAGGAGAAGGAGAATCTGTGTTGAGTACTATTTTCCATCCTAAGAGCCAGTAATGAAGACTCTTCGAGACTTAGTAAGGAACGCTCATCGTCGCCCGACTTCAGAAATTGCAGGAATGCCTCCCTGAACTCCTCGTCCCCCTCTCCTGACTCACTAACCCAACCGTCCACTCCTCGATTGTAGAGTGTTGAAAGTTTGTATGAATCCTCTTCCTGATCCCAGTCATAACGGAAGTCATATCTCTCATGGTCGCCGTCCAGCTCAAGAGGTGCAAATCCCACCCCCAGAACTGACACAACACAGAATATCGCCAGAGCCCCACCTAGAATCTTCTTGTTACTGTACCTACTAGCTAGCGAACCGCCTATGATAGTCATTGGAATAGCGACTATGTTGGCAGAAAGAAGAAGAACGAAATTCATACTGAAGTCTATCCTCAATACGGAATCTGCATATGCCGCAGCTAATCCTCCAATCGCATTTACCCCATCATAGAATAACAGATACCCACACATGAACAGAGTCAGTACCCTGTATCTACGAATCTCAGAGAACGTCTTACGAATCTCCCTGACTCCATCTATTATCGCTTCAAAAATAGACGAGTATTGAGTAGGACTTGGTATTTCAGGCTCAGGAGTGTTTCTGAAAATAGGCACTGAGAAACCTAGCCACCACAAGGCGCTAGTTAGGAAAACGAAACACTGAACATTAGGGTCCTCGAATCCAAATCTTAAACCTACAATCAAATGAATCGTTAGTAGCGTCGAACCACCTAGAAAACCATAGGCATATCCCCAGCTGGAGATATGGTCCATTAGGCGCTTATCTCCCAGATAGGGAAGGAAGGCCGAGTAAATCGCATGACCTCCAGCAAATCCTATATTGCCCATAATCAGGCAAATAGCCAAGAATTTGTATGATGACTCCTCACTCATATAGGGAGCTAACCCCATTAGAGCAGTGAATAGAATTCCAACGATAGTATAGATCTTCAGAATCTTTTTCTTAATGGGCATCCTATCTGCTATGGCTCCTAACACTGGACTAACAATAGCCACAAAGACACTAGAAATCCCGAGTACTACAGCATAGAAACTGTCCCCAGTAAATGTCATACCGGCATATTCCGCGCTTCCTCCATTTGCTAGGTTGAACATGTTGGATAGCAGTGTCGGTACTACCACGGTAATTACCGTGAGTGCGAAAGCCTGGTTCGCCCAGTCAAACCAATACCAGCTTTTCAGAGACTTCTTAGATTCCGGATCCATTTCACTGAGAAGCCTCTCGACCTCATCGGAACTAGCAATCAGCTTGCCGAACCCCCCTGACATGAATCCCTGAGATTATGTCTGGTCTTTAGTGTCGTCTACGTAATCAGGTATCCCACGACTCACCAAATAGCAGTCAACGTCAATAAGACTCCCCCAGAGCGGAGTTCATGGCTAGTTCGTGCGGCTTGATGGGAGATGGCGATAAGCCCGTTAAAATCCACCATCTAGTGAAGGCGCCTGAGAACACACCTGAATCAATAGCTTCTAGAGAGTCTTGGGATGCATCCAAGCCAGTTACTGTGTACAAGACTCCTGAGAATCTACCAGATGGCACTCCCTGTACTGCGACCACCGTAATACTTCGTACGAAGGGTTGTGTATGGTGGTGGAAATCAGGATGTACCTTTTGTGGATACTTCAATGATGTCAGAGACGATGTAACTGCTGAGGACATGTTCTCTCAGTGGGAAGAGGCCAAGAGAGTCACGAACGACTTCCGAGACTGCAAGATGGTCAAGGTTTACACTTCAGGAACCTTCTTCGAGGATAGAGAAAATCCACCAGAGTGGCAGGAGCACGTCCTCAGAGAGACGCATGAGATGGGACTACACCTAGTAGTAGAGGCACAAGCCCAAATGTGTACTCCTGAGAAACTTCAATGGGTAGCTGAAAGACATCCAGGGTGTACTGTAGCCATCGGGTTAGAGGCCTATGATAACACTGTTCTGAGATTCCACGCTAACAAGGGATTCTCCCTTAAGCAATGGCATAAAGCAGTTGATATCCTCAGAGACAATTCTCTAAGAGTCAAGACATATCTTCTGTTTAAACCACCCTTCATGTCCGAAGGAGATGCTCTTGAACACACAATATCCTGGGTCTCTGAAGTCTCTAAGATTTCTGACGAGGTATCGATAAATCCGATGAATATCCAGAGGGGGACAATTGTAGATAGGCTATTCAGGAATAGAGAATATCGGCCACCATGGCTGTGGTCATTAGTCGAGATGATAGTCAGAACTCATGATGATGTTTCGAAGACTGACTGCAGGGTAATCGTTCACCCAACAGCCGGTGGAAAGGCAAGAGGATCGCATAATTGCGGATCCTGTGATTCTGAGGTCGTTGCGGCAATTGAGAGATACTCAGTTTCTGGTAATCTAGGCGAATTTAATGGATTAGAATGCGAATGTAAGAAGGTCTGGCTTTCCGAGATACAGAATGATTCAGTACTTCCTACTCCTATGGGATCTGGTATTCATCGCAGAGGAAACGCTCTGGACAGACTACGTGCCCCATGACACTGAGGGACTACGTCCCTCGCCCAATGCTTAAGGGGCCATCTCCGTTGGTTCGGTCCGCTTCTGTCGCGTTTCGCGGGGTGTGTGTCTGTGTCTATCGAAGTACCAAGTTCAGTTGATGAGTTCATCCAAGGAGAGAAAGAGCCGGCTTCGTCCGGTGTTGTAGTGGTTCTCGGATTTGTGTCAATGCTCTCTTTCCTTATCCTTTATGGGATTCTATTCCCAGGGAGGGACATGCCAGTAATTTCTGAAGTCCTACCCATGTTCGAAGGGGTATTCGACTCCGGGATATGGTTCTTCCTTCTGGGAGTCATCTTCGGTGCATTCTCGATCATAGCAACTATGCTCACGGAGGCCACCAGCGAGTGAGGTGATTATTATGGATGTCATAATTTCAACTTTAGCAACTTTCTGGCTTTTACTGGCACTATTCTTCGTTCTGATCAAGAAGGGCCTCTGGATCTTCAACGATGTTGCCAAGGGACTGAGCATGTTCATGCTGGAAAAGGCATTGGGCCCAGCTATTGATTTCGTAAGTGGGCGATCTGGATCGTCTTCGTCTACATGGATAATCCACGGTCTAATTTGGGCCTTCGCCGCTTCGACCTTCACATTCATTGGCCTATGGCTAAGTCATGATTCTTCTGCTCTGCACAGCTTCGAATCTTGGGGCTATCACCCCGACTCCTCAGAGCTGATTTATGCAGGGAGGCTAACTGCTCTTTTCGGTGCTATCGGGATGTTGGTAGTTGGGGCCTCCCTCTACTCACTTCCTAGACTATGCGGAACACATCTCGCCAGTGAGTCAAATGCTACCTTGGTCTCTCTGCTCTGGACGCTATCTGTATTGCTAATGTTCGTGGGCTCGCAGAACGCAGTAATCGCCGGCATCACTATACTTCCAATTGCAAACCTACTCCTGACTCTAGCTTCGACTGCCTTGGTCATCAATTTGATACTCACAGTTTCCGAGGCTACCCAAGAGATTCCATTCCCTGGATGGCTCATTGTATTCGCGTTCGTTGGAAATATAGCAGCTGTCCTAGCTGTTTTCATAAGCGGTGCATTCGATGAAGGAGTGGGCCAATGGTTACTCTTCCATCTCGCTGGTGGGACCTTCTTCTTCTGTGGGGTAGCTGGAGTATCCCTCTACTCTGTTTCTGTCGGTTCCGGCAATCCATTATGGTCAAAGTCGCTAGTGGCATTTACACTCTTTGGGGCCGTCATCACAATCAATCCAATGGGGTCTACCGATTCATCCATGGTCGTCGATTTATTCTCCCTCACAAGCAACGAACTCGCACCATCATCCAGAGACGTCATATCAGGCTCGTTCCTGATGGCCCTCTCCGCAATTCCAATTATAGCATTCAGTGCTAACATGCTGGTTACAATGAGGGGCTCAGATGCCTTCGTTGAGAATCCAGACTCTCCAGGAATTGCTGAGCTAAACCTAGGAGCTTGGATGCTAATTCCTATTGCTATAGGGTCACTGTTTGTCCAGACCGATGCTCTCGGGGGTGTCAACGAGCTGAACGGAATATCACAGTCTCTTGATTTGATGGCAATTTGGCTGGTAATGATGCCGTTGTCAGTAGGGGCTGCTCTGAACGTTTTACCAAGGGCCAGCGGAAGGCACCAACTTTCGGCTAGCCGCTCTCGATGGGCCTTCTGGATGATGTCAGGAG
Source organism: Euryarchaeota archaeon UBA463 (assembly GCA_002501805.1). GTDB lineage: Archaea > Thermoplasmatota > Poseidoniia > Poseidoniales > Thalassarchaeaceae > MGIIb-O5. The sequence goes on along the minus strand of DAOI01000008.1, from coordinate 28,372 downwards.
GTGCTTTCCTGGGGCTACTCATTACACTGATGTCCGACTTCACAGATATGGCACTCACCGAGTCAATGGCCGAGCAAGGATCCTCCATCAATCAAGAGCTTAGAAAGGTCGGATCAGTGATGTTCTATGGTGCGGTTATCGGTGCAATATTCCACTGTACCAACACAATAAGTGGCCAGTACAGGGGTCGTATTATGGGTGATGTTTCGCAAGCATCCTTGTCATCTATAGCAATCGAGTCATACAGCCTAACAGGGCCCACCACTATCAGAAAGATACTTGCTAGTGGCGCTAATCTTGATACCGAAGTCTCACCTTCAGAGCAGAGCGAAGAGAAAGGCTCTGCAACCGAACTTTGAGGACATAAGGCCCCATCCGTGGAATGATATCCATGCGAATAGGACTAGTGGGAAAGCCCAATGTCGGCAAATCTACTTCATTCTCAGCACTTACAGAGACCCCCGTAGAGATTGCAAACTACCCCTTTACCACTATAGATCCTAACGTCGGTGTCGCATGGCTTCCAATAAGAGATCCATGTGCCTGTTTCGAGCTCAGGCAAAAGAGAGAACGAGAAGGAAGGTTAGAGAGTGCGGGCGAGGAAGATCCACGCAAAGGAAGCATATGTGCTCCCAACTCAGGGGGATGTACAGGGTATACCAGACTGGTCCCAGTTACGATGATCGATGTCGCGGGACTAGTCCCCGGCGCCCATAAGGGGAGAGGAAGAGGGAATCAGTTTCTCTCAGACTTAGCAAGATGCGATGCGCTTATCCAAGTCATAGACGCCTCTGGATCAACCGATATCGAGGGAAACCCCGTTGGCTCAGGAGGATCTAACCCTATCCAAGAATATGAATTTCTAACTACAGAGTTAGATGCATGGATCAGTGGAATACTCAGTAATGGCTGGGAAAGAGGGGCTAGGAGGGTTCAAGCAGAAGGAGAAAGGGGACTGAATGACTTCATTCTGGACAGGCTCACCGGAATCGGTGCCAATGAGAGGCATGTCAGTGTGGGCATCACATCTGTAAACGAAGCGAACCCAGATGCGGGAATGCCCTGGACATGGACAGAAAACGAAATTACAATCCTGTCCTCAACCATTAGGGCCCAACTATTTCCTATATTCGTCGCCGCAAATAAGGCTGACAAGGCATCAACAGAATCTTGGACAGAGCTAAAGAAAATCGTCTCTGAGTCTGGTGGAATTGTAGTTCCTACAAGCGCAGAGGCCGAACTAGCACTGAGAAGGGCTTCTAGTGCAGGTCTAATTGAAAACACACCAGGAGAGTTCGAATTTCAAATCACGGAGTCAGGAGAAAAAAGCCTATCAGAAAAGCAGAGGAGCGCACTTGAGTCGATCTCATCATCTCTCAGAGATTGGGAGGGAGGGGGCCTGTTAGGATTACTAGGTGAGGTTATTTTTGGTAATCTTGGAAGAAGGGTTGCATATCCAGTTCAGGATGAAACACATTGGACTGATGGAGACGGCAAAATACTTCCAGACGCCCTCCTAGTCCCTTCTGGAACTACTGCTAAGGAATTGGCGTTTCTAGTCCATACTGATTTGGGACAGGGATTCATCAAGGCAGTTGATGCTCGCTCGGGAAGAGTAATCGGTTCTGACTATGAAGTGATGGATAATGACGTGATTAGAATACACTCCAAGTCGTAGACTACTCGGCTGGCTCTACCACCGACTCTTCTATCACCAGTTCATAGGTAATCATTCTCCAAGTAATGTCAAAATCCTCGTCAGAGTCTACAAAACCTCCGACCACCGGAGCAGAGTTAATCTCAGCGGATATAGTAGCTGACCAGACCCCAATTCCATATCCATTATCATTCCAAGTCTCATATATTGTCTTCTGGGATGATGCAATACTGAAGCTCTCACCAGTGTAGTTGGTCGTCACATCCCATCTCATCGTGAAGCCACCATTCCCTCCCATACAGGTTCCTTCATCATCCTGATCTTGAATATGTCCTGAGGAGTGCCCCTCGACATCGAGGAGATCGCTAACTCCCTCCACACTATCTGAGAATCCAGGGCCCGGGTCATCATCGTCATTACACTGGATAATCAACTCGATGAAACCTATTTCCATATCTCCTAAATCCTCTATTCCAACTGTAAACTCGGTCATATGTGTGTCTCCGTCCTCCAAAACTGTAGACTCTTCGAAAATAGACTCACTCTCACTGAAGCTTACTAACCATTCACCCTGTCCAGAGCTCCCTCCAGTTACTAAATCCTCATCTGCTAAGGGCATCCAGGCGAAGTACATCGGAAATAGAAACATGAAAGCGACTGTACCAGCTGCCATCCCAATTTTTCTTGGGCTGTCTAGCATGTCCAATACCATCTGAATCAACCCTGCAAAATTGGCATCTCTTTCAAATCCTCTCTCCGATAGCCCTTACAAACAGCCAATTTCAGTTTTAATCATCTATTCGGTTTAGAATAAACCTTCAGAAGAGAAAACTCTCTTTGATTTCCTGAATTCGGGAATGAAGTATCCAATCATTGATCTCTCCCAGAAACTCCATTTCCATGGGCATCTAGGTAATGAATCAGTCCAGTCACGAAGGAAGGAAAGCCACACCTCTCCGTCTATCGATTCGGGAATCTCAAAAGAAACAATTGTGACTATTCCGGCTGAACCGGGAGTATAGCTCCACGCTCTCAGAGAGAGGCCTTCAGCAATACCTTCCTCAATTTCCATTCCTAGAACTCTTGCAGAATTGGTTATTGGCATAATTATGGCCCATCGGTGAACAACTTTCGACTCTTCGAGCCTGGAACCGGCCCATCCTCGATTCTCACATGCGATTCTGAAGTACCTTACTGCATCTGTAGCGGTGATGGAAACTGGAATCTCCAGTACTCGGGTAGAATGCATATGTAGTCGCTGACAGGCTATCGCCCATAGCGCCTTCGCGATTCAGTTCAATTCAATACTGCTTATCCGAACAACGAGCCGAGACCTTCGAAGCCACCATCGTCTTCCTCAGGCTCCTCTTCAACTGCGGCCTCAGCAGGAGCTTCAGCAGCTCCTCCAGCGGCAGCAGGTGCGGCGCCCGAAGCAACGGGTGCAGCTATGGCAGTAGCCATAGCTTCTCCGATATCTACGGATCCCAACGAAGCGACCAGTGCCTTAACACGGGCGCCGTCAGCATCCACTCCGGCAGCGGTTAGCACAGCGCTAACGCCATTCTCGTCAATCTCTTTCTCGGCCGAGTGCAGTAGCATTGCAGCGTATACATATTCCATTTTTTCACCTTCTTTTTCATCCGAAGAGGTCACCAAGTCCACCGAACCCAGCTTCCTCCTCTTCCTCCTCTTCCTCGGAAACAGCTTCACTTGCTGTATCCTCTGCCGCTTCTGAGGCTGCGGCACCAGCACTGGACGAGACCGCCACCGCACCCAGTGCGGCAACAAGCTCTTCGTCAAGAGCCGTGGAATCTAATCGGCTAGCTATAGCCATAGCGTGCGCATTGGCACGGGAAATTATGACGGAAGCCGTCTTCTCATTGACGACTCCAGCCTCCAAGGCAACGGACAGAGCCTCGCTACTCGCCTTGGATAATAGTGTGGGCATTGTAACACTGGAGAACCACTGAACATTGCATGCCAGGTTGAATGCGCCTGAAGTGGCCTGTATGATGTCATTTCTGAGCCCATCAGTATCAAGATCAAGCTCGGACGAGGAAAGAACCTGCCCATCATCTATTACCCCCATCAGTATGAGGCCAATTTCTATTGGGTTGATTCCCAGTTTGGAAAGCATCAAACCGAGCTCCCCCTCTATTGGGTCTCCCTTGTTCACAACAGTGACGGTTTTCTGAATGGCAACAGCACCCTTGTCTATCTTTGCTGGGATTCCAACAGCATTGAACTCACCGACTATAGGTCCAGGACCAAACTCAGTTGGCCCCTCTTCGACGATTATATCCTCAGGAGCAATCTCTCCTTCCTTGGCCGCTCTACCTTGCCTCGTCTTCTCTAGTTCATCGAATAATTCGTAGCAGTTGAGTGAGTCAGTATGTACGACACATGGCTGTATTGCTCCTTCAAGCAACTTCTCAAGATTCTCTTCAGATAGGCCAGCCTCTTTCCAAGCCAACCTAATTAGGCTCTTCTTGGCCATGGTCATCGTCAGCATTCCACGTAGAGAGCTTCTCATGTCCAGCATATTCTTTGCCGGGACTCCGGAGATATCCACCACGCCGACAATACCTTCTTTCCCAACTATGTCCTTCAGCTCACCAACACGGTCAGGCTTCCAACCAGCTACTTTGGGAATCAAGCAATCACCTCGACCTTGCATGATGGTCCCATGGATGTCTTGACATAGCAAGATCTGATGTTTCCTGTACCTCTCTCAAGTCTGCTCATGACCCTATTCCAAATTGCCATTGCATTAAGAGTCAAATCATCAATGCCTTGCTCTCTGGAACCAAGTGCTGCATGGAATGTGATTTTATCTCTAGATCTGACAACCGCAGTATCCTTCAGTCCATTCGCAATCATTGCAGGATCGACATTTGGTGGTACAGGCCTTGGCATCTTCCCCCTAGGTCCTAGAACAACCCCAAGAAACCTACCAACAGTACCCATATGAGGTATCTCTGATAGGAAAAAGTCGTACTTATTCGCCATTTTTCTAGCCTGCTGACGGTTTCCTCCTATGTCCTCAATCGTCATGGGATCTATGACATCCAATCCTGCGGCTCTTGCCTTCGCAGACATCTCTCCACCAGCGAACATTGCAATCCTGACAGGCTTACCTCTGCCGGATGGGAGTCTTACTTCCTCTTGGATTCTGTTTGCTGGATTCTTCAGATCAACATCCTTGAGTGTGAATGAAATTTCTATTGACTCTACGAACTTTCGCTCGGGAGATCCCTCTAGGGCTTGTTGAATAGCAGTCTGTATATTTTCCTTCATTCTAAGCCACCTCCGCGGTCAACGAGGAAAAACCTCTCCCGCAACTCGTGTTTGTCAAGCGAAATGCTCGGCAAAATCCCCCTTGCTCATAGCACTAAGAGCGTCCTTAGGAGACATCCCTTCAACATTAACTCGCATTGAAACACAGGTTCCCATAACCTCTCTACATCTTGCGTAAAGCGTTGCACCGGTCAACCTGTCCTTCTGGTCTTCAGCCAGCTTCTTCACCTGTTCCATGGTGAGGTTCTCAGTAGCTTCTTCCCATGACCCATTGCACTTTTTCTTACCAAGTGATTGGATGATCTTGTGAGGAGTCTCATTACGTGCTGACATACTAAATCCCCCTACTGAGTGCCTCGCCGACCTGCTTTCCCTATTTGAGAGTGATGCAAATCGATGTTTCCTCCAAACCTCACTCCATTCTCTGTGTCACTCTTACTTGATCTGCTCTGATGTTAAGCGCCACAGGTACGGCCGCTTCGAATAATTCCACGGTGACTTCTTCCTTTGACTCACTTACTCCAATCACACGAGCCGCGGCACCCTTGAAGGCGCCGCCACGGATTTCAACTATGTTTCCTTCTTCTATTCCCGAGGTTGCCGCCTTTGGCTCTAGGTATGGTAGTATGTCCATTAAAGGGGACTCTCCATCCAGAACCTTTCGACAGTTCTTCATCGGGGTAGCTGAGACTCCAACTCTTCCTATCAGCTTCTCAACATGATGGATAGCTGTAGCTTCAACAAAAATGAACCCCTTCAGATAGCTAGGGCTTAGCACTCCGAAGATTTTGTCTTGTATGTCTTGTAGGGAACCGGTTCCAGAAAGTCTAGCTCTGATTTCTCTTGCTACATTCTGTTCTTGGCCCATACTAGTCTTGAGGATGTAGAGGAACGATGCGACGTCACCGTACATGTTCCCTAGTTGGGGTACCATATATCTCGATGACCTGCTTTCAGATGAGTCATCCGGCTCTACCCAGTTGATGTAACCCGGATCGACCCAGCTGTGATTCTTGTACAGTCCTCTGGAACTAACCTCTTCCGTGTCGCTGAGGAATAGAAGAGGGGTGACATCGTTCAGACGGTTTCCGAATTCTAGTCCCCTGGCGTCTCCGGCCCTAACGAACGTCAGACTCTCCGCGGCAATTCCAGTAGTTTCCTCGATTCTGGCGGCAACAACGTCTAAGTCGTTGGAATCCCCGACGCCGTATACACCATCCCATGCTCCAGCGAAGTCTGAGACTTCGTCAGCTCGTTGCATCAGTAGAACTTTCTCTGCATGGCGGATATAGGCAACAAAAGCATCTGACAAATCTCATCCCTCCTTAGTTAGTTAACCAGCTGAAGAAGTCGGGCAACAAAGTGTCCATACCCCAAAGCATCACGAATCCTATTAGTCCGAGTACAAGCATTCCAATTCCACAAACTATTACTGTCTGCCTGAACTCTTGCTTCGAAGGCTTTCTGGCCATCTTCAAAATTCTGGCATAGGATCCAGTTTGAAGGCCTTTGATCCTGCCTTCTATGCCATCCTGCCATCCCTGTACAGTGTCTTCTACCACACCAACATTGGAACTTTCAACACCCATGGTTCAACCTCAAAGCGGTCTGCCGACCGACGAGCCTCATTTAAGCACAGCGGATGAGTTCGTCCGAGTGCCCGAAGGGACTATCCAATGAACTCCACGGTCCTGCTCCTCAGATTCCTCATCTGAGTATGCAATGCCGCACCATGAATCTGCTCGCTCTTGACTCCTGTGAGAACTAGCAGTACTCTAATTCCATCTCCCATATTCGGATCCGTTGTAGCTCCCCAAATTATCCTTGCATACGGATTGATTTTGTCTCTAATTATCTTGGCACAGGATTCGGCATCCCCTAGTGAGAGACTCGGTCCTCCCACAACGTTAACCAAAGCACCTCTCGCATCTGATACATCAATATCCAGTAGCGGTGATTGCAAAGCCTCCTCAGTAGCCGCCGCTGCCATTCCCTCTCCTCGGGCCTCTCCAAGACCGATCATCGCAACTCCTCCGCCATTCTCCATAACAGATCGGAGGTCCTGGAAGTCAAGATTGACAACCCCCTCCTTTGCAATCATCTCGGATACTCCCTTGATACTACGCATGAGTAGCTCATCTGCTACTCTGAATGCCGCGTCTAGTGGTAACTCTCTGACGCCGTCAACCTCTAGTAATCTCTCATTCGGAAGAACTACAACGGTGTCACAGACCTCTCTGAGCCTCTCAAGTCCCCACTCGGCATTCTGTCTCCTCAGTGCTCCTTCGGAAAGGAACGGATAGCTAACCACTGCAATCGTCAAGGCTCCAGCGGCTCGGGCCAGTCTGGCTACGACGTGAGCACTGCCAGTCCCAGTGCCACCTCCGAGTCCGGCTGTGATGAAAGCTAGATCACACGCTTCTATCTCTGCCTTCAACGATCTCTCGGACTCGTAGGCGGCCTGCTCTCCTTTTTCGGGATCTCCTCCAGCGCCCCTGCCTCGCGCTGATCTCCCGATCAGTATCTTGTTTTGAACGGCAACTCGCAACAAGTGCTGTGCATCAGTGTTCACGGCTATGCCTCTGACATAGTCATCATCGAACAGATTCTCATGCTCTAGTCTTGCCACAGTGTTAGAACCACACCCGCCACAACCGAATACTCTGATCTTTGGTTGTAAAGACATCAGTAGGTTCTGTAGCTCCGGATCACTCTCTGTATCTATTCGTCCAGTGGGCAATTCAGACTCTTCATCAAGCTCCAGAACTCTGTTGATGAGATGCTTCACGGAGTCGAGGCGAGTATTACAGAGGATAACCATTACCCTAAATGATACACTGTATGTCACCATTTACTCAGGCATACACATTTGCCGTCAGAGCAACTGAGAACGAGTCTTGATGAACCTAATCAAGAACGTGTAAACACCACCCCATGCAGATATGGCCAGAGCGAATGTCATACCGTTAAGCTCACTATTTCCTAGATTGAATACTTCCATTACCCAGTGCAATGAATCTACAGATATTCCAGCCGTTCCTGTATAGGCCTGCCAAGAGACCACAAGTAAGCCGAGAATTGTAAGAACCATCCTATCAGCCCGAGAGAATCCTCCGTAGATCCTACCGAGTCCTACTGACTGTGCCTGAGTGCCCATGTAAGATCCGAACAGTGTCAGCAGTCCTGCTAGTAGACCAGTGCTGTAATCATCAACAAAATTGGAATTCATCCCTATGGCCACCAGTAATCCGACATCCACCACTCTGTCGATGGTATGGTCTAGGAAGTCACCATACGCGCCATCTGTTCCTTGATGTCTCGCCAAGGCTCCATCCAGGGCGTCTAGAATGCCCGCGACTAGGATAAGAAGAACTCCCCCGATAATCCATGTGGCCCCGGACGAGTCATCCCCGGCCCGCGAAAGCAGATAGAAGGATGCGATAGCTAGCCCTAGACTCGTCCATGTTAACACGCTAGGGTCTAAACTGCCCATTCTCACAACAAGTGGCTGTATCGCCTTAGTCCATCTTTCCCTCATCTTTTCGAACATTAGGCGACCTCCTCATCTATCCAGTCTATTCCCGTGTCGGGGGTCTTAGGCTTGAAGCCATCTGATATCCACGCTCGTATCAGTTTAACAATTGACTCAGCCGAGGTCTTCGAGGTATCAAACTCAGTCCATGGAACTGCGGAGTTATATTCATTCCATGGGCCCCCGATTAATTCCCACTCCACATTTGACTCAGACTTAGTATCATCATATCCACGTTCATTCATACGACTACGAAGTACATCGGGCCTACAACGAAGTACTACAACACCGTCTACTGGTAGCAAGTGTGAAAGATGACCGTCAATAAAAGTCATTTTTTGAGGTGGCTCAATCCATATCTTTTCGAGTATATCTGAGAGCATCTCGATGTCGATTGGACGAGCACCATCACTGATATCAACGTCTTCAATACATTCGTGTTCTACAGCAAGCTCCTCAACTGTGACTATCTCACATTCACCCCTGTCGAGGTGTGCACATACACTACTCTTGCCTGTTGCAGGAGTTCCAGTCAGTGCCAGTCTCCGCACACCTTGCATGCACTGCGACTATAGCGAGAAGCAATGAAAGCTCCTGCTAAGGCGCAACATTCACCTCATATGGGCCACTCGATGATACGAAGAACATGTCATCCGAGATTAACTGGGTCCGTGCTATGGATCCTCGAGATAGTAAGCTAAACGTCCTACTGCTGGCGATTCCAATCACTTTCTACTTCGCCTACATCGCTGAAGATGAATCACTTGCATTCTTCTCCTCATTGGTGGCAATCATGCCTCTCGCGTTTCTGATGGGAAGGGCTACGGAGGAGATCGCCCTCTACACATCAGAATCACTAGGGGGATTGCTCAATGCCACATTCGGAAACGCGGCTGAGATGATTATTGCTTTACTAGCAATCTATGCAGCTTCTCAAGCTGACACCTCAACACTCGAAGGACTTGCAACCGAAGAACTCATGGTCGGACTAGTCCAAGCCAGTCTCATTGGCAGTATTCTTGGGAATTTACTGCTTGTCATGGGTCTGGCATTTCTGTGGGGAGGCATAAACTACCCCGAGCAGAAGTTTTCCGACTCCCAGGTTAGCTCCAACGGCTCCCTAATGTTGCTGGCAATGATCGTCCTGATTATTCCTGCAGTGTTCAACTCAACAGTTGGAGGAGCTGATGGAGACGAGGGTGTCGAGCAGTTAAGCCACGTCGCAGCGATCGTACTATTGGCACTTTACGGACTATTCCTGTACTTCCAATTCAGATCCCATGTGGACCTATTTGCTACGGAAACTCACCATCACGAGGCCCCAGAGATGAGCAAGCGTGATGCAATAATACTCCTAGTTGTAGCCACGATAATGGTATCTTGGATGGCGGAGATCCTAGTCCATTCTGTAGAGTATGCGGCTGATGATATGGGACTGCCTCACTTGTTCATTGGAGTAATCCTCCTGCCTCTATTTGGCAATGCGGCAGAGCACTTCACCGCCGTAGTGGTTGCAGGCAAGGACAAGATGGACCTTTCATTCGCTATTTCCATGGGCTCCTCCACACAGATCGCGGTTTTCGTGGCGCCACTCATGATCATAGTGGCATGGATTCTGGGAGTCCCCATGACATTTGAGTTCGGCATGCTTGAGACGGTGTCTGCATTTCTCGCTGTTCTGATTGTCAATATCATAGCCTCTGATGGTAAATCAAATTGGCTTGAGGGTGCTATGCTACTAGGCACTTACCTGGTACTAGGGGCCGCCTTCTTGTTCCACCCATGATTAGAAAGGAATCTCTAGCATTCCCACTGAGTCATACAGACTGGGACCACTCCCTAGGTAGTACACAGATCCGAGCCTGCTCCGTGAGTCCTCGGCGGTTGAGTTGAAATCAGATGCACAAGAGTCTATGCACCCATCTGCGAATGCCACGTAGACTCTGCCTTCTCTGTCTATGTGCAGATCATTGAAGTCCAATAGATTCCTATTCGAACCGCCAATGTCACGGCAGTCTCCGCTGTTGAGACAGATACTACCAATTTGAACTGGGTCGGGAGAAACCCTGACTGTGTGGAAAACAGGGGACGAGTCCAGTGCATTTAGGCTGAATGTAATGTAAAGGTAGTAACTGACGTTAGTAGTGGCGTAGTGAGCATTTCCAGTCCAGTTCTCACCATCGATATCCGGCTTCCCGAGCTCACTCGAGTTCTCACTTCCAAGATACGTGATGGCTATCTTACCAGGATCTCCTGCGTCTACTTGAGGGAATGTAGTGGATATCACTTCCTTGGGACTTATTCGGATACTGGTCTGCTCCCATGTTTCTCCGGAGTCAATACTCCTTGACATGTAAACTCCCTCATCACCACCAGTCCAGATGTGGTATGCGTTAGATTGTGTATCAGTGGCAACCTCCGAGTTCTTCCTAGGGTATGGAGTTCCTACGTCCTCCCCCATTGAGTGCTCGTCCCAACTGAAGCCATTGTCCTTGGAAACTATTACTGTGGGAGTCTCAACTCTGGGTGTGACGTAGACTGTGCCATCAGGCGCACTCGTGATCGCGCCATGTAGTCCTCCATTGGACGTGGCCAATCCAAAAATCTGTCCACCCGCTTCGAATGTCGCCCCTCCATCGAAGCTTGTGAAGCAGAAAATACCAATCCCTTTGTTATAGCAATAGTAGACTGCTTGATCGTAAAACGATTGGGAGAATGATCCTCCTATTCCGTATCCACTACTGGTCCAAGGCCCGGTTGCGAGCTTGATATGATCATTCAAAGGTGTGGTCCCAGAATCGTGTGGATTGCCCAGCCAGCTCTCGCCATCGTCATCACTCCAGCATATCCAAGATGTTTCGAGTCCCTGCATCTGGACATTGAAAATACGATCAGTGACAGGATCGACCCAACCGTATGGATCACTTGTAGTGAACGAACACTCAGGGCCGGTCACTTCCTCCCATGACTGTCCGAAATCGCATGATCGCATCACTTTCTCAAATGCTATGAAGAAAATGCAACCGCTGGATGTAATCCCAATGCTTGGCTCGGCACCCTCCTCGCCCACATCGCTGAAAATGAACTCTAATGGTAGCGGAGGAATGTCCAGAGACTCACCATCAGGACCAGTAACGAAGATACCAGTATCGGTATTCAGGCTCTCTTCGGACCCGCCTACGCCACTGTTGGTATGTATGCAACCGAGCCCTGAAAATGATAGCATCATGACGACGACAAGCATTGACCCCGTCTTCATGTTCAGCGCGGCTGGGAGGTTGCACAATTATGTTGCCCCAGTGAAATCTCTCACTCTACAACTACAATCCAGCCAAATTCATCGGGTACGCGCCTCTGCTGGATAGCAGTAAGCTCCTCGTACAACTGCCTAGTCACAGGGCCAACCTCGCCCCCATTGTACTCTGACACCTTATCACCGTACTCGATCTTTCCAATCGACGAAACCACTGCCGCTGTACCAACACAGAAGCACTCATCTGCCTCCATCGCGTACTCAACGTCAACTTTCTCCTCTCTCACCTCATACCCTCTCGAAGAAGCTAGCTCAATAATCGAGGACCTTGTGACTCCCGGCAGTATCGTCCCAGTCAGCTCTGGGGTTGATACCACGCCATCCTTCACACAGAAAAAGTTCGCAGCGCCGACTTCCTCTATGTATCTGTGATTCACTGCATCTAGGTAGATAATCTCAGAATAACCCTCTTTCTTCGCCATTTTGGAAGGAATCATCCCTGGAGCGTAATTCCCTATCGCCTTGACTCCTCCAGAGCCACCGGGAGCGGCCCTGTGGAATTTATCAGATACCCTCAGTGAGGTCGGGGTTATCCCTCCTCTGAAGTAGGGTCCTACGGGGGAGGTGAAAACTAGGAAGGTGTACTCAGGTGCAGGAGCAACGCCCAGAATCGGGCCACTGCCCATCAAAAGCGGTCTGATGTACAAGGCCCCTTTGCCCATCGGGGGCACCCACCTTGAGTTCTCTCTGACAGCGCTAATGACTGCGTCAAGGAACATTTCCTCGGGCACAGGAGGCATTCCAAGCCTCCTTGCCCCCTCCTGTGCGCGCTTTGCGTTCTGCTGAGGCCTGAAGAGAACTATGCTGCCATCAGATGCCCTCTGCGCCTTTAGCCCCTCGAAGAGCCCCTGCCCGTAGTTCAGAACACCAGCAGCGGGAGAAATCACCAAATCCTCGTAGTCCTTCATGACCCCTTTCTCCCACTCACCCCCAATCTTGCATTTAGCCAAGTACATCCTGTCTGTCTGAGTGAAGCTGAAGGTCAGTGAATCCCAGTCGATTTCCGGTTCAGTATCACTCGGCATTGGCAGTCCCCTATATTCACGGAAGCAAGTCGGCTTTCAACGATTACGCAAGGATTCCCTCCCGGTACTCTTATGGCCTTCTTCTGAGACATAGTTTGAAGGCGGTGTGTTGCCCGCTCACATTGAGGCGAGCTGATGGAGTGGCAGGGCAGAATGTGTATTGTCTCCGGCTCGTACCAGTCTATCGACTCCACTGTTCCAAAAACAGTGGTAGAGTTATGGTGCAGGGCAGAGGAAGGACACTCGGTTGTACTACTGGTTCATGGCCTCCGGCCTTACTTTGATATTGCTATACCGGGAGCCCCTAGACCGGAACAAGACCCTGACCTGGACTCAGTATCTGGAATGAGCGAGGTTGTCGAAGTCTCGGATCCGGTCATGAAATGGACAAGACACGGAATGAAGAGGCATTGGAGGGTCTATGCCAACCAACCCTACTCAGTAAGGAATCTCCGTAAGAAACTGGATAACTGGGAGATTACAAGCGCGGATATACCGTTCCAGAACCGCCTGATGTTGGATCTGGACCTTGGGCCCCACATCAATGCTACAGGAGAGGTTCTTTGGGCGGGTGAAAGAGCGCCTGATGCCGCAAAAAACAGTTCTAATACTGACCCATCCTTAGCTGAGGAAAACATAGTGAAAGAGGGCGGGTCCGGAATATACCCGGTTGACATGATAGTTTCCTGCAATCTCGAAGGATTATCCAGAACCGAGCCCTTCCCCGCCCCCTTCGTTACCTTCTCTTTTGATCTCGAGACAAGTATCGCCACTAATCGAATACTATGCGCAGCAGCGGTAATAGATCGTGCTGGGAAGCGTTCTGAGCACCAGTTCAGAGGCGAAGAGAGGGAAATTATGGAGGGGCTGACCGCTCTCGTTAGAGAGCAAGATCCAGACTTCGTCACCGGGTACAACATCGATAATTTCGACCTCCCTAGAATGGAGGAGAGGGCTGAGGTAATCTCCCCAAGGCCGAAGTACAGCAGATCACCTCTGTTCGGTTGGGGCAGAGTTCCCATGAAAGAGGGGGAGGGGAAACGGATTTTCCCAACTAGGCAGCAAAACAGGGTCTGGAGAATCCCTGGAAGAATCCCCATGGACGCATGGTGGCAGGCTCGACAGACACTGAGGCCACAAAGGGAGTCACTGAGGTACGTATCGCAGCTTCTATGGCCCGAGGACGAGGATATGAGGAAGCTCGATGTGGATGCAAGTAAGATGGACGAGGAGTGGGCCGCTAGGCCCGATGTGGTGATGGAGTATTGTGTTAGAGATACTCATCTCCCCCTAGATATTCTAGGGCATCTCAAGGCCATAGCAAGGAAGGAAGCTCTTGCTTCAGTATCACTAACTGCAGTCGAGACAGCTGCGAATGGCACCACCAGCCAATGGATTGACTCATTGGTTATGAGACTGGCAGACAAGGAGTCGATAGCCGTACCAATGACAAATGCTGGACCCAGGAAGAGAGATCAGATTGCAGGGGGCTACGTGCATGAGGTCGAGCCAGGAATGGAGCCATGGGTAGTCGTTCTTGACTTCAAGTCGATGTATCCTTCGATCATGATCTCCAACAATATTTGCTCTACAACCCTTGTAACTGATGGAGATGAGGACGAATCACACAGTGTTTCCCCAACAACTGGGACCAGGTACAAGTCAAAGGAGGAAATGAACGGGCTAGTCCCTAGGCTTTTGGAGGACTTAATGGGAAAGAGGGACCTATACAAGAGGGGCATGGAGGAAGCACAGGAGAGAAATGATCCAGTCGAGGTCTTCCTCCTGGACCAACTGCAGTATGCGGTAAAGATACTGATGAACTCATTCTATGGGGTATTTGCGTCTAGTTTCTACAGGTTCACGCATCCAGACTTAGGAGCTAGCATAACTGAATGGGCTAGGCACAATATCAAAGCGATAATATCTCAAGTCGAGGAAGGCGGCAACGATGTCATTTACTCGGATACAGACTCTATTTTCGTAAAGTCACCAGTTGACTCAGGAGCTCCGACGAACCGATCCGAAGACCCCATGGTCTCGAAGGAATGGATGAAGGCCAAAGAGGAGACCTTGGAGTTCGGGGAGGAGCTGGCGAGTAGATTCACAAGAGAGGGCGCTGAGTTAGAATTCGAGACAGCGCTTTCCGCATTCTTCAGCCACGGCGCCAAAAAGAGGTATGTCGGAAGAGTAGTGTGGCCCAGGGAAGAGATGCTCATTAGAGGCTATGAGGTGAGGAGGACCGACTCTTTCGATTTACTCTCCGAGACAATGACAGAGATGTTCGAGATGCTTCTCGATGGGAACACAGAAGGAGCTGTAGATATGACGAAGCTAGCGATCGACGAGGTTCGTGGTGGAGATGTCGAACCATCTAGATTAGTAATCAGCCGATCATGCAAAGGCAAGTGGAACTCAAAGAAGAACGAATGGGATTTCGACAGTGTCTACGCCAATCCTGATGGCCTGCCATATGTCAGAGCCGCCAAGCAAAGAATTGCAGCAGGACTTCAATTCACACCCGGAATGAAGGTAGGGTACGTAATTACGAAGCCAGAGGGTGGCGACAAGAAGCTCGGAGTCAAGGCATGGCTTGTCGACGAAATCGGTGGTGAACCACCTGAATACGACACAGATTACTACGCTAAGCGCCTGGCCAAATCCCTCGGGCGAGTTACAGAGGCTTTCGGACAGGGGGAGAAGGAACTGTTGGATGGGGCCAGACCCAAGGGCCAGAAGAGCCTCCTGGACTTCTAGCATCTTATCGTAGGGTTGATTTCATACGACCTTCCAGCCACATCCATGAGAGGGGGCAAGTCTGCGGGCCTGATGATGGTCATGTTGATGATTTTCACTTCACTGGCCGGCTGCATGGATGTTCTTGGAAGCAACAGTCCCCCTACTGCAAACATGACAATTGACCCCTCTGGCTCTGTCAGGGCGGGAGACAGCATCACATTCAGTGCTGTCGGGTCCTCAGATCCCGATGCCGACCCCATGACGTTCACATGGACATTCGGAGATGGAAACACTGGAAACGGACTTACCACAAGCCACTCATATGCTCAGCCTGGCGAGTATTCCGCCAAGCTTGCCGTGAGCGATGGTACCCACGAGGTAACCACTAGCAAGATCATCTCGGTAATCGACTCATCAGCTAGGGAGCCCCATGCGGAAATCTCATCCAACAAAGACGACAACTGTGAGGGAGACTCCCCTCCTAACGGCGATTTCGTCATGATTTGGGTATGTGAAGACAAGGAAATCGATGACAGGCAGGTTTCCGTCTCAACTACAGTATCGTTGGACGGCTCTGGATCATGGGCTGGCTGTGACCCTGACGATTCTGATTGCTATGCAGATGAATACATAGTAAGCTATGAGTGGGACTTGGACAGGAATACTGACTCGGATGAGGATGGAATCAAGGACAATGATGTTGATGCTACTGGAGAGGTAGTACAATGGGAAGACATGCCAGCCGGAGCTTGGGACATCAGGCTGACGGTTACGGACAACAACGGACTCACTCACTATGACGACTCCACAGTCTACATCAACTACCAAGGTAAGTGGAGTGACTTTGAGATGGATAGGAGGATCCAGGACCCGATTATAATGACCTGGGACTTCCCAGTAACCTACGATGAGGACACTAAGGATAGAATCAGATATCTCAGAACCAAGGTAGACTACCCCCAACAAGACGACGATCAAGCAGGAGGTGGACTAGGAGGTGGACCAGTGACTACCACCGATAACAAGCTAGACATCTACCTGTACAACAGTACTGAGGACGAGATCGCTAACTCCACCGGGCTGTCTAACGATAATCGTAATGCAGGAGACTGCGGTTCAGATGACTATTGCGTGTGGCTGGTTATAGGAGCCTCCACTGTCAGGGGCTTTCTTCCAGGCGAATGGTCCGCGGATTTAGTTAACGAGGAGACGCACACGACAAAGGTCAACTATTTCATAGTGGAGCTTCAGTATAGATAGCCTCATCAGCACACTGCTCACCACTTCGGTAACTGATAGTGGAAAACGCTCTTGGGGAACGATTCATATACGCCCCTTCGGTCGGCGAGCCACACTTAGAGGTGTTATAATATGGGTTCACAGTGGGAAGACAAGAGCAAGCCGCATCTGAATATCGTGTTCGTAGGGCACGTAGATCACGGAAAGTCGACGACAGTTGGTCGTCTACTTCTGGACAGCGGTCACATCGAAGCGCACGTAATTGAGAAGAATGAGAAGCTAGCTGCCGAGGCAGGAAAGGCCGGATTCGGTCTGGCCTACGTCATGGACGGCTTGAAGGAGGAGCGCGCACGTGGAATTACCATAGATGTAGCTCACAAGGAGTTCTACACGCCTAACTACTACTTCACAATCATTGACGCTCCCGGTCACCGTGACTTCGTCAAGAACATGATCACAGGTACAAGCCAGGCAGACGCCGCTGTACTGAATGTAGCGGCCAACGACGGTGTCAACGCTCAGACAAGAGAGCACGCGTTCCTAGCAAGAGTTCTCGGCGTCAGCCAGCTAATCGTCAATGTCAACAAGATGGACATCAGTGGTGTTGACTGGTCCCAGGACAAGTACAACGAGACTGTAAATGAGGTCAGCGCTTTGCTAAAGGGCGCCGGCTACAAGCCTGATGAAATCACCTTCGTACCTTGCAGCGCCTTCCATGGCGACAACGTGTACAACAAGAGTGAGAACACTTCATGGTACAGCGGACCTACTCTGTTCGAGGCAATCGACGCTATCGAGATGCCACCAAAGCCAACAGACAGGCCTCTTCGCCTGCCAATTCAGGACGTTTACAAGATCAGCGGTATCGGAACCGTCCCAGTAGGCAAGATCGAGACTGGTGTCCTTAACACCGGAAAGACAGTCATCTTCAACCCCAGCCAGAAGTCCGCTGAGGTCAAGAGCATCGAGATGCATCACACCATGGTCGATAAGGCCGAGCCAGGCGATAACGTTGGATTCAACGTACGTGGCCTAGCCGCAGTTGACATCCGCAGAGGAGACGTAGCTGGATATGGCGAGAGCGAGCCAGTCTTCGTCCGTCATGACGAGACTTTCGTTGGAAACATCCAGATGATGGAGATACCAAAGGCAATCGGAGTAGGATACACACCAGTATTCCATGCTCACACCGCTCAGGTGGCTGTTCGATTCGTCGAGCTCATCAAGAACCTAAAGACCGGTGAGACACCAGCGTTCCTCAAGTCTGGAGATGCAGCAACAGTTAGGTTCCAGCCTACCAAGCCAATGGCGATAGAGGTCAAGGACGACTTCCCTGAGCTCTGCAGGTTCGCAATCCGTGACATGGGCAAGACCGTCGCAGCCGGAATGTGCATCGCAATCGATAAGAAAGCTTAGACGCAAGGTGAGTATGAATGCCCGTCGTCACCACAATCAGACTGACGGGGGAGAATCACACTGACGTAAATCAGGTCTGTGATCAGATAAAGACAATATCGGATGAGACCGGAGTCAAGCTTCGAGGCCCAATCCCACTCCCAACCAGAAGGATAGTTGTTCCTTGTAGGAAGAGTCCAGATGGAGAGGGTGCTGAGACATGGGATCACTGGGAGATGAGAGTCCACAAGAGACTCTTGGAGCTGGTAACAAACACTTCCAGGGATGAGAAGGCACTGAGAAAGGTCCTGAGGATACCAATCCCAGACTCGGTCACCATCGAACTCTCACTAAGAAACCTAGGTTAACTAGGCAAGAGAGCCCATTGGGTCCCAAGCTTCTAGGACGATCGGCACTGTTTCCAGTCCCTTGACCATCTTGTCTGTGAGGTACTTCTTGGGAGCTGCGATCTCAAACATATGCTCGTCATACCAATTGTCGTTCATTGTGTAGAACCCCTTCTGTCCAGAGTCATCTCCCCACGAGTTCTCCACTCTCCATCTCCTGGGCTTGCCGTCACACACGTCTACTCCAGTGAAGAGCATGGCATGAGTCATCATGGTCTGGCCATATCTGAGCCTGTCAGCCTTGCTCATGCCATAATCCACGCCATAAAGCTCGTTAGTCTCGAAGAGATTCGCATCCCATAGCCCCCTCTTCCTGTCCATCTGCTTACCCACATCGCATCCCATCCAGACTGGCATACCGTCCTCCAGTATCTCTTGAGTTATTGATTTCATCTCATCGCTTGGGACATTAAGATAGACAACAGGAGGGCCTCCAGCAACATTCTGCAGGTAATCAACCGTGTATGTCTGATAGTATTCGTTTCTGGGGTCGTTGACAATGCATACGTATTCTTCCCAATCTACGTCAACAAACTCATCCGCAAACTCCTGAGGGGTCATCTCCCCCCTTCTGTGAAACTCCTTGTCCTTGTCCCTCCACTGCCAGTCGAAACTCTCAGGTGGCGTTCCCAAGTGGATGCAAAGAACTCTCCAAATATCCTCCATCCTACTCTCCTTGTGCAATCTTGCTTCTTTCTCGCTACCACCCGAATCAAGGACTCCCCTAATCTCGCTAGCACTACTCCTGAGTATGTCCTTCAGAATCGAGTTCATCCATCTTGTTGAGCTACTACTGTTGGACTCTGGATATGCCGACTTTGGGACAAGACCATGCTTCCTGATTAGATTCATGGCCATATTCCACTGCCCTCCATCCCCAATCGGATCTGATAGCAGGAAGTGGATTGTCCTATCATCAACAGGTCTTCCAGAGGTCTCAATTATTGCCTCCAAGAAGTGATTAGAACGCTCGAACTTATCCCAGAAATGAATGTGTGCCTGACTAAACTCGAACTCCTTCACATTCATCTTCTTCATAGTTCCCGGTCTGAAGAGATTCAAGGTTGCAAACAACCAGCAGCGCCCGCTACTCTTCTGATTTGTGGCCTTCCACTCATCCAGCTTTGTACTGAAAGTGAAGTCTATCTCCTGAACCAAATCCCTTCTGAGAGTTACTGAGGATAGATTATTGCTGGTAACTGCGTTCTGCGCGACTCTGGCTGAAGAGTCACTCTCGAATTCCTTCCTCATCTTGTCAATTTGTTTTTTCGTTATCTCTCCTGGCATAGCTGCACCTCTGACGCACACTCATCGATGATGACGAACCTAAGTCATTGCCTCTCTCAGAGGTCTGCAGCTTCAGCTATCCCAGCCGCTATCAGAGTATCAGCAATTATCGAGGGACAGAACTCTATGTCTCCGGTCGTCAGAGTAATCTCCTCTCCTCCCTCAGTGATTATAGGGTCGTCAAGGTCCTGGAGAATCAGTATCCTCCTCATATCAGGATCTTTCTGCTGGGGGGGGACGGACTCTTCGACAGATCCACGGCCCATAGGCGATATCTCAGGAAACTCATCGATCTCCCTTATCCTATCTTCCTCGTCGTATTCTGGGTCCTCCCAGTGAGCTACGGGGTCTGTGGTCGCAGGCACACTACTCTCCACTTCAACCTCCTCCTCAATGGAATCCGGCACGAACTCGGTAAGAGGGGTATGCACAGAACTCATTGGTGGCGGTGCGGGACTGTCCCAGTTGTTACTCAGGAGGGCTTTCCAAGACACCTCATGCTTGTACTTGTCAACAAGATGTCCAACTCCTGTGTAGAATACTCTCTCGGAGGGGTCATGCTTGTCCCACTCAATTGTATCGGGTCTCACCCCCGGAGAAGCCCGCACCTCCTCGGAAGTTTGAATCAAATTTGTCAGAACCGCGTGCTGTGTGAAAGCATTCAGCCTATTCCTTGTCAAGTCCTTAACCGCCGTTCTAACGACACCCAGTTTCCTTGACTGTAGCTGTGCCTTGGCAGTCATGCCCTCCGACCTAATGGTCTCAGCAAGTTCCGCCTCAAGATGCTGAACTAACTGGCCTACTGCGTCCCAGAAGTTAGGCATCGGTAGCTCAATAGGAATGGATGATCTTCTTTGTGTTCTGGCTAGCTCGTCTAGTGCCCTATCGACAGCCATTAGACGATTGGGACTGAGCCTAGGCAAGCTTCCATCGTCCATCATACTCGGTACCCGGACACGGTGCACGCAAGGAGACTCTTGAACAATTCCTTGCATAACTCGACTTCATCGCCCGAGCGCGAGTATCAAGAGTGTGGATATGCTCGCATCCCTCGCAGGTGTACCCGAGTGGTCAAAGGGGGAGGGCTCAAGATCCTCTGCGTAGTGCTTCGCAGGTTCGAATCCTGCCGCCTGCACCACTAGCCTCTGACTCTTTCCAGCAGAGCTTCTAACAGCTCTAGAGAGCCTTCTTTGCCATGTGCGTCAGTCACAACGTCAGCCGCCCTAACCACATTTTCATAGTGACTGCTAACACTCACTCCAAAACCCACTAGGTCGAACATAGGGATATCGTTAGGTGCATCTCCGCAAGCTATCACTCTCTTGGGGTCAATCCCCCTCTGCTCAAAGGCTACACGAAGTCCAGATGCTTTGTCGTGCCCCGGTATAGTTAGGTGGACAGCGAATCCAGTGGGAATTACTGAGATATCGGACCACTCAGAAGACTCGATCGCATCTCTGACCGCTTCCCAATCCTCGATCTCAGTAAGGCACCACTCGGTCTCTCTCCATCGGTTGGACTCTATTCCCTCTGGATTGAGCCCCTCTATCTGGGTCCCAAGCCACTTTGCGGCCTCTCTGGGCCTAGACCCATCTGCCAGTGCCCTGATTGGGTGCCCCCTGGCTGAGTCCCAAACCATGCCTCCGTTCTCACCGACTATGAACCCAGATATGCATAGTGATTGATGAATGGGGGTGATATTGGGAAGGGTCCTCCCAGAAGCCAGAGAGACAACCATCCCGTTTCTCTCGAGCTCTCTGACGATGTGTATCATCTCAGGGATTATCCCATCTCTATCGAGTAACGTGCCATCGATATCAAGCACAATCATGTCCCACTCTTGGTCGTCGGGTAGCTCCACCATGTTTCCCGAGAGTAGCACATGCTGATGATATCATCGTATACACTCTCATTATATTCAAGGTACTACGCCCTCTCGGGCATCCATGGAGGAGGAAGGCTCAGTCTCCGCCATTGTCCCAGATGGAATTCATGAATTCGATTGGAACATCAGGGGAATGGACTGTGCTGATTGTGCCATGAAGGCTACAAAGGCAGTTAGCAGACTCCCGGGAATCAAGTCCTGTAAAATATCCGTTACCGAGGGAACTGCGAGAATATCACTAGATATCTCAAGGGGAAGGATTTCCAGATCATGCTCCGTCTTGGAGAGTCTCGGTCACAGTCCCAAGATAGACTGGGTCCAGGCAATAGGAGTCACTCCGGGAGAGGCTGCGAAGAACCTAGGCACAAATCGAAAGGGACTCAGAGACGCACTTCTGGGAGTGCCAGGAATATTAGCTGTGAGATTCGATGACGGCTTGATTGAGTTAAGGAACGTCTGGATATCTGATCCAGACTTGAGGATGCTCGCCGAGTCGATGATTTCCACAATTCTAGGGGACGATGCTGAGTTTGTGATATCGTCGAAGAAGAGACTGAGGCCAGATCAAGCCAAGCTAATTGCCGCTGTAATGACAGTCCCGGTCCTGTTCGCGATAATCGCGGTCGAGACAATGTCCTTACCAACCGTGCTCGCTTCATTCCTAGGGTTCTTCGGAGTAATCTTGGCAGGTTCTAGGATGTTCATGGAGGCCATAGCCAGCATTCAGAATGGCGTCCTCGGCTTCCAGGTACTAACCTCCCTAGCAGTAATCGGAGCCTCCCTGCTAGGGGAGTGGGTCGAGGCACTGACGGTGGTCGGACTAGTAGCTTTCGCGTCCCACCTTGAAGACAGAGCCATAACAAGGGCCAGGGAGTCCATGCAAGGTGGGCTGAATAGAATCCCAAGAGGTGCCCGTATAGTAAATCCAATTCAGGGAATATCGCCTAGGAAGCTCAATATCGTTCAAATCACCCCCCAAATTCTCCCACACGGAGAGCCTGGCAAGACTCCTGTCGAAGCAGTAGTGGAAGGCGACATGGTAGAGGTACGATCAGGGGAGGTCGTTCCTGTTGATGGGATAATTGTCAGTGGAGGCGGTTCGATAGACAGAGCCCCACTAACCGGTGAGCCGGTACCGGTTCTGGTCTCTGAAGGTGACTTCCTAGAAGCGGGACTAACTTTGGTCAGGGGCCCAATTGTATTACGATCAGTAGCCATTGGGGAGAATACGAGGCTATCCAACCTAGTAGAGATGGTAAGGGAGTACCGTGACAAGCCAACTAGGACCCATACCACCATAGAGAACTTCACAAGAATATGGGTACCGGTAGTTCTGATTGGAGCTCCGATAATTGGATTCCTCACCCATGGCTGGACTGATCAGGGATTCCTGACTACACTATTGCTCTGGGTAGTTTCATGTCCCTGCTCATTGTTGCTAGCGGCGCCAATACCACATGCCGCCGCCCTTTCCACTGCCTCAGCATCTGGGGTCATAGTTCGTGGTGGAGACGTCTTGGAAGCGACTGCAGACGTGAAATTAGCATTGCTGGATAAGACAGGGACACTGACTAGCGGGCGCCCCTCACTGACCAGAGTTACTGTGACGTCCAGCGAGTCTGAGGAAAGGGCGATAATGATTGCAGCAGGACTAGAGAGAATGTCCAACCACCCTTACGCGCACACTATCATCCATGAAGCATCAGAAAGGTCACTAGAAGCTGTTGATATCTCCGAAATATCAGACGGCCAGGCAGGAGTCACGGGAGTCTTGGAAGGAAATCAAACAATGTTAGGAAGATCTGACTGGCTGATGTCCGAGGGAGTCGAGTTCCCAGAGGACATCGATGAGGCCCTGACTAAGTCACGAAGGGCTGGCCACGGCTCCAGCGTCCTCTCAGTATCGGGTAAGGCAATTGCAGTCTTCGAATTCTACCATGATGATGCTAGAGATGGCGTTGCTGAGCTACTCCAGTCCCTCTCAGACAGCGGAATCTCCATAGAGATACTCAGCGGAGACGAGCAGTCAAGCGTTGAACAGTTTGCGAGGGGCTTCGGTATCCCTGCATCCTCATGCAGGGGCGGCGTAGATCCAGAGGGCAAGGCAATATGGGTGACAGAGAAGTCTAAGGCTGGAAAGACGCTAATGGCAGGGGATGGCTTCAACGATGCAGGAGCATTAGCGGCCGCAGATGTCGGTATAGCCGTAGGTAGCGGCGAGCAAGCCAACCTGGACGCGGCAGACGTGCTGATCCCTGGAGAGGACCCACGCGCTCTTTCCCAGCTCATAACCATGGCAAAGACTACTCGAAGCGTGGTCATGGCTAATGTCATAATCTCCGTCGGAGTCACCGCCTTACTGGTCATCGCTGTAATGCTCGGCTATGAAATGAAACTGGCGGCAGGAGTTGCTCTACACGAGGCGAGCGCCCTTCTAGTCATACTCAATGGCATGTGGGTCGGCGGGACTGGAATCCAGAGGATCCGCACATTGGGAGACTTAGCGAAGGACGTCTATGGCGATGTCATTGAGTCGTTTAGTGTCCTATTTGGACTCAGTGGACAGGATTCACAGGGTTCTGTTGATAAATCTGTGATGTGAGGGATGGTCATGTCGGACATGCCGGAGATAGAGTCCAAGCACACTCCTCCAGCCGCTGAATGTCCCAGTTGCGACCATATGCTGCCCCATGGTCTGGGCGAGAAAACCTGTGTCATCTGTGGTGCTGTATGCAAAGTGACCCATCAGCCTACCGTCGACGCCCTAGCTTCAGAGAAGCTACCCTGCCCCATCTGCAACGTGGTAGTAGAGGCCGGGAATCCAGAGAGGCCTCTAGAAGTGGCATGCTCATCCTGCTCAGGCATGTTTAGGATTACAGAGAAGCCTCTCAAAGTGGAGATACAGTGTCCCGGATGCGAGAGGAAGCTTAGGATAAGACCCAAGCCAGGTACCAAGCAACTGAACTGCCCAGCATGTGATGTGGCATTCAACGTGACCTTCTGAGTCGTGCCTATGGCACGTATCGCCAAACAGCAATTATCGGCCCTTTGGAACCCCCCTCCCTCAAATAGGGTGAAACTAGCGTAAGACTAGGGATGGGTACCCGTGAGTGAGAGCAAGTCGACGACTCCAGACGATTCCGAGGGTGCTGACGAGCTAGCTACTCTCAGGGCCCAGCACCGCTTGGCAACATCCCCCACAGTGGAGTCCATGGCTAGGACCAGAGACCTCCTTGATGAGGAGTCCAGGGTCAGGAGTGGCGTCAGAAGAGAGCGCAGGATGCGCATCGCGGAGATGACCGAGAGACTTTCCGGCATGCACGGGGCAATGAGGAAGGCCAACGACATTCTCTTCGACGAGCAACTACAGCAATTAGAGGCGGATCTCAGGGCAGAACTTGAGGACGAGATAGAGAGGCTTGAGAGTGAGGCACTGGAGAGGGAGGAGAGGCTCCTGAGGGAGGAGATGCTACACCGACTAAGGAGAGAGGAGAACCGACTCAGGGAACAGCTTGACCTCGAGAGGGATCGAAGACTTGAGGCCCATACTGCAAAACTGAGGGAGAGGCTCAGAGAGGAGATGGAAGTAGAGGTAGACAGGAGAAAGGCATTCCTCAAGGAGAGACTGGAACTAGAGGCATCTCAAGGTGAGGAGCGTATGCAGAGAAGGGTCGAGATGGACCTCAGAGAGGCATCTGAGGCCCAAGTAAACCGAAAGGTGGAGGCCCATAGATTGGAGCAGGAGATTCAGATGAGAGAGAGGCTCGCGGAGTCCAGGAGGAAGTACGAGGAGCTTTTCCAGAAGCAACTGGAAGAAGAGATCTCCTCACTGGAGTCAGAGATGAGGTCCGATGTCGAGATACGAACAAAGGCTCTAGAGGAAGCATCAGAGAGGAACGCCCTATCGGAGCTCGAGAGGAGATTCAGATCAGAGAGGGAGACGATGGAGGCCGCACTCGCCCTTCGCCGACAAGAGATGGCTTTGGAGATGGAAGTGGAGATGGAGCAGCGCGTTGCTGAATCGGCCAAGGAGAGGGAGTCAGAGATGATGGCCAATCTTGAAGATAAACTGTCCAAGAGGGGGGATTTATCGAAGAAGGAGATTAAGGAAATGCTGAAAGCTCTAGAATCCGAGCTGAAGGTAAAGCTGGAGGCTATACTGATGGAAGCACGCCAAAGCACTCTGGAGAGGTCAAACGGGAACTGATTTCCCGGCCTACAATCAGAAGATTGAATGCATAGGCACAATAAAGGGGCAATCACTCGGTAAATCATGTCTGAAAGTACGACGCGAAATGGGAGAACCAGTATCCTACTAGTTGGAATATTCCTAATTGGTATTCTGGGACAGGTTTCAACTGCTACTTCTGCGGAAGAGGCAATATCCCAGCCAGACACATACATAGTACAGTTTGGACCGGGTTTTGCTGAGACTGAAATCGCGTCTTCCTCCGATGATCTCGATGTCCCAAGAGATCTGGAGTTCCACCCCAGCCCATCCAGGCAGAACGAGCTGTGGATAGTAAACAGGGTCACTGACAGCGTCACCATAGTCCACAACGCAGGACAATCGAACCAGTTGTCCGAGCATAGACTGGACTCCAACAGGAATCATTTCATGGAAGAGGTTAGCGCTATAGCATTCGGAGACTGGCACGAGGAATTCGACTATCAGTTCGCAACAGCGCAAGAGTCAAGGAACACCTACAACGGCCAAGGAGATCCGAATGATTTCATGGGCCCCGCTCTGTGGCCGTCATCCCTCAGTCATTTCGCAGAGGAGAACCAAGAGCCTGGGGGCCTTCTGGGGAGCCACATCGACATGTTGCACGAGAGCCCCCTGGGAATGGGAATAGCCCATGATTCAGAGAATGTGTATTGGTACAACGATGGCTACTACGGGGAACTGGTACGCTACGACTTCCAGGAGGACCATGATACCGGCGAGGACGATCACTCGGATGGCAAGGTCAGGAGATATTCCGATATTTCCCTCACTAGGACTCCAGGGGTGCCCGGCCACATGGAGGTGAACCATGACAACGGCATACTGTACATCGCCGACACTGGGGCAGGTAGGATAATCTGGGTGAATACAGATGGCCCGGGAGTCACAACGAACATCATGGGAGACGAAACACAGATGGAGCCACTAGCGGAGTACAGCGAGGTTACCGGCGTTGAGTGGGGCATCCTCGATAGCGGACTGTCCTTCCCATCTGGGATAGCACTACACCAGGGGGTGTTGTTCGTATCTCAGAACGGTAACGGGAAGATTACCGGTTACAACCTCGATGATGACGGAAAAGGAGTCGCCCGTTCGAGAACAGTGAGTACTAACGCTGGCTCAATCATGGGTCTTGAGGTGGGACCAAGTGGGAAACTTTGGTATGTGGACTCTCAGAATAACCAGGTAATCAGGATGGATCCATACGAGGACACCGATTTCGACGAGGTAAGGGACAGCTTGGATGTGTACCCGAACAACAGTCTTCTATGGTCGGATAGCGATGGCGACGGATATGCCGACCAATCAGGCACTGAGATATCAGATGACTGTCCAGAGATTGCTGGCACCTCGACATCAGGATACCTCGGATGTACGGACTCTGATGGGGATAGCTGGGCCGATGCCCTGGATCAATATCCATCGGATGGGTCGCAGTGGGTGGACTCGGACTCAGATGGATATGGGGACAACCAAACCGGTACTAACCCGGATAGATGCCCCTCGGTGGAGGGCTATTCAGAATTCGACAGGATGGGTTGCCCAGACGCGGATGAGGATGGGTACTCCGATCCCTCAGAAGACTGGGGTACCGAGCAGGGAGCGGATGCATTCCCTGCGAGAGACACTCAGTGGAGTGATTCGGACTCAGACGGTTTTGGCGACAACCCATCTCCAGCATACCTCTCTGATGACTGTCCCAGTGTAAGTGGTACGAGCACCCAAGACCTTCTTGGTTGTCGTGACAGCGATGGCGATGGATGGTCAGACGAGGGCGATGTGTTCGAAGACGACCCATCACAGTGGACGGACAACGACGAGGACGGATATGGGGATAACCCCAGCCCAGCGTCCATGTCCGATTACTGCCCCAATGAGTGGGGCAATTCTACTGCCTCCCTGTTAGGATGCCCAGACTCGGATGGCGATGGCTGGTCAGACATAGAGGACTCACATCCAGAGAACAGCCAACTCTGGTCAGATGGCGATGGGGACACTTATGCCGACCAACCAGGGACTGAACTCTCTGACGACTGTCCAGGGATATACGGGACTTCGAGCGAAGATAGGATCGGATGCCTTGACTCAGACGGAGACGGCTGGTCGGATGAGGGGGACTACTACCCATCGGACTCCAGCAGGCATTCCAAATCCCTACTCCCAGTGATACTGATCGTTGCAATATCTGCTCTGATAGTATCAGTGGTCGCATTCGTGGCAATCAGAAGGAAATAGAAACTTCTCAGAGGGTAGGGAATATCACACATTATCATAACACCATAGTATATGTCCCAAGAATAGAATATTTTTCTCTAAAGTACGCTCTATAGAATCCAACGGTTACTGACTATAGGCACTAAATCTCTCG
>DAOI01000023.1 GCA_002501805.1 Euryarchaeota archaeon UBA463 | reverse complement strand
CGTCCCATGCAACTGCGGATGAGTAAGGCGTCAACACGGGCCATGGGGAATACTGCTCCGACGAGTTGTTCCCGAAAACATCGAAGAACGACTCCCTGCTTTCGAAACTCGGGTATCTCTGGACGGTGATAACGTTCGATTCGTTGGATATCGTACCATTGGCTACGGACTCCCTGATCATCTCGGTCCACTCATGACATCCCCGACAGCCAGATGCCGCCCATAGGATGAGGGTGTTCTGACCCGAAGAGTTCTCTAGCACATTGTACTCGTTGTACCCGTCCACTTCCCTGTCAAGCGTCTGAGCAACGATGTTCATCCTGTTCAGTGAGCTTTCACTTTCTGAGTCCGACACATCAACATCTGATACGTCAGAAATACACCCAGAAAGTGGCAGGAGTATGCAGGTCATCAGTAGTGGGAGCCAGTTCATGAACATGTGATTGTTCAGAGAATCATAAAGAGTTGTTTCTGTTTGTACTCTAACTCACGCTAAAATTATACAAGTGTTTATGATTGATTATGAATGGCGTCTATCATGCGAAGTGTTGTTCGAATCGTACCTACTCACTCTGTGATGGAAGGAGGGGGTTTCAAGGTCCGCAGGCCGTATTCTATGAGCGGACTGCTTAGCCCGTTTCTGCTACTGGACGAGATGGGGCCAAACATTACCGGGCCCGGCGAGGCTGTGGGTGCCCCTTGGCACCCGCACAGGGGATTCGAGACGGTTACTTATCTCCTCGATGGCCGGATGAAGCACGAAGATAGTGCAGGGAATAAAGGGGAGCTCAACCCCGGAGATGTTCAGTGGATGACCGCGGGTAGGGGAATTATCCACTCCGAGTTGCCACATGATGAATTCCAGAAAACAGGCGGGAGGACCCATGGCTTCCAGATTTGGGTCAATCTCCCATCAGAGCATAAGATGATGCCACCGAGATATCAGGAGGTTACAGCCACCGAGTCTCCAACTATCGAAAAAGACGGAGTTTGGGCGAGAGTCATAGCAGGGGAATGCTTGGGCGTCTCTTCATCGATCGACACCGTCATCCCGATCACGCTCATCCACGTAAAGATGGAGGACGGCGCCAAGCTGAATCAACAGATAGAATCTCAATTGAATTCGATGATATATGTTTTTTCTGGCAAGATCACAGTCTTCAATGAGACCCGAGTGAAGGAATATCCACAGGTATTGGGACTCGGCGTCAACCAACAGGTCAGGGATGGAGAGTTAGCTCTGCTGTCAGAAGGCCCCGAGGTCGAGTTCCATTCTAACGGGGCTTCCGAGCTCTTGATCCTGGCAGGTCCCGAGTTGAATGAGCCTATCTCTCGATACGGCCCGTTCGTGATGAACACCAGGGAAGAAATTGAACAGGCATTTGAGGATTACAGAAATGGCACGTTTGCAAACTAGTCGTCACTGTAGTCCTCTTCGGAACTCTTCCTGACGAGCCAAATTCCGATTATTAGCATAGTGACAGCTAAGGCAACGAGTATGGAAACCATAGGTAATCCATCCTCTTCCACGCTTTCGACCCACGACACAGTCACGGAGGAAAACGTTCCTCCTCCGAAGGAATCATCTGATACCAGTTGCGTCGGTGTCAGTATCTCGCAATCCAGACTGTAATCCCCAGTCGCGCCTCCTCTCCAATCGAACAACATCTCGCCCGTCTGACCGGCATTTAGCACCAGCCCTTGGAATCCACCGATATCGGCATCCAAACCCGTCTCAACTACATCGCAGGAGATGTAGAAGCTAGCAGGGGCGCTTCCAATGTTCGTGAACGAGGCACGCATTGGCACGGAGCTACCAGCATAACCCACTGGTTCCGAGACGCCCTCTTCGAGTACGATCTCCAGATTTGACCACTCTACGTGCGGAGTACTATCGCTTACGTATTGTACGTCATTCCATGAAAGGGGTATGCTGTATCCGCCGTAGTCGTCAATCCCAGAGCCATCCGGGTTCCAGCCAGTCCTGTATGAGATTATCTCAATCGTTGCAGACTCGCTCCAAATTGTCCCATTCGACCAGCCAACCTCGACCACTCTCTCTCCGCCTCCATTGACCAAGGCCTCCCCGGAGTCATCGCTGAAAGACTCGAAGGACGTGGATTCAGCAACCCCCATTCCATTGACTTTGAAAACCACTCCTTTGGAGTCGAACACCACCTTCTGATTCACAATCCTCCGTTCCCATCTGTCTGTGAATCCTCCGCTCCCATTGGAATTTTCCCAGGTTATCTCACTGAATCCTGTTCCTCTGACATCATGGTCATCTAGGCTGTTACTGAATGTTGAGTTAGTTATTCGGACGACAGAACCGTCCCCTAGAGATATTATTGGTCCGACTCTATCAAAACTACTATCATTGGAAACAAGGGACCCATTTTCGCCAATGGTTAATTTGGCCCCGGTTAGGTAAGAGCTACTCATACTCATGAGTCCGTTTACCACGATTTCAGACCCTCTAGGGCCTGCCGCCATCATATTCATTCTATCAAGGTGAACTCCTTCGATTACTATCTCTGAATTGCCCACCTCAATAATAACCTCTGATACTGAAACCGAGGATTGCCCGTAGCCTATCAAGCCAATCCAAATTTCCTCATCGTCCACATCGCTGAACTCGAATGTGTGACTGCTTCCGTTTAGCGAGATTGGTTCCGAGTCGCCCACAAACGCTTGGCCTCCGTAGTAGCTGACCCCTCCAACGGAATGCATGGTCATGGTGAAATCTCCCTCTATGCCATCATTTGGGACTCTGAATGAGGCCCTACTTTCTTCATCCCAGTAACCATATCCCATCAATCCATTACCACAAGCCATTCCGTCTGGGATCCCAGGCTCATCCCAGATTCCGCATTCGAGCATGGAATTATCCACATTTAGGATTCCTCCCTCATCAACCGTGATATTACAGGTCAAGTCGACTAATGTGTCTCTGATTGTAAGTACCCCTCCATCCATAATCCTGACGTGATCGTAATCACACGTCAACAAGCCCCCATCTGCCTCCCAAGTTACACTTGTGTCGATGGTGGTTTCATTCTCCTGTGCGGTTGCAAATCCACTCACTACTACTAAGGACATCAACATAATCAATGCCTGAAGGACTGCTAATCTCTTACTCATAGCTCTAGGGACGGTAGTTGGCAAATCAATGATTTCCCTGCTGAAGTCGGTATTGGGTCAAATACGACGGTTACCAAATCACTCATACACCGGCCACTACTGGGCAGGACGTGGAAACCGTACAGACGCTTTCTGAGTCATTCAATGACTCATCATGGGGCTTCGCACTGAACATAGTCACTGTTCTGCTAATGTACGGCCCCTTCTACCTGGCCAACACTGGTGCTATGCTTTTCGGTAAGTGGATTCCAGATAAGTTCGGCTTCGATAGTATCGTAATAGATCAAGGAAGGACTCTGAGTGATGGATTCAGAGCTCTGGGGGACGGAAAGACGTGGAATGGATTCTTTGGAGGGGCGTTCTTTAGCGGTGTCTTGACTCTTCTGACACACCAACTGTGGGGGGGAAGAAACGATGCTGAATCCAGGCCTTTCATTGATCCGACTCTCTGGGCAACTTCCGATGACTGGTTCTGGATAGGTGGAGAATGGGGTGCGGCCTTTACCATGGGATTTGTACTCGGGGTGGCCTGTATGACTGGAGATTTGGTTGGGTCCTACTTCAAGAGGAGGAAGGGCCACAAAAGAGAGGGCAACGAGAGCTCTCAGGCACCTATCCTGGATACTCTGACTTTCGCTATTGTCATATTTATCGCCGCTTTCCTGTTTTTCGAAGGACAAATCATCACCAGTCCAGATTTATTGGATGAGATCATTGTCCTGCTGATCTTGACCCCGGTGATTCACAGGGTGACTAATATTCTTGGATTCAAGCTTGGGCTGAAGTCAGTTCCATACTGAAAACAGCTAACAGTAGAGTTATGCCCCGCGTGTCATGCGGGCAATCATGACAGCCATGACAGTGCTGATTATCGGCTCTGGAGGAAGAGAGCATGCCTTGGCAATAGGCCTATCTCAGGCCCCCTCAGTCGGCTCAATTCACACGGCCCCAGGGAACGCAGGAACGGCGACTCTCGGAACTAATCACCAGATTGATGCCATGGATATCAAGGGGCTGGTCACTCTGGCACAGGAAATATCCGCTGATTTGGTAGTTGTAGGTCCTGAAGGGCCTCTAGTAGCAGGAATTTCCGATAGGCTGAGAGAAATTGGGATTCCCAGCTTCGGGCCAGGTGCAAAAGGGGCTATGTTGGAAGGGTCAAAGACACATGCAAATGATCTGATGGGGAAATTAGACATTCCCACCGCTGATTCGGTCAGATTGGATAAATATTCAGATATCGAAGCTTTTCTACACGGAAACCCTCCTCCATGGGTCATCAAAAGAGACGTTCTTGCAGCGGGAAAGGGAGTAGTGGTCACGTCCGACATTGACGATGCATCGAAGTTTATTTCTGATTCCATCGAGGGAGACGGATTTGTCATCGCAGAAGAATTTCTACATGGTGAGGAAGCCTCTTTATTGGTGCTAATGGATGAATCAGGCTATGTTTGTCTGCCTCCAAGCCAAGACCACAAGAGGGCCCGGGAGGGGGATGAGGGACCTAATACGGGAGGAATGGGCGCTTATGCCCCCGCTCCTATAGTCACTCCATCAGTACTTAGGAGGGCAGTTGACGAGATTGTTGAGCCAATGCACCATTACCTGAGGAACCAAGAAGGCCCCTACCGAGGAGTTCTCTACGTCGGATTAATGATCGATTCTGATGGAGCTCCCCGAGTAGTTGAGTACAATGTTAGGTTCGGAGATCCAGAAACTCAGGTCACAATTCCCCTGATAGAAGGGGATCTAGGAGAGCTCCTACTCGCTACAGCAACAGGTAATCTTTCCAGCCTATCGCCCTCTTTTTCCAGTTCCCACTCAGCAACTGTGGTTCTGGCCTCGCAAGGATACCCGGAATCATCCGTAACCGGCAGGGAGATTTCTGGGGCGGACTTGGAGATAGATGAGGGAGTCTTGAGAGGGTACGTTCATTTCGCAGGAGCGTCGATGATCAGTGGCAGATTGGTATCCAGTGGGGGCAGGGTTTTAGCGACTACCGGAATAGCCCCCGATTTAAATGGGGCATTGGACGTAGCCTACCAAATTATGGACTCAATTTCTCTGGAAGGTTCATATTTTAGGACCGATATTGGACACAGAGAATTATCCCGGAGAGAGTAGATTTTGATGATATATTTATCTCTACTCTCTGAGAACGGTTATAACAGAAAGTAAAATCGCGACGACGCTAGCCTTCAGGCTAAGCAGACGGTGAAACCAATGAACATAAGAGAAGATGCGAAAGCAGACGGGAACTCCCTGAAGGAACTCGTGCCAGTTTCGGCCATATTGGTCGCCTTAGTGGCACTTTTCCTAGGGTCGGAGGCTTTTGCAAATGGAACAATGGAGAATGACGGGTACCTGCGAATCCTGACCCTCCCACTGGCGGCCGCACTCGCGGCGTCTTTCGGAAGGGTCCTTTCTGTTTCAGAACTCGGGATACCAAGCCATTTCAAGACCGGAGCGTTGTCGATTCTTTTCGTAGCAGTTTCTGCCATCCCTGAGATTGCTCCAGAATTACTAGAAATTGACACCATAGTTACCTTCACATTCACATCTGTCGGAATAGCCACAATGATGTTGGTCAATTCAAACAGGAGAGAGGAGGCTAACTTACTACTGGTAGCAGTAGTGGGATTCTTCCTTTCAGCATCCTTGGCGGCATCTACAGATTTCGGATCGGAATCATGGGCCGGGACAGATGAGGAAATGATCGATGCAGTCAGGTCTTCTATGGCCTCAATTTTATTTGCGTTCTGGGCTTCTTCAATATCCCTCGGCCTGATGCTCGTACTTGGCATGAGAGGAACATTAGACACGGCTGGAGATGGGAAGCTATTCTCCGGAATCCCCTCATTCGACATTGTAAACGACTCATCGAGAAAGATGATGTCAGTTCTGGTACTTGTATTGGCGGTCCAGTTAATTCCGCTTGTATGGCTATGCTCAATATCTGGAGACACCATTGTAGTAGACGGAGAGGTCGTTTCAAATGCCCTGTTAAAGTACTCCGAACACCAATATCTAGGCTCGGTATGGGCCCTAATGACGGCCTTCGTGATATTCGTATGGGCATTCTTCCGATCTGAGAGATGGCAGGTTATGGCCGCTTTGGTGGCTGTAAATTGGGTACTCTACTCAGCGGCAAGATTAGTTGAGATCGGCAATCCACTGGGCATTGAAGTACTTCCGGCAAGCTCCGGAGATAGTACTTCCGCGGCTGCTTGGTTCTTCCTGGTCTTCTGGTCTAATGTTGCAGCCTACATCCTCTCAATAAGGGGATACTTCGGAGATACCGCACCCCTGAGGGAGCATAGCGCCATGAGGGCATGGTGGAATGCTAACTACTACGGGATAATGATTTCTCTGGCTTTGTTTGTCTCCCTGGCAATCAGGACCGGTTGGAATGTACTTCCAGCGATGAACGCCACCGGTACTCAGTTGTGGGACATGACTGGAGGTTCTGACCCTTGGTACATGAAGAGGGTTATCGATTATGTCGTAGCTGAGAGGAGCCACTTCATCTTCGACTCCGATCGCTCATATCCAATGGGTGTGATCAATCCTAGGCCACCACTTTTCTCGTGGTCCCTTGCTCTTGGTGGACTGGGCCTTAACTGGCTCACGGGATCATCTCAGGACCAGATGGTCTGGTGGAGCGTATCTGCCATGCCAGCAGTTTACGGTGCCCTAATCGTACTTCCACTAGCTGGAATTGCAAGGAGGGTACACAGTGATCTCGCTGGAGTAGTCACCGCGTGGCTAATCGCCCTCATGCCAGGGCACATCGGCCACTCCACATTTGCATTGGCTGATCACGACTCCTTTGCACTTCTGTTCATCTCGATGGCGTTTTACTTCTGGGTAAGGGCTGTTGAGGGAATAAGGGATGAAAGACTGTTCAACGAGACCAGTAGAAATCCATTGTACCTGATAGCTGGAATAAGGGAGATGTGGATGAGGAATCCAACGGTGATGTCCTGTGCCACATTATCTGGTATTTCCTTCGCTACCGTGGCATTGGGGTGGAAGGGATTCGTGTACGGCCCGGGAATCTTGTTCCTGGCTTTCTCCGTACAGGCATTCCTCAATCTCTTCAGAGGCAGGGATAGCCTTCCAATAACGGCGGCCGCATTGCAGATGCTTCTCACTGCATTCGTGATTCCGCTGCCTTTCTACATGTGGCCCGGACTGGATCTTCTTTTCGACCCTAGCGGTTTCCAACCAATGTTCTACATCATCGGATTCACATTTGCTTTGGGTTGGGTGACCTGTTCATTCAGGGACAAGCCTTGGCTTCTGGTAGTTGGTAGCGGAACTGCTCTCTTCGGTGCAATCCTGCTCTCACTTTACGTCTTACAGGCATTGAACATATACAACGGATGGGACATTCTATTCACAGGTGGATTCTACTTCTCCAAGAATAAGATATTCGGCACCATCGGTGAAGCACAGGCCCCCAGTAGAGGGGTTCTATTCGCTTCTTATGGTCCGGTAGTGTCCATAATTGCCATTTCATGTGCTGTATATCTAATTTGGAGAGGAGCTAGAAAGGACCGTCAAAGCCACCTCCTCCTAGGATCATGGACAATAGTCGCGGCCTACATGGCATGGAGTGCTGGTAGATTCATCTTCAACGCGACGCCTGCAATGGCAGTTGTAGGCGGGCTCGGTATTGCAATGCTCTGGAAAGCAGCAAATCCCACGGATTTCCTCAAGGAATATCGCAGAGCAGGGATTGGCAACCCCTCCGCTAGGAGGAGATCGACATTCACAGCATCCAGGAGGCATCCTGGAATACCCGCTCTGATGATGGTTTTCCTGCTAGTTGCAAGTCAGCACGCAACTTACGGCATAGACTCTGGAATTCCTCGTGGAGAAGAGGCGGCTACCGATGTCGACCAGGCTATCTACGAAATAGCCCCAGACTTCCTACGTTGGTCCATTGGAGATTTCTCAATACTTCAGGACGAAGAATATGACCCTGACTCGGGGATGCTAAGGTACATGGGCACCTTCGGCCCAGGTTTCAATGGAGCAGATTGGAATACGGCGTATCAATGGCTTTCTGAACAGGATACAGAAGTCGGCTTCAGTGAGAGGCCTGCCTTTGTCTCATGGTGGGACTATGGTTTCCAGGCTCTCACACAGGGACAGCACCCAACTGTCGCTGATAACTTCCAGTCGGGAATTCCCCACAGCGGGGGAATGCTACTATCACAGGGCCAAGAGGACACTCTAGCAATGTTCATCGCTACTCTAACCCAGGGAGATATGAGGTCAAACTCTGGAGAGATGACATCCGAGTATCAATCAGTATTGCTCGAAAATATGGAACAATTCCAATTGGACGAGTTCCAAACTATCATGTCCATCGGCGTGGGAGACTCCCAATTAGTAATCCAGAGATCTATGCAAGTGGTCGCTAACGATGGATCGGTGGATTTACTCAGAGGATTCCAGCTAGATGAAAATGGAATCCCGTCTTCCGATGAATCATGGGCTGTATACTTTGATACGGAGCCTTATCTGGAAGAATCTAACGAATCAACAGCGAAATCATCTTTCGATGAGGCCAGAGGAAGGGCGAGTGAGTACGACCAAGAAACTACTCACTATATGATTGGAAACTACAGATACACCAGCGATCTAATCGAGGACTTTGACGACGTGTCAACGGGACTCCACAGGCAGAACTCGAAACTAGCGATGGCAAGGGCTTTCCTAGTTCAGGCATTTAGCATGGAAGAATTGGTGGACCTATATCACCAGATTACAACAGAGGTATTCTATGATGTGCAAGACTACGAGGCAGGCCTCGGTGTCACCACTGAGAGGAACAATGACATCAGATATTTTGCAGTAGATAACAGACTCTACCCATTGGGGGGTTCTTATTATGCCGACTACAACTACCATAGGGGACAGACCACTGGGATCTTCCATGCGCCAACTGGATTATCGGGGTTAGATCTAGATGACTACATCTCCACTCTTTATCAGACTCAGAGGGGTGTAGACGGTCCGATTATTCTCAGGACTGCCGATGAATATGAGCAGGAATATCTCAACGATATAGTCAGACAGCAGTCAGGTGCCGCAGCCGACGCCAGCGAAATGATACAGATGGTAGACATAGATTACAATCATCAGGACGCTTTCTTCGACACGATGGTTGCTAGGACATACGTCGGATATGGGTCTTCTTCACTGGGCCTACCCGGTGACGCATCACAACCAGCCCCTCACTTCTACATGTACGGCACCCCAGGGTCCTACCTAGAGCCCGGTATCCCTATGCCCGGGGCTATGATGAATCACATGGTCCTGGCGAACTGGTACGAACTTCCTTGTGAATTGAACCAAGATGGGGAGAAGATTGATGATAATTGCAACGATCCTACCATAGGGTCCGCTAACACACAAGTAAAGATTCTGAAGTACTACAGCGGAGCCACCCTTTCTGGAACGGTTGAACTAGAAGGAATCGGGCCAGTGCCAAACGCGAGGCTCCTGATCGAAAGAGACGCTTTCAGCGGAGAAGAAGTCGCCGATGAGATAACAGGAATGGTTACAGACAGAGACCCTAGGACGTATTGGATTCCAATCGGAACTACGGACGCAGATGAGAACGGAATGTTCGAGTTTACAGTACCCGCTGGAAAAATCAAGGTTACCGCATTCTTCGGAGAGCCCAACTTAGAACAGGCTAGGTCAACAATGATGACAGGTACATACAGTATGACTGAGATCCTCACAGAAGAGAATGAAGAATCCAGGGAGCTAAATCCTGTAACAGGAATTCTGGGTAATGTCTCAGGATCTACATGGCTAACTGAGGAGATTGTAAATATTTCAGCATTCGATGGTCATTCCAATGGCGAGGAAGTAATCGAAATATCGCTATCTGTCGAGTCTGCCCAAGCTACCGGTCAATTAGTCTGGGCATCTATCGAAGAGTACGATGGAACGGCCATCACAGGGTCCACGGTAGAACTGGTGCCACAGTGGGACGAGATTGATATCTCCCCATACTACGCCTCTACTTCTGATGGTGAAGTCTCCGGAGAGGAACTTTCATTCAATGGAATCGGGGAAGTGGAGTTCACAGGACAAGGAACGGTTCAGACAACATCGATCTCAACTATCACAGATTTCACTGGAAACTACACGCAGGAGATTAAGCATAATCACACCCTTGTCGGAGAGGGGCTATTCGAAGGACGGGGTTCTCTCAGCGGTACAATCAACTTCAACTCAGATGAAGACTCACAAATTTCAGAATGTGGGGATAATGACACTATGCCAGAAAACCTCTCGTTCTGCGAGTTATCCTCAGGCGCCCTCTTGATAGATGGGTCAGTAAACGCCACTGGAAGGTACACTTCTAACGGGTCCACAGAATTTACCCAGAGACTCAGCCACTCTTCACTGGTGGGATCAGGGATCTTTGAGACCGATACTTCCGAAGAGTTAGATCACTACGGGACAATAAATGGTACCGGAAAATTCTCCGGAGATGGAATATTCAGTGGACCTATGGTCCAAGCAGGTACGTTCCATCTTAGAGACATGATTCCTGGAATTTACTCTGTAACCGCTATCCTCGATGATGGGACCAGAGTTGAGCTAGATGACTCATTCACCGTCCCATCCGCGATTAATCAGGTACAGAAGATTGACATCCAAGGCAGTTTAATCAGTGGGGAACTAATCAATTCGTCAGGTGAAGTAGTCGACGGCTATGCAGCTTTACTAGATGACTCGTCAGAGTTTGAGGACGCAACAACCGACTGTGCAGACTCGGGACACGCTCCATGTAGGATGTATCCGAATGAAATGGGAGACTATGGAGTCGGCCCCCTTCCTCCTGGAAATTACTCAGTAGCAATCGATGTAGACCAAGACGGATTCTTCGAAATAATTGAAGAGTTCCCATTCGATTCTGAGATTTATGCAAACGTATTGGTCCCATCTCCTATTCCAGAGATGTTCGACCTCAATTTCGAGATGATCAATGAAGGTTCGAACGTTCCCGATCTGAACGTTTCACTTTCCAAGGCAGATGGAGACTCAATGCCCGTGAGCGCAATTTATTCTGTGGAAGATGGAGAATACCAAATCGAGCTTACACCGGGTGAATGGATAGTAGACTATGCCCTGTCCGACTCCAAGCAGGTCTGGGAAGAATTCGAAGTTTCGTCTGACATGAGTATGCAATTTGAATTCGTAACCAGTGTAGAAGTTACAGGAACGGTCTACTACGAAGAGAACTCCTCAGCATCGTTCAATCCAGATGATGGAAAGGTCATTGGAGCAGATACCGTGATCAGCTTCGTATGGGAAGGATTCTCTACGACTGCTATGACAAATGAATCAGGCCAGTTTACAGTAACTCTCCCTGAAGGAGCAGTAGTTGACGCTACTGTAGAGGGACTGATAGCCGGCTTGGTCAACGGTACTAAGTTCACTGTCTCGACTGGAATGGAGGATATTGTAATGGTAGCCACACCTGGAACGAATGTTTTCGGTCTAGTCAGTGTCTCAAGAGCGAATAACTTCTACTCCTCCGACCTAATCGGTTGGCAGCAACTAACGGTGACAGCTCAAAACGAAAACCATGACGTCTCATGGAGAAAATCAGTGGATAATCTTGGAAAGTTCCAGATGATTCTCCCTGATGGGGAATGGACATTCGAGATAGTTGACTCGGACATCGCCTACTCTCCGGTGACCAAGTCCATAGATTCTGAGAACTTCTCTGTAGAGATGATACTCTCCCCTCCCAATGGGACACTTTCCCTTGAGATGTTTATGGACGATACAGGAGATCTAAACTCCTCAAATGGTACACCAGTATCATATGATTTCGAGATTGTACCATCGTCTCAGGCAGGCATGGGCAAGAATGTAACATATGACGGATCTGAGTGGATCAGTGAGGGACTAGCTCAAGTCTCACTCGAACCGGGATCTTACAGCGTGATAGTATCCATTTCCGATGCCACAGAAGGCGATCTATTCGGAACCATGCTGTCTTCGCAAGTAGTACCTTTCGATATTCCTCTTCAAGGAGGATCAGTGGACAGGATTGCCGCCTTCTTACCTGAGTGGAGAGTTAGTGTCTCACTTACAAATCAGTTCGGAGGAGTCCTCTCGAATCAGGACTTCAAACTAATTAACACCGAAACAGGCTGGACACAGACGCACACAACAGACGCCAACGGAAGCTGGGCCGATCACATCATTCAGGGCGATTGGATTTTGAGTGTAGAATCTCTCATTAACAGCGAGGGGGCAACGGAAACACTCAGGGCACATATTGTGTCATCACCTGAAACCGCATCGACAGATCTCTCCCTTTCGACTATTGAGGCCGCATCGGTTTCAATAATCCTGACTGAGACTTTAGGGGCACCACTCGAAGGAAAGCGAATTGTGGCGGCATCAGATGAGGGGCTCGGAGAAGTCGACCTAACTCCAACGAACTCATCCGGGATTTCCGAAATACAGTTATTCCCTGGAAACTGGATCATGTCAATGGAAAACGAGGAAGACGGCATAATGTGGATTCTCGAATCTAATGATGTAGTACTTTCATCCGGAGATAACGGGCAGTTGAATTTCACAGCTGATCGATTCGCAGAAGTCAGTGGTAATGTCTTCTGGGACTTGAACGATAACGGCGTTTACAATATCGGGGAAGGGATCAACAATGCTACTTTCGCCATCCTTCCAGGAACTTGTGACGAAAATTCATCGAGCGATTCTACAGTCGTTCAAAACTCAGATAGCGCTGGGTCTTGGTCATCATTCGAGGCTGTAGGGGGTGACTACTGTCTAGAGGTATCAGCAGAAGGATTCTCCGACATATCTCAAGAAATCGAGCTAGGAAACTCTTCCTTGGAAATAGACTCGATGATGATGGCTGAATTAGTTCAGGTAGGCGGCCAAATTTCGTATATCGACGCGGATCAATTCTCGTCAGTCTCAGACACATTACTGCTGGAGTTAATACCAACATCTGATTACGTCAGAGATACAATCTCTCCGGTAAAGACGATCGTGGACGGAGATTGGAATGGAAACTGGACTGCCTCAGTCGAACCAGGCGAATGGATAATCAGAGCTTTCTCAGAAGAATTAGGCTTGGTGGCCATGTCTATGGTCAAGGCCGAAGTAATAGATGGGGGTTACTCAGACATGGATCTAGCTACTGGCGGATGGGCACTGATTGAGACGCATTGGTTCGATTATGAGGGCGTGTCAATGACTCTGGCAGACATAGATAAACCCGAACTAAACATCAATCTAGGAGCTGGTATTTCTTGGATCGCAAATCTTGATGAAGAGGGATCGATTAGGGTACTTCTCCCGAGTGGGATTATTGATGTCTCAAGTGAATTCACTACCTTACAGAGAGGATTGAACATGACTTATTCCGGAGGTCAGGCAATAGGCGTGGAAGCCAGTCAGGAGACCCCGGCCATAACAGTCTCCCATTCCAGGATACCATTCCGAGATCTTTCGTTGAATGTGATAGGATCAGTAGGAGGGGATGTAAGCCATGATGGCGGAATTTCAGATCTACTTGTAACTAAAGATAACGAATCAATGGGATTCAATCCTGTGGAGTTCACCCTCTCTGCTGACTATCTTGGCCATGAGCCTCTGGATACATTCTCTGCTCAGGCCACTGTACCGGGTACTGATGGTTCAGAATGGCAGGTTGAGTTCCATAACGGATCAGGAGTTTGGAACACCTCGATGTCCTTTGACTTGGGATTGGATAATTCTCTCAGTACCTCTGACATCCATGTCAAAGTTACACCTCCAAACCAATCAGTTGCACATTCATTGACGCAGGGACATTCAATTATCCTAAGCTTCTTCACATCAGGTGGGTACTCTGAAGAGATCAACGTAAAGGTCAGGATACCACAAATCCATGACTTCTCAGTAGTCTCATTAGATCCGCTCTACGGAGTCTCTCCGGGTGAGGAAATACAGATACCTCTGCAAATCAGAAACGATGGAAATGGAGACGACAGGTATGAGTTTGATTTCGACGACTCAGAGTTGCCCGATGGGTGGGAGAGGACCGGGTCTACTTCTCATACTCTACCCCCATTTACTACTACTACTCACAGTATCAATGTGATTGCACCAGATAATGCAACAGGCGAATACACGATATATGCTACAGTCATCGACAAAGTAGGAAACTCTTACCCAGAGATAGAAATCAATGTTGCCGTATCCAATCCAGTTATCTCAATCACAAGCCAGCAACTCCTCGCGGGAGGGGACAACGCAGTTTCCAACAGAGTCAACTCTTGGGTCGTCACTGTTGCCAATGATGGGCTTGTCGACGCTGAGGATGTTGAGCTGAATGCCATACTCTGCAATGACTTGACTTGCCAAAGTGAGGTAATAATGGATACCGAGTTAGGTGATGTTCCTGCCAACTCAGTAGTGAACTTCGACATCACGCTGGATCTAGACGGGATCGATCCTGGTAACTACTACCTTAACTTGGATATCAATGAATCTTCGGTAGACGGTGAAGTGGCCCCATTCGAACCAGATCAGGGAGGGAGTGTCAACCTAGTAGTTTCTTCACCTGCAGTGGAGTCTGACTCTAGTTGGATTGGCTACATCCTTGGCGCTCTAATCATCGCCGCACTGGCAATGCTGACAAGACCCCGCTCAAGAAGGCCAAACGCTCCATTCTGAACACACTGGTATTTATGTGACAGTTCCACAGGAACGAATAGAATGCCCGCCCTAGATAGACTGGAGCTTTTGCCTGAACCGGAGGACCCCAGGCTACTGACTACCGTGGACCCCAGAGCACCTGGGTATCCCGGTTCTGCCTACGGGATGTCCGATGAAGAGGCTAGAAGTCTTCGCTGGCCCTTGGATCCTCTAAAGGAGGCCTTATGGCCTTGGGGGGCAGTTTTCTTCTCCCTAGGAACCGTCGCACTTCTACTAGCCTGGCCATTTGTCGACTCCTACTTGACACCGCTCCTCCCAGATTCCGAGTGGGCATATGAGGACACAGGGATAAGGGAGCTTCAGGATAGGGGACTGGCCGGAGAAGGAATATCAGTTTGCATCGTAGATACGGGAATGGATATACGCCATCCAGATCTATCGGGAATAAATTTGGCAGGTTTCAGAGATTTCTTCGATGAGGACAACCAGGAGGTTAAGGACGTAGGATCAGAATTCCATGGCACCATGATGACAGGGATTTTAGCTTCCAACGGTACCTTCCTCGGAGCTGCTCCCGGAGCTTCTATTTCCAT
The DNA here is from genome assembly GCA_002501805.1 of Euryarchaeota archaeon UBA463. Classification (GTDB taxonomy): domain Archaea; phylum Thermoplasmatota; class Poseidoniia; order Poseidoniales; family Thalassarchaeaceae; genus MGIIb-O5. The sequence continues at coordinate 28,260 of DAOI01000023.1, read as the reverse complement.
CGCATTGGCACTCGGTCCGGAAGGGTCTTCTGGCCAACAAGATAGAGTATCGTTGGCAATTAGGTGGTGCAGGATCACCCAAGAAGCCGATATAATCAGCCTCAGCCTTGGCTCTGATCCAGGACAAGGAATGGGTATCGAAACTGAGACAGTAACAGCAGTTCAAGAAGCACTGGAGGAAGGAATTTTCGTCATAGCAGCCGCCGGAAATACGGGTGCAGAATCTTCTGATGTATCCGTTCCGGCAAATATCCAAGGCGTAATAGCCGTAGGGGCGTATAGAAGTTCAGGGGCCATATGGGGAGATAGCGCTTCGGGTTCTAACATCGATCCTTACAGTGGACAGCCACGAGAGTATCCTCATCAGAAGCCCGAGATCATAGCCCCGGGAGTCAACATATTTTCCACAGCTTCCACAGAACTCGATCCCCCCTACGCATATTCATCAGGCACTAGCGACTCTACCGTCTTTGTAACTGGGGCTCTGGCGCTTATTTTGGAGGAGTATGGAGATGCCATAGCTGGGGAAGACGGAAAAATAGACCTAGAAGAGATGAGTATGGTAAAGAGGGCACTTGCTAACTCAGCGAACCAAGACCCCTCCTCTTCGGGGAACCATAGCTCTAGATTAGGATACGGGTCCCTGAATTCAGTTGAATGGGCAAACCAACTCTCGTTTGAGCTGAATATCGACGTTCAGTAATGTACGTTATATGCAATTAAATGATAATGGATTCTGATGACCCAACAATCTTGTTTCCTCTAACATTATATCCGCTCCCGATACCCCATGGCTATGGCCCGCAGAGATAGATTGAGCTCGACTATTCTAGTAATGTTGATGCTAACCAGCGTTTTCATCGCACTAGTAGGCCCCGCGTCTCCAGTAGCGGCCTCAAATGAGACCACTTCCGGAACAATCACTGGAACCGAGTATTGGCAAGGAAATCATGTTCTTACAGGAGACGTAGTAATCTCATCGGGGGCTAAATTGGTCATTCAGCCCAATACCAATGTGATTTTTCCCAACGGTACCCATTTAGATGCCAGGGGTAGCCTGTGCATAGGGGTATCTTCTTGTGGAGCCAGCGGAAACGCAAATTCCGCTCAGAAAATCACATTTAGCTGGGAGGAACCTGAGAATTCCAGTGCCCAAGGCGAATGTAATGGCATTTCGCAGGGACAATTCGAAATTACGATTACCGACCCCTCCTGCTATGAAGGACTCATTATCAGAGACTCAATTGACCTGTCACAATCTGGAATCAGACACACTACTCTAGATGGTGCATGGGGAATTCCACACTTTGTTGATAACCAAAATGGATTCAAATATGCCGCTCTAGTTCTAGATGGGGCCAGTCCCACACTGACGGAAATGGAGTTTATCGATATCAACTCCAGTAGCGTGCTAACCACGGGACTCGCTCAACCAGAGTTCATCGGAGGCCAGTATACCGTTGGCAATGATGATGAGAGTGGAGTGGACGGTCCTGCAGTTCAGATATACAGCTCTGGAACCCCTATCACTCCACTAATCATGTCTTCTCCAGATCTAATCGGTTCTGATAATGGATGTGGGAATAATGCAGGAGGCAAGCCCACTGTCTGGGTTGAAGACGCATTCATAGAGATTGATGATGCAGAGATTGGGGTCGGGGATTATGGAATTTCACTGAGGTATTCTTCCGGCTCAGTCACCAACTCGGAGATTTCCGTTAACTGTAACGGTATTGATATTTACAGCCTAAAGAGCGTGGGACAGATTGACTATTACAATACAATCACAGGAAACGAGATTGTTACGAATGACAGAACCCCAATTACTGTGTATGGGGGGGCTCACGCATTTATTAGAGATAACGATCTATCAGGAGCCGGAAGTGGAAGTGGTATTGCAGTCTTCTCCAGCTATGCTGAGATAACAAACAATGACATCGGCCCAATAGGCGGGTGGAACGGACTCTGGATGTACGGGTCTTTTGACGTAATTGCTGAAAATAACACAATATTCGATACTAACAGGGAGGCCATTATCGCTGGAGAGTACGGGAGTAACGCTCCCGCTCCGAGCGCGTCTAGAGCATTTCTCGCAAACAACAGCATTTCATCATCAGGCCAAGGAGATTGCTCTAGTAATCTCCATTTCAACGGGCAGTTCACCTGTCCTGCAGTGATGGTATACAGGTCTGGACTGACCATGTATGATAACGTAATCAATTCTGGAGGGGAGTCTGATGGAATTAGGTCTATTGGAGCGTTACTGGACATCAGGAGGAATACATGGAATGCCGCGGGTTCAGGAGCTGTAATCAAACACTATGATTCCGGATATGCAGGAGACCAGCAATATGGATCGCTAGCATTCTTCTCTGAGAATACTTGGAATGGCGTGGGTACTACCTACAATATTACGAAGAGCTCAGTAACCGTACAATCCGAATCTATTCCCAGTCCTCCCACGGGACAGTTTCCAGTTATTCTCTCGTGGCCGGATCAGGAGGCATGGCCAGCCAATGGTTTCCAGAATGGGATTATACCCACAGACGTTCAAGAGTGCTCTAACTGTGAGAATCTCACTCCTAGAAATTTCCCACTAGCGCTTTCCATGGATAATAACTCCACAGTGATGACATTTGCTGGTCTGGCCAATCTAGACAGATCATCTATCTCAATCCAGACCCAACCGACTCCCTATGCAGTACAGGTCAGAAGAGCCGAGTTAGTCAAGTTCCAAGCTCTGGTCAATGGAGAGAGGGTCTCGGGTGCCAGTATCCTCATAGAGGACGCTCTCGGGAACGATATGTATGATATTGATACTCTTTCCGATGGATATACCCCATGGTTCGCCCTCCCCTCAGACTTCCACCTAGACTTCAGGGGACTGGGAGGAGGCGACAACCCAGATGGATTCGCAGATGACGAATTCGAGGACTCCTGCTCAGATGGAATAGACAACGATGGAGATCTCCTAATGGACGCGGATGATACTGATTGTGACTACACTGCAGGTACTAGGGAGCTCTCCCTATACCGATACACCGCCTATAAGTTCGGATTTGGATTGGATAGCGGACAATTCACATTGGATGACTCTTCATATCAAGGAACTGCGAACTTGCTAAATCTGGCGCCCTCTGTATCCATCACACAAGACCAAGGCCACTCTTTCAGAAAGGTAGTGAATATCACTGGCAATGCTCACGATGGAATTCTCGCATCATTCTACCCGAGTGATGAAATGGCACAGTGGGACCAGAAAGGATTCGTCCATTCTATTGAAGTTAGAGACCCATTCACAAGTGACTGGTCAGATGCACAACTCGCCACTGACTCCTCTGGCTCACAATATGGAGAAGTAACTAGTTCTAACCATCCTTTCAAAGAATGGTACTACGAATTGGATATGTCTCAAATGGCTGAAGGAGACTATGTTTTCCAGTTCCGAGCATTCGACGGAATCGACTATAGTCCGATATCCACTCTCTCTATCAAGCTTAATTCTCAGGCCCCTACAGTCTCGGTAAGCTCTCCAAGTCCATTCTCTACTCACTCTGATGACACCGTTACATTCGAGGGAGCAGCCTATGATTACTATGGGTGCCCTTCGCAATGTGGCAAGGATATTTCTGAGATTTATTTCCAAATCGTGGGTCCTAATTTCCAAGTTGTTACTCCTGTCTCTGGAGGTACATCCTGGTCATGGACTTGGGACTTCAGTGGTCAGCCCAGAGTATTGGCGGATTATACTTTCAAGATATGGGCCTCAGACTCGGACTTCTGTAATGGTGTGATTGATGAATGCGTTCCCGCGGAGCTTACCCTCACTATAGACAATTCAAACAGCGCGCCCTTCATCAGTATCTCCGAACCCAAGGAGTCAGACAGAATGCCCGTTTCCGAAGAGTCAGTTTTCGAGGGTGTAGCCAGGGATAATGACAATGAGGTAACTAGGGTAGATATCGAAGTCCTCGATACAGCAAACGGAATGATAGAAGTTCACTCAGAATCGGTCATTGAGTTCGATTCAAATGGTGCATTCAGCTCAATATGGGATTCAAGGTCACTAAGACACAATTCCGAATACCAGATTAGGATGAGGTCATATGATGGATTCGACTACAGCGAATGGAAGTCAGTTAATATAATCGCAGACAACCCCCCAGACGCGGGAAATAGACAACCTGTTTTTGATGAGTCAGGATGGGTAGAATCAGTTACACTGTACTGCGAAGAAAACTCACAATCAGCTGACAGATGTACCACTTTCGAAATCAATCTACTGGATTTCTTCGCAGACCCAGATCCTAACCAAGAGCTCATTCTATCAGTTTATGATGACGAAGAAATATCCTCAGATGACGAATATCCAGTGGTGATATCAATATCTGCAGACGGTGTGGCTAGGTATAATCCAACATCGATGGCTTTCTTCGATCCCGAGATTTCCGGTTGGTCAATTAACGACGTAGTATTTGTCGCATCAGACCAATTCGGTTCAAAGGCAAACTCAATTCCAATGAGCATCGAAGTCATAGCAATAGACTTCGAGGTCGATGTGCCCCAAGAAACAAGGATTTCCGAAGATGAAACTGCTATCTTCTACGGCATCGGACTTCCAGGGAGAACTGTCACAGCCACAGTTGGAGGCATTCCTGTCAACAATACCGTTGTTTCAGATGACTCAACATGGACTATGGGAATTCCCGGATCCCGAATATCAAGCTCTGCTACTCCTCAGTTCATGTACGGAGGTCTCGAATATGATGGTTCAAAGATAACTGTGAGCGACTCAGACTCATCTAATACATCATTCTTGGTAATTATCGTGATTATTGCAATTCTAGGGATGGCGGGTTTCGCGTACTTCTTCATCGAATTCGAAGACGACTCCGAGCCTGAGAATAATTACAACAAGAAAGAGAGGCCAGATGGAGGGGAAAGCAGGTTTGTCAAGGACGATGACCATCCAGGTTGGCTTTGGGATACAGAAAAGGAAGAATGGGTCGAAGAAAAGTAGAATTTCCTTTGAAGAGCCCCTAAGCTTCCATCACGAACATTATTGAACAGAAGATGTTGCTAACATAATTATGTCAGTCACACCCGTGCCCAAGCCCGGGGTCCAAGAGAGGATTCTTCTTCACCTCAGGGACTATGTGGACCATACCGATAAAGTCGAAGTCCCCTTTGCACTTTCGCAGATGGGTATTGCAAATGCAGTTTCAATTGCCAGATCCAATGTCCCGAGGGCTATTTCTGGCCTCAGGGAACAGGGATATCTGATTGAGAAACAAGCACATGTCACTGGGGTTTCGAGGAAAAGGAAGGCATACTTCCTAACCGACGATGGAGCTAAACTAGCCGATGACATCTGGTCCAAGGTCGGGATGCAAGTAGTCCGCGTGATCGGAAGGGATGGAAGATCATCAAATATGGAGCTATCACAGGCACTAGAGGGTACAGAATTGCCTCTTAGGCACGTTGATGTTATTCGATATCTGGATGATTCGGGAACCATAGATCTTTCAGTTTTATCTGCTGACTTGATTGAAAGAGACCTATCAAAACATATTGAGAAGCAATTGGTGACTTCACTGAGTGATCTTCCAAGAACTAGGAGATTTTATGGAAGAGAAATGGAACTAGAAAATATGGTGAATCTCTTGGAGCATCAGTCAGGGTCAATACTTGTTCCCGGAATAGCAGGCATAGGTAAAACTGCACTTTCAGCCAAGCTAATTGAGAGCTTCACACACAGAAGAAATCTTCTTTATCACAGATGTCAAGATTGGGAAGGAGCGAGGGCATTCTTAGAGGCTATTTCAGAATGGCTATCTGCAATGGGGAGCGATGATCTATCTGACTATCTTGCATCTACGCCAGTCCCCCAGCCCCAAATGGCAGTCAACCTAATCTCCGATGGACTAGAGTCTTCACCATCCCTAATTGTAATAGATGACCTCCACAAGGTTGGCGATGAGACACTAATTTCAGTACTTAGATCACTTTCATTGAAAATACCAGAGCTAGAAAATGTAGGACTGGTAATGTTCTCCCGATCATTCAGGATGGTTGTTCCAGAATCTGACTCTTCGGGGAGGATAGTGACTCTGGTAATGCCACTCGATGGGCTCGATCAGGAAGCAAGTAGGAAAATACTGACTACAATGCAGGATATTGAGATGCCTCAATTCCTGCATATTCATAGCTTATCTAGAGGTCATCCACTAGTACTTGAGCTCATAAATAGAGGGAGTGTAGGAGGTACATTTCACGAAACTCTGGAGACATTCGTAGAGAAGGAAATTTTCAGTAGACTTTCTGGTGCTGAAAAGAGATTGTTGGGAGCTATAGCGGTATTCAGAGAACCTATGCCCCTCGAAGCAATATCTGCAATAGACATGGAAACAGATCTTCTGGACGATCTAGTCGAAAAAGGCCTGGCCAGACAAGCAGATAGCGAAAACTATGATGTTCACGACTTAGTCAGGGAGTTCCTCACTAGATCTATGGAAGACTCACTAAAGCAATCTTTACATGCCAATGCGGTTGAATGGTACAGGAGTAGGAAAGACGATCCATCAGAAAGTATAGAGCATATTCACCACCTTCATGAATCAGGCGATATTGAGGGTCTTGCTTCGGCATTATCAGAGGAAGGTCACAAGCTAGTCAAGGCCGGACACATTGAACTCCTCGGTATTCTCAGGGTCCTCGAGGCTAGGCTATTCGGGCCTAGGACCCGATTTGTAATTCATGAACTCACGGGAGACATACTTTCTGTCCAAGGGAAGTGGGATGAGGCTGAGGAACAATACGATATGGCACTGCCCATAGCCGTTAAACACAAACTAACTACTCCTCTGGCAAGGATTTACTCATCCAGGGCAGATTTAGCGGTAAAGAAGGGAGAAATGGATACCGCTCTCTCCCTACACAAGAAAGCGTTGGAGATGCAAATAAAACTCAGAGATGCACAGGGCGCAGCAAGATCATACAACAATATGGGGTATATCTTCAGACGTCAACGAGATAACAAGAGGGCATTAGAGGTCTATGGAAATGTGGAGGAACTATTGGATTCCGAAGGCTCATCCGAACTAACGGAGGCAAGAATCAGACTGGCTTCGGCTTTTCTCGAGATGGGGGAGATGGATAGGGCACGCGACCATGCCATGACAGCTCATGACGAAACGGAGCAGAACAACCAACAAAAGTTACATGCCAGATCAAGGGCTGTTCTAGGCAGATACTATGCCAGGATAAAAGATAATGATTTGGCAATGCATCATTATTCCGGTGCTTTAGAAATACTGTCGGATCAATCAGATCCGAGAAGCGCCGTTGAAGTAGAGATGCTACTCGGACAAGTCCTGAGTGATGCGGGGAGATCAGATGAAGCCGCACAGCACTATCTGGACGCTTTATCGATCGCAGAGGCTAACGACTTCAGGATGATGCAAGGAGAGATTCTCTCCAGACTAGGGGAAGTGGAGAGTAACAGATCACAGAGGATGGACTATCTACAGAGATCCCTGGTAGTATTCAGAGAGCTTGGAGCGGTCGACAGGATGAGGGATGTTCAGAACTCTGTCCACAGGGTAGTCATGGGTCACTAATTCAGGCCGATATCTTCTCCGAATCAATTTGGCCTATCCAGTTACTAAACTCTGGACCGTCTTGTTTAGATATTGACAAGCTTCCATTGAAATTATCACAAATCTCCATCAGAACCTCGCTCTCTGCGATATGAGGAAGATTGTTACTCTCAGAAAGATGGCACAGTACGATACTACTCAGCTCTGGATGGACAATCTCGCTAAGTGCTGAAGCGGTCTGTGAATTGGAAAGGTGCCCTCCTCTGCCCGATATCCTCCTCTTCAAGGAGTCCGGATAGTTACCCCTCATCAGACGATCGTGGTCGTAGTTGGACTCAATGGAAATATGGTCACATTTCCTGAGATGAGAAGACAACTCAGAGGTCACCTCACCCAGATCAGTAACTATGGCCGCCCTTCCGCCTTTGTCATCACAAGCTATCACTGCTACATTATCAGCATCATCATGAGGTACGGGAATAGTCAGCAAACTAATGTCAACACCAGCATCAATTCTTTCCAGCTCGGAGAATACCAAGAGATCATCCGAGTCTCCCCATTGCATCCTTTTTGCAGTCTCTGCATTACTGATTAGCCTCGCTCCCCATTTTTTTGCAGCTCTCTTGGCAGACTTAGAATGATCAGAGTGATGGTGAGTCACAATTATGGCATCTATATCTGTTGGATTTACCGATAATCTACCCAATCTAGACTCGGTCTTCTTTAGTGAAAAACCACAATCTACCAGAACATTAGATTCTCCTGTAGACAAGAGAACAGAATTCCCCCTGCTCCCACTTCCGAGGTGAGTAATCTTCATCCCAATGGCTCCGAGCTTACGGGGAGAACGACGACCTTTGAACAAATCCTATGATAATTATTCTCCAAGCTCATTTATTGATTAATCGACCCTTCCGGAACCATATATTTTGAATCAATGTCCGAACGACGCTCCATCACCATCATAAGTCAACCGAGGACGTTGGAGGCTACCTAGTTGGGGCTTTAACATGAGGAGGAAGCAGACAGCAGCCTTTATTGTACTACTTTTGCTCAGTAGTCTCGCTTTCGTTTCTCAAACTAGGCCCCAGTCCCCGGTCGACTCCACAAATCCTACTGATGCGCAAGGAGGAGCTCCTCCAGCCACTGATGCAGACGAAGATAGAATCCCCGACCAATATGAGGCAATATATGGAGAGGACATAGTTATCGATACTCCCGAAGGGAGCTTCGAGGTACTCGGTTTGGACATGAACAACGGCACTGACAATATGTCTGATCATGATAGGGATGGAGCTGTAGCGCTGTTGGAGTACTGTTGGCCGTATACTCTCGACAAATGCTTCACTGACAGACTTTCCTTAACAGGAAAGCCTCCCGAATTGACAGAATCAGGAAATAGGGAGTATCTAGATCCCACCTCGTCAGATACAGATGGAGACGGACTCCCAGATGGATACGAGATACACATGTGCACCGAAGGAGGACTGGGTTACCTCAATGCGACTAACGCATGGACCTGCCTCTGGTTCGATCCACTAGACCCATCTGACAGTACAGAAGATATTGACAGGTGTGAAGATTTTAGTTTTGGCTGTGGAGACGGCTTTGATGTCAATAGAGACGGTCACATCGATGTTACCGAGAGATACTCAAACTCAGAAGAATACTCTTTCGGAACCCCAGAAAACTGGATCACAGAGAGAGACGGTCTTTGGTGCTCAGGGACAATTCCGGGAATGAGTGAAAATGCCTGTCAGGAATCAATAGTAAGGCCGACAGGGGACGATGGGTGGCTGGGCACCGATCCTACACGCTCAGATTCTGATTACTACTCATGGTCCGATCTATTGGCAACTGGACTTGTCATTCCTGGTGATGGAATTCCAGATGGATGGGAAGCACACTACGGACTTGACCCTAGGAACGCCAGTGATGCGATACTGGATTCTGATAACGATGGTTGGGATGCAGATAGGGACGGTTACGTGATCCCTGATACGTCCACTGCTACTGCCGCATGGGGAGAAGCGTTCAGTAATTACGAAGAGTACATGGTTTACTATGACGAAGGATCTTGGGTAAAACCAGGGATCAGAGGCACTGCAGGAACTAGTCATGATGGAACCGTACTAACCTTTGATCAATCTACGCAGACCCAATTAGTTGATGCGGCAGTACACACCATGATCAAAGATAGTGAGCAACAGAGAATAATTGTCGGCTCCAAATATGGTGTAACCACACTAGATCCGTTCGGGGAGATATCCTCTCTTCACAATCTCCGACCTGGTGTAGAGATGACCTCGATGGTCAGGTGGTCCCCAGGTGGGAACTCAGACTTCTTAGTCATCGGAACTAATCTCGGGGTTCATTGCGTTTCAATGGAAAACGGCCTTCCAATAATGTCATCCCTTTCTGAATCTGAAATAGGTCACGTGGTGTCAATGATGGAACTTGATACAGGTAGTGATAATCTAGATCTAATGGTCTTCGGGCATCAGAAGGCATGGACTGTCAGTGTATCCGATGAAGGATCTGGAGGGGATTGTTGGAGCGGAGGGATATCCGTAAGTGTCGGACAAGAATTCCTCAGCTCCCCATTGACCGAGGCTCTTTCCGAGTCAGAGGTATCTGCCAATGATGCTATTCAAGTTCCAATACAAGGCAGGGGCCCTCTGCTGATGGTAGCCACTAATTCAGGACTGATTGCATGGAACACTACAGACGGAGTCACATCTGCGGGCGATCCATGGTGGGTCTTCGACATCGAAGATGCAGAGACATTCGTAAGAATGGCCGATCTGCTAAACGAATCCAAATCCGCGGTAGTCAACGTTTTGGAGCCCGCGGGGCCAATTCTAGATAATGGTGATCTGGAAGAAGTCACAGGAGTGTGGATGGGGACAGCAGGGGGGCTACACCTCATTGACCTATCCATATTCATGCAGATGCCAAGATCCTCGATAAGTAACGATAGAATGTTCAATTCAGAACGTTGGACTGAAGGTGCGAATGATATCAGATCAGTAATGGCAATCGAGGGAATGGTTGTTCTAGGTTCTAGGGACGGAACATGGTGTCTCGAAGGGGGGCACACAGGGGTCTTGGGGCCCTACATCAATCAAACCAGAATGCCAGGACTAGTCACCAACCTAATTTCAATGGAAAACGAAGATGAAGATTGGATTTTCTCAGGTTCCTCGCCTGGGAGATTCATGAATATCATGCCAATAGACCCATTATCCGACGACTCAGATTTTGATGGAATGCCCGACGGCTGGGAATATGTTCACGGTTTAGATCCAACAGACCCCTTTGACAGGGAGAGGGATGCTGATGCTGATGGAGTCAGCTTCCCTTTAATTGATGGGACCATATTTATCCGTGAGTGGAGTAATTTGGAGGAGTTCAGATACGTAAACTCTTCACAATTCGGTACAAATGGCACTGATCCAAGAAATATTGACTCTGATGGAGATGGCCTTACCGATGGCGAAGAGTACTGGGGTTGGTTTTTGGATTCAACATCATTTTCATGTCATTATCTGAATGATGAATATGTTTGTGACGACTCATCATCACAATCGGAGACCGTCCATCTCGAAGGATGGCTCGGCTCAGGTGCAGGAGGAGGTACAGACGGTCCATCAGACCCCACCAATCCAGATACAGACGGAGATGGAATGCCCGATGGCTGGGAGATCGAGAATAGGAGATGGATTGGAGATATCTACACTGGAGGCAATCTCTGGACACTAGACCCAAGGGATCCAAACGATGCAGAAGAAGATGCAGATGGAGATGGCCTGTCAAATCTATGCGAATACAAGTGGGGGGAGATAATTGATGATGTCATCAGGGAAGGACTGCCTTCCCACGGGGAGTCAAATGAGTCGGCACTATCATGGGTGCCCACTGATCCGAACAATGTAGACTCTGACGGGGATACTCTTCCTGATGGCTGGGAGGCGAGATATACTTGCTCTTGGAACAAGGACAATAAGGGAATCAATCCACTGAATGGTTCAGACGCACTTAACAACCCCGACGGTGATGGTTATGACATCAATATGGATGGAGTACTATCAATGGATGAGCAACTGGTAAATTGGCTCGAATACCATCTGAAAGATCAGATAATATACGCTGATGCCACAGAGTCAGGAATGGAATTCCCCAACGGATTCGTTACAAACCTGTCACACCCTTCATGGCAGGGACTCGCCCCAGGCTCCTTTGGCGAGTACACTAGTTTGGCATACCTCAGCTTAGTCAATGGAACTACTGTAGAAGATGTCGGCTCTGGGAATCCACTTTCTTCTGACTCAGACAGAGATGGAATGCCAGATGGTTGGGAATTCTATCATTCAAGATGGAGTTTGTTTGATGAGAAATGGACTCTAAATCCAGTAGATGAAAGGGATCAAGATGGCGATCCCGATGGAGATGGAATGAATAACTGGGAAGAATACAATTCAATAGATGGAAATCTCAGTGAGACAGACTCTCTTGTCACATCGCCACAATTCTACTTGCTGAGCGTAGGAGGGGAGCTACTTCCTACTCCATGGCTTTCTGCAGAGTCAACATACTCTTTCGGACACTTCCTGTCTGATGATCAGAAGAACCTAACCGGACTAACTGCCGATCCAAATAATCCTGATACGGACGGAGATGGCCTGTTAGATGGAATTGAATTAATTTTCACAAAATGGAACTCAACCGATTCTGTATGGACATTAAATCCCCTGGTGGCTGGTGACGGATATTACGATTCTGATTTAGACGGAATCACCGATCAAGTTGAACTCAATCTCACAAACAATAATCCTGCCAATGGGGGCCTCTCTCCTCCAGATGCTCCCAGGATGTGGGAAGAGGCCGACTCGATAGATCCTTCTGAGGCCAATAACAGAGTCTTCAGAATTCTTTTCGGAAAGGAAGGAAAGGCTCAACTAGCCATGGAGCAATACCAAGATTGGCTGTCAGGGAGCCCTGCAAAACCACTCCTATCTGCCCTTCTAGGAATATCGGATCCAAATGACGTGGATACTGATAGAGATGGGATGAGTGATGGGTATGAGTATTGGTTCACACAGTGGAACCTAGAGCAAAACATATGGGAAATGAATCCCTTAACAGGATCCGATGTTTCTAGGGACTCGGACGGCGACTCCTACGACTGCGATGGAAATGGTCAGATTTCGGACTCAGAGTCATTTGATAACTTAGCAGAATTTGAGTCTAGAATTTACGGAAAAAGGATAGCTGTGGATACAATTCCAAATGAGACCGGCCTGGTTTCATATGGAGCTGATGCGATTAATGCATTTATGGGGGAGGAGGGAATGTCATATGATGCTGCGTTTGGACAGCTGTATGATATGTTCAGAAGCAAGAGTCTGGAATCTTCAGATAGAATGGGGCTGATCAATTCTTTACAGCCGGACAATTTCAATATCAGCCTAGCCGGAGTGAGCGATCCTACGGATGATGATTCAGATCTGGATGGGATGCCTGATGGTTGGGAATTTTGCTATTCAGTATACGGTGAATTCCTGCCTGTAAATGATTTCAGATGGTCGCTAAATCCAATAAATCCATTAGACATAAACTATGATCCTGACTCTGATGGATGGTTTGATAGGGAAATCACTGACGTTCCAGCGCCTCAGGGAACATGGGAGTCAAGACAGTTCTCAGAGTATGAACTGGAAGGGCAGATTCCCCAAGGGGTCCAGTCCCTATTGTTCTCCAATTTGATGGAGTACAACAACGGCACTCATCCATTAGACGATGATAGCGATGACGATTCCAGCGTGATGAAGCCTGTTTTCACCAATGGTTTTGTCGCGTCCTATGTCAAGGACTCAAATCTATCTGATGGAAGAGAGGTTTTCAAGTACGGGACTAACCCACTGGACAACGATACCGATGGAGACATGATGCCGGACTTCTACGAGTATTACAGAGGTTGGAACGAGACAAATGATAACTGGTCTTCCAGACTTCAAATTTCAGTTGTTTGGCACCAAGTTACTTCTGTGGTTTGGAAACCAGTACAGGTTTCTAATGGATTGATAACTAGGCCAGTACTAGAATGGGCATGGTTCACTCATGATCCAACAGATCCCTCTGATGCTGGCCAAGATGCGGATAATGATGGTGCTTGGGATTGTTCTGGAGGAAGTTGCATTTACCAGCCCTACAACAACTTCCAAGAATACTACGGAGTAGTCAATGCTTCGATGTCCTCTCCTTCTTTGGTCAGAGCCTCAAATCTTGTTGACTGTTCGGGAGAGCCAGTATCTGAGTGGTGGCAATTAAGGGAGAGCCTCTTAGGGACCTGCTCTGGTAGCTCGTCCATATCTACTAATTATTTCAGGATGAATAAAATTAATGATAATGATAGACTCTATGCGTTGGTAATCAATGACTACGATTTGGATTATGAGAATGTCGACAGTAGCAATGATTTAACTTCGCTCAATGGCGAGTGGACGGATACATTCAACAGGATTGCAGGAGACCAGTACCATCTTCCAAATATTTTCCTCGGAGAGTACGTCTATGGTTGGTGGATACTTGATATCGACGGCGATCAGATTGCAGACGGTACAGACCCTACCAATTGGGATACTGATGGAGATTGGTTAAACGATCATTTTGAGATTGAGGACGATTTACTAGATGGGATAAGGGGGAACAGTGGTTCGCCGATACGGTACGATGACAGGTCAACCTAGTACTCTCAAAAAAATAATCCTGGGAATAGTTATGGACGAACAAGACGGACAAATACCGAGCATATCCTCCCCAACAGAGGAAAAGCTTCTGTTCCTTCAAGAGAACATGGTGAACTTCATCAACCAATACGGCCAACCCGTGATAGAAGTATCATTGGTAATTTCAAAATACATCCGTATTATAGTTAAAAAACTCGAAGAAAAGGCATTGAATAGTAATGAGGAGCTTCCCGAAGACCTACTCTCTCCTCGACCAGTAGAATCCTCTGACGAAGATCCAGTCATGGACTCATTCCCATTGGAGAGGATACTGGAATCCGTAGATCAGGATAGAATGGACATTCTCGACACAATTATTCGAACCATACTGAATGAGACTGAATTGCCCTTCATTTCGGCACTAGCTGTCCTCAGAGATTGGGAGCATATTATCAGGACACAACTGGCAAAATCAACTAGCCCAGGACATCTTTTCAGCCCACTACAACTCCCTGATAATTTCTGACTATCTGGTCCCGGCGACAATTCCACTAGATACCCACCATGCATCAAATATGGACCAAACGAATAGAACGGGCCAGAGGAAAATAGACAAAATTAATGGAAACTGTATTACGAACCAACCAACTGATTTTCTATGCTGACGATTGAAGTGCTGTCCAAGGAATAGAAAAGGAACGAGAGATAGCAAAACTGCAACTAATGGTCTTAATGCACCCCAAGGACCAACCCCTCCGCTCAACTCCTTCCAGATGACGCCAATTACGCCTATTGCAGTGACCTCATCCTCCTCCTCTTCAGCAGGCAGAATCACCACGTATTCGTGTTCCATCGTACGTTGGAAGATGCCGATATGAATGAATGTGACTGCTAATAGACCCAAAAAGACAACCGTTGAGGCCCGCTCGCTTACACCATGGGGGAAAAGAGGATTCTACTCACGGGCTTCGAACCATTCGCAGGTCTAGATATCAATGAGTCCTCAGAGGTCGTAAAAATAATTTCAAACATGGGTCTACGAGATATTGAAATTATCTCCAGTGTGTTATCAGTGGATGAAGAAGGAACTGAATCTTCACTGGATATTCTCAAGGAAGGGGAGTTCGATGCAGTAATCCATTTGGGACTATCCAGAAATTCCGAGAAGATACTGCTTGAGAGATATGCAACTAATATGATTTCAATGGAATTACCGGATAATTCTGGCAGGATGGTTAAGAAGTCCAAGATTCTCGAAAACGCTTCTGAAAGAATCGAGACTACGGTAAGCATACATAATTTCGATGAGGAATTTGAACACGATAAAGAAGTTCAGTGGAGCCATAATGCTGGAAGCTACGTATGTAATGAGACATATTTCAAGACTCTATCGGGACTCTTGCATTCCACTACTCCTATACTCTTCATCCATCTGCCAAAGATGTCGAATATTTCCCTTAATAGGCAGGCAGAGATTGTCTCAAGGGCAATTAGACTAATGGTTACAAGGCCAAAATTGACAGTAGTTGGCGCCATGATCAGAAATCCGAATGGAAGTATATTGGCATGTATGAGGCCAGAAGGGGATGCATGGTCTGGTTGGTGGGAGTTCCCAGGGGGAAAGGTGGAAGGGAATGAGTCGCTGACAGATGCATTATCCAGGGAGATAGAGGAAGAGTTAGCTGTTTCAGTCTATCCTAGATCAAAGGTTTGCGAAATCAATCATAGATACCAAGATAGGGACGTCAATCTCCATATTTTTGATTGTGGCATTGTCGATAGCCAAGACATAGTCCTCTTGGAGCACGATGAATCACGATGGTTGTCACAAGAAGAGCTCTTAGATGTAAAATGGCTACCTGCCGATCTTCCTACTATTGAGGCCTGGCACAGAGAAGGAATTCCCAATTCGAGCCCACCTTAATCGAACCACTCTCTTGGGCTTCCATCTTTGTACATTGATAATTCATCTCCTACACCACGTGGAATCTCTCTTCTGCCCTCATGCCAAGTGGCCGACTCTAACCATTCAATTAGGCCAACTCCAGTAATTGAGATGTCAATACTCCCTCCGATTACTCTTTCACCAAGAGTGAACGATACCTTGCCGGCCAATGAAGCCAATCTGGATATAGTGAAATCACAAATTTGGTCATCCTCCTCCATGGTCATCGCATCTAACGCGGTATCGAGGATAGATTGATTCCTAATGGCCTCCAGAAAACAATCCATTGACGATGAAGTACCATAAATTATCTCTGGATTACTTTTCGAAGGAAAACCACTTTCTCTGTTAGTAATTTCAGGCGACCAGTCAGGGAATAATGATTTTACAGATTCAATAACCTTGTCTAAATCCTCATACGGTTGCAGGGTAGTTGAAATCTCAATCTCCCTAATCATGACTCTTCGAGTACAACGAGGCTGAAAGTTTTGTTCATCCTTACTCATATACGCGAATGATTCAAATGAGAAATTTCTAGGGACCGTATATGTCGGAACGTTCCTCTGCCATCTCACTGGGTTTGTTATTAGCACCAACATTATGTGTCGTAGCGATTAGATTTGGATTACCCGCTCTTGAGGAGGTAATCTCTCAAGATTACTTATTGGAGATTTCCATTCACGCGCTTGCTCTTTCATTGGGCGCACTTATGCTTTACAGGTATCTCAGGGTTGAAGATCATGAGTTTCATAGATCTCGGGCGATTAGGAGATTGTCAAAGACTTACAAAAGTGAGGATCGAGGACTTTGGGAAGAGAAATCAGACCGCGCTTTGCAGAAGCTGGAAATTAAGGTAAACTCATCAAACAGGAGAATCAGTACAAAGATTACCAAGAGAATGACTGGAAAGGTCGGAAGCCTAAATACTGAGATGGATGAATCCGAGGTAGACGATGAGTACGAGGCGGAAGTACGTGTTTCCGGACTTCAAACAATTGTTGATGAGGAAAATATAGGTCTAAAAGAAGAACAAAAAAAGCGTACTTCCATATCTAACATCATCAACTCCTTCCTAGACAGATCTGCCATGAGGAGACTTCTGAAGATGAAGAGAAAGGAAGAGAAGAGGAGAATAAAAGGTCTTCAGAAAACTAAGAAGAGAGCTTCCAAAAACAAACTTTCAGGAAGTCCATGGGACGATGCCTCGTCTTCTTCAAACACTAGGAAAGTCAGCAAGTGCAATCATTGCGGGGCGATGAATGACAACGTCTCTCAGTATTGTATCTCATGTGGAAATTACTTGTTATCATAGGGAACGATTCAAATCACTCCCACTTTAGCCTTTGACATAATGACGGAGAAGAGGGACTACTACGATGTCCTTGGGATAAGCAGAAATGCTTCCGAGGGCGACATCACAAAGGCGTTCAGATCACTCGCGAGGAAGTATCATCCAGATAAGAATCCAGATGACTCGGAAGCAGAAAAAAAATTCAAGGAAGTCCAAGAGGCATTCGCAATACTTTCCAATAAAGAAGAAAGAAGGAAGTATGACACCTTTGGCCACAGCGGACCAGGTTCATCCCCCTTCGGACCAGGCGGTTTCCAAGGAGTCAACATTAGTCTTGATGATTTATTCGGCGGTGGCTTTGATGGTATTTTCAACCAGTTCTTCGGCTCATCCAGAGGACGGAGGAGGACAAAGGGCGATGATCTCATGTACCGTCACTCAGTACCATTCCAAGTCGCAATGGATGGCTCAGAGGATGAGATAGAAATCGAGGTTCTAAGAAAATGCAACGATTGTCAGGGAACAGGTTCTATGGATCCTTCCGGAGTGAGGGCATGTCCAAATTGCGAAGGCAGGGGGAGAATAGAGAGGTTAGAAAGACTCGGCCCCTTCACACAAAGATCAGTTTCAGACTGCCCATCTTGCAATGGTAGTGGAAAACTTATCTCAGATCCGTGTAAATCCTGCAATGGACGAGGACGTTCTAACCAAACCAAGAGGGTGAAATTCACCATCCCACCTGGGGTCTCTTCAGGTGTCAGACTCAGGATGAGGGAGTATGGAGGAGCTCCCGCGAGCGATGACGGAATTCCAGGGGACCTCTATATCGAGATAGAAATCCAACGTCATCCATGGTTCGAGAGGGACTCTGCGGATCTGTTGATGGGACTTCCAGTTGGATTTTCAGATTTAGCCCTTGGAACTAAAATAGAAATTCCCCATATCGATGGAGAGAATCTCGTGGTAAAGATAGATGCAGGCTCTCAACCAGGAGATACAATTGAAATCAGAGGTAGGGGTTTACCTTTGCAAGGGAGTAAAAGAAGAGGCTCAGTAATGATTGTTCTGAAACTAGATATGCCAAGAAAACTATCCAGAAATGAAAAAAAGAGAATCTCCTCATTGTCAGACATTCTTGGTTCAGATCATGACGGCATAGAAGAAAGAATCAGGGACGAAGCAACAAAGAGAAGAAATTGACTTATTCTCCGTCAAAGGAAAGAGCTTCTCTAGGAACGGCGGCCAATGGCTCCCCGTCAACCAGGCCCGAAACTTCCAATTCTAACAAAGACGGACTTCCACTAATTTCCAAACTTAGGAATCTCTTGGTCTCTGGACTCAATGTGTCCAAGAAAACCTCATTATCTTCAAACATATGATCTGGACTAACTTTCGTAATTGAGGCTGTTGAGCCTTCTGGAGAGCTAACGCTAAGAGCTGTTAATTCCCACTTCTCTTGAAAGGTTCTGATGCCCAGAATAAGAAAGCTACTCTCTGGAATAACCCAGCTACAAATCTCAATTTGTTCGGTCATATGTCTCAGTGATGGCTTTCCTAAGTCATACAGAGCCTCATCCCAAGAACTGTCTCCCAACATACTCAGTGCCTTCACAATACCTTCAGTATCTTCCTCTAAGTTTTCACCCTCAAGGGACAGCCGCTCTCTAAGTAGCTCGAGCTTCTTTATTCCATGAATCTCAAAACCAGTCCTAGTATTTTTTTTCTCCAAAAACAAGGACCTATTCCACCACAAGACAACTGCAAGTGGAAGTAACATCAGGCCACCTATTAGCACATAGAAATTAGTGAATAGGTGGGACAGGTCACGATATTCTCCTTCATCCGGAACATCCTCGCCTAGGTAGACCATGTAGAATTCATATTCCACATCTCCAACTATGGGGGAGAGGCCCTCCACTCTAATGGCGTGAATTCCCAGCGGGACACTGATTACTGTGCCATTAGTGTAATTCAGAATCTGCCAGCTATCCTGACTTAGGGTTTGAATCTGATATGTCACTGGGGACTCGATATCGGACCTAATCATCACCCTAGATCCATTTGAATCAGTTATCTCGAAAGGATGAATGTCTATCCTATCTTCGATTCCTAAACTACCGGAGTAAGGAGTGTTACTGGGTGAAATTAAGCCCCAGAACTCCGAAGGACCCGACTCGAGCCATAATAAATCAGGAGCGTCCCCAAGAAGGACTCCATCTCCAGATACAGGGGAGGTCACCTCAATCTCCCATTCAATTACTTGTTCAGAATTTACCCTGAACTCTATGCCGGTGCTGGAAGGACTAGTCTCAATATTCTGAGGGCATTGATTTGAATCCTCCACAATCTTCTCTTTCTCGCCGTCTATCTCATGTAGAAGTATTTCCAAGGCTACTTCTCCCGTGAAATGACATGCTATTGGAAGGCTAATTTTTGCTCCTGTAGAAATCAGGAGTGAATCCCCAAGCTGGTCATTAGAAGATATATGCCCCCTGTATAAATCATAGCTAGTTGAATTACTACTCAATTGATAATCATATATCCACGGATTACCAAGCTCCTCGCCTGCTGGTCCTTCATTCTCATCATCGAATCTAACCAAGTCCAATCTGTAAGGGGAAAAGTCACTCTCGTCTGAATGTACAATACGGACCCATAGCTCTGCATCTTCTGGGTAGTCTAGATACACTGAACTTGATTCACTCGATGAAATTGAGCCTATCAGAGTTTTAGAATCAGATCTACTCCAATATTCAACACTGATACTATCAGGACTTTCTATGTTTGATATCTTGACAACATCGCCATTATCTCCTTCAACCAATATCGCGTCATCATCGGCAGAAGTATCGAGAACTCCAACGAAAGAAGCACCTTCTGATAGAATCTCACTTCGACTGCACCTGTTTAGTTGGCAATTAGATGAAGCGGACATGGACGCCCATTCGCCTTGTTGTCCCGGAGGTGGGACCAAATCAGGGAGATCCGAATTCTCAATGATATCCGATTGTTCGCCAATGATGGACCTCATAGCAAAGTTTTCCATAACTAGAGAGGGGTTTGCAAGAAGCTCCCAAGATACCGACCCGTTGACTAAGCCACTCCATTCTACAAGATGGGTATCCATAATTCGATATTCAGAGTCATCGGCCCACACAACTAGCTCCATATCCTGACATGAATCTAGCTCACATGAAAACTCTATCCAGAAAGGCCCATCCACATCAGAATTACCTTGGAACAATACCTCTGACTCATCATCAGCATTAGCCCCTACTAGGCCCGAAAATATCAGCATGAGTACAGCTACAATCGAACCCAGTCTCGCCGCGCCCATGATTGTCGGAAACAGTCCTGCCTTAGAATCCTTCAAGCGAAATGTTCCACTCGCAGGCGCATGAGTGACAGGCCATTATCTAGAGAAGTCACCTCAAGGAACCGCTTCTCCAGACTTTTTTCACTAGGGGATAGGAGAAATCCTGTCTCTTGGACGCCAGGTTTGGTTCTATCTGAATTGGACCCAGAGATTAATCTCGAAACAGCCCCATTCATTTTCCGTAGGGAGTCAACCAAACTCCCCGCAAGACTCAAACTAAGCACCCGTGGAGACTTATGCTTCCCTTTCGATGGAGAAGATAATTGGGAAGCATCCGAAGGCCTAGTACTGCCTTCGAGCCTCTCGACATCGAATTCCGGAGAATTTGGTTCTGGAAATCAATTTCTACCTCTATCGTGGCAGTCTCTTCATCACGATATTTCTCTGCTAGGGGCAGAACTACAGCCTTCTGTTATAGCGATAACAGACGCTCCCCAATTATCTAATTCAAGTGGGAAATTAGTAGAGGCCTTGAATGTAGTCAGGAGGAGATTCCCCTCCTCGCTGATTTGGACTCCCGGGATCTCAGGCCCCGATAATTGTGCACTTTTATCTTGGTTAGGAGTAGATCTATTCGATCTCTCAAGATCAAGAATAGCTAACGCGAATGGCCTCCTCCTTACCTCTGATGGGCCACGATATGCAGAAACCTCCCTTGGGGAGCACGTGAATATGGATGCACAAATAGATTATTGGAGGTATTCAATTGCATCACTTAGATCAGCAATTAGATCGGGAACAGTCAGGGAGTTGGCTGAGAAGGCTAGTCTTTCAAGCCCAAGATCTGTTGAAAGGCTAAGAAGGCACGATACGCTAACCAGGATCGACAAAGGAGGATCTACTCTGACTGCAGTGGACACCAGTGGAAGAAAGCTGAGGTACAACTCTCCAGTCAGTAGACAAGATCCCTTGGTTAATGATTGGAGAAAGAGAGTCTCAAGTCTACATACTCCCCCTAGTCACCAAGAAAAGCTACTGATTTTACTTCCATGCTCGGCAACTAAGCCATACAGACTTTCCCAAAGCCATCATCGCTTCCTTAGAAATATCCCCAGCAATAGGGCGCATCAAATCATGGTTACTTCTCCTCTTGGGCTAGTTCCAAGAGAACTAGAGGATTTGTGGCCCGCTGCACACTATGACATACCAGTTACTGGTGACTGGGATGCAGACGAACTAGAAATGGTAAAATCAATGATTTCAGAAGTTTGCGAGAGGGTAGGTTACAGCGAGATAATCAATCATTCCGGAATGGATATCGCCATCGAGGGAATTGTATGCCATAATACGAGAAGAGGAACAGCGGGATCTAAGGAATCACTAAACGAGTTAAAGAAATCTGTTTTGAATTCCATTGAGGGGATGGATCTGGCAGATAAATCCGAGAAGCAACATAGGATTGAGGTAATGAAATCTAGATCCAGATTTATACACGGCACAGACTCATGGCTAGAGGGAAGTACAGTTTCTGGTAGATTGCCAATACTGAGTATTTCTAGAGACGGTGAGCAACTAGCGAGATGGAACCCGCGAGATGGGAGATTCGCATTCTCGAAGAAGTCTCTTCCACTCCTCTACGATAGTGGATGCTTCCCCTCAGTCAGTATCTTAGAAAACCACGATTGGAAGGGAGACATATTTCCAACAAATCTGGAGTCAGTATCCGGTGAAATTAGAATGGGGGAAGAAATTATGGTTACTCAAGACGGGGTACTGATAGGAAGTGCTAGAGCAGTAGCACCCGGTTGGGAATGGCCATCCGGACCTGGAAGGCTCGCGAAGGCACGCCATAGATTGTGAAAAATAAGCTACCGTATTTACGTAGTGGTTAAAGAGGAAGAGCAGGTCGCCGCCTTCGGAGATTCTGTTATGTCACGCATGCACTCTGGTGGAAAAGGCTCCAACGGGTCATCAAAGCTATTGGCTACTGAGGTCCCAAGTTGGTCGGAATCGGATAAGAAAGTTATCGAGTCCCACATCTTGGACCTTAACAAGGAGGGGCACTCAAACGCTATGATTGGTACGATCTTGAGAGACAGATTTGCAGTTCCTGATGTTCGTCTAGCAACAGGTGAGAGAATTTCTCAAATTCTCTTAAGAAATGGCATCTCTCCTAACTATCCAGAGGACATGATGAATCTGATGAGAAGAGCTCAGGGACTAATTGACCACCTTGGCAATAATCCCAAGGATAAGCATAACCGGAGGCAACTGGAGCTATGCGAATCTAAGATAAGGCGTCTAGCTAGCTACTACAAGGGCGTAAACAAGCTAGACGCAGATTGGCAGTACAAGAGGGATCAGTTGAGACTGATTGTAGAATAATCCTCACGGTACAAATCTCACAAACTTGCCACGATAGTTATGAGGGACCTCATTTCCACCGAATTATTCACCGGTGTTGAAAAGACCATCAGAACTGGCATATCGCAACTAATGGAACAAGGTCAAAGAATATCCATAATTTCAGATGCCAATCTTCTGGGAGCTCTATCAATAGCGCCTCTCGAAGCCTCATTAATTGACTCCAATTTACCATACAGGAGGAGAATCGGTAAAATCGATAATGCTGTTCCTAGATACTCAATTATCATTCATAATAAAGGGGACGCAAGAGGAGTTTCATGGGACAATGAAAAAAAGGTACTATCGATAAGTGAAACATTGTCGCCCGCATTATCGGGACATCTGGGAGATGACAAGATAGGGCCCCTAACTACAGTCGCCATGTGCCACTCAATCGCTCAATTGATATCTCCGTCGGGAGTATTAGTTAGGAAAATTAGGCCATGGTCAATATCCGGTAATTGGATTCATGCTTGCATGGATATGACATATGATCCGGTCTATGTTTCTCTTAAGGAATTGCTGACTTTAGAGGGCACGATAAGAGTAGTCCCAATACCGGAGGTCCCTAGTCCTAATGTGGATGGTTTGGATTTCATTGATGAAAACTCGCTGATTGATGTCTCAGGCAGATGGGGTTCCATGGGCGAGGAAGGAAGGGCAAGAACGCTATCGCACCTATGCAGGGGAGCTCTGGATTCTACCTCTCCCTCTACATCGAGACTAGAGGAGATAGTATGGAACTGTATCCTAGCTTCTGGTTGGGAAGTTGATTTAGCTAGCCAAATTAGGGCTTCTTCAATCACCTGGAAGGACAAGAACCCCAAGATAGCCACATCTGAAGCCATAGATATGCTTCTTAGATTAGGCAGATTCTAGTCACTCTTCTATTCTAATGACACTGTCACAACCACTACAGCTAATTCGTAGAGGACGAACGTCTGATTTCACAGCAACACTCATCCCGCATGAGGGACAACTAATTCTGGGATAGTTGGAGCCTCCACTCTCATTACCCCTCAATTTGGGAGATAGCAAAGAGATTGGCAGCACTAGTAGAAGGCTACATGCCACTACTCCAAGGACCATCTGCATCGGAAGCCCAAGAAAATAAATTCCAAAAGAAAGCACGCCAAGAGCCGTTACCGTAATCATAGTGGGGAATCTTGATCTATTCCTGGTCATAGTCATTCCCAAGCCTATGGACAAGCTCAGTACCAATACCATCATTCCGGATCCCAATAAAACACTGAACAGTCCATTCCCTGTCGGTACGAATTCCACTCTAAATGACTCTTCGATATCTAAATCCGTACTCTCCACAGACAGGGTTTCAGATACAATCCATCTCCTGTGAGAGTAGTCGATCCCACTCGCTGTAACAATCCCTATATCGGTGAGCATAGATCCCTGTAGAGTGGCATCAACCGAGATTTCTGTCCAGTATTCTTCAGCAGTAGACTTGGCGAAGGTTTCAATCAGTAGTTGCCGGCTCCCTTCCATAACCGAGTAAGAAGTAGAGATTTTTATCGTTATAGTTTCGGAACTGAAACCACTCGTCCCCCCAAGGTCGATCGATATCTCAGTAGGCCCCAATTCAATAGGGTCAACACCAATTACCGACTCAGATTCTATGAAAAGTCCATTTGAAAGAAACGATCTCAAATCAGCGTTTGACCCTCTCAGATATCCTGTCAGCGCCATTAATTCGGAACTATCCACCATTTTGTTGTTGAAATCTGAGTCAGGTACAGAATCCGAGTACGAGTTTAGATTTCTCCACCAACTACTGGAGCCAAGACTGGAGTTACCAATATTGTCCAGGCCCCACCTCATCCACTGTGACATAGAGCCATCAAACTCTAGCGAGACCTTCTTTCTAACTTCGCTTCCATCCCAATCTGCGTCTATTGAAACCAATATCGACGACCCCCCTGTTCTAAGGGGTTCACTCGCGGGATACCAGGATCCTCCTCCTCCATCGTCATCTCCGGCTTCTATGAAATGAGACATGTTGGCACCGATCTGTAATCCACTCTGGGGCTCCAAAATGAATTCAGCTAAGAAAGACCCACTATCTACTCCTGCAGGCAAACTCCATACGAATGTTACTTCGACGCCCCCTTCTACTAGTGTGGCCACTGGCTTATCTGTTACCGCAACATTCTGAATCTCAAAAATACCCGAAGATGAGGACCACATCCTATCGTCAAATCCAGAAGATAGAAGAATTGGGAAATATACAAGATTTCCACTTACGCTAGCTTCCTTCATTTCAATCTCCACTAGTGGTAGCTTAACCGATATACTCGACGCCTTATCGTCGCTACCCCAATGAAAAATTACACCTGAGTCATCCCCGGGTTGATTGAAGCCCAATAACTGAACGATAAGGCTCACTTCTACCTCATCATCCTCTCGAACATCCCCCGACCCCACACTGATAATTGATTGAACGTCTCCTTCGCCGGTAAGATAAGGCTCGATTCCAGAGGTGCCTCCCTCATAGAAAGATCCACCAATCCTGACCTCAACTGTTATGTTGATATTGACACCAACAGCACCTTGGACCTCATAATGAATATTGAATTCCCAGTCTCCAGCTGGATATTCTCCATCAATGCCCCAATCAACTCCCCATGTTCCAACCTCAACAGGTTGCAGAACTTGATTCACTAGTTTAGAATCTCCTTCATTCACTTCCGACTCAAATGGAGTAAGTATGCCGGAATCAGGATCTCCCTTCAAAAACAACTCAAAATTTTCTCCGGAGCAACAGCTTCCCTGTTGTGCTGAGACATTGATAACCGGTCCCAAAATGGTCAATAAAAAAACCAATACAATAGAGGCTGGGACAACCCTATTGCGTACGCCCATGATGTCGACATCACGTTGAACATCTTGAACTCAACCCTTCTGAGGGCGAAACAAAGTCAATTTCGCACGGACCTCAGACTACCCGTGTAGCCATATCAATGAGACTCTATTAGTTTCTGAAATTTCCTCGACCATAGCGAACCCCATCCTCTCAAGCTGAAGACACTGGCCAGTAGAAATTTCAATATTTTCGATTACTCCCTCTGCATAATCTATTTCACTGTCGCGGGGGACTATCATTCTGGCTTCTGTAGAGTTATTGGAAGAAACCCAGTGGATAATTGGTAGGTTGCCAGTTTTTTCCTTGGATACAATTAATGCACTATCCCCTTTTATGTCGACATCTGCAAAGTCTTTCAGTCTAACCAACCCCTCTGAATAGTCATTTTCAGATATAAATATCGATCCAGTGCCCAAATCCCACTCTCTAGTTCCCATGTCGGGAATATCTGGATGCCTTCTGATTGAAATTAGCCCCATAGTATCTGTGCTTCCGTCGTCTACCAGTTGCAACTCTCTTGGGCTCTCGATAAATGACCTCCTTTCTGAGGTTCTATCTATAATCTTAGAATTCTTAGATTCGATACTTTCCATTGGTATTGAAATGTCCTTCTGGGTCAAACCCAACTCTATCCAGAACTCTCTCAGCGCCTCAGGGGAGAATCCCCTTCTCCTTAGCGCGGATACAGTAGGTAATCGAGGGTCATCCCAACCAGTGAAATCTCCGCCTTCTATGGATTTTCTGATCGATGAAGTAGAGAATCCGCCAAAGCCTAGTAGCTTCACCCTCCCCCAGTACAACGTTTCAGGATAATCCCAGCCAAGGAGTTCATACAGGAGTGTCTGCTTTCTAGTACTGTCCATTAGGTCCTTCCCCCTTACAATGTGAGTGACTCCTTGTAGATGATCTTCTACAGCACTCTGGAAATCTAATAATGGCCAGACCTTGTATCTATCTCCTACTATTGGGTGAGTATTATGCTGAATTCTTAATGCCGGCCAGTCCCTGAGTGCAGGATTGGGAAGCTCAAGATCGGTCTTCACTCTAACTACGGCACCCCCTTCATCAATATCTCCAGAAAGCATCATCTTCCATTCTTGAACGCTCTCTTCAGCCTTCTTCCCTCTGCATTTACAGGCTTCCTTCGAATCTCTAAGCTCTTTGAATTCTGAAGCTGAACACCTGCAGACATAACAAATGCCCTGTGAGATCATCTCCTCCGCAGACTCTAGATAAATCTCCATTCTTGAACTGGCCCTGATTACTAAGTCTGGTTTCATTCCTGAAATCCATTCAAATTCTTCCTCGATCATCGAATAGGCAGAGTCTAACGGTGGCTTAACCTTTGTATCTGTATCATCAAATCTAAGTATGACCTTGCCGGAATACTTTTTTGCAAATTCTGAGTTAATTACAACTCCTCTTGAATGGCCTATGGATAATGGCCCATTGGGGTTTGGGGCAAACCTCAAAATTACCCCCTTTCCATTATTGACCTCTAAATCAGGCAGTCCGACCCTCTTCTTTTGTTTTTCACGGTTTAGAGCTTCTGGATTAGTCTCCTCGAGAATCTCCTTTACATAATCCAAGCCATGATTATTGGCTAACATGTTTGCTTCATCAACCTGCTTGGAAATCATGGGAACAAGCTCTTTGGCATTGGTCCGCAACTCGGGAAATTCTGAAAGTAGTCTTCCCAGTACACTGCCAGATTTGCCAGAACCATTGTATTCTACTGCGTTCTGTAAAGCATACTTGCGTATAGCAGAGAATATCCCTGGCCCCCACTCATCTTCATCTGGCACATACTTACGCCGTCAGCCATCCCTATTTGTGATTGCCCTCTATCCAATGCTGAATATTCGTTTGAGAGGAAATCCCCTTATTTTCATATCTAATCGGTACAGGCGTACCATGTTTTTCCTCCCAAGCTCTCCTCACAGTAGACCATGTCCATCTCAGACATTCATGGGGATTTTTTCCAGAAATCAACTCATTTATTGAGGATCTAGTTTTTGGATCAGAGGGATATCCAGAACCTAGGTCAATGCCGAGGTCATTGGATAATTTTTGCATGGCACTATCCCTAGTTACCTTT
>DAOI01000022.1 GCA_002501805.1 Euryarchaeota archaeon UBA463 | reverse complement strand
CGGAAATATCAACGATGACGAGGGATGGGATGTAGCTGCCTTGAGGGAATTGTATGAAGAGACGGGTCTGCTGGGAACCGCTGTATCCTATGATCATGACCTCATAGATGGCGGAGTAGTCGTTCTTGTTGAGGTGGATGATTCACCGTTCCCTGAACCTTGGGGGTCTGATGATCCATCGATAGAGGAAGTTGGATGGTGTATAGAAGTGCCAACAAGACTTTCTTGGGAAGAAGAAGAGATAACTAGAGTGAGGGATCATGATTGGAATACTTCCAAAAGATTTGGGTCCTGAATCTCGTCCTTCCTGGAGGCTATGGCATCCTTCCAAACTTGCCTATTCATTTTCTCGGAAGCCTCAATGATTAGCCCTATGTCTAATCTTGATGTGCCAGATAAGTCTTGAGTCAATATTGGGAATAAGTACTCTACAATGGAGGTGATATCAGACGGGTTAGACGGAAACGTGGTATTTCCCGGTCCATGACGTGGCTTCGCCTCTTCTATTCTTGAGGCCATTGTTGGAGAGTCATTACTTATATCATCAAGAGCTAGATCAAGCCACTCAAGAGAGGTTGCGATAGCCTCGGGAGACATTCCCAATTCTATGAATCCCGATCTGGCAGACCATAGGTGCCTCATTGCAGGACCAAAGTCATTCATTGAGCTTAGGATTCTACCCACTTCCATCCTTGATAGTGAATTGATGTCAAGAGGATGTCCGTTATTTATTGAGATTTCAGAGTGTGTGGCTAAAGCCATCATAAGCTCACCTCGATTTGCGTGCCATGTAGCTAGATTTAGTAGAGCGAGACCATGTACGGAAGACCCACTGGAAATAGCATTCAGCCTATCTACACACCACCTCAATTCGGCGCCGATCATCTCCTCCGGTACTGCCCCTATGAGTGCCCTCTCTATCCTAACCCTAGCCTCTATGGCGTGATTCCTCTCAGAGGCAGACCTAGATCTCTCCAGTATTGAGTCTGAGAGCTCCCTAGCATCGGATATCTTTCCTTTTGAAAGAAGAGCGAGCATAGACTCTAAGTCGTCACTTAGAGCACTTCCTTCGGAGCCTCTCCCTGACATATTCTCACTGCGATTCATATGCTCTAACTAAGCTATCGTATTTTTCTCTGAGCTCGTTCTCTTTGGAGGAAAGCCTATCCATGTGTTCTTGGAAAGCACTCATAGATTGCTCCAGATCATTCTTCAATGATTCTCTATCTTCAACCTCGAGAAGAAGGCTCCCAATAGCTCTGTAAACTGGCTTTGAGGGATTCTGTGTCGATAGGGCATCGATTGTAATTGTCAACTCACTTAGTTGGGTGGTGACATTTTGCATCTGTGCCAGCGTTGTCTGTAAGTCTTGGGCTACCGCCTTAAGGGCCTCTGCAACATCATTGTTGTCATTCATATTATTCACCTGATTCCTTTATGGCATTCAATGCTTGCTCGGATGCTATTATTCCTCTCATGGTAGAATTCCATATAGCCCTAAGATCTGAAAAATTATTCGATGATATTGAGATTGAGATGATTCCATGGTCCTCGGTAAAGTCCGATTCAGTCTTGAGTCCACTGGCGATATGCTTCGCTTCCGTGTGTGGAAAATCTAGGAACAGAGAGATTGTGCCCTCATTCTTCCTCAGAGTCGGCAACTTCGTCCGCCTCCACTAATTTTCTCTCGAAATCGAGAGCGGCCTGCTGGGCGATGACTGTCATGTCGGTAGCTGTGGCTCCCTCCATTGATCTTCTTACCACCCTATTATTTGCATCGGAAGCTCTGGTAAAGGGTTCCCAAACCCCTCCTGTAAATGTGTGGTTACATTTCTTGCATTCCCAGATTCCTGCGGCCTTTCTCCTGACCTTTGGATACTGACATGAGGGGCATACGTACTGCCTTGATTTCTTTTTCAGAGCTGAACCTGCTCTCCTCCTAACACTAACTCCGTATCTAGATCCAAAGCGCGCTGTTAAGCCTGCTTTCTGTGTTCTTTTTGCCATCCAAATCACCTATCAGTCTACAATTTTCCTTAATTCGGCGCACCTAGACTTGGCGTGCTCCATTATCTCTTCAAACTCGTCTGCCGTGAAGATTCCCTTTAGACCCTTCTGGAGAGAGTGAACGTGATTATCATCTCCCAGAGTAATATGAATTCTCTCATCCCCTCCGAGTTCTTCCTTGTATGATGCATCATAAACGAACCTTCCGCCTACTTTGTGGTAGGAGCACATAATCGGCTTTTTGGAAACCTTTAGAGGCGAATCTTGACCTACTTCAAACCTCTCTGCAGGAACTGTCGCGCTCCTTAGGGCGGCTATACCTGCTAATGCGAATGCATCGAATAGGTTACCGTCATCGGATATTGCATGAAGATCTAGAATGACCTGCCAAGCTTTTTCTCCTGGAATAATACAGAGATCGTCAACATCAATACATCCAGATTCTCTGATGCCACGATCTACTACTCTTCCTAGCTCTATTGCTTCGGGACTGGGCGGACCTGCCTCCCAGTGTCTTCCCGCTATCGGCCTTACCTCACATGAACACATCAAACCGCCTTGATTGGGCCTGTCTGGATATGGAGTCATCAGCTGGAACTTGACCCCTGCCAATACTATCGTATTACCCATTGTGACTCTGGCGGACCCTTCCGCCCTTGGAAGAATTCCTGTTTCTAATTTGAGTTCTCTCGCTCCAAACTGATCTCTACCATCTAGTCTAGAATCGTTTTGTGCGAGATTAGCGAGGTGATCCCTAAGTAGATTGGGGACTGTTGGGGCAGACATCAGTTGTCACCTCCCTTTAGTGCACTAATCATTAGTTTGTGGACTTCCATGGCAGCATTCACATTGTAATCCCAAGCCTGCTTGAATTCATCTGGCGATAAGTCACCATCCATTTGTAGGAATACTAACTCTCCAGTGTTAGGCAGTATTCCCATAGGAAGGTCTGCTTCCCCATAATTGTCCTCTTCTTTGTTCAAGTCACAAACTACGACGTCGTTGACCTTGCCACTAGCTACACTGATGACCATGTCTGTCATTGGAATTCCAGCATCAGCAAGGGCTACTGAGGCTGCAGTGAGTCCTACGCACCTAGTACCTGCTTCTGCGGAAACAATTTCGATACTTACTCTAATCTTTGATCTTGGGTATAGCTCCAACAGAACTACGCTCTCCAACGCATCTTTGGTAACCTTACTTATCTCCCTACTTCGACGATTAAAGCCCGGCCTTATCCTATCGGTTGTAGAAAAGGGCGCCATATTGTATGCGACATCTATGACCGCCCTGTCTTGGCGTTGGATCTTTCTAGGGTGTGCTTCCATCGGACCGTAAACTGCAACTATGGCCTCATTAGTACCCCAAAC
>DAOI01000034.1 GCA_002501805.1 Euryarchaeota archaeon UBA463 | reverse complement strand
TCTGTCATATTCAAGGAGATGACCGGGAAAAGAGCGGGATGGAAGAGAGACTTGGGGAGGATTCTAGTTTTCAATCCCTCGGAGTTGGATTATCATGAGGGTTTCTTGGAGTGGCTTACTGGTGAGCATTCTAGGGGGAGAGTGATTATCTTGGCTACTGCTTCAGACAGAATTGTGGCCGAGCAAGTAGCTGCTCATGTGGGGATGTTTTCAGATGTGATGGCCTCTGATAATGATTACAATCTCAGAGATAGGAAGAAGGCAGAGGCACTAGTGGCCAGATATGGTGAAGGCGGGTTTGGATACGCTGGGAATAGTCATCATGACGTCGCTGTTTGGGAAAAGGCGGCTCAAGTTATTGTGGTTAATCCAGATTCTGGTGTACTGGACAGGGTTGGAAACTCTGTTGATATCGTATTCGAGTAAGACCTGAATGAGCTACTTACTTTATCACTAGGAGCTTTTGGTTAATGCATGGTCAACCAGCGGAGCCGGTTCGGGAAGGGCTTGGACGCGCTAGCAAAGTGGCTACTCAAATTTAGATTGATATCTATTCCAGCGAAGAGTATTGCCAATTCCAAGTTAGCATGGAGTCTAATCTCTAGATCTGATAGGGTCAGGGCCAATAGACTCAGGGAACGACTGGTTTCAGGCAAGATTCCGAAACATGTTTCGATTATTATGGATGGAAACCGGAGGTTCGCCTGGAACAAGAGCTCGAAAACGGCAGTGGGCCATGCTGAGGGGAAGGAGAAGCTGAAGGAGGTGATGGATTGGGTTCTTGATCTTGGAGTTCCTTACTTCACAGTGTACGCCCTGTCAACAGAGAATATCTCAGAAAGAGACAGTGAAGAGTTGGAAATTCTGTATGACCTATATGTTTCAGGTCTTGATGAGATTTCCACGGATCCTAGAATTCATGACAGGGGAGTGAAGGTACAGGTCGTTGGGAGGTTGGAAATGCTCCCTACTAGGGTAAGGGAGTCTATTGAAAATGCAGAGAATTTAACCTCTCAGTACTCTGATTTCACATTCACGGTCTGCCTTGCATATGGAGGGAGGGAGGAGATTGTCGATGCGGTGAAGTCGGTTGCTACAGATTACGCCTCCGGGAGTCTGGATATCAATTCTATAAATTCATCAGAGATAACAAAGAGAATGTACGCTGCAGAATTGCCAGATCCTGACTTGGTAATTAGGACTAGTGGGGAAGAGAGAATTTCCAACTTCTTACTTTGGCAGATTGCCTATTCAGAGCTTCACTTCACAGATGTTTTCTGGCCGTCATTCTCTAAGTCCGACCTATACGAGGCAATTGAGTCGTACCAATATAGAAGGAGGAGATATGGTGAGTGATTCCTGTCACCACTGTGGACGGGATAGTTATCGTAGTCCTTCTGTAGTTGTAGACGCTGTGGCCACTAGAGGGTCTGGTGGATCTAAGGAAGTCCTCCTAATTAGGAGGGGGCATGAGCCTTGCAAGGGAATGCTGGCATTCCCCGGAGGGTTCGTGGACTATGGTGAAGACCCAGAAGACGCTGTTATTAGAGAGCTGAAGGAGGAGACAGGAGTTGAAGGGAGTAATCCAATTTCTATAGCAGTGCATGGAGAGCCAACCAGAGACCCCAGAAAGCATGTCATAGCTCTATTCTACTTGGTGGATGTTGACCCAGAATCAATACCTACGGCTGGTGATGATGCATCTGAGGCCTATTGGGTCCCTCTAGACGCAGTTACTGAGAATGAGATTGCCGGAGATCATATCTTCATTATTGATAAGCTCAGAGAATAATTCTATCAGCCCATTACTAATCCCCCCAACATGGATAGGAAGCTGAGGATAGATACCGGTGGGAAGAACTACGCACCTTACAGTCCGGGAATTAGTGTTAGAGACCATATCTGGCTATCTGGCCAGATAGATATTACTGAGAGCGACATAGAGTCTCAAACTAGAGGAACATTGGCTAAAATAGATGACTTACTGGAAGCGGCAAATAGTTCCAAGAGAGATTTAGTAAAGGTGACGGTTCTGATGTCTGATATTGCTTTTTACTCCAAGATTAACGAGGTTTATGGAGAGTGGCTCGGTGACTCCATCGCTCCTTCCAGAGCAGCCTATGCAGTTAGTGATCTCCCTCTTGGAGCACTGGTCGAGATAGTCTGTGAGGCTTTCCGCGGAAGTGGATCTAGTGACTGAAGGTGTCAGAACCAAGGGGCCGTCCCTATTCACCCCCGTACTACTGGTCGGTTGCGTAATAGTCCTCGTGGGATTCGCTATCAGAGCGTCCTTCGGCGTGTTTCAGATACCCATCGAAGAGGAGTTCGGATGGCCTAGGTCAGAGTTCAGTCTTGCAATCGCCATACAGAACTTAGCATGGGGCTTTGGCTCTCCCTTCTTCGGTGCCTTCTCTGAAAAGCTAGGTGATCGGAAAGCGATAGTACTGGGTGCGGTCCTATACTCTCTGGGACTCGTCCTCACAGCAGGTGCAAGTACTGCATTCGCTATTCAGTTCTATGAGATCTTGGTTGGCTTCGGAGTGGCAGGGACTGGATTTGGAGTAATACTCGCTGTTGTTGGACGAGCTAGTGCACCCGAGCACAGAGCCATGAGCTTAGCGATTGCTACAGCTTCTGGTTCAGCAGGTCAGATAGTGGGCCCTGTGGTCGCAGTGTTCCTACTGGAGTCCATGGAATGGCAGTCGGTGTTTCTGATATTCGCCGTATCTATTCTCTTGGTCCTGCTACTCCTTCCATTCATGAGGGCCCCTGAGAAGGCTTCAAAGGAAGAAATCGAGGAGAGTCTTGGGGAGATTCTTAGACTGGCAATGAGAGACCCGTCTTACATGATGATTTTCGTCGGATTCTTCTCATGCGGTTATCAATTGGCCTTCATCACGGCTCATTTTCCAGCACTAATCACAGAAATGAGTGCCCCTATAGATCCTTTAGGGTGGTGTGGGGACCTTGGTATAGAAACAACGGCGGCCCTAGGAGGTTTTGCGATTTCAGTTATTGGCGCGGCTAATATCATTGGGACGTTATTGGCTGGATGGGCGGGAAAGAGATTTGGTAAAAAATGGCTTTTATCTGGGATATATGCCGGTAGATCGATTGCTGCTGCATGGTTCATATTGACTCCAATTACTGCCGACTCTGTGCTAATCTTCTCCTTCTCTATGGGTTTCTTGTGGTTGGCAACGGTTCCTCTGACGAGTGGTCTAGTGGCTCATATCTACGGAGTCAGATATATGGCTACACTATACGGGATAGTGTTCTTCTCGCATCAACTAGGGAGCTTCGTAGGAGTCTACCTTGGGGGAGTCCTCTACGACATGTATGGGAGCTACACAACTGTTTGGTGGATTGGAATTGCCGTAGGAGTTTTCTCATCTTTGATACACCTGCCCGTTAGAGAGGAGCCTCGACTGAAGTTACAAGCCAACTGAGATTGGTAACGCTTACGTGCATCATCATCCAGCAGAGCGTGTGAGCGTGTTCAAGGCGTATGACATCCGAGGCATAGCTGGAGAGGAGCTTACTCCTCAATTCGCCGGCAAACTGGGTAAATCGATAGTTGCCCACATGAATGCGAGATGTATTGCTGTGGCTAGGGACATCAGAGAGTCTGGTCCTTCCTTACATGACTCTTTCATCGAAGGGGTAATTGATTCAGGATGTGACGTGATGGACCTGGGAATAACCACTACAGGAGTGCTATACCGTGCATCGAAGGACTTGGATGTAGATGTGTCTGTGATGATCACTGCGAGTCATAATCCTCCAGAGTACAATGGATTCAAGATATGCAAGGGAACGCTTCCGATGGCTGGAGAGGATCTTCAGGAGCTTCGTGAAACTATGGAAAGAGGAGATTTCATCGAAGGAACGGGAAAATTAATCGATGCACGAGAGTTCCAGAGGCAGTATATCGAAACAGTGATTGGAAACGTCGGAAAACCGGGCAGAAAGATACGTGTTGCGATAGACTGTGGCAACGCCGTTCCTGGCCCTCTAGCGATCACGGTACTGGAAAGCATCGGTGTTGATGTGGTCCCTGTTCACTGTACTTGGGACAATAAATTCCCTAATCACCCTCCCGATCCAACGAGAAAGGAGAATATGATTGATCTATCTTCGGCCGTATTAGATGAGGGGTGCGAGTTCGGCATTGGTATGGATGGGGACGGCGATAGGATTGGAGTCGTTGATGAGAATGGAGAATTTATTCATCCAGACAGGCTAATGGCACTATTCGTACAAGACTTACTCGCAGACAAAGAGAGTATGGGAGATGATTCTAGGAAGGTATTCTATGACGTTAAGTGCAGTATGGCACTTGAAGAATACATAGAGTCCAAGGGAGGGATTCCTGTGATGGTAAGAACTGGACACTCTTTCATGAAGAAGCTTCTGAGAGAGAACCCTGATTCTCCCTTGGCGGGGGAGATGTCTGGACATTTCTTCCTTAATGACAAATGGCCAGGATTTGATGACTCTATTTACAATGCTTCGAGGCTTCTTGAGATAGTAGGTAGAGGGGTTTCTCCTGAGGATGGAGGAATCCCATTCTCTGAGAGATTTTCAGAATTACCCAATTATCCATCTACAGACGAAATAAAGATACCATTAGTTGGGGAGAGGGAAGATGTCATGAGGTCGGTGATGGACTCATTCTCAGATATGGAATACTCAGACGTAGATGGAATCAGGGTAAGGTATGACCATGGTTGGTACCTCTGTAGGCCGAGTAATACTGAGCCTATCCTTGTAATGAGAGCTGAGGGGAGAAGCAAAGAGTCACTGGGGAGAATTCTGAGTGATGTGGATGCGAGAATCGGGTCCTTGATGGATTTGAGTAGTCTCAAATGAGCATGCAAATTGACCTAAGTTCCTAAAGGAGTCTCGTTGGAATTCGATAGTGCCGACTAACGATGGCATTCAACATAAGCAGAACTGGCTAATCTACGGCCTCCATCCAAACAAGAAAGCTATTCCGCCAATAATAATTACAATTAGAGGCATCATATCAAATAATAATTTTAAAGTTGTCAGAAACTTACCCATAAACTTGAGAATCCAAGGCATTCCCGAATTATCAATACCTCTGATGACCTCTTTATACCCTTCAAAATACTTGGTAAAAAAAAACACAATTGTTCACACTCTTTCTTCTCTTGGGGGCCAAGTCAGTTATCCCAATTTGGAACTGGATCACTCTAGATCGTTTCCAGCTGCAAGTAGTGGGATAGCTACTAGAAGTCCACATATTGCTGAGCATACTAGGGACATAACGACCCCGACCCCTGCAACAAGTGCCCCCAATCCTCCTACATCAGCTTCACCTGTTGAGTCTAGAAACTGTTGAACGATATCCCCTGTGATGGCTGTGTCTCCGAGAGATAAGACGAATCCAAAAGCAACTGCTCCTAGTCCTATCATGACTCCTCTTTTCTTGTAGTTGTAAGTCTCATACCCTCCGTATGCCACGGCTCCTGAAACAATGAGTCCACTGATTGCAGAGATGTAGAACCAAGCAGTCTGGAGTCCTGATATTTCTATTCCAGCGTTTTCGTAATCACTGATTACCCCACCGGTTCCAAAGACCCCTAGGATTCCAAACAAGCCAACAATGACTCCATAAATCATCATAAAAATTCCAAAAATCTTTGGAACCTGTGATTTGACAGGCGCATAGGCAACGGTTTGCTGGTAGGCATTCTGGTTAGGCTGAGTACTCAAGTTTCCTGGGTTCCCTTCGAGGGTCCCGCTCTCGGAAGCATCTGGTTGTGGCTCTTCATCCATGATAACCCATCGAAGTTCTAGGCTTAGTGTTGTCTACGGCATTGACTGGTAACATTCAATCCAAATTTTGGCTATTATGGCTGATATTAGTGATTTCTCATAGAGGCGATTCTCTTATCTCTAGATTTCATTTGGTACGGTTGTTGCCACTGTAGCTTAGCCTGGTAGAGCATCTGATTCGTAATCAGAAGGCCGGGAGTTCAAATCTCCCCAGTGGCTCCGGATTTATTTTTCAGAGCTTATCCCCAGGGACTCAAGAAGGGGTCTGAACTTTAGTGAGGATCTTTCTAGAGATTCGAATACAGGCATTCTATCTCCGGAAAGCATGCATAGAACTGCACCTCCCCCTGTACTGTTATGACTTACTTGACCTGCTTTCCCCCTCTGATTGAATAGTGCGCTAGTATGCCCACCTCCGACAATAGTGATTCCCTGAGCTTCTACGAACATATTCATTATCTCGATCGTTCCATATGCGAAATCCGATTTCTCAAAGTATGACGCAGGCCCATTCCAGAGTAGGCATCTGGCTTCCATTATCAGTGGCCTCATCCTCATCATTGTTTCAATCCCTATATCATATATGGGATGGTTTGTTGGAAGCTCATCAATTCCTATATTCCTTCTATTTCCATTGTCTTCGATTGCCACATCTGAAGGTAAGAACAGTAGATTGGAATGATCTCTGACAAGCATCTCTGAATCTTTCCATGTCTCGTCAAAGGCATCACCGAGTGAGTTTCTGATGAACTGCTTATTATTCTCGCCGATATCATATCCTGATGCCCACAGCATCAAGTTACCCACCACACCAACCATTGCTATTCTATCGACTGAGCCTTTTTGGATTAGGTTCCTAGCAACTCTCAGTGAGTCATCACACTTTATTCCCCCTAATATCGCCACATATGGCCTCGGTGGGTCGAATACAGCTGTCCTTAGAGCGTTTATCTCTCTCTTCATCAGCCTGCCTGCAATACAAGGAATCTCATCTGTGAATCCAGCAAGGGAAGGAGAGCTTCTATGGGAGGATGCGAATGCATCGGTAACATATGCGTCTGCGACCCCTGAGAGGTTTCTCACTATCTGAGAGGTAGCTAATACCTCTTGACTAGATTTTTTCATCGTATTCTCTTCGTCCATCATTCTGACATTATTTAGAAAAAGAATATCTCCATCTCTCATCGACTTGATTGCCCCTATTGCTAATTCGCCACAAACATCGGGCACGAAATCTACTTTTCTTCCAATCAGCTTTGATAGTAACTTTGAATGTGGCTCTGTGGATGTAAAATCAAGCTTTCCTGGTCTAGATTGATGTGAAATTATAACAACTTTTGATGATGACAAATCATCTAGAGTAGGCAGAAATTCAGTAAATCTCCTATCATCCATGAACTCCATATTTTCTGGATTAATAGGCGAATTAACGTCGACTCTAAGAAGCACAGTCTTCCCTTCGAGGGAAACGTCATCCAGCGACAGAACTCCTGTCACAGTGGGCCCCAGAGTACTCTCACCTATGGCCATTGGGGTCCCTGTAAACATTCATCTTCCCAAATACCTTTGACGAGGAGGCCCCGAAGAGGCACATGGACTGGGACGTGGATCTCATCTCAGGTCCCGATGGGGATGATTGGCGAGTTCCTGTTACTGAGTTACAGGAACGTCAGAGGAGGCTTTCCAAGTCCTTGGCCAGTCATGGTATAGAAAGTGCATTAATCGATGATCCAGTAGAGCTTTACTGGTTGACAGGAGGAAGGCAGAATGGCATTCTCCTGATTGGAGCTGATGGTACTGGAATTGATACTACGCATTGGGTAAGAAGATCACTAAGACGAGCTTTGTTCGAGTCAGGAGGGAGCGATTGTCCTCACGATACCATGTTGCAACCAAGAATGGGTGCTCTGGAAGATTCACTGATTGAAAGGGGCTGTTTGACTAAACCTGCAATGTTGAGTGGTAAAATACCAGCCGAGAGGGTTTCTTTCATTAATTCCAGAATTGGATCTCTAAATGGTGAAATCGAGAACTGTACCTCATTGCTTTACGGACTGAGGGAAGTAAAGTCGGAATGGGAAATTAGTATGCATCGTGAAAGTGGTGTAATCAACAGGAAGATGTTCGAAGCTGTAGGGGAAGCAGGATCCGCTGGCAAGACTGAGTTGGAGATTGCATCTGTAGCGGACAGTGTTAGTAGGGAATATGGTTTTGGAGGCAGGATAAGGATGAGGAAGTGGCCCATGGATTGTGACAGAGTTGTGATTGCATCTGGTCCGTCTGGATCGGTTCCTTCCTACTTCGACTCAGCCATAGGGGGAATTGGGGCTAGCCCCATATCATCACTTGGTGCTGGTTTCAGAAAGGTGAAGGAAGGAGAGCCGGTGTTAGTTGACATAGTTCATCTCCACCGGGGTTATGTCTCTGATTGTACGAGGATGTTCAGTGCCGGTACTTTGAGTGACACTTGGCATTCCAGACTTGAGGATATGATTGAGATTAGGGACTCAGTGATTGGCTCTCTGGGAAGAGGGGATGATTGTTCGAAGTCTTGGGAAATAGGAAAGTCGCTTGCTGATGAAATGGGTCATTCAGAAAATCTGATGGGGATGAATCCTGATCAATCTAGCTTCCTCGGCCATTCCGTTGGCCTGGAGCTTGATGAGACTCCAGTAGTGGCAAAAGGTTTCGATAGACCTTTGCCATTAGGAGGAACAATGGCTGTTGAGCCTAAGGTGATTCATCATGATGGCTCCATTGGGAACGAAGATACTTGGTTTAGAACATCTGATGGGATGGAGTGTCTTACCGCGGGAGATTCGTTTCCTTTTTACACGGAGTGGTGATATGACTAGAGCTAGGGAAGTCGCACAAAGGAGGCTGGCTAGGGTACTGAGAGGTAGGAAGGAGCCCCATGGGAAGGACTTGACAGATGAGAGCATTCTAAGGGGCGTTGATGTCGATGACTCGGGAATAGTGCAGTTATGGGTTCAACCAACTCACCCTCATTGTCCGTGCTGCATAGATGACCTGATATCTCTCAGAAGTCTTATCAGCGGTCAAAGTGGAGTTCTGGCATGCCATATAGAGGTTGTAGGAATACCACACTCTGACAGGTGGACTGCGGCGATAAACGAGTAAGAAAAGATTATTTCTTACGTTTTTTGCGATTTTCCACTTCTTCGAGCTTTGACATTAATTTCCTCGAAATCCACCACACTGCTAGAGAAATGGCTATGATATCGAATATTAGGATAGCTAGAAACCTAGTATCGCTGAAATCCACCATTCGTCTCACCTACAATGGAGGCCTTACATCAATCTCACAGGATGAAGTGGGAGAAAGACAGCATGAAAGTACTCCGCCCTCGCTGATCAGGTATTCGTCCAATCCGGGAGGAATCTCGTCAGGTAGTGGGACTTGCCCACTCATCAGAGTTACGAGACAGGTTCCACAGGTTCCTGATGTACAGTTTCTTGGAATATCGACGCCCGCATCTTCGGCTGCCTCAAGTATAGTTTGACCATCAACCAGAGTAGCCTCTCCAATCTCAGATTCTCCCCTGAAGAAACGAATTGTGAGAGTATCCTTGGTCATGCGATTCCTCAGAAGTCGCCTCTAGACCACCTTCCGGTCTGCTTGTTGAAGCGTAAACCGGCCTTCTTCATCCACTTGTTGAACTTCGTGGCTCCAGCCCCTGTGGAGATGATGAACTCTTCTCGGTCTTCCTGAGCCTGAATGTACCCTTTGGCAGCAAGAGTCTGGTCTATCCAATCGTCAATATCCATCAACCCGCCAGAGAGCTTGCTGGATTCTACAGCGGCCTCTAATTCCTCTGCTGACGCCCCAGTAGTCTCCAAATCCTTCATCATTAGCTCGACAACGGATGAGGTTTCTACATTCTTAGGGGGTTTTACAACAGGCAACCTTGGTTTAATCTTGGGATCTATTGTAATCCTAGATCCGTTTGCAAGTCGTTCTTCAACATGTTCTGCCATGGGTGATCTAAATTCCTTCTCACATTCCCAGCATATGAAGACGTAATCTGACATATCTTCCATTAGGTTACCTCCTCTTGGATCCATTTCTTCACCGCAATGAGGGCAGGCGTGCAAACATAGAACTGGAGCAATCTTTCTTCTGAAGTCAACAATATCTTGTGGGGTTCCGACCAGCTCCAGCATTTCGTGATCCCTAGCCGCTTCTAGGCCTCGAGTCTCTAACTGATCTCTGATCTTGGATCGCTGTTCATCTTTAGACTCATCATCAAATGTATTCTCAAGTTTTACAATGAGCTCGATCGTTTTTCCCAGTCGGTTCATTACAAGTTTCTTATTTCTGAAGGCCTCCACTCTGGCCATCCTGAGATGTTCCTTCTTCTCTAAGAGCTCTGCAAGCAGATCCTTTTGCTCTCTCTTGAACCTCTGCTCCTCGATTTTATCGACTTTTGGCTTTCCATCCTTGGAAAGAACATCTGCTAGGAACCTCTGCTTACTAGATGTTCTTGGACCTGATTTAACTGCTTCAATCACAGATGTTGCAATATCCTTCTTCAGGCCATAATTATTGATCAGGGTCTCCTGATCCATCTTCTTCAGATCACCGACTTTGATTCCTCCATCTGATAGAATCTGAGCGGTATTCTCGTCTATTCCCCTCCTCAATAGAGCAAGATAGGTATCTTTCTTTGCCATGTTTTCCACTCCATCAGTTAACGGGCCGGGGACTGGCCGTGCCCCGCCGAGAGGGGAGGAACCTATCAAGGCGATGATTAGAGTATCAATTTTCGGACTCGAAGTCGGAAATATGGTTACATAATGATAGCCATTCCTCGATTAACATATCATCTGGCCTCATTTCTAACCAGTCAACCCTCATTCCTTCGGGAGTTTCCTCTTTGAATTGTAGTGCAAGTCGCGCCCATCTTGACTTATGCCAGCCTCTTATTCTACTGATTCTCTTTGGTGGCCTGGAGAGAAGTGTTCTCATCTTCCTTCTCCTATTGGCAAAACAGTGGTGTGTGATAATTTTGAACATTTTTCTATCTCTCACTTGAGGCCCCTCCTCTCTTGGCTGTAGCATTACTAATCTGGAGTTCACCCTAGGAGGAGGAGAGAAAGAGCCGGGGGGTACCTTTGACCCGAGGTGAATGACAAAATCTAACCACAGCGATAGACCTAGTGGACCTATGCTTCTTGGACCCCTATTCATAGCCATCCTTTCCGAAAACTCATCCTGAACTAGTAGAACTACAGATTTTAGCTGGTTTCTACGAATATGGGACTGTATCCTTTCTAGGATAGGGCTGGAAATACCATATGGGATATTAGCTATTATGTGAGTTATATCTTCTGGCCAGTCAACTGTAAGTGCATCCGCATGTATTATGGAAAGATGATCGTCCTCGACATCGAATACCCTATTCAGATGCAATACTGCTTGTTCATCTATTTCGAAGGCGGTTATTTTAGCACCCTTTCTTAGTAAATAGAGGGTCAGTGATCCGGGCCCGGGCCCAATCTCTAGGATATGTGACTCCTTTGTGACTTCCTTGCCGATTTGATTTGACATATTTACTGCTTCTAAAATAATATTCTCGTCTAAGATGAAATGTTGCCCTAGACTCCTATCAGGATTAATCCTGTCTCTGAGTAAATCCACCAACATTCTTGGATCTAAGTCTTCCAAAACAATACCTCCGACTAGATCTCGGAGCGTACGAGAAGTTCCAGGAGGCTTGGAGACTCTGAGGGATCATTCATCTCCCCCAGATATCTTTCAGCTAGAAGTCTGACTGATTCGATTCCACAGGAGCTGTCAATCTGCTCGAACGAAGACCACCCTGATGCTCCTCTCTCTTTGACCATCTGAATAGCCTTTGAATTACCAATTCCAGGAAGTAGTTGGAATGCATGATACTTCAAGGAGAGGTTGTTTGCCCTATTGTAGAACCCTAGATG
This sequence comes from Euryarchaeota archaeon UBA463, assembly GCA_002501805.1. Taxonomy (GTDB): domain Archaea; phylum Thermoplasmatota; class Poseidoniia; order Poseidoniales; family Thalassarchaeaceae; genus MGIIb-O5. The sequence continues at coordinate 31,452 of DAOI01000034.1, read as the reverse complement.
CCTATCAGGATCTGAATTTATCGATTCGATAATTGCCTCGTTTATATTATTCGAGGACTCTTCTGTCAAATCCCTGAATCTTATTTCTGATAGAGGCCCAATAGAAGCTGATGACGTATCTACATCTTTACCCGGAGAATCGATTGTCTCATCTTCTATTCTTGCTCTAACGAGATACATCGAAGGTTTGGATAGTCCCTGAAGTTCGTACCCTGAAGGAATTCTATCAAGAACATCCAAAATAAATACTGATGATTCCTGATGAAGTGGTCCTTCATCGGAGATTCCGGAATCAGATGGGTCTTGCGCTGGCATACTTCTCAAATGTTGGAAGGGGTCTTCCCTCATCAATGGTTTAGTCGGAATAAATCAGTTGAAAACGGTATCAAAGGACGTTCTGCCTAACAATTTCTATTATTTCCTCAATCTCAGAAGTGTCCATAGCAACTCTCTTACTAGCTATTATTACTCTAACTCCTGAGACATCCATTGGAGCCAATTCAGCTATTTTAGCGCAAATATCTGGATTCTCTGCCAACTTCTCATTCTCCATTAGTTTTGAGAAGAGTGATACGAAAACCTCTGGATCTGTCTTGATTCCTCCTCTATTGGTACTGGCCGCCCATGTTGCGTGTTGGAGAGCCATCATCTGCTCGTAAGATAGTTCTCCTCTTCGCTCGTTTGCGCTCTCAAGAAGATCTCTAACTGTTGCAAAGTCTACAAATTCACGGTCTGCCATCAAATCACCTCTATGCTGGTCTCAAATGCTCTGGCCTAGCCACAACGGTCTTTGCCATATTACCTTGAACGACACTGACCACGAAAGCGTTGCCCTGTGGCTTGACGATAGTTCCAGTCAGACCGTGGAACCTCCTGTGAGGCATACCTCTTTGTTCCGCTCCGTCAAGCACAATAGAAACCTTGTCGCCTTCCTTGTAAGGATGTAGGGCTCGATTGATGAAGAGTCTTCCTTTCTGAGTCTTCTTCTTCTTGAGGATTGACCTAGTTCCTTGCCTAGTACCATGGGTCCGCGTTGCCATTGTATCACCTTCGACCATAGGTCGTGGAAGCGCTCGACCTGAGGCCCGCTATTAAGTTCGTCGGATTGTTATTTATTACTCAATCAGCGTGTATTTCGTTGACATCCAGCCAGATGACCTCGCATTCTCTATCAATTACAGACTTTACAGAGGGGACGGTTCTACCTTCATCAGAGTGGACCAGTTCTTTGACATAGGTACCAGCCTCACATCTCAAAGAGAATTGTATTTCCTGACCGTCTACGACCACGTCTGATATAGAGACAATCTTTCTCTTACGGGTTTTTGCAGCTCTCCGGTGTGAAACTCTTTTCGGGGTCTCTTGCTCCAAAACTACCCCTGAGAGAGAGTTAATTGACTCAATTATCTGATCTTCGGGAGGGGCATCTTCAATCTTGAACCTGATAGTATATGATTTCTCAGATCGGGTCTCCTTGACCCTACTGACATCCTTCTTGTGGCACCACTTTAGAGAGTTTACTTTCACCTTCTCAGGATTGTTTGAGTTTATCTTGGACTCTAGATCTGCAAGGTCTGTTTCTCTTATTTTGGGATTCTTTATTTCCAGAACGAATGGCCTTCCAGATCCCAAGCATCTGACATCGATATCCTCCCTACCCATTCCGTGAAAAGAAGTATCGGAAGCCCCCATATCTGCTTTTACTGGATCTCCAATAATATCTTGCACTGATTCTCTATACTGCAGACCGGTTCCTTCGCAACTTTCACAACCATCTCCTCTACCCCTGCAGGACCGGCAGGGCCAGCGAGTTTGTGGAATTCCTCTGGCGAGCTTCTCATACCTACCGTAGATGAACACTGGTCTAACGTCCGTATCGACTCTGAGAGTCAAAGCGTCCACTGTTACCATTACATCGGGATACTCCTTGACGAATGCGATTTCAGGAGTTTTCCTCAGCATTTCTGCTTGTATTGCTATAGCGAATGAGGCTTTCAGTGGCTTAGACCCACGCGCACCATGTTTCGTTCTAATCGCATCCTCACTCTGAAGGAGGTCTTTCGGAATATGAATCCCTAGTTGCATCGACCTGAATTGAGTTTCTTCAAGTGTCTCAATGATTCTCTCAACGATATTGCCCACGTCATCAAATAGATTTTCACATAGGGGGCACAAATCTGGTATATCGAAATCTGAAAGGCCGGGATCCCTTGAAGATGCCTCTTTCCTCAGTGAAGCTCCTCCTTCAAAACCCGAGGATTGGGTCCTTCTTCCTCCTATTCTGTGCAGGCAATGGTCGCATGCTCCAATCTTGATTACATGAGCGATTCCTAATGGGGCTGGGCAGGGAGGAGCGTCCCAGTCAATGGAGTCTCCTTGCTGGTAGAAATCGTCACCATCAAACCACTCGACATCGGTTTCCTCTTCATTGCTTGGCTCACTATTTTCAAGTGATTCGGCGGCACCATAGTCAGCACTGGCATATAGGTGCCATTCGTCCTCATCTACGCCATTCGAGGTTTCTTTCGAGTCGTCTTCACTCATTAAAATCACCAACGGGGGAGGGAGGGCATCCACATCCTCGTTACTATTCCGAGGTGCCAACGTGTTTTGACATCTTCGTATCAAGAATCATACTTTCTGACCGGATGATTCGGATATCTTTCTTAGGTGTTCGAAGGAATGGATGCCACTTGAGCACCCGGTTGGCCATTCGAATCTTATCGCATAGTTTCCCACTTGCTCTACTTTCGGTTTCACTAGCATCATTCTGGAGATTTCCTCCTCAAACTCTATCTTAATCTGTTCATTTACCTGTCTAGGCTTGCACTTTGCGCATTGACAATGCTTTCTTACTTCCAAATAATCAAGTCTGAATGTGTTATCATCTGAAAATGCTAGTATACAATATGTATCCTTTCTTTCCAGTGAGATTAATACTGGTGCTTTGTCCATAGCTAGCCTTCCGAATGACTCGTCTTATCCTCAGAGTTTAGGATCACATGCATGAGAAGTCCCACGGGCATTAGCATCACTCCGAAGAAGACGATTAGTCTGGTCTTACTATCCCCTATTTGGTTCTCTATGGCCTTTCTCCACATCCATCTAGTGGCCATGATATCACCTGCAACGAAGTGGGACCATGCTAGAACGGTACCCGATTCGGTTCCCAGTATCTCTACCATAGTGTCAAGGAAATCAGTAGGATTGCCAGTAACTAGGTCTATGAGGCCAGATGGTTCGAGGATGGCGGTGATTAGCCAAACTGCTAGTGGTCCGATGAATAGAGAGTTTCCTCGCATCCAATTTTTCGTTCTTTCCGATGTTGGCTCCGAGAGCATTAGGAGCCAGTAAGGTCCAACCCAGATAGTAGGAATGATGAACAGAACAGTGTAGATTAATTCCATTCCAATTACTCCATTGTCTATTCATTCTATGTGGCATTATTGGATATAGTACGTGGCTTCTTTAAATCTTCAAACCAGGTGTCGGTACCATTCCAGTCAGGTTCAACTCCCATGTCCGCACAAATCAACTTAGCGGAGATTCTCCCGCTCTCCAATATAGTTGGTAGACCACTTCCTGGATGAGTTCCCCCCCCTACTAGATACAAGTGGTCTAGTTCCTCAAATTTATTCTGTGGCCTTCTCCAAAGCATCTGATCTAGACCGTGTGCTAAGTTGAAAACTGCGCCTTTGTAAATATCACGAGCGGCCCAGTCGTCAGGCGTCACTATGGTCTGGGATACTATGTGATCTTTGATTCCTTCGAAGCCTAAGTTTTCCATCTGTTTGAGAATTACATCCATGTAGTCATCTTTGATATCATCCCAATTAATTCCCTCATGAGAACTACTAGCGGGAACTAGAACATAGATAGTGGAATGTCCCTCTGGGGCCATTGTAGAATCCGTTACGCAGGCATTCTGAACGTATATCGATGGATCATCCCAAGTGACTCTGTTCTCAGTGACTTCTCTGAGGTTTTTCTGATAGTCCTTAGCCGCATATATCTGGTGATGTGGAGTGTCGTATAACTTGTCAATTCCCAAATAAAGCATGTATGTCGAACAGGAGTATGACTTCTGGTCTAGTTTCTTGTTGGACCATTTCTTCCTAAGCTTGTCCGGGATTAGTCCCTTCATTCCTGTGGCGAAATCTACATTCATTACGAATTTGTCAGCGGTATACGTTCCATTGTCTGTTCTAGCCCCTATTACCTTCTTACCTTCAAAAACAAACTCATTTACTGTCTCATTAAGCATTATCTTAACTCCGAGTTCTCTGGCTATGTTGGCCATTTTCTGGGTTATTGTCCCTAGTCCTCCTTCGACATGGAATACTCCGTGCTCGTACTCAAGATATGCCAATATTGTGAAAAGACTGGGTGCTTGAAAAGGACTCATTCCCAGATACTTAGTCTGGAATGACATGGCTAATTGCATTCTCTCGTCGGTGAACATCTTGGAGAGGTCAGAAGACACGCTTCTCCATGGCCTCAATACTTTAGCAACTCTAAGAGCCCTTCTACTAAGAAGATCTGTCGGGCCACTCCAAGGAGTATTCAGGCAATTCTTTGAAAGCTTCAGCTTAGTTCTGTTATCTTCTATATATCTTCTGAATCCATTTGCGTTATCCTCTCCACAAAGTTCTCCAATTTGAGAAACCATATCTTCTAAATCGGTACTGGCATTTATACTTCCACCGGCTCCGAATACCAGCCTGTAGTTTGGATTTAATTCGATTAGCCCTAGCTCTTCCCTAGCATCTAGTCCGAGAGCCTCAAAGATTTCCTCTGCAATTTCTGGATAGTGAAAAAATGTAGGTCCGTTGTCGTACTTGAAACCATCTTTTTCGAATACCCTTGTTCTACCTCCGACATCATCCGATTTCTCAAGGATAGTAACATTGATTCCTGCCTTGGCGAGAAGCATTGAGCATGCTAATCCACCTGGTCCCGCGCCAACAACTACTACATCACTATGCCCTGACATCATATCACTCCAAATCTAAGCCGGATTTGAACTCATCCAATGAATCCCTCATCTCGGAAATCAATTTTACATCTGGATAGGTCCTAATAACTAGGCCATCCATGTACATTAGTGAGCGTATTATTGGGAATCCCTCTTCCCCATAGTCAGCTCCAGCATTCTCAACTGCAGATCTCACGGTTTTCATCATGACTTCTGTCAGACTCTGCTGACCAACACTCAAATTTTCGAAATCTTTGTAGATTACATGCATGTCTTTCTTGAACTTATTGACATCATCTGATCTCGGTCTTCTCTCTGCTAGAGAGATTAGGGATTCAAAGGCCAATTCTTTGTCATCTGCAGATAAGTGGTAGAAGAAGTTGAAAAGGGACTTGCTGACTTTTCTTGGGGCCTCGCATATCGCTCCGTTATCAATAAAGACGAAATTTCCATAGGGATCAAGAATACAGTTACCCGGATGAAGATCGCCATGGAAAGTCCCTATCCCGAACATGAAAGCACCATGAATTCTGAATAGCTCAAGAAGATCGTCCCATTCTAGACTGGAAGACTCAATACCTTGTTCCAAGGTTTTTCCTTTAACAAGTTCAGAAACTAGAACATGTCTGTTGGAAAGTTCTGGATAGTATTCGGGGAATCTGAGTCTAGGCATTGGAAAGTCACTTGATAGATCTTCTTTTATCGCACCAAGTCTGGAAGCTCCATTTATCTCGTTTCGAAGATCCAGCTCACGGAGAGTATAGTCTTCGACGTGCTCTAAAAGAGCAATTGGATTTCCTACCTTTCTTAGTTTTGGAGAAATAATCATAGCAATTTTGAGCCATCGGCTCATTGTTTTCACATCTCTCTTGAACCTCTTTTCATGGTCACCTTTGATTATTTTCACAACGACTTCTTCGCCCGATTTCAGTCTTGCTCTGTGAACCTGGCCAACTGATGCTGCGGCTAGAGGCTCTACATCAAACCATGAGATTTCATCATGATATGAATCTGGAGCCTTTTCTTTCAATATCCTAAACACATCTTCGGTAGGTATAGTGGAAGCACTACTGTACAGGGTCTGAAGTTGCTTGCACTTCTCTAGACTGATGATATCTGGCCTGAGCGCGAATATCTGAGCGAGCTTCACCGCGAGTAGTCCCTGTCTCTCTATCCACTTCAGATTGGCAGGAGATTTACGAGTAACCTGCCTCATGAAGAGTATGAACTTCAGTAGACGCACAATTACAGGCAGGGAGCTACGGATATAATGTGATGTATGTATTCTGATGACTAACTGTTGAAGTTAATATCATATTTCACGGAATTTTCAGAGTTTTCAATGGTAGTCCTTGTGATCTCTACACTTGAGTCATCAGAGTATCTTGAAAGAAGAGCTCCTTCTATTATTCCATCGTCCAAGGAGTGAATTGGGAGTCCACCTGGCTTACTAGAAGGGTGCTCTACTAAGATATGGAATTGGGGATCTATATCGTAGCTGAGCTGTCCGAGTCCTGCATACTCCCACCAGTCCATCATCTCGTTAAGGAACTCAATATTTCCCTCGATATTCCTTAGAGAGAATGATAGTTCCTGACCGACTCTATTTCCTACCTGTCTGAGAAGATGCTGTACATCTATTCCGAATGCGGAAAGAGCCTCAATACCGCCTGATTCTAGATTTCTTCTAGCATCACTTATTTCTAGTCCTGAAGCAAGGAAAGCGTCGGGATTGAATGGCGTATCTCCTTCTGGGATGTCATCAGATATCTGAAGAACTTCTCTAATCTTCTCCAGGAATGAACCACTATCAATAGTGAGCTTCAGAGGATCTACAATTCTCTCCTCAGTGAATCTTTTGGAAGCTACTTCGTAAGGTATTGCTTCCTCCCATATGGTATCTAGAAGATTTTTCTGAGATTCAGCGAAAGACTCAGATTCAACTGTCAGAGCTGCATCATTCTTTCCTCTTCCAACGGGATTCTCCTCCATACTGAGGTACTGAACGACTTCAAAGTCGTCTACTAATGCGCCCTGTGCGTCCAAGTCGTCAGAGTGACGGGTCTCTACTGATTCATGGAGATCGTTGTAGAATCTGATAGTCCTTCTTTCGAGTTGCGAAAGTACCCTGACTCTGACTCCTCGAGAGGCCGCTTCGTTTACAGCCTGTAATGCACTACTTCTGCAGAGATGAAGAATACCAAACTTTCCGAGAGTCAGGACAATCTCATCCTGAGCCTCTTCAGCCATCTTCTCAATCCTTTTCATGATATGGACTCTTTCCTTCAGGACGGCAAACTTGGGCTCATCGTCCGAGGTTCCTTTGTCAACTGGAGATGAGTACTTTGATCCACTCTGAATATCTTCAAGTCCTTGCTCTATCCTCTTTAGTTGCTCCTTCCTAATCTCTATCAAGTGAGTGACAGCACTGTCAAGCGGAGGGCTAGAAAATCTCATTGGCCTATCTGCGGTTGTTGTCACTAATCCTATCCTCTGCAGTCTCTCGAGGGAGTTGTAAGCATCTAGCCTAGTTGTATCAAGCTCTTTAGCCAGTTCACTGGCCTTGATGTTAGATTTTCTAGACAACACCGTTAGTGCGTTGATCTCTCTTTCGGAGAGACCGGCATCTGTGAGAATCTGACTCCATGTCAGGAGAATCGCCCTCCGTCAGTAATTTTGCTAAGTGAGTCTAGTATCTTTGCAACATGCCTCCTGGGCCTGAAGAGCCAGTCATAGACATGGTGGATCGTATTGTCGGGGCCTATAACAAACGAGGATTTAGCAGGGAAAGTCCCTAGATGAACTGGGACTTTGAACATGTCAGCCACCTTTCTATCGGAATCCGATAGAAGGATGAAGGGGAGTTCAAGTTCTTGCTTGAATTCCCTATGTTGCTGGACAGAATCTTGACTTATTCCGACTACTTCTACCGATGGCTCCAGTGAGCGAAACAAATCATATTGTTGCTTAAAGGTCAGACATCCTCTCTTGCACGTTGGAGAGCCAGCCTTAGCATAGAAGAATACCACCTTCCAAGATCCTTCTAAGTCACTGAAGTTGAATTCCTCACCGTCGCTAGTCTGCAACGAGAAATCTGGTGCTTTCTGACCTATCATTGATGACATTACAACCTCTCCAGTGGTGCGAACGGTTTCCTATATGTCAAGTATGTGGCCCATTCTCTTACCTTTGGTGGACAGATACTGTATGTTCTCTAATGATACGCCTGAGATGTGCTCTAATCTCTTCTCAACATGGATACCGTTGTTCCTGAGGCCTTGGATTTTGAGTGGATTATTCGTCATTAGCCTTACTCTCTTAACCCCAGCTTCCTTGAGCATTCTGGCAGCAATTCCGTATTCTCTTGCATCTGCTGGAAGGCCCAAAGCTAGGTTAGCATCTAGGGTGTCATATCCTATGTCTTGTAGGGCATATGCCTGAATCTTGGAGTGTAATCCTATGCCTCTTCCTTCTTGTCTGAGATACACTACTGCCCCGCATCCTTCTTCCTGGATTTTACTCATGGCGGCTTGTAGTTGTGGGCCACAGTCACACTTCATGGATCCAAATGCGTCCCCTGTCAGACACTCTGAATGTATCCTGACCAGAGGAGCCTCACCGTTTGATATGTCTCCCGTGTACAGTAGTGCGTGCTCTTTTCCATTGGAGTCTAGAGTAACTCTGACTCTGAAGTTTCCAAACTCCGTAGGAAGGTATGCATCTGCTTCAATTTCAATTGGTTCAGCATCTTTCTTGACTTGTATAGTCATACATCGTCGTATTCACGAGAGGTTATGAATGAGTGTTTGAAATCCAACAGGAAAGAAAACACCGCCTTATATGCTTGAGAGGCTGAATTGGGTCGTGATTGGTGTATCGGGAGAGGTGGTAAGCGTATCTTCTCCAAGGGTTCGAAGACTAAATGATGAGTCGATAGATGACTCAGGCGAGTTCGTGCTTTACTGGATGACTTCGACTCGAAGGTACCACTACAACGCTGCCATGGACAGGGCTATCGAATTGTGCCAAGAGTTAGGAAAGCCTCTACTGGTGGTTGAATGCATTTCTGTTAGACACGAGTGGTCTAGTGAGAGAGTTCTGACTTTTGTTGTCCAGGGAATGGTGGACAACATGTCCATTTTCTCGGATAATGGAATCACCTACCTACCATGGATCGAGAATCACCTTGACTCGGGAGATGGCATGCTCAAGAAACTCTCAACAAAGGCTTGTGCTGTTGTGATTGATGATTATCCCACCTATCTACCTCGATGGGTCATGGAAAGAGCTAGCAAATCATGTAAGGTTAGCGTCGAAGCTGTGGATTCTAACGGGATAATCCCAATGAGCTACGCCGACAAGGCACACAAGACCGCATACTCTTTCAGAAAGCATGTTCAGAAGAGCCTGTATGGTGCCTTGTCGACAATTCCTAATGAGAATCCAATGAGTGGAATTAATTCGGATTTAGCTATGGATATGTCGAGATTTGATGACATAATCGAAGAGTTAGATATCAAGTTTACTCCTTTGGAATGGATTTGGAGAGTTGCTGAGGGAGGTAGCGTGGGTAAGAAGGCCATGGCGCCACTAACGATAGATCATGAGGTATGCTCCGTAGAGTCAATGAGAGGAGGGTATTTTGAAGCAGCTTCAAGATTGGGCAGATTCCTCGAGAAGAGGTTGCAGAACTATTCAGAGGGAAGGAATGACGCAGATAACCCGGCAGTTAGTGGGCTATCTCCATGGCTACATTTTGGACATATTTCCAGCTTTAGGATTGTCAAAGGGGTCCTCGAGAAGGAAAATTGGACATATGATTCGGTTTGTGTAGAAGATACAGGAAGGGGTTCCAGATCAGGATGGTGGGGCCTATCAGCTTCTGCAGAGTCTTTTCTCGATCAAATAATCACGTGGAGAGAGCTGGGGTTCAACTTCGCACACTTCAGAAGAGACCACAATACACTAGATTCTATACCAAATTGGGCTAAAGAAACTCTAAACGAGCACAGAGATGATGAGCGAGTAAGCTATTCTTTCGAAGAGATTGAAGGCGCGAAGACCAGTGACGAGGTATGGAATTCAGCTCAGAGACAACTACTCAGAACTGGACACATGCATAATTACCTGAGAATGCTCTGGGGAAAGAGAATCCTAGAATGGTCACCGGATCCTGAAACGGCTGCTGACTGGATGATTAGGATTAATGATAGATGGGCCTTAGACGGAAGAGACCCAAACTCGTACACTGGAATCTTCTGGGTTCTGGGAAGGCATGACAGGGCATGGGGGCCTGAGAGGCCTATCTTCGGAAAGATCAGGTATATGTCTTCTGCGAATACCAAAAGGAAGCTGAAGCTGGATGGGTATCTTTCAAGATGGGCTGAGGATGCCCCCCTTCCTAAGAGCCTTCGAAGGTGATGAAATGTACAAGTATACGCACGAGACTGTAGTGGATTCAGATATCAAATCGACCTTTGATTGGTTCGAACATGAAGGTTCTTTCAGAAGACTGATGCCACCTTGGGAAGTAGCCGAGGAAGTCCGAGCAGATGATTCACTAGAGGTTGGATCTCAGAGAGTTTTCCGATTTCCAGCCCCAGGTGCACCATTTTTGAAAATGACTTGGGTTGCAGAGCATACTGCCTATGATCCTCCTAATCACTTCGCTGATAAAATGGTAAAGGGGCCCTTTTGGTCTTGGAAACACAATCATGATCTGACTGAGAGTGGGGGAAAAACGATTGTTAAGGACGAAGTTACCTATCAAGTTCCGTTCGGACCTCTCGGGAATCTAGCAGATAGTATTCTGGGAGGGTGGCTTGTGAAGAGTAGGATATCTAAGATGTTCAAGGCAAGAGAGCTAAGACTGCAGAGGGACATGAGGGAGCATGCAAAATTTTCTCAACTTAAGAGGAAGAAAATACTAGTCGCTGGTTCTTCTGGATTGATAGGAACACAGCTAGTCGCATTCCTAGATACTGGTGGGCATGATGTCTGGAGATTGGTTAGGAGACCCGCTAAAGAAGGTCAAAAGGAGCTAACTTGGGATCCGGAACAGGGATTAATCAATCCTTCCGAGATAGATGGTTTTGATATTGTTATCCACCTTGGTGGGGAAAATATTGGAGAAAAGAGGTGGAGCAAGAAGAGGAAGGAGGCGATAATAGGCTCTCGCAAAGACTCCACCATTCTACTTTCTGATACTATCAGTAGTCTCAGTAAGAAGCCAGAAGCATTCCTTGTAGCCAGTGCTATTGGATTCTATGGAAATAGAGGTGATGAGGTCCTCACGGAAGATAGCTCACAGGGAGAAGGTTTCCTCACGGATACGGTGATAGAATGGGAGTCTTATGCTGAATCAGCTAGAGAAGCAGGAATCCGGGTGATCAATACTAGGAATGGAATTGTTCTATCAGCGGCTGGAGGCGCTCTGGCAAGAATGCTCCTCCCCTGGAAGTTAGGGGGCGGAGGCCCTCTTGCAGGAGGCAAGCAATGGATGTCATGGATTTCTCTTGATGACGAAATCTATGCCATTCATCATCTGATTATGAACGGAGAGTGTGAGGGCGTGTACAACCTTACTGCCCCTGAGCCCGTAAGGCAGAAGGTGTTCTCAAAAACTCTGGGAAGAGTTCTACGCAGACCCGCTTTCGCTCCAATTCCTGGTTTCTCAATGAAGATTCTTTTCGGTGAGCTTGCCGGCCCTCTCCTCATAGAAGGGCAAAGAGTACTACCTAGCAGACTTCAGCAGTCTGGTTATGAATTTCTCCACAAAGACCTTGAGTCAGCGCTTAGAGACTCTCTTGGTATTTGGAGGTAGGTTGATGCAGGGCGACGCCCAATTAAGGAATATTTCTAACACCGGAAGAAGAAATAGATTCTACGGTTCTATGGCATTGTTTTTCTTTGCGATTGTCGTAAATATTGCGTATCTTATCGTAGGAAAACCACCTATGCTGAATCCTGATTATGATCCGACTATTCTCATTGTGACAGCTATTACATTATCTGGCCTATACATAGCAGGATTTCTAGTACTTCTCGAGTCGACCACTCAAGTATGTGTTTACCATGGATTCCTAGGAACGCATGAGTCTTCTTCTGGAGGCAAGAAGCACAGAGATGAGTCGGTTGCTCGAGCATGTAGGAGTAAAAGCTGGAGCATAATTTTTCAATCGATACTCTACGGTATTATTTTGACGATTATCTCACTTTGGCTTCTCTCTAAATTTATGGTCAGTTAGTACTTCTATGTAGCATTCCGATGAGAGCGGGAGCGATTATCATACTAGCAATCAATGAAAGTATTATCATAATAGCACAGAATAATCCAAAGGTCGAGAAGAATCCCATCTTTGACTGATTAATTACCATGAATCCTGCAAAGTCGGACAAAGCGGAGCCGAATAGTGCAAGTCCAGACGCCCCCCCAACTACTGCTACAGATTCTAACTGCGATTTTCCTTCCTCAATCTCCTCCCGATATCTCTCTATTAGGTGAATGACGTAGTCAACACCGACTCCCAGTGAGATTGCCGCTATGGAAACTGTAACCATATTCAGACCATATCCAAACAAATCAACAAGCGCATATAGCCATATAATCATGATGAAAATTGGAGTTGTGGTTATTCCTGCGTAAATGAATGGTGTAGTTCCAAAGGACAATGACAGAATTAGTGCGAGAAGCATGAAATGTAGTAGGTATTCATCGCCAACTAGAACCAGTGAAATTAATGCGAAAACTATCACATTTAGAATGATTAATGGAGAGTTTTTTCTAATATCAGAAATATTATTTTTTATCCTCTGGACGGTGTTCCCATTATCTCTGAATCCCCACCAGAGTGTGAGGAAGCAAAGTAAAACGCCCAAGAGAATCGTATCTTGTAGATCGTCTTGCATGGAGTCTGCTGCTACAAATCTTACAACTGGCTCACCGGTTGGAATGGCCCATGAAACTGGATGGTTTTCATCGGAAAATGCGTTATTTAGTGAACCTCTGTTCCTGAGTGGATTCACAGATAGATTCTGTAGTGGCTCCATATCTGCTTCTAGCTGAATTAGAGCTGGCTCTACCAATGCGAATTGTTCGGGACTGGATATTCCAAACCGAAGTGTGGCTCTTGGATACCTGGGTGAGTCCCCTTCTTCCGTAAGCCATGGCCTCTCGAAGTCAAGCTTACCATCAACTTGAAGGAATTCACCGACAATACTGGGAGATAATGCAGGATATCCCCCACTGGCTGGAACCCCTCTAGTCATCATGAAGCCATATAGGAACTTCAGTGATTCACTGTCATTAGAAGATGGAATGAAAATAAACTCAAAGTCCCTATTTGGGATTACAACGGTTTCGCATCCTATGCCACCGTCATTCAGGTCAAAGTCCCATCCTGCCTGCTCAAAGGGAGTCTGATTCCATGCCATAGCAGCTCTGAGGTACCACAGCATCTGGTCCACGGCAAGTAACTCAACTTCGCCGTTTGGAGATCTGGTAAACTGATTGGGTTCATCCGGGGTATGAGAGTTCATATTTTCTCTGAGATCCTCAATAGCATTCAGAACTCTAGGATTTGTGAGATTGGCTTCAAGAAGTATGTATGCAGGTTCCCCCTCATCGCTGAATCTCTGATTTATTAGTCCAACTCCTACAGCTAAATCTGACTCTTCCTCAACAAAATCTTCGACTTGGAAGTCTCCTTCAAGAGATGTCATCAGTGGGACTGCATATACAGTAACAAGCAGTACACAGATAATGACTAGTGGGTACATCTTGAATGACTTGGTGGTAATAGAGGATAGCCATGATTTTGGAATCATATGAATCTTATCTGGATCTTCATCTTCAAGTCTATCTCTACGCTGTAGCCATTTGTCGATGTCAAGTCTTGCAAGAGGAACCCATAATCCTGTGAGGAAAAAGGCACACATTACCCCTATTCCTGCCTCTATACCAAACGATCTCAGAGCTGCGATACTAGATGTGAGGTTTGCCGAAAATGCGACTATTGTGGTCACAGAGGTCAGCATGACTGCAAGCCCAACCTTACTAATTGAAACATGGCTGGACTCTTCTATGGTCTTCCCAGAGCGTCTCTCCTCCTTGTAACGATGAAGAGAGTGCAGACTGTCATCAATCTCTAGTGCCAGAATTAGAATTGGAAGGAGATTAGAGAACTGTGATCTGAATATAAACTCGAAACCTGTTTTTTGTCCAAAAATCATAGCCCATCCAATCAGGCCATACATCCAGAATAGAGAAACAACCAGACTCGTTGAGACTATGGCAACATCCGAGATTCTACGAAGATTAATCCAAAGGAGTCCCACGACAATGAATGACATAGCGACTAATAGATATGCACTGGAAAGTAATTCTCTATTTATTTCAACATTTATTGCCTCAGCAAACATCAGTGTGACAATATGTTCGTCAGTATCCCGAAGATCCTCTTCTATGGATAGATAGAGCCATTCTACAGAACATAGAGGCTGATTATTTTCCTCTCTTTCTTGGCAGTATTCGAAAGAGTATCTTATGGGGTCTGTAACTAGTGTCAGCCCCTCTCTCTTGTAACCGAAGTCTGTAGTCGCATTTTTCCATGAAAAGGTCCATCCACTTTCTTGCATCTGCTCCCTATCTAAGTTTACTATCAGCCACGCGGAGGAAGCTGACCACCTTCCTCTCTGCCAGAGTTCAGACTCAAGGTTTCCATCTTCTCCAATCGTGTGATTTACTGGTCCGATTACGGAGCTATTTGGATCGGGTGTAAATGCTCTGTCATTTGAGAGGAATCTTAGAAATGAACCATTGCTACTATTGGCCATCCTATGGGCCGCTAAGTCTATGTGATCTTGTGTTACATTTGGGTCATCAAACCGCAGGCATTCTAGTATTCCACAGTCTGTCCAATTTGTTGGTGCTGGATCCATGGATTCCTCAAGATCCAATGTAAGTGCAAGTTTGTAGGGGTTAATCCTTGGTTGTGTGAGAGATGAGTTCCCGGACATGAATGATCTGAAGTCGGAAGCTAGATCCAACATTCCTACTGCTGGATCTCCCGAGATTTCTGATGCGATCGGAAGGAAGAATCTGGATACATTATGGTTTCTCAAAGTCTCTGCATTGATGTCGATTTCTCTTAGGACCGTTAAATTCAATATCCCTCCCTTGGGAAATTCTAGTCCTGAATTTTCACCGGTGTAGTCTGCAATCATAGAAACATCGGACTCAGGACTGCCAATATCTGCCTCACCTCTTACGAATATTCCAAATCCCCAGATATTTCCTGCTGCTGTGAACTCTTCCCTGAATACCATGTTAGCATCCAGCTCAGGAGATTCCATCTCGTAGGATTCTATATCGATCGGTTCGAATGTTGCTAGTATCCCAGGTATCATAAGAATGGTGAATATGAATACTGAGATGTGAATTCTCTTTCTTCTTGGAATTAGGTAGTCAGCTACCTTGGAGAAGTCACGCACGTCTATTCTCTGATGGACCTGTATTTGATTGGTTGTGATGATTCACAGGCCGGCTTCTCTAAGTTCCTCAAGTATTTTTATCTGTTTCTTAGTTAGTTTGTCGTTTTCATGGAGGACGAATTCAATATCCAAATCTCCTCCTTGGTGGCCGTGACCGTTTACTCTTCTCCTGTCTCCTATTTTCGTTCGTTCAGGTACTTCAATCTGAATTCTCTTTCCCAAGGGTGTGGTAATCCTAACGCTACCTCCCAGAATCAGTGTGGATATTGGCACTGGGGCCTCCTGAATTAGTCTTCCATCCTCCCATCTTCTACCTTCCTGAGCATCCAGTCTTAGCGTAATCAGTAGATCTCCGGGGACTCCTTGTGGATGCTCATGGCCCATCCCTCTAAGCCTGAGCTGCTGTCCATGAACTGCCCCGGGGGGGACCTTAACATTGATCGAACTACCCTTAGTCTGTACCCCTGTACCATTACAATCTTTACAGGATCTGGTGGTTCCAAAGCTAGATCCATCACACTTTTGGCACCTCTTCATCCTTCTATGAGAGAAATTTACTTCCGTGCCGCTAATTGCCTGCTCCAAAGTGACGTCCAAGCCTGCCTCTATATCGGCACCACGAGATGATGCTTCGCGTGAATTTGAATCAGAGAATGGAGAATGTCTGGATTTACCAGATTCTGAACCGAATCCAAAGTCTGTATTCGATCTTCCTCCCACAAACTGAGAGAACAAATCTCCAAAATCAAATCCACGAAAAGGTCCCGATGAGGGGCCTCCTCCTCTGAACATTTCCTCCATTCGTCTCTGTTGATCCCACTCTCTCCTGGCCTCGGATGAGCCTATCGACTCATATGCGGTCTGTATGGACTTGAACCGCTCTTCTGCAGCGGTATCATTTGGGTTCCTATCTGGATGATATTGTCTAGCAAGTTTCCTATACGCTCTCTTTATCTCGGCATCTGAAGAGTCTTTCGAAACTCCGAGAGTACGATATGGGTCCTCTACCATCGAACCTTGTCAGTATGGCGGGTGCCTTCAACCTGCTGAGAGATTTATCGATGTGATAATGAGATTGCAGGTAGTGCGAGAGTTATGGCAGTGGGCTGGGCGGTATTCAGAAACTATGTTGGACATGCGAAGGAGATCAAGGGAGATGTGACAGATTATCCAAGGTTCTTCCTCATGCCACCGACATCGCATGTAGAATCTGATAACTACGGCAATAACAGTATCTCACTTCTAGTAGATGAGCACATCGACTACGAAGTTGAGATGGTTGTCAGACTTGGAGATAACCTAGAGCCTGTTGAGATGTGCATAGGATGTGATACCACGAATAGAACCCGTCAAACCCTAGCCAAAGAGAAGGGTTGGCCATGGCTAGAAGGGAAGAGCTTCCGAGGCTCTGGGGTTCTAGGTACTTGGGCCCCATGGGACCCAAGAATCATGGAGATTGGGCTTTCTTTGAATGGGGAAACCAAACAATTGGCCACCACTGATCTGATGGTTCATTCCTTTGACTCAATAATGGAGCACCTTACTAACTGGTATGGACTATGTCCGGGGGATTTGATTTGGACTGGGACTCCCGAGGGGGTAGGGGCAATGAAAGTAGGCGACAAAGTGGATGCATGGATGAAAAATCCTGATGGGGAAAAGATAAGCGTCCTTAGCGCGGAATGCGTTTTGTAGAATTCGTTTAGTTGATAAGTGCGCATAATACGCGATAACCATGGACGTAGAGTATGATTTCAGACCGGCCTTCACACTAATGACTGCAAATTTGGGACCTGGAGAATCTCTCAAAGTTGAGCCTGGAGCTATGGTAGCCCAGTCTAGAGGAGTCGATATGAAGACCGGTATGGGCGGTGGCGGAGGAATCGGGGGATTCCTAAAGAGCGTGGTGAAATCCGCTGTCGGAGGAGAGTCCTTCTTCGTTAATACATACACAGCTAGTGGCTCTGGAGGATGGGTATCTTTGGCTCCTTCCGCCCCTGGTGACATAATGGAGTTCAACCTAGCCCCAGGAGAGGAGTTTTTCATGCAAGGCGGGGCATTCATGGCTTGCACCCCGAGCGTTGACATGGATACAAAATTCCAAGGGGCTAAGTCCCTATTCTCAAGAGAAGGTGCATTCTTCTTGAGGGCACACACCCCGAGAGGAGTTGAGGGGAAGGTATTCTACACCTCATATGGGGCAATCAAGGAGATAGACGTCTCACCCAATTCCCCAGTAGTAGTCGATAATGGCCATGTTGTGGCATTCACCGCCGGACTATCATATAATGTGTCCAAAGTTGGTGGGTTGGGATCTGCGATTTTCGGGGGAGAGGGGATTGTTCTGGAATTCAATGGTTCCGGCAAGGTATACATCCAGACTAGGAATATGGAAAGTCTGGCAACGAGATTGATGCCATTCATGCCAACTGCCAGAAGTAACTAACCATGAGAAACTTGAGGTGCGATATCCTCTGGGAGCGTCATGGAGTCTGGTGTCAGGAGGATTACAAGTACTCGTCTCATCGATCATGATGGGAGGGTCAGAGAAGGTGATTTCCTCATTCATGAAGATGGTTCATACTCTCGTAGCTCTGGAGATGAGGATGTTACAGAGACCATCGAGGGAAGCGACCTAGTGGTTACTAGATCTCTTCAGAACTGGCATACTCATCTTCCAATGACTCTCAATAGGAGTATGGGAGAAGGTCTATCTCTGATGGATTGGTTACAGACTAGTATTTTCCCAAGTGAAAGAAATCTGACTCCAGAGTTGGCATCTATTGGCACTAGAGCGTCAGTAGCTGAGATGATTTCAGGTGGAACTACTTTTGCCTGCGATATGTACCACTTCCCAAGTTCAATAGCCCCAGTAGTCGCTGAATCTGGCATTAGAGGGATTATTTGTGGCCCTACGACAGACTGGCCTCCTTCTGAAGAAGGCGAGTCGGATAGTGGGAATGCCCTCAAGGAGCTGGACTCCCTGATTCGCTCTGGTCCTCTTGGTTCGGGAAGGGTAGAGATAGGGATAGCAACCCATGCCGTTTACACGTGCTCAGAGGAGATATTGAGAAAGGCTAGCGAGATGTCTAGAGAATTAGGGGCAAGGTTGCATATTCATACCTCTGAGACTAGAGAGGAAGTAGCACAGTGCCATGAGAAGACAGGGATGTATCCCATTGAGTACTTGGATTCAATTGACTATTTTACCGAAGGGACTGTCTGTGCTCACTGTGGATGGGTGACGAAAAAGGAGATGAGGATTCTTGCAAGAAAGGGCGCACATGCCGTTCACTGCCCGGTATCTAACCAGAAGCTAGCATGTGGTGGAACTATGTCTTATCCGGCGATGATTGAGGCCGGCGTTGACGTTAGGTTGGGTACCGATGGTGCTGCTAGTAACAATGGTCTTGATATGAGAGCTGAGGCAAAGGCTGCTAGTCTAATACAGAAACATGATCATTGGGATGCGACAATATTAGATCCTGTAGAGACCTGGCAACTTGCGACAAGAGGATCATCAGATTGGGTTACATGGGACTTGTCTGATATTCGAATGCGTCCAAGGGGAAGAGGAGGTAGAAGGATTCTATCAAACCTGATTTACTCAGGAGCACAATGTGTGGATGTTTTTGTTGATGGGATAGCCATCAGGAGAGATGGCAGGACCCTTACTCTAAATGAGGGGAAGGTGGCACAAGAACTCGAGGATGCGGCTCAGGAATACTATTCTGAAATCTGATGAGGGGAAACACTTCTTGAAAAGCTAGAGCTCGATGTCGGTTTGTGCCTCTGCTAGATTATCTCTTAGCGCCGAGAGTAGATCACAGGGGTTGGAAAACTCCTAGTGAAGCATCTAGAATACTGTTTGTGATGGTAGTGGGTTCGGTTTCTTACTGGGCTTGGCCGATTACTGAGGGAAATATAGTGATGTGGGCAGGGACAGTGATAATGGTCTCTACAGCTCTACTCTCTCTGGGATGGTGGTTACTCTCACTAGCTGCCAAGAACAGGGCACCTAGGAAATTGACAGCTTCCGTGGGAAAGGTTACGAAGAGACACCGTAAACACTCATCTTGATTGATTGGCGTTGTTTCAAGCCGGCTCAATTGAGTACTCTAGTGTGATTAACTCAACTAGGTACTCTACATCCTCGCCGTCATCTGTGTGAGTGCATCCTATTGCTCCTCCGGTACCTACTGTAACGCTAATGTCAAGTGCGTATGCTCCTAAACCAATGCCTCCAGAGTCCAGTCCCATTGTGATTTGAGATTTTGAAACATTGCTGACGTTTCCAATCATAGATGAGTCGTACCACTCGACTTCCACCGAGTGTGAGGAAGGGGGGCCATCGGAGTTCTGGCCACTCTCGGTCATATTCATTTCATTGTGTGCCATTGTAGAAGTGATGGTATCTGGATCCGAGTTGGAAGCCCCCGGTGCATTACAGCCAATTCCACTACTGGTTTCATCTTCAGAATAAGTTAGGGTAGCCCTAACTCCAACGATATTGATGTCTTCTGCATCCTCTATCGAGTCTGTGTGCATATTTATCGAAATAGTTTCTCCATCATTCACATATTCAAATCCATCAGCGAGTTGCTCACTTCCGAAATTTGCCTCTACGATCCAATCGCCAGATGAGCCGGAAACTGAGTCTACTGAATCTGGCCCAGATATGGCATAAGTTGCTTCAACTGCTCCAAATGGTATAATCAAGGCGGCTGCTATGGCTCTTGTCTTCCTATCGTCTGGCCAATCATATCTACCTAGTGGAGAGATTTCAGGTGATCTTATCTGATTCATTACAAAGTGTGTAATGAAGGCGGCCCCCATTCCTGGAATTGACTCGAATACCTCATTATTCAATCCCATCAATCTCCAGGCAATTACTCCCGTAAGAGCGGCGATCATCATTGCCATCGTGTGAGTGGTGTCGGGCTCATATTCGGCCCATCTGATTATGAGAATGGGTACGAAGATAGAACCTAGCCCATACACTGCAAGTACGACTAGGGAGAACACGGAGTCCCCACCGGGAACGTAGAGGCCGAAAATCGAGATAGCAGTGGCGAAGGATGCCACTGCTAGGGTAACTGTCTTTGTCTTCTTGTGGTCTTGGCTAATCTCAGGCATAACATCGTCAGTGAAGGCCGCTGTACATGCCAGAACCTGACTGTCAGCTGTAGACATAGTCGCTGCGAAAATGGATGCGAGAATTAATCCGACCCAAAAGGGGCCCAGGGTTTCCATAGCCAGCATTGGAAGGCCAAGCTCTGGATCGAAATCTGCTCCACTGAAAACCACCCTACTAGCTAGTCCTATTATGACCATAATGAGAAGAAAGGGGGTCTGCCATGCGAAGAACCACAACATTGCTTTCTTCCTGTCCTCATCGGTACCTAGTGTCATAACACGGCTAACGACCTGTGGTTGCCCTGCTACGCTGAGTCCACCCAAGAAGAATGCGAAAGCCCAGAGAGTCAATCCGAATCCCAAATCAGCTGGGACAATGCTAGTTAGATTGGCGTTTTGTTCCTCTAGACCCGAGTGTAGACCGTCAAAGCCACCAACCTCTCCCATGGCTACCCAGCATAGTAGGGAAGAGCCTACAATCATCACGCTCGACTGAGCAGCGTCGGTCCAAATCGAGGCCCTTATTCCACCAGCATAGCAGTAGGCAACGACCAAAACGAATCCGATTAGTATTCCTACAACCTCAGACCATCCCAGCATCACATACAATGCCTTACCACCGCTAGTTAGCTGAGCTGCGGCATAAACTGACAGGAACAGTATCGAAAGCATGGCTGCTAACTTTGCTTCTGGGGAGCCGGTTGCTTCAGAAACTAGAGAAGATAGTGATCTTAGACCCCTCTCATTAGCGGATTGCTGTATGAATTTATACAGCCACAGCCATGCTAGAATCTGTCCTATCATGGACCCAAACGCTATCCAAACTATCGAGTATCCCATCGTGAATGTGAAACCAATGAATCCGATGAACATGTATCCTGAGTTCCAAGTGCTGACTGCGGACAAAGCAGCAAGTGCCGGATGCATCCCCCTTCCTGCCACTAGATAGTCATCGGTGGTATCCTCTTTGACCAGCATACTGGCCAGACCGACTCCAGCAAATGCGGTCATGAATAGCAGAAACGAGCCAACAAGAACTAGGTCCACGATTGGATGCATGAGGGGCTTGACTATCAACAATGGGATTGATACAACTACCAACACTGAAGAAAGAGAGTAAATTACAAAGGCCATTATTGAGTGATTTGATGGTCAATGTGGCTATGAGAATTACCTACAGTCTTCTTCTGAGTCTTTCCATCGCTGAATCTGCCTCGCCCAAGGACTTCAAGCATGATTGAACATCTCCTTCATCTAGCATCTTCTCAGCTATGGAAATAGCTCTGAGAGAAGAGGACCTGTCAGAATCTTCAATTCCTATGCCTCTTGAGTCAAGCTTCTTACTCAGCGAAGCCCATTCTGAGTTTACGAAATCTATTAGCTCCCCAGCATCAGATAACTCGGCCTCGAGTGATTGGAGATCGTTGGTCAGTGATTGTAATTCTAAGGATGCCTTTGACCACTCGGAAGATTCGGAAAGATTGGCTACAAGATCGAGTCTCTCCATCCAGTCTCCATGCTTTGGAAACCTAGATTCTAGCTTATTTCTCTGCCTAAGCGCCCTAGTTACTTCATTGGAAGATTCGGAAATATCTCTTACATCTCTAACGATACTATCAGAGATTCCCTTGGAGAGCGGGTAGTTACCCTCCTTGTGTGCCTTTCTGGATTCTGAAATCATTTCCAAGTGCTTACTAAGAGAGTCTCCTTCCAAGGATTTAATCGACCTTTGTGCTTCTTCCAGAGCCTTTAATGAATCAGATTGTAAACTGGTAATACTCTCTATGTGGTTGGGGATATTTGAAGCCATACTCTTTGCCGTCACTGGATCTTCTGCATCAAGAGATTGCTTGGCGGATTCCAAGATACTTCTGATATTATCAGAGGAGTGCCCCTCGAGATTAGATAGTAATCTCTCACCTTCCGATATGGCTTCGATCGCTTCTTGCCAGTGTTCAATCACCACGGATGCCTTCGTCTTGGCTGTTCTGAATAGTATCTCGGCCTCTCTCAGTGATCCTAGTTCAGATTCTCTTACTGCCATATCGTAGGCTTTGCGGGGCCCTTTTGCCGTCTTGGAAATATTCTCAGCGCTGATCACATAAGAGAGCGCGTCTTCCTGTATGTCTCCGAGATCCTGAGAAATTGCGATAATCCTCTTGGCCTCGCTCTCGGCCTCCTCAATCATCAGTAGACCCTTCTGGGGGTTTTTCCAGCCAATTTCTCTAGCATTGGTTAGAAGAGAGTGGGCTTGCTCTAGTCCGGAGTTGTTTGATCTGAGTGTAATCATTAGGTCCTCTGCATTTTCTAGACTGGAGGAAAATTGCTTTCTAATATCGTGCATCTCATCTTTAGAAAGTAAATCGGGAATTAAGGTGTAGGAAATTGATAGTCCTACTAATGCCCAAATTTCAGTGTTAGAGCTCAAGGCAACCATTGTTGCGATTGCGAAGGCCAATCCTACTACACTTGTTGTCCCTCTGAGTCTCCTGGTTGCAAGTGAATGATTGAAAATATATTGTGATACGCCCCACAGATAAAGTGCTACACTTAGCATCAAGACAGAGGCAATCTTCTCATCAACAGATGAATACTCTGAACCGGCAACAGCGATTAAGCTGGGCCAAACTATGTTTGAGATTGATCCTATTCTAGATTTCTCTACTGGTCCGAAATCAATCAAATCTGAGAGCAGTATGGCTGATCCAAAAAGCAAGAAGACGTGGCTTGATCTAGATAGCAGATCGACCTCTCCATTGACTGCTGGCCAGAGCCACCATGCCCCTCCTAATATTATCGACAGCAAGCCCAATAAAGCGATTTTCTCTACTCTTATTCTATGCTCGTTAACGACCCTTGTAGGGTAGTCGGGGAGCAGAACCATGACACTCGAGGCAGTATCATCTCTCATGAGTTTCACTGATTGGTGATTGACCCTAAGGCCTCATTGATTCCTTTCCCCATAGACGGTTTGCGAGGAAGATGAGGATAACCAATACAGAAAGTACAGCGAAAAATGCCTGAACTTGATAGTCTGAGCCCTCATCATCTTGCTCTGAGACCATTATTGATTGATTGAGATTTAGAGTTCCTGATTCTCCATCCTCGTTTCCTATCCACTCTATTCTGATATCTAGAGGACCTGCCTCGAGGAGTTGGATATCAGCATCTATTTCGAAATATCCCGAAGAAGAAGATGTTGCCCCTGGAATCATGACATAGGCTGAGCAGGTATCTGCATAGCAAGCTCTAGCTGAGCCTACTGACGATTGATAATTATTGATTGAAGCCCGGAAATTTATCGTATTGCCGATTAACTGGTCACCGGAGATATCGGTTTGGATAATCTCAAGATTGAAGCCCTCCTTAGGTTCAATAGAGAATTGGAATGAGATATCTGCTGAATTTCCGAGAGAGTCAGTGGCTAGTATTTCCACATAATGAATTCCTATCCCTAGATCTGAAAACTCTATCTTTTCTGCCTCCATCCATGAGGCGTTTGTATGCTTTTGATCTCCATTTATGGTAACCGTCCACAGTGTGTTCAAGATATTATCCAGATCATCGAAGGATTCGGTGAGAGTAAGAAGGATGTTATCTCCCTCACGAGCAGGTTCTGAAGGACCAACACGGGTGGAGTTTGCAGTGATGTATGGAATGATTACTGGTCCCGCAGAGTCCTCAACTATGATGTCCCATGTTCTCTTTACTGTATTCCCTGCTTCGTCTGTAACATTCAATATTAGCTCCCAGTGACTATTCGATCTCTCTTGGTGCCTCTCATCGACAGATAGATGCATGCCATTGACCTGTTCTCCTTGATTGAAGACAGCTGAGAAATACAGCTCATCATTGGAGAAATGTCTCCACCCCTGTGATTTATTTGACACTACCTGTACTGAAACGGGAAGATTGGAATTGTCTGAAGTAATCACGTCAACAAAAAGCTCACTGTCCGATCTAATGATCATGCTGTGTTCGGATTCGTTACGCTGAACCTCAATTCCTTCAGATGTTATTTCTGTAAATCTGATATCATAGCTAGGATTTTGTCCATCGATTATTATATTCTCATACCATGATGAGGAAGCCCCGAACGAGTCGATGCAGGTTAAATCTGCACTGAGAATATCTCCAGACAAGTAGCCATTCTGTGCAGGATTAACCGAGATGACGGCGCGCCCATCTGAATCATATTCTCCATCCGAGCTATTCAGTATTGTTCCGTTATTGGAGAGTCTCCAGTTGAAGCTGGGAGTCTCCAACATACTATCTTCACACTCCGAGGTAAAATGTATCGTGCCATTAAGAGGAGCGGAAATAGACATCCCTCCTGATCTACTGACTGTCACTGAAGGAGGGGAGTTCTCACCTATTGCTATTCTGATTGTTGAGTAGACAGGAGATTCTGCTCTTAGAACAGTGAAAGAGCCGGGTTCACCGGAGATTATGTCCTGCATTGCACTGAATCTGAATTCCCATGGTTCTTGGATTGAGATGACTAGCGGAACTTCTTCAATCAGGGATCCTGTTCTAGGGAGATCGAGTAGTCTTGTAGTCCTCAGGTCAGTAATAGCCATCAACTCAGCGGACTCCAACCAACCCCATGTTTCGGAGCTTGTACTAATGACTGGACCTACAGAGGGGGGGGAAACAATTACAGTTACTGGCGATAATAGAGCTAGTTCCGTGTAGTCGAACATACAACATCCTGCTACTTCTGAGTTAATCCATGTTCTAGCGTTGGTCAACATCTGTATGAAATCAGAAATCTCAGATTCCGTGATATTCCCATCTGAGTTACCTAGGTGATTATCGATCTGCAATCTAATTCCTGTTGACTGGTTAGGTAGTAAATCGGTACCATATTCCTCGGGAATTCCAATTTCCAAATTCCAAGTAGCATTTATCTGAGAGTCGGGAAGTAGGTTCCCTGTCAGAGAGAGGGTAGCCTGGCCACTTATCTGAATTTGTTCGGAGTTGGTGTTGTCATCACCAGACTCAGCAAAACTCAGCGGAGTCAGTATGACTATTATTGTCAAGAAGACAGCAACTGATTTATTCACAGACATTCTCATCATCCTTCGAAGATAATTGTTGATCCGATATCATCTATTCCTAATGGAATAAGTCTATTTTTTGCGCGTAATTGACGAAGCCTATCTCTGAGACCTTTCTCTCCATGAACTAGGAAGAATCCTCCTCCTCCCGCACCAAGTAGCTTGGCTCCGGATGCCCCTAACGACATTATCTCATCGTGAAGAGAGTCTATCTCATTACCAGATACCCCTGCAGAAATTCCTCTCTTCTCGTGCCAAGCCTCGCCGATCAGAATTCCTAGTTTGGAAAGTTCGCCTTCATTGAGAAATTGTTCTGCGTTATCAGCCTGATTTCTGATTTTTCTAAGTCTCGTTAACTTGTTGTTAGGATCTCTCGGGACCTCCCTTAATACCTCAGAAGCACTTCTGGATAAACCAGTAAATACCAGTGTGAACTCATCTCTTATTTGTGACTCACAAGATACTGTTATCGGTTCCACTCGTACTCCTTCAGAGTCAAAGGAGATTGCATTGATTCCTCCGAAAGCTGCCGCATACTGATCCTGTCTGCCGATAGGCTGTCCAAGGATATCTATCTCTATCAAGCACGCTTCTTCAGCTAATTGAGCGGGAGATGCGTCACGACCTGCAAATTTGTGCAGGGCATTCAGTAGTCCGACTGTTACCGTTGATGAAGAACCCAGTCCTGTGCCTCTTGATGGTATATCTGCGATAGTGGTAATCTCTACTCCGGAAGTAACTCCAGTTAGCCTCATAGCCTCCCTAACGAGCTCGTGTTTGAGATTCTCAAAGTCATCCACTAACTCCAGAGAGGAGTATGATACTCTGACTCTCTCATCGAATCTCTTGTTCACCAGAACGTGGATGTATTTGTCAATAGCCAGAGATACAACCTTTCCCCCACTCTCTTCCGATTTCGAGAACGAGTCGATATCCGTACCGCCTCCACAGAAGGAGGCTCTGAGGGGCGTTCGGCTGATTATCATCAGGCTGGTGGGGTCGTACACTACACATCAAGACGACGGTTTACTGACAATAATCAGTTACTAGCTAATGACAACACATATGACCTTGCCACCACCGGAGCGAAGGGAGAGCGATGTCCGACGTAGTGACCATGGATGACCTTAGTAACGAAGAAATATTGTCTATTCTGGAAGATTCAGTTAGACTTGTGCCTGTAGCTAGAGGCGCGGTTCACCTGCCTCTTCTAGAAGGGAAGGTTCTTGCAAACATGTTCTATGAAAACTCGACCAGGACAAGAATGTCCTTTGAAACGGCTATGAAGAGGCTTGGTGGGTCTGTTCTGAACTTCAGCTCCATCGGAACCTCTGTCGCCAAGGGAGAGACGCTTTTCGACACCATGCAGATGGTCGAAGGTTATGCGGACATAGCCGTAATCAGGCATCCGAGGCAAGGAGCGGCCCAGTATAGTGCTGATGCGATAGACATCCCAATTCTGAATGCAGGGGATGGCGCTGGAAATCATCCTACTCAGACCATGCTCGACCTCTTCACAATAATGGAGGCTCATGGTACCATCGAGGGCCTGAATGTGGTTCTAGTAGGTGATCTGAGATACGGCAGAACGGTGCATAGCCTGTCTCATGCTCTAATTCGTTTCGGAGCTGAGCTGACTCTTGTCTCTCCTGAAACACTTATGATGCCTGATGAGATTGTGAATGACCTTCGCGCTTCCGGTGCTACGATTTCAGAGTCAACTGATTTGGTCGCGGCTATTCCTGATGCCGATGTCATCTACATGACGAGAATCCAGAAAGAGCGCTTTCCAGATGAGGACGAGTATGCGAAGGTTGCAGGAATATACATGTTGGGCGCCAAGGATATGGACGATGCCAAGGATGGCATGATTGTGATGCACCCCCTCCCCAGGGTTAGTGAGTTACATCCCAGTTTAGACTCCACAGTAAATGCTAGATACTTCCAACAGGCATTCAATGGTGTACCGACTAGAATGGCACTTCTTTGCAGGAGTCTTGGCGTAGAGATACCAGAGGAGGTGAAGAAATGAGTGAGATGAGGAGGGTTACTGCAATCTGCAATGGTACGGTGATAGACCATATCCCAGCAGGTCACGCGCTGCAAGTCATCAAGATGCTCAGAATCGATACGAACAGATCGAATCCAGTCTCTCTAGTGATGAATGTCCCTAGTGACAAAATGGGAAGAAAAGATCTACTCAAAATCGAGGACTTGGAGCTGAATCAAGAGGAGTTGGATAGGCTTGCACTGATTTCGCCGAATGCAAGTGTAGCTATCATCAGAAACTATGGTGTTGCAGAGAAGAGGGTCGTTGAGCTGGCTGAGGAGCTTGTAAACGTCGCAAGATGCACATTTTCAAACTGCGTCACCCAGAACCCCAGAGAGCCTCTTCCACAGAAACTGGTACTCTACAGCCGGGATCCGATTGAAGTCAGATGCTACTACTGCGGAAAAAGACAGGTTTTGGATGATATCATAGATAATCTCATCTGAGTTTGAGTTCACCTAAAATAAATTTAAATTCCTTGAAACTAAAATTCAATATTGTGACTATTGCAAAAATCACTGCCGCTACTAGAGCAATCATTGCACCACTTCCTGTATCAAGCTCGGCTGAGAAATAGAGCCCGAGGAAGACGGATGCCAGTCCAAAGACCTGTGACCAAAAAAGACAGGCCCTGAAACTCCTGGAGAATAGTTGTGCTGTTGCCGCAGGGGTGACAAGCAGGGCAGTGACAAGAAGAGTTCCCACAACCTGCACCATAGTCACCACCACAATCGCGGTAATGACGCTGAACATAAGGCCGATCTGACGCACAGGGATTCCCTGCACGTGGGATGAGAGTGGGTCAACTGCTGTGGCCAATAATACGGGTTTCATGATAATCAAAAACACATACGACAGAATGCAAAAGAGGGCTATAGTGTCCAAGTCACTGGATGATGTGAGAAGAAGGTCGCCCCAGAGATAGCTCTCAACTTCGGTTGTTATGCCCACACCGGAGTACCTCAAATAGACGAGCCCGAAAGCCAGCATCCCAGTCAGAAAAATCGCGATTGACGCATCCCCGGAGAGAATATTCCTTGACTGAAGCTCGTAAATCAGAATTGCGGACGTCACGCTTGCGACCAGCGCATAATGGAGAGGGGATGTGGCACCAAGTACGATTCCAACCGCCACCCCTCCGAATGAAACGTGTGCCAGTCCATCTCCGATTAAAGCCAAGTTTCTAACAAGAAGGAATGACCCGAGATACCCAGCAACAATTGAGACGATTATAGCGGCTAACAACGAGCGTTGAAACATTTCTAGTCTGAAGAACTCCGGGAAGACCTCCCCCGGCATGAGATATGACACCTCCTGCATTATCGGAGAAAGGAACTCCAGTAACATTACTCCGATTCCCATGTTTAACCCTCAAACCTAATCATGATGATTCATTCAGTGAACTGGCTCAATACCTCTCAAATCAGCGAGTTTTTCTAGACCAGGGAATGATTTCACCGGACCATCAAATCTTATGGTCTCCTCAAGAAAAACCATCCTGTGAGCAGTCTGACGTATGGCAGTAAGATCGTGTGAAACCATCAAGATGGTTTTACCTTCTTCATGACAGAGGTCATCTAGAAGCCTCAAAAGGGAGTTCTTGGAGTCTCGGTCTAATCCAACCATGGGCTCGTCCAAGATGATGAAGTCGGCCTCAGACGCCAATGCACGTGCGATTACAGCTCGTTGCTTCTGTCCTCCAGATAGTCGTCCTACTTCGGTATGTTTAACATTCTCCAAACCTGTTTTCCTGATTGCTTCATCCACCCTGCTATTAGCGGACCTATTGAGTCGCTCGAACATGTTTGCCCGGTTTATCGTTCCTAGCTTTACCAATTCTCTCACTGTTATCTTGACATTCTTCGGTAGGTTTGCGGCTGCTTGAGATACCCATCCTATTTTTTTGTTGGTTATTACGGAGTTTGGTGATTTTCCGTAAATCTGAATTGTTCCACTTTTCGGTTTCAATACCCCTAGGATAGCAAGTAAGAGTGTTGACTTACCACTTCCGTTGGGTCCCACTATTCCGACAAAATCACCTTCGGTGACCTGAAGACATACGTCTCTTATCACGACTTTGCCCGATCTCTCCACTGACAAATCGCAGACGTCAAGAATTGTTACTGGCACTCTTCCTCACCACCCTCAGTTTATCCTAGATGACATCGGGCATTATACCATTCGTTCAGGCGAATTTCGCCCTGATGTACTGGTAACCTAAAGAAAGGGAGAGGATGAGGAAAATTGAACCAACAAAGACGATTGGTAGTGATTCTACAATTTCGTGCATGCTTCCCCCTCCTCTATAATTTCCAGGCCTGTGTTTAGCATCCAATTCCTGCTACAATGTTGTTGATGTTCTTGTTCATCATAGACAAGTAGTCATCTGTATCGTCACTGGGATGCAACTCCATTGTGTACAGGGTTTGCACTTCTACACCAGTCTCCTCAACAATACTCTGAACAGCAGATTGATCGGAATACTCCTCAACGAACAGGACAGTAATTCCCTCTTCCTTGATGTGCTCGACAACCTCAGCAACTTCCGCTGGGGAAGGCTCGCCCTCTGGATCGAGTCCATGTACAGTCAGTATGTCGAGGTCGTACCTGACAGAGATGTACGAGTAGGCGTTGTGGTTAGCAACAATCGTCTTATCGAATCCTCCTGTAACACAGGTTCCATCATCGCCCAATGCGGTTTCAAAACGATCGTGAAGCTGGGTGAGTTGTGCCGAGTATGCCTCAGTATTCTCTGCGAATGCATCAGTTCCATCTGGGAATGTCATTGTTAGCTTGTCTTGAACTAGTTTGAGTTGTTCATTGAACGAAAGCGGGTCTAGCCAGCTGTGTGGGTCGTAATCGAAGGCTTCCTCACCCTCATCAGCTTCAATTTCATCACTGTGGTCGTCATGGTCGTCCTCCTCGTCTGAGTGGTCGTCGTGGTCATCGCCATGGTCATCCTCCTCGTCTGAGTGGTCGTCGTGGTCATCGTGATCGTCATGACCTCCCTCTCCCATTATCACAAAGAATTCTATGTCGCTGGGCATAGCGAATCCATAGTCGCCTTCTTCCTCTATATGGATAATTACCGCTCCGATTTCATGGTGGTCATCGCTGTGGTCGTCATGGTCTCCCTCTTCGTCTGAGTGATCGTCATGGTCGTCGTCGCCGTGATCGTCATGGTCATCGTCACCAGGGCCACTGTTAGCGGCTGTCCACATCAAGCCAGCAGCGTCACAGTCTTCTTCTGTGGTGATTGTACTGTCGACAGTGTGCGTGTTCATGTCATAGCAGACCATTTCATGGTGGTCGTCATGACCAGCTTCTTCCATGAGGCTCCACGGGAATCCACCGCATCCAGCGGCTAAATCGCTAGCGTTTGCGCTCTCGGCAGACAATGCGTCTGCCTCTGTGTCAGCGCCGAAGGTGGACTGGCAGTAGTACAGCTCTTCTGATTCCCAGGTCCAGTCGTACTTCGACCAGAGACCTGGGTAATACTGATCATCCTCACTGTTCTGAGCGACGGCCCACATCTCATGATTGTCATAGTGTGTGATGGTGTTGTCATTCCATGAGTCTGAGTCAATGGAGTGTTCAGATCCCCACTCATCTACCCAGTCCCCAGCTATGTGAATCGGGAAAGAGAGTGTGTGAGCAACTCGGTCTGCATGGATTTCTGGCAGATCATGATGGTCTTCATGTCCCATCCACATGTGGCCTGCAGCCTCGCAGTCCTCCTC
>DAOI01000028.1 GCA_002501805.1 Euryarchaeota archaeon UBA463 | reverse complement strand
ATTAATAATTAAAGGTATCTAAATTATTATCCCGGATTAATGGGATTTGCAATTAGGGCCCCTCGACGAACTCTCCGACAATGCACCCTGACAATATCGAGGAGATGATTATCAGAACAATCATTGGGCCGAGGTGACGCACATGGCTTGCTTAGATTGGCCCCTTATTATTCATCCTCATTATGAGAGTGTATTAACTATTTAACGAGTGGTATTAATCTTGGAATGTTGAATATTACTCTGGGAATGGACAAATGACGTAATCTGTCCCCCTAGAGAGTATGCAATTGCCTTGTTCCAGCTCCTCCCGGGCCCATCCAAGAGTCCGGTTTGTTAGTCAAAATATCCTCGATTTTCGACATGTCGTCATCGGTCAATGCCTTTGCTACCTCAATGCAGCCAAGATTGTCCTGTATTTGTGCGGGAGTTGTCGCCCCCATCAGAATGGTGGACACATCACGGTTCTTCAGGCACCATGCCAATGCCAGTTGCGCGGGCGTGCACTTGATTTTAGCTGCAAAATCTACTAGTTTCCTAACCACTTCAAATTCTCCTCGTTCCCTGCGTTCCTCGAGATCTTCTAGGAGCCATCCATATCCATCTTGGGTGGCCCTTGAATCATCGGGTATGCCGTCCAGATATTTACCAGTCAGAAAGCCGGACCTGAGAGGGCTCCAGATGGTGGTGCCAATATTATAGGGGTGATTGAACATCGGGAAGTACTCATTCTCGAACCTGTCCCTGTGTAGCATGTTGTACTGTGGTTGTTCGAACTGGGGCGGCTCCAGCCCCTCACTCTTTGCTATCCAGAAGGCCTCTGTAATCTGCTGAGCGGACCACTCACTGGTCCCCCATGCGGTTGCCCTTCCAGAACGGATCATTTGAGTCATCGCCCTCACTACCGTTGATGTGGGTGTGTGGGGGTCTGGCCTGTGACAGAACAGTAGATCCACGTAGTCCAGCTGTAGGCGTGCGAGTGAAGCGTCCAGTCCTTCCCTGCAATGCTTCATTGAAAGACCGGATTCATTGACTCCTGGACCTCCCCAGAAAACCTTGGTTGTGATTACTAAATCCGAACGGCGCCAAAGATGTGGATTCTCATCCTGTAGCTCCTTTAGGGCGATCCCGAATATCCTCTCGGCTTCTCCGTTGGGATTCCCATAGGCCTCAGCGTGATCGAAGCAGTTGACGCCAGCATTTCGGACTATGCTCATCAGTTCCTTGGCTGTTCTTACGCCTTCATCCCCCGATAGTCTGTCTTTGATCCCATAGGTTGCCCAGAATCCGTAAGAAATGACTGATACCTGTATGCCTGTGTTACCCATCATCCTGTAATACATGCTCTCGTGTTCCATGTTCTTCCGAGAAGGGTTTCCTATGAGAACCCTCTGAAGAAGAGATTTGGAACCTGCTCAGGAGCAGTTAGTCGTTACTGTCCAAGCCTCTTCTGTGTCTTGTGGGTTTGTGTTGTTGGGGTCGTTTTCCTGATCCCCTCCCTGCTCCTCGTAATCATAGAATGAGGTGTAAGATATCTCTGAACCATCCGACCATGGTGAGCTCTGGGTAACAGTGACAGTGAATTCGTAGCACCCATAGTCATCTGTCCCCCAATCCTCGATTGGGACATACCTTGTGTTCAGATCGAAGTCATCGACGGATCCCTCCAGGGGGAGTTGGGATCCCTCGGCACCGACGATTGCAGAGCCTCCGCCGTATTGCCCGTTAGCTGAGTCCCACTCAGCAAGTCCGTTGACCACAGTTACGGTAGGGTACGATATTGCGACAGCCCCACTTTCATGGGTCAGGGTAGCATCAAGAGTGTAGTCAGCGAAGGGCATACCCCCAGGGGGGTTTGAGCCGAGCGCATCCAATCCCGCCCAAGCAGTCAAGGCCACTCCAATTACACAGGAGTCCTTGGAACTGTCGCAGTCTGCGCCTGTTCCGATTGAGGCCGCTGTAGCGCTCTTTACATCGTTTACAGTTCTCTGAAGATGCAGTGACTGAAGTAGGAAGGAAGACTCACTAGATCCTGCTGACACAGTTACTGTGTAGTCTTTGCTTGAGTCTGAATTACCAGAATACCAATCCGAAACCTGCAGAGAAATTTCACCATAATCCCCGATTCCATCTGATCGATCCATTGAGAAAGCGACAGTCTCTTCGTACACAATAGAACCGTCATAGGAGATTGAAACATCGGCATTGCTTGCTGGGGACAAGCCACGAATAGTCAGGGTTATCTCTGAAGAATCGTCAGAAAGCTCACTCTCTGAAATGGTAATTGACTCCGAGAAAGTCATTCCAGCGATATATGGGACGCCGGCCATCAACAGGTAGCAAACCACCAGGACTACAGTCTTCTGCTTCCCCAGACCGCTCCACACCATGTAGAATGAGCCACCGAACATGGCAAGAGGGATTAGTCCGAACGGGATCGGGTCAACGATGTCTTGAAGGGCGTAACTATCCAAGAACCACATTAGCAGAAAGGCGATTAGCCCTACGGCGGCACCTATCTTTACCGAAATTGAGATCTCAAGTTTTGAGGAGGGCAAAGGCTGCGGTAATGCCTCTGCTACAACCTCGTTAACCATTGACTCGCCTTCAGATGACATCTGCTGTCCCATAGCCTTCTCCAACAATCCGCCGCCACTCATCGCAATGCCTCTAACAATTTAGGGAGGAGTTCCCGTTATCAACCCGTTGCCACATAGTGGGTAAGAAAACAGAATCCCTAGAATATTCTAGAGTCCAGAGGACGTAAAGTTCCGTCTTCACTCACTTCTTGAATCTCTTCTTCCTTCCTTCCTCCGACTATTGCGGCGGCGGCAAGCGCGGTCATCATCATGGACCCCATCACTTCGAATCCTGGCAGATATACTCCACGGATGTAGATGGTCATTGATTGGACCATGTAATTTGGTATACCTTCAGTACGTACTGAATACTCAGATGTTGCCTTGAACTGCAGATTGAAGAACTTATCAGTCCAACCTTGATTCTTGGGTGTTCGAATCTGGACCCTTACCTTCTCAGCAGGGGCCGAGGACTCTATTTCCACGGACACCAGAGGTAGACTGATTTGGAACCCCTCATCGTTGAGCTCGTCGTAATTGACAACCTCTACGTTGAATCGATCCATGGCGTTACCGTCATTGTAGACATCGAAGGACATCATTACGTCGACTTTAGGCCTGAGTTGCATGAATGCGGTATCAGATGCAACTCTTAGTCTGCTGAACTGCTTGATTACTGCTAGTACCTTGTAGGTGGTTGGCGCGCCATTGGGCCATGTGATTCCATCTGCCTGAACAACTTGAGCAGTGATGGAGATCTGGTGTTGGCCCTCAGGCATTCTCAAATCCGCTCTAAGGATAACCTGGAAGCTAACATCCGCCCCTGAACCTACTGACATGGAAGCTGGGCCCGCCGAAATCAGTGCACCTGATTGGATCTGTAGATCAACCTTCTCGCTGTGGACAGTTGGATTTTGTAACGTGCAATACACAATAGAAGTCCTTGTCGCACCCGGGTAAACTTCGATCGGTTGTGGGTTATCACAGGTCAGAGTAATGTCAGGAGTTGGGTTAGTCTGAGCATGAACAGCGGCGGCTCCTGCCCACGTACTCAAGAAGTACACCATGAGAATCAACATGCTAGTCCTCACAGAGCTTCGGCTTGACATCAGCATGATGGCCGTCAAGACCGTATTTGAGACTTCGCCCCCGGCGCATACAAAAATGGCCAAATCCCGGGTTTGGTTGTAGAGTGGTGGACCCGACCGGATTTGAACCGATGACCACTCGGTTATGAGCCGAGCGCTCTAACCAACTGAGCTACGGGTCCCGTCTGCTGTGGCTGGCCATGGAGTCAAGAACCTTGCCGAAGAAAACCCTGCTAGTTAGTGAATGGGAACCATCAAGCGTCGAGCCCCCTCCTCACAGTACATGACAAAGCTATGGGTGATGTTTTTCACATCGCTTCTTCTTGTTTCAGCTATGAACTTCTATGCCGTAATAAGAGAGCCAGATATGATTGAGATTGACGAGATACGTAACTTCCCGCGCGAAACAGTGAAAATAGAGGGGATTCTGACTGGGTATGTCAGAGATCCGTATGGAGAGGGAGCTGATAGGATTGACCTCCAAGTTCAAGAGATAGACGGCCACTCTGTTGCGAAAGTCAGATGGAACATTGATCGGAATAACGAGGTACCGCCAATTGGTACTGTAGTGACGGTAGAAGGGGAAGTATCTGAGTGGAATGGTAGGATTTGGCTTCAATCGAACGGCTATGGGGCGATTATTGCTCAGGACGGTTTCGTGGATTTTTCTGAGACAAAATTAGTGGAGGTCGGCAGGGACCCTCAGTCATTCTCTAACAGCTCATTGCAGATTGATGGCTGGATAAGTGAGGCTTTGGCCCCTGATGTCACATATCATTCACTATATTTGATGGACAATCATGTCTACGGAGGAGCGGATCATCTTCTCTACATTCAGATTGAGGGGCGGGTGATTGATTGGGTTGAAGCGGGTAGCCATGTCAGAGTAAGTGGATGGCTTCAGTTTGACGAACGGTCGTACAGATGGAGGCTTTTGGTCCAAGCAAGCGAGGTCGAAGTGCTGAGCCAAGGCGTTCCATCGAGCGTTAATTGGGAAGCCGACCCATATTCCCTCACTTTCGACATCGGGAAGATGGTGTTCGCAACAGGGACGGTTGTAAACGAAGGTGGGGAATGGCTACTCAGGGGGCCATCGCCCAATGACAGCATGTGCTTCCTCCCCTCTGAGGATGATTTAGACCAGTCCAACCTTAGTGGGACCTCCGGGGTTTGGGCCGGGAGATTGGCATGGGCCGCGGATGAAGCCGAAGTCTGCCTTGATAGAGGCTATGACCTCATGTCAGAAAGAGTGACTGGGGAATTCGGAGATGACACAACAGAACTCTCAGATGTTGCTTCTGACCCGTTCTCATACGTAGGCGGTAACTACACATTCGAAGGTTGGGTAACGGACCCTATCTCTCCTGATTACGACAAGGGTTACGTCGGAGACGGGGCTGATTACTACGAGAGGCAGACCAAGTTGAGGTTGTTGCTTGTAGGTGAACACTCCGAATATATCGAGGCAAACCAGCCAATCAGGTTCAATGCCACAGTTCTGTGGTCTGATGCCGATGGAAGAGTGGTACTGGAGGCCAGATCATGGACCTTAGGTGATTCTCCTGACCCAGTAGTTCTCAATTGGGGGGATGGTTACAATTCTTGGAGATGGGACTTGGGCAAAATGGTCCAACTAAGTGGAGAAGCTGTGACTGATGAAGATGGGATTGATTGGATTTCTAGATCCGGTTCCGATGAGAAAGTTTGTCTGCTGGGAGATGGAGCTGAGTCTATTGAGCAACTTTCCATCGGGGAGCCAGTAGATTGGGTAGGAAGGTTAAGCATGGAAGAATTTGGAATGGAGAGCACAGCTAGATTCTGCATAGATGTCAGATAGGTGATCACTTGGACCCAATTCTTGTTGACTTTGGATGGTTGATAGCCTCGTTCGTTTTTGGCGTAGGACTCGGATGTCTAACAGGGCTTATCCCTGGATTTCATGTCAATAACGTTGCGTTGATCGCCCTGAGCCTCTCCC
Source organism: Euryarchaeota archaeon UBA463 (assembly GCA_002501805.1). Classification (GTDB taxonomy): domain Archaea; phylum Thermoplasmatota; class Poseidoniia; order Poseidoniales; family Thalassarchaeaceae; genus MGIIb-O5. The sequence continues at coordinate 105 of DAOI01000028.1, read as the reverse complement.
CTGTAGCGGTTGGGATAGGTATTCCTCTTGATGCGGTTGCAGGCATAATTGTGGCTTGCGGAACAGTTCACACTTTCTTGAATTATATCCCAAGCGCGCTGGTTG
>DAOI01000033.1:16102-16552 GCA_002501805.1 Euryarchaeota archaeon UBA463 | reverse complement strand
CGAGTAGTATTTAGGATTGGAAGTCTCTGCCTCCCACATTCACGCGCGATATCCAACGCACGCTACTCTGGATTCGTCACTTGGCCATAACTAGTACGTGTACGGGACTTTCACCCTCTATGGTGCGCCGTCCCAGGACGACTTCCACTTCCTAGAATTAGGCTACAGACGATCCTTACCCCACATCTCCCCAAGGTTTCCCAAGGGGATTCGGTTTGTCCTATTCCGTTTTCATTCGCCACTACTAACGGAATCTCTTTTGATTTCTATTCCTCCCCCTACTGAGATGCTTCAGTTCGGGGGGTTCCCTTTCCTTCTTTATATCGAGGAATGGCACTGAGTGCCAGGAGGTCCAATTCAGCAATTCGCGGATCCATGAGATTCATGCCTCTCCCCGCGACTTATCGCAGCTTGTCACGACCTTCTTCGGCTCTCGAGCCGAGCCATCCC
>DAOI01000033.1:5897-15858 GCA_002501805.1 Euryarchaeota archaeon UBA463 | reverse complement strand
GCTCTCGAGCCGAGCCATCCCCCAGTCGGGTTGTAGCATCATTATGATTCCACATACCCACCTGTATGAGTTTTAATCGCCCCTCCACAAGTGAAGAGGCGATTCCTCTGGTATTCCAGGCATATCAATTCAGGTTTCTCTGACCACTACGTCTCCCCGCAGGGCGAAGCGGTCTCAACCTTCTTACCCTGATACACGACTGTACCAAGGAGCACACAAAGCATCTCGGCGACCCACATTCGGTATATGAAGTAACCGGGATAGTTGGCATTCATTAGCTGGCGAAAACATCTCTCAGTAGCACGGTTATTCTTCACTATCTGGAGTATCTGAGAGTCCAAATATTAGCCTTCCTGGAAGGGGGGTTTTTGGAGCATCCTCGATTCCAAAGGGGATATTATCGATAAAGGGTGATTTTTCACTGTTTTCTTGATTTATCTCTGTCTGATTATATTCGGGAGAGGCTTCAAGTCCAAAAACAGGAGTTTCGAGTTTTCTCCTGTTGGACTCTTGAAGATCGAATGGGAGTGTAGTTTCCAGGGATTCCTGGTTCTGTGTTTTCTTTGTTACGCCAGAAATATTTTTTTCATTTTCTTCGGTCCCGCAGGTCGGACAGATGCCAGAACGAGTGGTCATGCCACATACCTCGCACACCCTCATAATAGTGGCTCAAGGCATCATCCCTTGATGCTGTCGCAGTAATCCTTCTACTCTGCCTCATAGTGCGCGCCTTCTGTAGGAGCGTTTCCATAAATCGATGGCAGTAGTGAAAGTGATGCTATCATCATTGCAGCTATGATTACCCATTTGACCATCTCGTTTGGCCAGTCCACAGCATACCTAACCACGGCATATACAGTAGCAAGGGCTACGCTTAGCAGCATTATTGGGAACCCCGTCTTGAAGAATCTATTGAATGAGATATCATGACCTGCTTCTTCGGCCAGTCCTGCGGCCACAACGTTAGCAGAGGCCCCGATTATCGTACCATTTCCTCCTAAACACGCCCCAAGGGCCAGTGCCCATGCTAGTGGACCTAGCTGTAAGTTGAGTTCTGGATCACTTGCAAGCTCTATTACTACTGGCACCATAGTTGCCGTATACGGTATGTTATCGATAAAGGCAGACGCGATTGCCGATACCCACAGGAGCAGGAGGACGGCGACCATCAGTCTATTTTCCTCTGAGGCTTGAGAAATAGCATCGGAAATACCAGTAGCTATTGCATCGATAAGGCCCATGTACTCCAGACCATGAATCATGATGAATAGCCCTGCAAAGAAGATGATGGTAGTCCACTCCACTGCATCAAGCTGCTCTTCAACATGATGCGGAGAAGTAACTAGCAACATGAGGACGGCCCCCCCGAGCGCTATGGTGGCCACTGTAAAGAGAGGATGAGGAAAGCTTGAGTGGGCGAAGAACGCCAGAATGACTAGTATCAGGATAAAACCTGATTTCTTCAATAATTCTGCATCCTTGATATTGTACCTGAGTCGAAGGAGATCTAAATTGCGGTGCCTCTCTCCCGAGAGACCTTCGGATTCCAACTTAGATAGGAGCCAGAATGAAGGAGCCATTGCGATAATTACAGCAGGCCCAACGTGAATAATGAAATCAATGAAAGCTATTCCTTGATCTGCTAGAATGACATTGTCGGAAAGTGCCTGAGATGACAGTTGTGCGCCGATTATGATATTGGGAGGGTCCCCAATTTGTGTTGCCGCCCCACCGATATTTGAGAACATTACTTCCGCGATTATCAAGGGTATAGGCTCTAGATTCAGAACCTTGGATATCTGTATAGTAACAGGGACAATTAGGAGTATCGTGGTCACATTATCCAAAAATGCCGAGAAAACAGCGGTTATTGTGCAGAGTATAATCGATAGTCTCCAGATGGAGCCCCCGCTTAACGCATATGCCTGAACCGCAGCCCATTCGAAAACTCCTGTCTTACCAAGAATATCAACAATTACCATCATCCCAATTAGTAGGCCAATTGTCTCTTCATCTATCCAGGTTACCACGGTACCTAGATCTGGACCGTTTCCAATGGCATGAAGAGCGATCACTGCCACTATTCCCCCAATGGCCGCCGCCAGCGCCCTGTGGACTATTTCGAAAACTATCAGTGCGTAGACGATAGTGAGAATACCAAATGCCGCGGGAACAGCCCATTCTGGCATTTCTGCTGGAGTCCATACCCCTGGATCAGAGGTCGCTGCAAGCGCTCTTGTAAGCTGCATGGTGCTTCGAGACAAATTACACCTAAATATATCACTGATGTAGATTCAAGACTTGAATACATTATTTGCCAGACCAAAGAACCACGATATTGCCTCGACTGAATGAAACAAGCGATGAGGTTCTAGAGGCTAAAGTGGAAAAAATCTCCGTTCTTTCGGAAGAACCGTTTGCTACTCCTCGATTAAGCTTAATCTTGACTAAAGGCCTACTTGAAAGTTGATCTTTAAGTTCATCTATCACTGAGTCAACCACTCCTGATTTTCCTATCCTAACGGTTATTGGGAGTTCTGAATCAGAAGATTCCCTTACTACCCTAGTTGGAATTTTAGACATACTACTAACCTCTGAACGAAGGGCCCATAGTTTTGGTTCTACCGCATATTCCACAAGTATACTTGATTGACTTGGAACGAATCCTCACTATGGAGTTCCTTCCAGGAACCATTGCTACGTTACATGACCTACATATCGTAATGCCGCTATAATTTTTCATTCTAGCTCCATACTTCTTACCGATTCTTAGAATTAATCTAGCGGAAGCATCAGAAAGATTCTGCTCGTTACTTTCATTCAGAACCTGATGTAGATCCTCAATTGCTTCTGCAGCTAGTGCCTTCTTCAGATTTGATCTTCTGCGGGACCTGCCCGACAATCAAAACACCTCTAGCTCTAGGTTAATTGATTCTGCAACCTCATCTATGCTTCCTCTTCCATCTACTGAAATTACCCTCAAATTTGTCTTTTCGGACAGTTCGGAATACCAATCTGACAAGGGTTTTGTCTGCTGGTGGTATGCGTTAAGCCTACTTCTTACTGTTTCCTCATTGTCATCTTTTCTCTGAATAAGCCTGGGGAGTATTTCGGAGGGGGCTGGTCGGAATTTAATATGGTAAATATCTCCTGTTTCGGGATCCATTCTTCTTCCAACTATTCTCTCCACGATATCTTCATCGGGAACTTGTATCATAATTACCATTGACACTTCAGCTATACTGGATAATTCCTCGGCCTGGGCGATAGTTCGAGGGAACCCATCAAAGAGAACCCCTCCTGAGGCGTCTGAGCGCTTGAGCCTCTCAGATATCAGACCGATAATTATGGAGTCAGGGACCAATAATCCACGGTCCATATATCCCTTGGCCTCATTACCCAAATCAGTGCCCGCTCTTACTGCTTCTCTGAGCATGTCGCCAGTCGAAATCTGTGGCTTGCCGGTAGTTTGGCTAATCCTTACTGCTTGAGTTCCCTTACCTGCCCCAGGAGGGCCGAATAGTATTATGGAAGATGCTTGACTAGAGATTGCAGACATGAGCATGCCAAGCGGCTAACACTGATAACGCTCACGGACGGTTCTGTTCCCACCACATATTACCGTAAGCGGCCCATTGCTCCATTGTCCATCCTTCTGGAAGACCTGAAAGAGGCAGGGGAGGGGCTCCTTCGGGGGCCTGTTCCAAATTTAATGAGGGGAGTGATGATGAGGAGATTACGTCATTCAGTTCTTGCTCGGATACAGTTCCAGTAAGGACTTCTCCAGAAGCGCTAGTCTCCAAAGCGGCCTCCCTTCTCTCGTTGGTAGAGCCAGTAAGTAGTGCTGACCCGGGAGGAATCAGTTCTTCATCAGGACGTGCCGCCAGAGAAGAAGATCTTCTCGCTCTAACAATCAGTATGGCAGATGCTGAAACTACGATTATGAAGATTAATCCTACTGCCCACGAAGGAATGAGTCCTTCTGTTGATTCCCTTGCTTTGCTAACCTGCAATTTTAGGTATGCATTAGTGGAAACCTCGATTTCGCCAGTACCATTTGCAAAGACGTCCAGCTCAATAATGCCATATTCTGCACCTCCCGATGGGTCTGCTATTACCTCTATAGAAATCGATTGTCCGGGCTCTATTGTCCCTGTTGATGATGGGTCGACGTCAAATTTCCAATTCTCGTCACCTACTACTTCGACGGAGACTTCAGTCTGAGAATTACCAATGTTCTGCAAGGTTATATCGAAAGTGGCGGGATTCCCGGGCGATACGTCTTCTACAGTGTCATCCGGAACATAAAGATCTAGCCATGCAGAAGATAGGACTATCACATCTAGCCAAACAGTTTCGGAATGGGTCACAAAGGCGGGTGTTGTAAATTCAATTATTACAGGGATCGAATCTCCCTGGGGGCCTGCTGGAACAGCACCTGGTAGCTCTAAAGCTACAGAAACGACTGCCTGCTGATTCATGTTCATTGCGAAACTTCCAGCAGTCATGAATCCACCAGACCAATCCGATGGTATGCTACCAAGAGTCAGGGACACTACCAAATCAACATTGCCTGAGTTCTGAATCATGATATTAGCTACCCCTGTCAGTCCCGGCGCCGCGGAAATTGAATCATCCCCAGAGATATCCAGTTCTGCCAGTTCTCTGACAACTAGCTTGGTACCATTGGAAATCACATCTCCTCCGATTTGTGTTACTCTCGTAGTGATTGTATTAGAATCTCCCATTTGGGCCGCCATTGGAACCAGAGTATTAATCTGGAAAACAGCCACTTGACCAGATAATATTTCAACAGAAATAGAATCCATTGATTCCTCCTCCTCATGAATAATCTGAATCGGCCAAGTGTTGAGGGAAGAGAAAGCATCTACTTCAAATGTCATCGGGATATTGCCATTGTTACTGACTTCTAATATCGTAGTCACCATATCTCCGTTAATGACGGCCCTGTCGGAAGCTAATGCCAACGGGCCTAATGGGTTGCCAGAATCTGAAAATATATCTGTTCCGAAGTCGTCATTGGCCAAAACTAGTACAGATACGGTGTCAGAAATACTCAACGAAGGATCGTTAACAGATTCAGTCACACATGTGACATCTTCAACACTTCCAGCGGCGGGCTCACCATTTGGCAATTTAGGAACCCTGATTTTTATTGGGAGAGTGGTGTAAAGTAATCTACCTATAGGATCGGTAAGGAGTTCTGAAGACTGAGAATCCCAAATATTCACTGGCCACGAATTTTCAGTTGAGCATGATACCATATATCGAGTAGGGCCATTTCCGTCATTTCCTACTGCTAGTGAGAAAGAGGCCCAGTCCCCTGGTTCGGCCTCTGCCCCACCTTCTCCTGCTAGAACTGTGACTAGTCCCTCGATTCTTTCTACCTCTGCTTCCAGTCTGATTACATTATTCACGGTGGGGGCGTTTACATCGAACAGATTTAGATCGGTTACAAATGTACCCGGGAGGGCATAAACTTCGCCTGGAAGGGACGAAGAAGTGGATTGGGGATGAGCAGTGAGATTTAGCTCAATCACTATCCTATCCCCCTCGCTTCCCATCGGACCTAGTTCCCACGGCCCTGTCTGATTGAGGATTTTCCACCATTCGTCGGATGGTGGTTGAAGAACCCCATTCTCTGAAACAACATTTACAGGAGAAACACTGAGTTGAACGGATATAGTTGAGGTTCCTTCATTTCTTAGTTCAAGGGGGAAGTATACAGAGTTGGTCTCCCTCGGATTCATACCTCTAGTTCTTGAATCTTCAAATTCCAATGGATTGGATGGCAGATTTCCACTTTCCAGAAGAGGAGTGATTCTTACTCCTATCTGAGAAACCTGAACGATTACCTCGGCTATGTTATTGTTGATGCCATTGGCCTCGTCATTCAACTCGTATACCTCCGAAGATGAGTCGAGGGATAGTCTGAGTATGTGCTCACCCGTTGATGAGAATGAGTAGGGGAATGAGAGTGAGTCAAGTCCGCCTCCTGCTATTGACGAACGTCTTGAGGTGTGCAATAAGTTCCCAGTGGTCACATCGTGGATTTCCACATCATATTGTGATGCTGTAGCAGTAGCTTGGTTGCCCCAAGCGGCCTCAATTAGAATGGTGTCGCCCTGCAACGGATTCTCCACTGAAGTAGATAGGGAACCTTCGAAAACGGTTAGATCAGCCTCACTAATCTCGCTCGCTATGGCAGAGAACACCAAAGAGTAGCCCTGGGTATCCCCTCCTCCTGAGTTTCCCACTCTAACTGTCCAAGTACCGGGCGAGGCATCCTGAATTTTTACTCTTTCAAGATTATTCAGAGAATCTACGGAGTTGCCAGATACACTGAATCCAGACATGAATTCGTTACCAAGATAAATCGTCCCATCAGGGGCAGTAACAGAAAGGTCAAGATCGTTAACTAAACGAGAAGCTGACTGGTTTGCGACTGATGACCCTTTTAGATCGTTCCAAGCCAGAGTAGCATCTAGACCTGCACCAGGACTTACATCAAATGTGTAGGTGAATCCATGGCCTGGAAAAAGCTCCCTTGAATAATCATACATCACGTCCATTTCCTCTCCGTTTTCTGACACGGGGAAGAGGCTATTGTCTAGCGATAATTGCCCCCAACCCTCGGAGGGATTGGGCACATTACTATCTCCGATATCTACGGCCCCATTGATTAGAATTGCCCTAATCAGGTCAGACCTAGGCTCACTGATTCCTTCTGATCTCAGAAACTGTCGGACAAGCGCGGAGGCCCCCGCAACGACTGGAGTTGCCATCGAGGTTCCATTCATTGCAACATAAAGTGGCGTAGTGCCGTCGTCATGTGTTAATTCGGAGCAGGATTGGCCATCGACCAGAGTTGCTTCCTCAGCTCTTGCTGAGCAAATGAGGACCCCGGGTGCAACAATTTCTGGCTTGATTCTGCCATCATTGGTCAATCCTTGTGATGAGAAAGAAACTACACTTCCCGAGGGTTCTGAGCCATATGAACCAGTTGTTGAAGCACCCACTGTTAGGGCATTCTTGGAGGTACCTGGAGGAGTGATGCCAGAATCATTAGTGCCCCCAATATCACCAGCAGAAAATAGGACCATATAGCCCGGATAGTCGCTTACGAAATCATCTACATTGGATGATGTCTGGCTGTAATTGCCTAAGTTTGATGTGCCCCAGCTATTGGTATGTATCCTAGCATTTTGATTCCATGAGTGTGTAAATAGCCCGTATAATGAGCCATAAATACCGAAAAAGCCACTTTGAGACTCGTGGGTGTACATATGAAATGTTGCTCCGGGGGCTATTCCAAGCGCGGATGATTGCCCCGAGCCGTCTCCCAGGAGCGTTGCGGCTACGTGGGTCCCATGTCCACTAAGCAGGTCCGAGTTATCATTGTCTGGTCCGAATTGGCTGTATACTGACCTTATTCTTCCGTCGAAATCTCCATGATCTTCATCTAGGCCAGTGTCTGAAATAGCGATGACCTCGCCTGTACCATCCAAAGATATTGATGATTGCTCATATGCCCCTTGTACGCCAGATATTTCCCTAGCAGCACTATTGTATACCGATGCAGTGCTTGCGGTTTGGATGTGCAGGATTCTCCAGTCTTTGGATAAGAGGGGTATCCACATTGAATCAACACTGTCTATCGTACACAGCCACGAGTCGCAATTAGTCGATTGATCGTAATTGGAAATCAGGGATAGGTCCCTCTCTAGGGAGGTCAGCTCTTCAATTGTTAAGTCGTTAGCTGGCAAAATCTGTAGATTGAATTGTGATGAAGGAAGATATGTGTTACCTAGGATTTCAGGGGATACCCTCCAGATGTCAGGCATTTGCCCGGACCACCTTACATTGGCTAAAGAATCTAAGAAATTATCAGCGTTAACATGTATGGGAAGCCTCACGAGAAGCGCACTATCGGGCATATAGTCCAGTATTGCGCCCCCTGCCTCTTCCACTGAAGATGATATTCCCGATATGTCAGAGGTATCAGATTGAATCACAAAGACAGGCCTATCGGAGTAACCGTAATCGCCGGTATTCAACTCTCCGAAGGTTGGGTATTCATCCATCAGTGGGTCAAATGAGCCATACGGCGAGTGTATTAGTCCTGAAGTTTGTCTGATTTGGTGTAGGTGCTCTGAGGCAAATTCCAGATGGGTCCATTTCTCAAAATGATAATTATCGGAGTCCGGAGAATGTATCGAATCTGTACCTTGGGGAGAGGCGGAAACCATTCCCGACCATGAAGAAAATAACAAAACAGTAAGGACAAGGAAAGTTGATTTCCTTGCATACATGGTTCCTTCGGAACCTGATCAGCCTTTTGACAGTTAACCTAAGCTGATTATAGAATAATCACAATGGATCACGACTAAAAAGCCGTGAAAAGAGTCAAATATTGTAATATCTGGAAATTGCTTGGTCTGTCTTCGTGACACTTTCTGTCCAGCTTTCCTCGAGTTTCATTAGAGCCCTCACACAGTCTACATTCTCAGGAATCACATCGCTCTCTTGGTGGATTGCTTGGAAATAATATAGCCTATTTCCGATTAGTCTAACTCCATCCTCCCAGACAAAAATCTCATGCAGATCTCCCCATTTTCTCCCAATATCTCTGGCCATCTCCATCACCTCGGCAGTAGTGGTAATCCTATTGCCCTGTCCGTTCATCACGATAACTCTCGGAGTTTCGTTCCATATTCCCAGAATTTTTTCAGTGGTGAGGCCGTGATTCTCGGGAAGATCGGCAATGATTGCATGGACATGCATTATCGTTGTTGGTACTGCGACTGCAAGTGAATTGATCTCGATTTCTGGCTTTACTGTCATCACATCCGGGCCATGATGGCTGGGTACCTTCAAAACAGGTTTTATAGCGTTTATAGGACCTTTATTCGAGTCGCCCGGATCTGCCGCTCTTCTGATCATCGTACATTCTACTTTCAGAGAGCCGCACAAGTCATACAGCGGCACCAATGTTCTAGAAAGTCCTGTGGTATTACAAGAAACAACTCTTGTTGTTTCTGCCCCGAAATTTTCCAAATGATTTGCACAAGATGTATAAGAAAGTCCGGTCAATGAGTGTTTCTCGCCTCCTTGAAATATACTCTTTACTCCAGCCTCTTGATACTTTTTGAGATTGGCGGCGCCCATTTTTCCTGGAGAGCAGTCAATGACTACATCGGATTTGGAAAGCAAGTCTTTGAGTCCGCCTTTGCAAACAAATCGAGAGTTCTCGAAGCTAGAAATCATATCTGTGTCATCAGATGTGCAATAGAGGTCAAATCCCTTCTTAGCTGCCATCTCACAACCGAAGCTTGGACCTGTCTTGGTAACACCCACAACCTCCATATCATCCTGTGCGTCTATTGCATCCGCAACTCTCTTTCCAATTGTCCCATACCCATTAATAGCTACTTTCACTCGTGCCATACTAACCCCTGAACAATATACCCTCTAGTCGATGCTCTATCAAGATAACTCAATGAGGCTATTATTTATTGAAATGAAAAATATCCGTCACAATGAAGACCATTGGCTAGACTCGGAGTACTATGGCGATGAGGGAACAGACCGCAAGGAGTGTCAAACTCAATAAAGAAATCGCTAGGATGTTACCTGAGGCGATGGACAAAGATCGCTTGGTAAAAATCGGTTATGGGTCCGGTGGAGACACTAAGCCAAGAGATGGTGACTTCGGCGTTCTTACCCATCTTCCCAAGGGATCTAGAGTACTGCTTCTTGGTAATTTAGGAGAGTGCGTTGGAGCGATGAATAGAGGAGGCACCCTGAACATTGAGGGGAATTGCGAATCGATGCTAGCCGCCTTTCAATCAGATGGCAGAGTTGTCGTGGAGAGGGATGTTGGAGATAGGCTGGCAATGAATATGAATGGGGGAAGTGTGACAGTTATGGGATCTGCTGG
>DAOI01000033.1:0-5618 GCA_002501805.1 Euryarchaeota archaeon UBA463 | reverse complement strand
ACAGTTATGGGATCTGCTGGCAAGGATGCTTGTGCGGGCATGAATGATGGGATAGTAGTCGTCAGAGGACAAGCCTCGTCTGGTGCTGGATCAGGAATGTTAGGGGGAACTTTGGTTGTCATGGGTTCAGTTGGACCTAATCCCGGTTTAGGGATGAAGGGGGGGAGAGTGGTTATTGCAGGTAGTTGCCCACCTCCTGGAAAGGGCTCAACCATGAGGTCAATAACAGATAAAGAAGTCATGGAGCTGGAAGAGGTCCTAGAGCCCCTCGGTCTTTCCCTTGAAGAGGATGCATTAGTTTTGGTTCCTGATAAGGAGTCTTCGATGGGAGGCATCAAACCCAAGAGATGGGTATCCGAAGGATTCGATGGAATAGGGATTAGTCCTTCTAGCTCGGATAGAATTCCTGACTACTCAATAATTGACACCTCCATCAGCATAATTCCAGTGGGTTCTGATGAGGAGGGTTTGGAATTACCGGTCCCTTGGATTATTAGGTCCTCCCGTGGCTTGACTTATCCGGATGGGCAGATTAGAATTCCAAGTATTGTTAATGCGGAGCCGAACGAGGGCGATCTATTGATAGTAGGCGAGGAGGAGCTTGCAGAGTTTCCAGATAATGCCAGAGAGGTTTCTGGAATTGTACTAGATTTACAGAGTTTACCGGCTATGAATGATGCTGAGATAGAGGCTATTTTGGTCTCATTGTCGAGTCATTTGAGTAGTTCATCACTAATCCTTCTGAGAGATGGAGCTGATAGGGTAGAGGGGCTTTTCAGGTTGGTAGTTGATCTCGATTTAGATGGCGCCATAGTCTCCATGGCAACTCCCGGAGGAGGGAGAGCGGCTGCGGCGTTGCCAAGGATTGGATTAGCCTCGAGAGCAATGGGTTTGGACACCCAGGGAAGAATCATAGGGATTGAGCTTGAGAAGCAACCCTCTGCAGAAGATTTGATCATCGTCAGAGCTTCTGGGTGCTCTTTCGTCGTTGGTCCGATTGATGAAGGGAACGAAGTTTCAGATATTACAGAAACTATCATTCCCGAGATCGTAGGAATAATGAAAGAAGCGGGATTATCAAATTTTCATAATGTTGGTAGGCGAATTTTGAGAGCCAAGGATATGGAAACTGCGGCAATCAGTGGACTCAGGCTAATTGGTTTTGAAAGGCCTCTCCCGATGTGGCTAGGAAACTGAGGTTCTATAATGCCGACAATTACTTTGAGTCATTCTATGATGAGGAGGATTCAAGAAATAAATGGAGCAATTCATCATAAAAACGATTTGTCCGATTTATTGCCCAAAATGGGTTGCCCCGTCGAATTAAATGATGATGAAAATATTGAAATTGAGGTATTTCCGGATCGCCCGGATCTACTCAGCCATGAAACAATGGCCAAAGCAGTTAGGTCATTTCAGGGCGACGATTCAGATATGTCCTCGATAGAGGTCTCCGACAGCGGCATCAGAATATCCGTGGAAGGGGATTTAGAGGGAGTAAGGCCAATAATAATGGGGGCAGTTGTCAAGGGGGTTAATACCGGTAATAGTGCTTCTGAGAGGGACTCTTTCATCCAGTCCCTTATGGATCACCAAGAGAAGCTACACATGACCTTGGGAAGGAAGAGGTCACTTGCATCAATTGGAGTTCATGATTTATCCAAGATAAAGCATCCATTCAGATATGAGTCCGTTTCAGGTGATTTTTCCTTTGAGCCACTAGCCTCCGAGGACGTTATGAGCATCTCTGAAATTCTGGACAGGCATCCGAAAGGAATCGAATACTCGAAACTTATGGATGGCTTGGATACATATCCGATTATCCTCGATTCCAATAATGAGGTCATTTCGTTCCCTCCCATCATTAATGGAAATCATACAACTGTTAGTGAAGATACTAATGATTTCTTCATTGATGTAACAGGCTTTGATGAAATAGCGTGTGAAACTTGCCTCCTATTAGTTTCATTATCATTATCAGAATTGGGAGGTGTAGTTGAAAGTGTAGAGGTATGGAATAAAGATGGTTCCGTAATGGTGACTCCTAACTTCGGGGCTAGAACCTACAGGGTCCCGAACAGACTCATTGAGAAAATCCTCGGTTTGGAGCTCAGTGATTCCGAAATTAGCGAAGCGATTCGAAGAATGGGGGGCATATTACTGGAATCTAGGACCATTACCCACGGATCCGAGAGGGCTGAAAGATGGTCCGACTGTGTGGTGGGGGAAAGGGAGCATGTCTTCTCCATGCCTAGATGGCGTAGTGATATTATGCATCCTGTTGATATTGTAGAAGATATTGCAATAGGATTCGGGTATGAAAATCTACCTGATATTTTATCTTCAGTCCATATCGATGCTTCGCCACTAGAATCATCTAATCTGCACAGGAGAATAAGGATGAGTATGAGATCTGTCGGCCTTCAAGAGATTCAGAGCCTGACTCTTTCTAATGAGAGGGATCAATTCGAGAAGACTAGGTGGCCCATGATATCACAAGCCACAGTTATTTCTAATCCAATTACAGTTGACCATACACTACTCAGGCAGTACATATTTCCATCATTAATGAATCTGCTAGCATCAAATAGACATCATGAGCTCCCTCAGAGGGTTTACGAACTTGGGGAGGTCGTTCAGGGGGGGAATAACAAAACTAGAGTTTCTTGGGCTTGCGCTGAGTCGGGGGCGGGATTCTCAACGGCCAAAGGAATCGTTCAGTCACTTTTGAGGGACCTAGGCGCCCCGACCTCATCAATTTCCTTTGAGCCTGTAGCAGAAGGAGTGGGGCCTTGGATTGATGGCAGAGGGGCGAGAGTTCTTATCGAAGACCATGAAATTGGAGAGTTTGGAGAGGTTTCTCCGGATGTAATGAGTTTGTTCGGCTTGAGGGCACCCATCCACGCTGGCGAATTTGATATTGATGTAATTTCGAAGATCATAAAGGACCCTATCCACTAGCTCAGAATAAGATAGCTCATTATCCTGTGAATTCTTCGGGCACAAGTAATATGGGTCCCCTCACTAGCAGGCTTGTGAATGTGCGATTGGGAGTATCTCTGATTCTAGTTTTACTCATTACTTGCTCATCGGCACCGCAAGATTTTGTTCAAGTAGATAATAAAAAAATATCTTCTTCTGAAATTCGTCAAGGGGTTTCGTTTGGATCAGATTCGGGTTCAATTTTTGGAATCGATCCCGATTCAAGTATCGGTATTAATGTGAATTTCAGTAGTAATTTGGAAATAGAATCGAATGTCATTTTATCGATTAACGGACCTTCGGGCTGGGATATATCTTGGGATTCACAAGACTCTCCTGAATCTGGTCGAGAATATGCCGTATCGCCTGATCAGATTTATTGGGTCCAGTTCTCGATTACTTCTCCGTCCGTTGTTGGGGGTCTTCCGCTATCCAATTCTCTACACGGGATGAGTATGTCAATAGCATCAGACCAAGGAGAGATACTTGACTGGTATAACTTCTCGATGAGGTATGGGTATTATGAGGGCGTTGATATCGTTCAGGGCGGAGGGGTATCTTCGATAGTTCCCGGAGGGGTCCTAACACTAGAAACGATAGTCAGAAACACTGGAAATAGCATTAGGAGTCTTGATGTTGAGATTGTAGCCTTGGACGAGAACGGGAGCATGATTACAGTTCCTGGGGACTACTTTGAGATAGATAACTGGAGTGCTTCGATAATCGAGAGCTGGAGGGTCTCGGACCTCTACCCTAACTCAACAGGAGTTGTGATGGTCCAAGTATTCTCTCCGGGAGATGTCGAAGGCGCTTTAGATTTTGAAATACGAGTTTCTAGTCCTGCATCTCCAGAGAGTGTGTCTTCTGTATCTCATATCGTAAACATAGTACCCAGGATTGGTGGCACCATATCGATATCAGACGATGGTTGCACTATGGCAGAAGTACTTCCTGGGGGTTATTGTGAAATGGAGGTTGTTATTACGAACACGGGGGATAGTGAATCGCAGTTTAGCCTGGATGTTAAGGACCTTCCAGAATGGGCAACTGTTGATTATCGAAATGATGTATTTTCCCTTCAGCCCGGGTCTTCGTCAGAAGCTATGATCATTTCATGCAGTATTGCTGAAGGTGCTTCCTCCGATTTATTTGCAGAGGTTGCCATCCATCTGATGATTGATGATTGGTCCCCTGGTTATGTCAATTTCAATCTTAAATCTGGAACCATATATTCATGGGAAATGGAAATGTCATATCAATTAAACGAGGATAATAACTTGACAGCCATATGGACGATGACTAACCTCGGCAATGGAGTTGATGGCTTTACTGCATCTATTGATTCAAGTGTACTAACAGATTTTGGAATTACAATTTCAGATTCGTTTTCCTCTATTATTGTCTCGGAGTCAACTAGATATTTGGAGATATATCCTGTAAATAAAAATGATTCAGTGGATGTTATCGGATGGATGCAGGTCCCTGAGTCAGCTCCGACTGAAACTATGGCAAACCTTACTTTAGAGGCGAGGTCTTTCTTAGAGCCTAGCATATTTTTTATTGATTCCATTCCAGTAATAATTCAGGGAGAGGTCCTGCCGGAGAATGAAGATTTACCTCTTGAGGAAGATTGGATTATCCCTATTCTAAACACTTGGTTAGAGCCAGTTATGATAATGATTGTAGTAATTTTGGGGATTTTTGGAGTCTTATGGGCATTGAAAATAGGCAATCCCCGTGAGGAAGAACAAATCATTTCAGAAGGCGATGATTGGATTACAAAATTTGTGAGAAAGAGTACCCCAGTTTCTGGCATTATTGAAAGTCCTAAAATCAATATTGGGGAGTTTGAGAAAGATTTCTTTGGTGAAGAAGGTAGGCCTGAGAGTGAGATTTTTAATTCGATTGATGAGAAAATAGTTAACGAAGCCAGTGAGTTATTGGATCGTTCCAAGGAGGATTCTGACATGGAAGAGGCGCTAAGAATAGCCGGTATACTCGAGGAACAGGACATTCTTCATCCTGACAATATAATCTTAGATATTGATGATAAAGACTTGGTTTCTGAAGAAAATGTCAGTGATAATCAAGTCCCTTCTGACTTTGACTTGGAGATATGAGCGAGTACTCCATAGGTGTCGATGAGGCTGGCAGGGGGCCAGTAATTGGGCCTTTGGTAGTATGTGCGATATCCATTCCCTCAAATGATTACCATATTTTGAGAGAAATTGGAGCCAGAGACTCCAAGACCCTATCTAAGAGTAAGAGAGATACAATCTACAAACTAATTCACGAGGAAGCAAGTGAGAGGAATTGGAACATAGGGATTGTTGAGTGTGAACCTTTCAGGATAGATCATAATAGTTCTGTTTCTAATCTGAATGAGCTCGAGGTGACTTTATTTTCTGAAGCAATAAAAAATTCCAATGGCAATGATGGGCCCGGAAGTATTTTTTTGGATGCATGTGATGTAAACCAAGAAAGATTTGGTAACAATGTAAAATCAAAATTGGGGCCTTCGTGGGGAGACTGGAGGATAATATCTGAGCACTCGATGGACTCATCTAATTCATTGGTGGCCGCGTCCAGCATAGTGGCAAAGGTAACTAGGGATAGTGCCATGCAAAAATTATCCA
>DAOI01000021.1:42584-42912 GCA_002501805.1 Euryarchaeota archaeon UBA463 | reverse complement strand
TCCATGCCCTCGATGATTTCCCGGCCACCGAGAATCTCATCGTCCCCGAATTCAGTGCCTAGTTCTTCAGCCATCTCTACTGACCACAGCCTGAGTATTGGCTGTGGCGTGGGAGTCGGCTTAACTCTCGACCAGCAAGCACCGGGAACCTGTCGGGGAGTCCCGCCGATCTCCTCATCACCAGGGGTCTGGTCAGTAAATCGATTGACCCAGTTAAGCGAGCTCAGCGTCATGTTACCTTCTACGAAAAACGGCCCTATTCAATGATTGTTTCCTATTTGTCAATAGGAATACGGCATGTGTTTGTGGTGCCGGGAGCGGGACTTGA
>DAOI01000021.1:19715-42325 GCA_002501805.1 Euryarchaeota archaeon UBA463 | reverse complement strand
CGCGACCTTCGGATGTCTCAGACAATCTTCAGTTAGGCTGTTGCGCTCATCGACTAGCTCCAGAGGGGCTGTGCCCCCCGCAGAAAGTTACCCTATGAGTCCGACGCGCTACCAACTACGCCACCCCGGCGACGCATCGGGGACCGGCATCGGCCATTTGAGCGTTAGCGTCCCCGAGGATTGGGGTTCGCACCCACAGGGTTGATGTGGTAAGCACCGCCGAGTGGGCCCGATAGCCATGGTAGACGTGGACACCGCCATGCGTGCGAGCGCCTATGACAAGCGCAAGAGAGCACGTGGTGGATCGGGCGACAAGGAGGAGCCCAAGAGTCGTGAGCTTGAGCCATTCAAGCCTGATGAGCATGCCGTGAAGGAGGTGGCTGATGCCTACTCGATGTGGCTCGTGATACTCTACGGCCTGGGTATCGCCTTATTCATGAGATACGTGTTCATGCCAACTACCACCGAGCCTAGCAGGATCCTGTGGGTGCTCCCTGTGTCCCTAGCCGCTACTGTGCCCTCTCTCCACAAGCTCGTCATACCGAGCAGGTACGTGGAGCTCTACACCGGTGGGAACTGGTTCAGGGCCTGTTTCCTGTTCGTGTTCTCCTGGCTGGCCCTAACATTCGTCCTCTCCAACCCTCCTCTGAGCGATATAGCCCCGCCTACCACATCGAACGGCATTGACATCCAAGAGGCCGATGGGATAATCGACTCAAGCTGGGGCGGTGGCGAGTACTCTCTCGAGATTGACCGGGACGAGGTGCATGTCGTGATGGGGCTGGGAGTCGCTGACAACATCGAGGCAGAGACTGCTAAGGTCCTGATCACGCTAACTCACAAGGGAAATACGCTGATTCTAGCCAATGACACCGCCGGGAATCTCACGGATGCCATGACGCTGTTCGAAGAGCAGGATTCGGGCGATTGGCTCAGGGGCAACGAGACCTCCCTGACCAGGAAGGTGAACCTAGGCCCCAAGGTAACCAACAGAGGGGAGGACATACCGCTTGCATGGGATCTGGGAATGCTAGAGCCCGGGACCTATGAGCTCCATATCGAGATGAGTGAGTCCCGGGAGAACATGGGCCCATGGGAAGTAAATGAGTGGTCCAAAGACTGGGAAATCAAGATTAGTCAGACGGGCTAGACCCTACAGTCAGCCTGTTGGTCAAACACGATATAATATATTCAACCTAGAATCGAACTGTATGACTAGATACACCATTGCCGGTTTCAACATGCCTCAGTTGTCCGTTCTCGCTGGGGGCATGATGGGCTCGCTGGGAGTAGGTTTCTTTGCGGCCACTGGGTACATCACCGCCCTGTTCCCTCTGCTCTTCGGGGTCATTCTCGTCGGGTCAGGAGGATTGTCAATTGCAAGACCCGCCATGAACGCATTAACCATGCACATTGCCTTCTTCGTGTCATCCGTTTCTGTGATCCTTGGCCTTGCCACTGCCGTGACAGGTAGCTGGGTCACCACTACCTCTCTCATCGAGCAGGTTCTGATGTCGACGATAGGTGCCAGCCACGTGATTGCCGGATACGGCGCTTACGCCTACGGAAGACCGTCAACAGAGAGTGCTTCTCAAGTGTGCGGCAAATCCGACGCGGAGATTTCAGACACCTCTGTTCGCTCTGTGATCAAGGGAATAGGGTCCCCTGACGAGAGAATCCTTCCCGCGGCGTCTTTCATGATAGTTACTGACTAGTGCTATCTCTGCAAGTCAGGGGATAGCAAGGTGCAGAGCCTGGCGGTCATGGCGTCTAGCTGGAGTGCCTCTCCACCGCCCTCCACCATACGATAGTCAGCCTCAGCCATTGTCTCGGTCACAGCGAGCTTCTGGCTCTCCGAGAGGAAGGGGACGTCACCGAGGCCCCTGTGGAGCTGGTTGATGAGATCCGTTCCCGCGAGGCCGAAGCGGTCCAAGAGCTCCCTGAGTCTCCTTCTTGCTGGTTGGAATCCATCCTCCCTGCACGCTAGGAAGAACCTGTGTAGCTCCTCTGGTGGAGCGGTGGCAGTGGTCTCATAGACTATCTCCCTAGTGACGTGCTCGTCCATGGAGGCAGCGACCTGCAACGAGGTTATTGCCTTCCTGAGGTCGCCTAGGCTGACGTGAACTATTGCATCTGCGGCATCGGCGTCAAGCTTGATTTCCTCCCCATCAGCGACTGAGACGACCATGGACCTGACCTGGTCATCTGCAAGAGGCCTGAACCTGAAGACGGCGCAACGAGACTGTATTGGCTCGATTATCTTGGATGAGTAGTTGCAGGATAGGATGAACCTGCAGGTCTGTGCGTTCTGCTCCATGATTCTCCTGAGTGCCCCCTGGGCATCTGGGGTAAGGGCATCAGCCTCGTCCAGGAAGATGACCTTGAACGAGGTACCTGGAACAGGGGCCGTCCTAGCGAACTGCTTGACCTTGGTCCTGATTGACTCCAGCTTCCTCTCGTCGCTGGCATTCATCTCTAGGAGGTTCCTCCTGTAGTCGTCCCCGAAGACGTCCCTTGCGAGGGCGATTGCAGCGGTGGTCTTGCCAGTTCCCGGTGGTCCGGCGAACATCAGGTGCGGGAATGAGCGTTTTACAGCATATGCCTTGAGGCGGTCAACCACCTGTTTCTGTCCCTTTATGTCAGAGACTGTTCGAGGGCGGTGTCTCTCAACCCATAGCTCGCTCATTCAGGTGTGACTACCGGGAGGGCGTCCTTGAAGGTTGGGGGAGGAGCTAGTAGCTCTCCTCATCGTTGGGGAAGTCCCCGCTTCTGACATCAGTGATGTACTGCTTCACTGCGTTATCCACTGCGTCACCCAGATCAGCATACCTTCTGAGAAAACGTGGAGAGAAGTCTTTGGTGATTCCAAGCATGTCATGCAGGACTAGGACCTGGCCATCGCAGTGAGGGCCCGCACCGATGCCGATCGTCGGAATATCTAGTCTGTCGCTAACCATCTTGGCCAGATCGGCAGGTATCTTCTCCAAGACTATGGCGAAGCACCCTGCCTCTTGGAGCTCCAGTGCGTCCGAGATCAGTCTCTCTGCCTCTTCCCCCCCCTTGGCTCGGACACCGTAGGTCCCGAACTTGTATATCGACTGGGGAGTCAAGCCCAAGTGACCCATTACGGGAATCCCTGCAGTGAGTATTCTCTTGATTGAGTCGGTTATCTCGACTCCTCCCTCCAACTTTACCGCATGCCCAGCGGACTCCTTCATTATCCGGATAGCACTCTTCAGTGCCAGCTTCGTATCGCCCTGGTAAGTGCCGAATGGCATATCGACGACTACTAGTGCCCTATCCACTCCATTTACGACGCACTGGGCGTGGTAGATCATGTGCTCCAGTGTAATCGGTACCGTTGTATCGTTTCCAGCCATGACGTTGGATGCAGAGTCGCCGACTAATATCACATCGATGCCAGCGCCATCGACTAGCCTTGCCAGTGAGTAGTCGTAGGATGTCAGCATGGTGATATTCTCGCCTGCTCTCTTCATCTCTTGCAGGGTGTGAGTAGTGACTTTCTTCGCACGACCAGCTATCGCCATTGACTCACCCGGGTTTGGTCGAGAGGAGTTCAAGTCTTCAATTGCACGCCTGAGCGGAAATCACTCGGACTCGGAAATGTTCCCGAATAGATTGTCTTCATCGATGCCCAGCAGGAACTCATCAAGGTCTATGATTCCGTTCCCGTCCAAATCTATCTCATTGAACAAGTTCCTGACACTGGACCTGTCCATGTGCGGAGCAATGATGCTCATTGCGTGGACGAACTCCCCCTCAGTCATCTGCTCGGAGTACCTCTCCTTCGTGCCAGCGACGCTGTGGAAGATCAGCCACCTCTTCTCGCGCTCTGCCTGAGTGGAGTTGGTGATCTCGGTACTAACTGTCCTCCAAGGAGTCAGCATCGGATGGACTCTGCTCTTCCCGTACAGGAAGTAGACGAGGGCCCCAACCGTACCGCATGCCAGACCACCGATGACAGCGGTCATTCCCATCACATAGAGGAGCAGTGCCCCACTGAGTATTCCGAAAATCTGGATAAAGGGATACATCGGGGACTTCCACTCTGGGCGGTACCAAGAGTGCGTGTCAGAGGCCCTCCTCAGGACTATCACCGAGGCATTGATGGTCATGAAAATCATGATCTTGAAACCAGACGCTAGCTTCGCTATCTCCTCGACTGGCAGTAGAGTGATAGCCAGTGCCATCGCCATGCTAGTGCCTACAATGGCAAGGTGTGGGGTCTGGTAGCGAGGATGCACCTTCTCCAGTGACTCGGGGAGGAGGTTGTCCCTTGCCATGGCGAAGGGGAACCTGGAGGTTGCCATCAGAGAAGTCAGAGCGAGGGAAGTTAGCACGGTGACGGCGAAAACCGCTGAGACGGTCCCCACTGTCGACCCCCCTACCATGTCTGCGAATACGTATACCGGGTCTTCCCTTGCCTTGCCTGTGTCGGGGTCAAGGTATCCCGAAGGATCCACTGCCGATACCATCACTATCGTTACCATGACGTAAAGAGCGCAGGCAATTACGAGGGAGAGGACCATCCCGTACGGGATATTCCTACTTGGATCCTTTATCTCCCCCCCCACTGCGGCTATCTTTGTCACTCCAGCGTATGCTACGAAGACGAATGCAGCGGCATGGGCAACATCCTCCCATCCAGTGCCGTAAGCCCCGTCTCCGAAGGCGGCGTCCCAGTTCATTGGGAGGGTGAATATTGACCAGATGCACAGAATTGCGATGAAAACCACCATCAAAGCCACGATGGGAGTCTGAATCTTCTTGATTCTATTCACGCCTAGTATGTTGATGATCGTGATGAGCGCCAGCAGAATGAGGGCGGCTATCTCAATGTCGATAGTTATGCTAAGAAGCTCCTCCAAGGCCCATAGATATGCCTTGAAGCCTACAAGTGCGACGACTGTCTTCAACATCGAGGCCCCCCAAAGTCCGACACCTGCAATCGTTCCGACCAGTGGTCCGAAAGTTCTCTCGATGTACACGTAAGAACCCCCAGAGGACGGCATCGCAGTTGATAGCTCTCCCTTGGAGACCGCCGCTGGCAGGATGGCCAGTGCGGCAAGCAGGTATGCCAGCCATATTCCGGATACTGGGACGGTCCCGCCCCCCATATCGACCATAACCAAGGCAGGTAGGACGAAAAGACCCGTTCCCAGCATGGCGGATAGTGAAATTATCACTACTGAGAACATCCCTAGCTTTCGTTCCAGGGTGTCGGACAGGCCTTCGATTGGCCTGTAGGCGAAGTCTATCAGGTCCCTTGGACTTCGGTTCGCCATATACACTGGAGAGGACGATGTTTGTTGAACGTTGCCACAATAGGTTCGACTAGGAAACGTACACTGCGGACCCTCACATTTAGAAGTGAGGGCATGTGAGAATTGAACATGACCAGCAAGATTGAGCAGAATAGCATAGTTTCCGTCCACTACACCGGCACATTCGATGATGGGAAGATTTTCGACTCTAGCGAAGGAAAGGATCCTCTTACATTCCTTGTTGGCCACGGGCAGATGATTACTGGTTTCGAGCAGGAGATGCTAGGAGCCGAGGTTGGAGAGAAGAGACAGTTCACTCTGACGCCCGACAGGGCATACGGAGAGAGGACCGAGGCCGCCATTCAGCAAGTTCCTAGAGAGCAGTTTCCCGAGGGGATGGCAATTGAGGTGGGAATGGTACTTGGAGCGCAAAGCGACCAGGGGCCCGTGCAGTTCTCCGTAGCATCCGTGGATGACGATATGGTCACTGTTGACTTCAATCACCAGATGGCTGGAATGACGATTAATTTCAGTGTCGAGGTAGTTGATATCAGGGCCGCCTCCGAAGAAGAACTCGCTCACGGGCACGTTCACGGCCCAGGCGGGCATCAACACTAGTTCGTCCGAATCATTCTTTGTGTGTGGCCCATCTGGCCTAACGATGAGGTCGGTGGCCATTCTCACGACAATCCTCGTTATTTCCCCCTTATTGAGCGGATGCCTGGGTACTGATGCCATTCCATCAATATTCGAGGATTCACCAGAGCAGGAGCCCCTTCGCATAAACCACATACAAATGGAGGGGACTCACAACTCGTATCACGTGGAGCCAATTTTCTCACCTACGAGAGAATACATGTACACTCATGATGATCTCGACATCCAAGCGTCCGACCAAGGCGTCAGGCAGTTCGAGATCGATGTATGGTGGGACGTGAGGGATGGTCTGAGAGTGTATCACAACCAGTACGACTCTGGGACTACTTGCCCTACCTTCCAAAGTTGCTTGGAAGTCTTACTGGAATGGTCACTTGAAAATAGCCAGCATCACCCAATTATGATATGGGTGGAGCCAAAGGACTGGCCTGAGCAGGCTACCGAAATCACCACAACAGTAGAGCTAACTGGAATTCTACAGGAAATAGAATCCGAGATATCTGAGTTCTGGCCCCTCAATCTATCAATCACTCCCGATGAGGTAAGAGGGGAGCGTTCCAACCTTACTGATGCGATTTTGAATGACGGATGGCCACTACTCGAAGAGAGTCGGGGCAAGGTAATGTTCGTTCTCCTGGCCACTGGGGGAATGAGGGACCTTTACTTGGAAGAATACCCCGGTTTGGCCGGAGCGAGGATGTTCCCTATGTTCACCTCTCAAGGACAATACCCAGGTGAGGAGGCGGTCTTCTCTCTCACTGACCCAATAGGTGATGGAGGGGAGATTACCAGACTTGTCGAAGAAGGTTTCATCGTCAGGACCAGGGCTGACAGCGGAGGGACAGAGCCTGATAACAACGACACGTCAAGGTTTGAGGCGGCACTATCCTCTGGTGCACATACAATCGCCACTGACTATCCGTCCCCGGTAGATGGCATGGACTACTGGATAGAGATCCCAGAGGGCAGTCCAAGCCGATGCAATCCCATAGTTTCCCCAGATTGGTGCACATCTTTGGCTGTCGAGAGTCTCGAGATCTCTGACTGATCATTTTATTGAGGCTTGCTCAAGTTCGCTTCTCTCTGAGGCATCGAACCAAACCACTCTGCATTCCCTACACGCGTCCAGATCCATTGTTTTCTCGGCATTGGGTATGGCCGCTTTCACTGCGGACACAACAAGATTCAATGCCAATCCAACTAAAATTTCATCACTACTGTGGGCCCTGTGACGGCGGTGGTTATCATCTGGAGGAATGTAGGGCACAGAGAAAGTTCCCATTTTCTCATCACATATTGGGCACTGTAAATCGCTACTGGATGGGACCATGCCGTCAATCAAGGAGTTGAGCTTGACTAAGGATGGTTCATCGAATATGTACGCCATTTCCTTTTCTTCCAACATTATTCCCCGGCATGAGTCGCAATGGTGAGTTTTCGAGAGGATGATCCCATAAATGGCGTTAACAAGGAAAGCGGCGCCCAAGATAACTACAAGTCCTATATGTGGATGAGGGGGATAGCCGTTAGTTGCGAGAGCAGAATTTGACCAGTCATATACCAAGAAAGATCCCACGAAGTAAAATCCGGCTAGCACCATGATACCCAAGGATAGTTTCGTAGAGAGGTCTGTGAAGCCGACTTGTGTCTCTTCGTATGACATCGTTCCGCACCCTCTTGGGCACTCGAATTGCTCGTAAGTGGGGGTTTGTTCCTCGGGTTGCACTTGTTCTGGCTCGAAAGCCCCCTCTGGAACTTCGACTATCATTCCTTGGTGCCTATTGCATACTCCAGTCATTCTGAACTCGAGCGCGTTGCAACCCTCGACTGCGCAGTTCCGCTTGCCCATAAATGGGAAACAACTAGCATGGGCTTCAAATTATGGGCTTATCACACCTTCGCGATTACCTTCATCTCTATCGCAATCGGGGAGGGGAGGGCGTTTACCGAGACGGTTGTCCTAGCTGGCATGATTTCGCCGAAGTGCTCGGCATATACCTCATTGTAGGCCTTGAAGTCCCTGTCCATGTCAATTAGGAATACCAGAATATCGACAACATTTTCCAGACCCGCTCCGTACTCTTCCAGTATCACCCTGATGTTATTGATCACGGAGTGAGCCTGCGCGGTGATGTCATAATTCAGGGGGTTTCCTGAGTCGTCCCTCACGGGCCCACCAGGGATCTTGTTGGTCTCCGGTGACCTTGGTCCCATGCCACTGACGAATACTAGGTTACCGACTCTCCTGAGGTGGGGGTAAGCGCCCATTGCGGAGGGGCCTGTATCGGCAGTGAAGGGGCCGTCTTGACTGGTCATCTTCCCTGCCGTTTTCTTTCCCACGACTCCTCCCACTATTCCTCCGACTGGGCCTCCGACAGCCACGCCCGCGGCGGCGCCAACGGCTCCTCCTGCGTTCGTGAACATCGACTTGCCGTATGAGTTGTACAGGGCCTCTATGGCCTCATCCGGGGCCTCTACTAGTTCCTTTAGCATCTCCAATCTGTGGGTGAAAGCTGAGCCCTGCTGTTCTTCGTCCGGTTCTCCCGAGCTCATCACAGCATCCCCTTGTCCAAGACGTCCCTGTCCCCGTGATAGTACTCGACGTCGTCCTCGTCGAATTCCTTATCGCCGAATGAGCCGGAGGAGGGGGTCAGCGTTACCACAGCCCCTCCCGATCCATGAAGGGCCTCGTACGCGAGCACCTCTCCCTGGTAGTTGTTATGCTGTCCCATAGTGGCCGCCATCCACCAAGCTGGCTTGTATGCGACGACCTTCTGGACCCTTATCTGACCATGAATCTCCCTGGAGAGCTGGCTGAGGTCCTCAAGTCTGCCATCAGCGAAGAACTCCAGTATCTTGCGGTTCCACTCATCGTCCTTGGGACTGTGGATCCTGTCCTCGGTCGGATCGATATGCTCGGTAAACATCCTGTTGGACAGGCTTGACACCACCACTGCAATTGCCTTCTTCCCCTGCTTGGCCAGTGCGTCCCTGATTGACTTGCCTAGAACTATCGTCTCAGCCCTGTTTGCGTACATGTTGCTGGAGACTATGCAGGCAGGTATTCTGTTATCTGGGTTCAGTAGCTTCAATGCTACGACCGATCCAGTGTCTATCGGGAATCCCTCGTATGCGATGGTCCTAGAATGGAGTCCTCTTTCCTTAGCGGAGTCCCTGAGGCACTCTGCAAAGTCGACATCCATCTTGAACTTGTAAGGCATGCTTCCCAGATAGTGGAAGTCGTCGTCCACATGCACCCACTCGGGCTCGGGGTGAGCTTGAATCTGATGCCCGATTATGCTTGGCCACGTGGTAGAGTACACGATTATCAAATCGGCATCGCTGTTCTCAATCCTCTCCCTACACGTGTCATATGCCTGCCTCAGCTTGGCATATCCATCACTGGCCTCAGGCGATAGGAGTGGTTGGGGATGGGGCGGGCAGTAGATTCCAAACAGAATGTCAGCGTCTTCCAAATAATCACCTCAGAGTACAATCTCACGGGTCACGGCGTTGGGGTCCCAAGCCGCAACTAGGTTTCCTGTCCCGATCACTGACTGGTAGCCGTAGATCTCTGCTGAGTACTGTGGGAATCCCATAGCCGACATCATCCACGTTAGGCCACCTGCCTCAGTCTCAGCGATTGTCTGCTCAGTGAACTCAGGGAGGATGTCAATGAGCTCCCTCATCTTCCCCTCTCTCATCAGGTCCACTAGCTTCATGTCCCAGACATACTGGCTGTGGTTGTATATGTGCTCTCGACTCATGTCCTCTGGCAATGGTGATTCCGTGACGAAGTGTCTGTGTGAAAGGCTGTGGCTACTGATTAGAACTACCTTCTTGCCACTCTCCTCGATTGCCTCTGCACATGCCCTACCGAGTGCTGCTGCTTGCTCATTCATCACCTCTGCAGAATAGTAGTGGGCGTTTCGGTTACTGCTGATTGTGACTATTGGCTTGTCCCAATCCGGGTTCAGCATGTGGCAGGATGTGATAGTGCCGTAGTCAACTCTGAAATCTTGATTCCGCATCATCTTGGTGATTATTCCGTGCTCGGATGCCTTCTCGCGCATGATCTCCGAAAGCTCCACGTCTACTTTGATGTCGTAGTTGTACCTGAAGATATTCGGGAAGACTGGGTCCACGGACTTCGACTTGAACTCGGGCAGGCCGAGGAAGTGGGTTCCGATGTAGGTCTGCCAGTGGGGCGTGAATATTACGAGGGCGTCGTAATCTATGGTCTTGAGCTTCCTAGCTAGTCTGTTATAGCCCCATCTGAGAGTCTCCCATCCTCCCTCCGAAACCGGCTCATTCTGATCGGGGTTCTCTGCGTAAACGACATGTGGCGGGTGTGGGGCGAGGCACCCCAGTACAATTTCCCCCTTGGGCATGTTAGTTGAGAGGAAGAAATCTAAAGAAAACCTTTCGGAGAAATACCAGACTTCATTGGTGTGTGATGTAACGGAGGCATGTGAAGTGGGAACAACCGCCTCTCTGGCCAGTAGCTATGCCTAGTATGATGGGTTTCGTGGCTGGTTGTGTTCCGTACTTGTTGGAGTCCCAATATCTCACCACTGAATCGAAGTTCTCACTGTTCGCTCCGTTCGCGATGGCAGCGATGGCCTGTATGGCGATATGCCTACTCCAAAGCAGCATCGAGTCCAAGCTTGAGATGTTTTCAGGGTCACTGGTGTCGCTACTGGTTTCTCTGATTGGTCAGTTGCTATTTTTCGTATGGTTCGTCCCGGTGATACTTGTCTGGGTCAGAGAGTCAATCTTCGTTTGGAGGAAAAGCTATCCGGCGTTCAGAATAGGTTTCTGGATAGGCCTCGGCGCCGCTTCAGGGGTCTACATGGGCGGAATCTTCGCCTACAACGTAGTCTAAGTCCCTAATGGCCATTACCGCCACAAGCCCCGTTATGAAAAATGCCGGGAGGGACACCAGTACAGCTGACCACAACAGTTCGTCATCGAAGTACTCCATCGTGATTCTCACCTCTCCTTCTCCTTGCTCCGTTCCTGTAAGTTTGGCCAGTACCAGATGGACATCCAAGAGTGATGAGGTCGAGACCTCGGTTGTCCATGACTCGCCTGGGTCAAGAGTCTCGGCACTGAAGTCAGGGTTTAGGGCTGAGCCTGCTACTATTCCCGGCCAATCGACATCCCCCCTGTCGACATGGGGTATGACGTGATCACGGTCCACTATTGCGATATTCACCGGGTATTCGCCGACATTGATTATCTCTACAATCACCGGATGACTCAGACTGTGGACCTCTACTGTGTCAATGGCTACATCACCTTGACCGAACCTGAAGTTAGGATTCTGCTCCTCAGAACCACTGCCATCAACAATTACTGAAACCATAGCTGATGCACATAGTATTGTGAAGGCAAGGACGATTGTGGCTCCCTTTCGTGAAGGGAGTATAGACCCCCATCCCTTCTCTGGCCTGCTCCTTAGTTTTGGTTGCCAGTTATGGCAAAATGTGGCGCATATTACAGCCAGAACGAAGCCTGGAATGATATCTACTACCCAATGAACACCGAGGTACTGGATACTGAAGAAATAGATTACTACATTGGCCATAACGAACAAATCTAGCTCACGATGCCTCCATTCTCTGATCGAAATTCCCAGATCTCTGCAATGGAGTCTATTGAGTATTAGAAAGCCGACAGGGAGTCCGAAATGGAGACTGGGGAATCCATTGTCCAGAGGGTCGTTGCTCGTGAAGAACTCCATGTACCAAGAGTCATGATACAGCAAGGCATCCATCCCGGGAATGAACGAACTTGTGACTTCCACATTGAAGAAGAGATACAACGGTACTGCAAGGACGTACACTACGAAGTAATTGAGTGCGGCCTTGTCAGCCATTACTTGGTCCTTGACGAGGATGAAGTAAATCGGAACGAACCAGATTATGAATAGATAGGCGAACAGGTAATGGAACGATAGGACGTCGGTGAGTAGATCGTTCCTGAATAGGTCCTGCGCCCACAAAGAGAAGTCGCCCTCTACCGAGTGTATCCAGTGAGTGTATCCTCCCACTCTGGCCTTGATTGGCTCATTGTGTAAATCGATGACTAGTTTGTACAGGTACATCAGCAGGTACAGAGAAATATGCCATTTGTAGCCCTTTGACCTTATTTCGGATGGTAGTTCTGAGAGGAGGAGGCGCTCACTCTTCTCATCCCTGGAGAGAAGGTTCCTCAGAGGGATGGTGGACGCCAGGATGAATATCATGATGGTGGCATAGGGGCCAAAGGGCGACCACATACTCCATGCCCGTGATGGCTCAGTCATGAATTTTGCACCCGTTTAGGCGGCTAAGTCACTGGTCGATGAGTAGTGCCTCTTCCGCTCCTGTGTATGAGACTCCCGCGAAACCTATGACCATCGACCACTCAAAGAACGCCGCTAGAGACAGAGAAGGATGGCCGAGATCGTTGCACTCCAAGACCGTGTCCATGTGCCCTGCGGGTATAGATAGTGATATCCCCGCGTACGAGTAGACCGAGACTGCCAGGCCAAGAAGGCACATCAGGGAGAAAACAGTCCAACTTCTACGAGTTTGAGATAGTGACGAGAATCGCGTATCTAGCTCGGACATCCTAAGGGATATGGCCGTTGATAGAAGTGCCCAGATTATCAGTCCGCCAAAAATCACCCTAGCCTGTACCATATGAAGCTCCATCTGCTCGTGCCATGGCGTGTATGAAATCCAAATTATGGATATCCCGGATATGGCTGCGGATATAGCTGAGAGTAGATTCATAGTTTCGATTCCGGACCCAAGATTCTGCTCTGCCCATCTTCTTCTGGCATTGTAGAATTGTATCGACAGAGGTACCGTGAGAGCTCCGGTCAGAGTGAATCCGATTGTGAATGCCCAGCTAGAGGCTGGATTGGTGTCTGTATCCGAAATGAATGGAATGAATGGGTCGCACCCGTCCAAAACCCAAGAAAAGTAGCAGACTACGAGTGTGATGACCTGGATCGCCACTGTAATCCTGACTAGCTTCTCCAATTTGGTAGGCTCCATGGGAGTCAGCATAAGCTTGGTACGGCCCGATATTATTCAAGCAATCCCTAACCATCAATACTCATGGCCCCCTTTGGGATTCATGGATGGTCACGAGCTCTGGACCTCCAAGTGCCTTGAAATCGGGTTCTCTCCTAAACCCAGACTCTATGAGGAGGGGACAAGGACATCTCAGGATGCAGCCGATCAATTGGGCTGTGAAGTTTCTCACATAGCAAAGTCCATTGTTTTCCAAGGAGAGAGCTGTGCGGTAGTCGTAATCACCTCTGGTTCCAACAGAGTAGATAGGAAGAGGAAGCTGAAGAGGATTCTGGGGTACAAGCCGGGAATGGCCACGCCTGAATATGTCCTTTCTAGTACTGGCTATATGGTAGGTGGAGTACCTCCGTTCGGGCACACTGAAGAAACTGAAATCTTGATGGATGAGGACTTGCTGAAATTCGAAACTGTATGGGGGGCCGGAGGAACTTCTCAGACCGTTTTCCCAATTTCTCCTGAAGATTTGATGAAAATCTCGGGAGCCAGAATCGCGGATGTTAAGCAGTAGTGGAACTATGTCGGTCGAGAAACTATTGCGAGTTGCATCAAGATTGAGGGATGACGTCGATGTCATCGGAAGGGAGTTGACCATTCAGGGAACAGTTGATTGTGTCTACAATCCGCTTGCATATGCATGGAACGTTCACAAGAGGTACATTGAGATCTCTGGGGACATGGGGGCGAGTACAGTCATGATGGGAATGAATCCCGGCCCTCACGGAATGGGACAGATGGGGGTACCCTTTGCCGCGACCAGTATGGTCAGGGACCTTCTAGGCATCTCAGGGATTGATGTTGATCAGCCCTCGATTATTCACCCTAGTAGGCCTGTGATTGGCTTGGACTATCCGAGAGAGGAGGTCTCCGGAACTAGGATTTGGGGACTGCTGTCTGAAACCTACGGAGGTGCTAGTGAAATCTTCGAGAAGGTCTTCCTAGTCAATCACTGTCCACTGATGCTACTTGACGGCCCCAGAGGTAGCAACATTACTCCGGACAAGATTTCTGGCCCCACTGCCAGAGGATTGTTAGAGAGATGCGACGAACATCTTCTCGAGGTTGTGGAGATTCTCAATGCTGATACGGTAATTGGCATTGGAAAGTTCGCTGAGAAGAGAGCTAACAATGCACTGAGAGGCAGTGGAGTCGTCGTAAAGGGGTGCTGGCACCCCTCTCCTGCTTCCCCCTTGGCTAACCGCAATGGAGGCGCGGATTGGCGCGAAAACGTAAGATCGGTTCTTCCGTGATACAACAGGAACGGGGCCATTTACTTCTAGTAAAGAGTTAAGTCGTCTAATGTCCCCTGAAGCCTCATGGACGCCAAGACGACGCCCGAGTACCTGATTTCAAACGCCAAAGATATGCCAGATGATAATGCTCTTTCATGGAAAGATAGCTCCGGAAACTGGATTAGGAAATCATGGTCAGATTTTTACGATTGCACTATGAAAATGGCCAAGTCACTAATTGCTTTGGGTTTCCAGCCCGGAGACAACCTGAGTATCTACTCATACAACAGAATGGAATGGTATGCCGCTTATGCAGCCGCCAATTTCTGCAACGGAGCCGCTGTGGGGGTTTACCATACCTGCTCTCCTGAGGAGGTCGAGTGGGTTGTCGGTAACTCGGACTCGAAGGTAGTTTTTGTCGGAACAAATCCCATGGATAATGGAGATTCAGCAAAGATGTGCACGAAGCGCCTCGAGAAGGCAATGCCCTCCTTGGAAAAGGTAGAGGCGGTTGTTTCCATGATTGGGATGGAATCCATTGATCACCCTAAGGCTCATGACTGGGATAGTTTCATGTCGATGGGATCGGAAATATCTGATGATATGGTCATGGAGAGGGTTTCAGGAATCAAACCCTCCGACACAGCTGCTCTCATCTACACGTCTGGGACGACTGGAAATCCAAAGGGGGTTGTTCTGACCCATGATAACTTCGACTATGAGTTAGAGTGTATTGGAAAGCTAGCAAAATTCAATCCCGGAGATACGTATGTTTCATGGCTTCCTTGCGCCCATGTGTTCGGTCAGGTTGCAGATAATCATCTCTGGATCAGGGATGCGATGCACATGACAGTGGTTGACAATCCGCTACATTCAATTGACTACAGCAAGGATGCTATGCCTGCTCTTTTTATCGGGGTCCCGAGAATCTATGAAAAGGTCTACAGCAACTTAGTTGCGGGACTCCCTCCAACCTGGCTACTCAGCGTGCCAGGCCTAGGTGGGATTATCAAGAAGAAGGCAAAAGAGAAGATTGGCTTCTCGAATGTTAAGTTTGCAGTAACTGGGGCTGCTCCAATAAATCCGGATATCCTCAAGCTATTCTCCAAGCTTGGAGTGCCTTTGTTTGAGGGATATGGCATGACTGAGACCACTGCTGGCGCCACTTTAGGATCTCCTGCACACAATAGGATAGGCTCAGTAGGGAAGCCGTTTGACGGAACTGGTCTTAGAATAGCCGATCCTGATGATGACGGCAACGGAGAAATCCAGTTCAGTGGAAGGCACATTATGCCGGGCTACTACAAGGATCCTGAGGCTACAGCTGCCACAATGACAGAGGATGGCTGGCTCAAGTCGGGGGATTTGGGCAAGATGGACATGGACGGTTTCGTTTATGTAACCGGACGTCTCAAGGAGATTTACGTTAGTTCAGCTGGTAAGAACATAGCACCCCTAGTCATCGAGGAGACCATGAAGTCGATCCCAGTTGTGTCGCAGTGCATGCTGATCGGAGATAACAGGAAGTACTGTAGCGCTCTATTCACACTGGATGTTGGTGCCATACTACGAGATGTGCATGGCCTAGATGGTGCTACAGAGGTCCCTAAGGATC
Organism: Euryarchaeota archaeon UBA463; assembly: GCA_002501805.1. Lineage (GTDB taxonomy): Archaea > Thermoplasmatota > Poseidoniia > Poseidoniales > Thalassarchaeaceae > MGIIb-O5. The sequence continues at coordinate 26,451 of DAOI01000021.1, read as the reverse complement.
CTGCCAAGCAGTTAGCGAAGCTAGCTGAGCTAGGTCATGACCTGTCAGAATACACCGCAGTGGGCAGTGAAACATACAAGCAGTTGGAAACCGCTATTAACGACCTTAATGGAAAATTCAGTAATCCCGAGCAAGTCAAGAAATTCACTGTCCTTCCTAGAGACTTGAGCGTTGATGATGGGGAGCTTACCCCCACTCTAAAGATTAGGAGGAAGCAGATCCGAGAGAACTGGTCATCCGAGATCGAGTCGATGTACTCCTGAGGAACTCAGATGTCCCCAGAGGCATGGGCCGCACTAGCGATGGTATTCATTCTGGGGGCCATGAGTCCCGGACCATCGCTAGCGGTGATTCTGAGTAATACAATTTCAGGTGGTCGTAGCCAGGGAGTGGCAACTGGCATTGGACACGGTATAGGATTCGGAATCTACGCATTTCTCGCAGCCCTTGGATTAGCTACTGCACTATCTCTTCACGATGGAGCTCAGTTGGCCCTTCACTGGGGAGGAGTAGCAATATTATTGTGGCTGGGGACTAGGTTCATCCAGAACTCTTGGAAGGGCCCTGAGACTCACGATATCTCTAATGAGGAGGTGGGCTCTGACTTTACTGGCTTCATCCAAGGATTCATGATTGCACTTTTCAACCCAAAGATTCTGGCATGGATGCTAGCTCTATACGCTCCCTTCATAGAGGCGGACGTCAGCATCGGTACATTACTGGGGATGGGTGCTCTGGGCATGGCGATTGATGGAACCTGGTACGTGACTGTAGCTACAATTCTCAGTTCTGGTGACAGGATAGAGCGTCTGAGGTCAATTGCTCATGTAATAGATGGGTGCATGGGGATCTTGATGTACGCCTTCGCTGGATTACTCGCAAGCGGATGGTTCTGATTATACGAACTTGTACGGAAGAAGGATTAGGAATTCTAGTGCCATAAGCAATGCACTAGCTTCTCTGTCCGACTCTTCATAAGGCTCATTGTCTGGACTGACCACTCTCTGAAGCTCTCCTGAGTCGAACCAGAACGTATTACACTCGGGGCATCCATCCAGCTCTATAGGGTCCAAGTCTGTACCGTTGATTCTTTTGAATACGATTTGTCTGACCCTCATCTTGGAGTCACAACACGGACAGCCTAGGTCTGTCTTTTCGCAATCTGTTTGAAACGCCTGATGCATTTTCTTCATCTTTTCCTCTGTGATCGAATTGGTTGCCGCTTCGGCATTTAGGAGAATTCCGGTACAGGTAGGGCAATGTAACATTCCGTGGTCAGTAAAGGCATCACTGTGTGTTGCATGGCCCCTCAATAGAGCAGTTCCGTCCCTAGGACACCACAACGTCTGAAACGGGCCCATATTTGTATCAAGACGAGCAGGGGTTCTTGAAATATGACCCGAATCAATCTCAATTGTGGCATCAATCTGAGGTTTGTTACATGTTTTGGCCTTCCGTGGGCTTCATGTCAGATAATGGTGTCCGGAAAGCATGGCAGATGCACGGATGCCACTCAGAGTAATCACAGCCGCCGCCATCTTCGATGGACATGATGCGGCTATTGGCATATTCAGAAGAATCCTGCAGAGTCAGGGTTGCGAGGTAATTCATCTTGGTCACGACAGGGGTGCAGACGAAGTGGCAAGAGCCGCCATACAGGAGGATGCTCACGCCGTGGCTATCACTTCGTACCAAGGTGGCGCAGTAGAGATGTTCACACACACCCGTGAGATTCTAGAGAGCAACGGATTTGGGCATGTGTTTCTTTTTGGTGGTGGCGGAGGAACCATCCTACCCCATGAGATTGAGCACCTCAAGGACAACCAGATAGGCAGGATTTACTCTCCCGATGACGGAAGATCGATGGGACTTGTGGGAATGGTACAGGATGCCATGCGACAGGCTAGTGATATTGACCTAATGGAATCATCAAGATTTGAGTCCCTGGACGGTCCAATTACTGCCGATGATCATGGATCTGTGTCAAAAATGCTTACTATGGCCGAGAACTCGACTAATGAGGAGTTCGCAGACGCCCTAGCTAGGATAAGGTCAGTAGCCGAATCTGAAGGTTGCCCGGTAGTCGGCGTCACGGGCACAGGTGGAGCAGGTAAATCTAGCCTTATGGATGAGGTAATGCTTCGAATCAGGAGGGACAATCCAGAAGCGAGAGTAGCCCTATTGGCTACTGACCCTACGCGGAAAAAGACTGGTGGGGCCCTTCTTGGAGACAGAATTAGGATGAATTCACTCACTGATTCTAATCTATTCATGCGATCCTTTGCCAGTAGAGATAGTGGTCGAGAGATAGCAGACTGTATCGACCGAGCCATAGAGGTCTGCAAGGCCGTTGGGTTCGACTTGATTCTGGTTGAGACCAGTGGGATTGGGCAAGGTAATGATGCAATTACCGAGGTGGCTGACGTTTCCATGTATGTAACCACAAGGGAGTATGGCGCGCCCAGTCAGCTTGAGAAACTAGCGGCGCTGGATTTCTCTGACATAGTTGTCCTGAACAAGTTCGACAGACCTGGCGCAGAGGATGCTCTTACAGAAATCCGTAAGCAGTTCCAGAGGAACAGAGAGGCATTTGACCAGAGTCCGGAGTCAATGCCTGTAGTTCCCACCATAGCCAGTCAATTCGCAGATGCGGGCGTGGACAGACTTTGGGAAAGCTTGGCCGATATACTGAACGAGAGGTTTGAGACTAGTTTTGTGGCCGCGGAACCGAGGCTGGGCGTTGATGGCCTTCCCACTAGAGAGCCTCCGATTCCTCCGAAGCGTCAGGGCTATCTCGCTGAGGTTGCCTCGGCCGTGCGCGGATACCATCAGAGGACGAAGGAAGTCAGTGAAGCGGTCAGACTCGTTCAGCAATTGGAGGCGGCTGCCAAGCAGATGAGGTCAGCAGGCAACAATTCCTCTGCCAATGATCTAGAGTCCGAAGTTAAGCAGATTAGATCTACTGTCCCAAGTGAGGCGTGGGACGCACTGAACAGTTTCGAAGCAATGGCTTCTGCGTATAGATCTGGAGAGGCTAGCTATACGGTCAGAGGCAAGGAGATTCCTGTTAAAACAACTCATGAGACAATGTCCGGAACCAAAGTACCTCGTGTTGCCCTTCCCTCGTCAAAGGATTGGGGGGAGCGACTGGAGTGGATTCGTAGGGAGAATGCACCTGGCTCATTCCCATTCACAGGAGGAGTATTTCCATTCAGAAGACAGGATGAGCTACCCGTTAGAATGTTCGCAGGAGAAGGAAGTGCCGAGAGGACGAATAAGAGGTATCATTTTCTATCACAAGATCAGGACTTCAATCGCCTCTCAGTAGCGTTTGACTCTCCAAGTCTGTATGGGAATGACCCAAGAGAGAGGCTGGATATCTTCGGAAAGGTATGCGAATCAGGAGTCAGTATCAGTACCATAGAAGAGATGGATAGGCTTTTCGAAGGGTTTGATTTATGTGCTCCAAATACATCTGTCAGTATGACCATTAATGGGAATTACTGGTGGCACTTGGCTGCATTCTTCAACGTCGCAATCAGACAGCAGACTAGGAAATTTGTAGGAGAGAACGGCAGAGCACCGACGGAGGAGGAGGCTTCTGAAATTAGAGCTAGGACTCTGTCCTCAGTACGTGGAACGGTTCAAGCGGATCAGTTGAAGGAGGCAATGGGCCAGAATACACTAGTCTTCAATCTAGATACCGCTCTCAAGATGATGGGAGATGTCGCTGAGTTCTACGTAGATAACGACGTTAGAAACCACTATTTTGTCAGTATTAGTGGATATCATATTGACGAAGCGGGGGCTAATCCCATTACCCAGTCAGCCCTGACGCTGTCTAATGGGCTCACATATGTCGAATTGTTCAAGGCGAGGGGCCTGGATGCTGATAAATTCCTACGAAACTTCTCATGGTTCTTCTCGAACGGAATGGATCCAGAGTATGCGGTGATAGGCAGAGTCTCAAGACGGATTTGGGCAATAGCCATGCGAGACCTCTACGGAGTAGGCGAGAGAGGCCAGAAGCTGAAGTATCACATTCAGAGCAGTGGGAGATCTTTGCACTCACAGGAGTTTACTTGGAATGACTATAGGACTACATTGCAAGCCCTGTATGCACTGGCTGATAACGCGAATAGCCTGCACACAAACAGTAGGGACGAAGCCTTCGGAACGCCCACTGAGGATACTGTGAGGGACGCAGTGGCAATCCAGCTCATTCTTGCCAAGGAGTATGGATGGCTTCGGAACGAGAATCCACTCCAGGGATCATTTATTGCAGAATTCCTGACCAACGAGGTCGAGGAGCGTGTTCTCAGGATTTTCGAGGAGATGCACAGCAGAGGAGGCGTTCTTGGAGCTTTGGAGGTTAATTACCAGAGGAACAGGATTCAGGATGAAGGAATGATCTATGAGCATAGAAAGCATACCGGTGAGACTCCGATAGTAGGAGTCAATACCTTCACTGATCCGGAATCCGAGAGTGTCTCAGCAGATGACTTTGATATCGAAGTTACCCGCTCTGACGTAACAGAGAAGAAGATGGTTATAGCCCGTAATGAGGAATTCAAGTCTGAGAATGTCAAAAAGGCTGAAGAGGGGATTCAGAAGCTCAAGGATGCTGCCAGAAGAGGGGATAATCTCTTCGAGGTGATGATGGAAATAGTAGAGCACTGTACAGTCGGTCAAGTCACTCAGGCTCTCTTTGAGAGTGGTGGAAAGTTCCGAAGGAACATGTAATCAGGGTTATTGAGTAGCTTTGAAGGCTTGGACCGCGAGCAATCCAGCAGAGACCTGGGGAAGTAAATGTATCCACAAATCTGTGGCCTCGATCACACCTGAGACAAATAACGCACCCGTTACTGCGGGATTGAACGATCCACCTGAAATATCTCCGACCGTTAACGCCCCAGCGAGAACTACGAGCGCTATAGATGCCCCGAAGTATCCATTGCCCTCGGTCGCCTCACTGGTAGCAACATTGAGAATGACATAGACTAAAGCAAAGGTGTAGAGAAATTCTGCACCTACCGCATGTGTAGTTTCCATTTGTAGTGCTGTGACGCTCGTATCTGCAAACAAAATATTTTCAGAAATTAACGCCGCTAATGCTCCTGCAAAGATCTGAGTAGCTATGTAGGGGGAAACTTCGTCCTTTTCACAAGCACCTCGTAACCATATTGCAATAGTCACAGCTGGATTGAAGTGCGCACCGGAAATATGCCCTACAGAGTATATCATCACCATCAAAGTTGAAGCTATTGCGAATGGGGCTAATTGTCCTGCTGAACCGTGTACGGCGGCTGTGCATATCGTGAGGGCTAGGAAAAAGGTCCCAATGAATTCGGAAATTAGTTTTGGGCGTATTCTATTGTCAGACATATTAGGTCCTCCGTGGGACAAGGGAATGAATATTTTCTAAATGATCAAATGAAATTTTGAGATTTTGTTGGTTTGCCTGGTAACACCAATATCCGAGTTATGTCGCTTAGTTCTGGAAGAGAAATCCATGAATCTAGGGTTTTCTGATATCCCTTTGAACCTTCAAATATGCCATTTTCGAATGCCCATGCAATATAGTTCAGGGGTAGCTCTTTGACTCTTAGCCAGATAGATTTTGGTAGTTGTTCGCTATTTCCGGGACATCCAACTCTTTGGAATTCAAGAGTGCTTCCAATTTCATTAGCATAGAGTCCTCTTGGCGACTGAAATGGCTCACTACTGTTCATGATTACTGAGGAAGTAAATTTCATCCAACCCCCTGCCGTTGAGCCTCTTCTCGTCATTTCAACTATGAAGCCCGTTTCTAATGCCTCCTCGTAGAGATTGAAAGGATGTTCTTCAACCAATTGAATCAATCCTGATGGTAGTCTTTTGACATCAAGGAGTTCCAGTTCATCGGAGGTCCTCCCATACTTGAAGTGGGCATCACAGAGAGCATGCGTATAGTTGTCACTTCCATCTCTAATCACTATCAATTTCCAAATCTCTCCTTCTCCTACTTCATTCCTCATTTTTTCACCTCAAAATCAATAAAATTTCCACTTTCTAGTTCAGATCTTTGTCGATCGTTCACCACAATAGTGTCTGATTCTCTGTCGACAAAAGCTGAAACTCACAGCTGGACTTTCCGCTCGAGCACTGGGCACATAAACATAGCCTCAGTTCTGACATCCGGGGCAATAGAAAGTGGACCTATTAGATTGTACGATTCTCCTTATTACTCCATCACATTCTGATTTCGTACACTTTTCTCCCTCTCTTCCATAGACGCCGAAACTATGGGGGAAGTAACCTAGTGCATCATCGCCATCCACTCCTCTAAAATCCTGAAGAGTGGACCCTCCAGAATCGATTGCCTCCGTAATCACCTCATGAGTGTTGTAAGTTAATTTCTCCACCCTCTTTGAGATGCCTGAACGTCCTGCAACATTCGCAGCGGTTCTCCGGGGAGATACTCCGGACCTATGGAGTATCTCGCTAACGTATATGTTTCCAAGTCCCGCGACAATCCGCTGGTCTAGTAGAGCGCTTTTGATTGGAGTTCTCCTCCCTCTCAAAGAATTAGCTAAATCCATTGGCGATAATTGGCCAGGAGTTGGTTCGGGGCCAAGATGTGAGAGTAGTTTGTATTCATTCTCGCTATCAGTGGGGAAGAAATCCATTATCCCAAATCTCCTATGATCGGAATAAACCGCTTTGCCCCCATCATCCAGATGAGCCACGACCCAGT
>DAOI01000021.1:0-19478 GCA_002501805.1 Euryarchaeota archaeon UBA463 | reverse complement strand
ATGAGCCACGACCCAGTCATGAGGCCCTTCTCCTGTGCCAATCTCTGCACCATGCAAGAATCTACCAGGACGAGTCTCTCTACCGCCTCCAATTAGTGTCCATCTACCACTCATTCCCAAGTGACTGAGCCAAGTAATACCACTATTAAGTCTAATTAGTAAATATTTTGCTCTACGATCTATAGAAATTATCTCCGAGTTTTCTATTTGCTGTTTGAACCCGTCTGGAAACGGGAATCTAAGATCTCTTCTTCTAAGCTGGAGATCAATTACCTTCCTACCAATCAGGTGACGAGAGAGCCCCCTCCTTACCGTCTCGACCTCTGGCAACTCGGGCATGGATTTGCGAAGAGTAGGAGCTCAAAGATAGTATCTGTCACATATGTTAGACAAAACTCATATCTGCAACCCTTCAGGAAATGATATGGAAGAAGGGAAATCTGACGAATGGTGGGATGGCTCTGAGAATAATGGGCAGACAGGGGTCCTTACTGGGGCGCCCAATCAAATTTCCAGTGGTGAGCAGGGGCAATCTGGACCTTACGTGCAACCGATGATGATGATGCAACCTAGCAATGATGAGGCGACTTGGAGCATGGTACTAGGACTCGTTACCTGGTTCTCACATATCTCTTCCCCGGTACTGTGTTTCACTGCATGTCTAGCGCCATTTTCTACGATTGGAGGAGTCATACTTGGCCACATGGGAATGAGGAAGGCTTCAGAGATGAACGGACTTAACAAGGGCATGGCCATAGCTGGCCTGGTTATGAATTATCTATCGATAGGGCTGTATGGCCTAGCCGTGGCTGGTTTCGGGATTCTCGGGACTGCGGGCCTATAGGCACTTGACATGGAAAACGACATGCTGATCCTGATATTGTCCGATGTCAATCCTTTCGATGAAATCTAATGACGACTGTCTCAGAAGCGACTCGGCCCTAGCGAACCTGCTCTCATCCTCTCCCTCGACGTATCTCTCACTGGCCGCCTTTAGGCTTAGTAGCCCTGTCCCTCCCTTGGACAGAGTTTTCTCAGCTATGGAAATGAAATTATGAGCCTGGTCTGCTATGGAAAGATCTTGATGGATCCATTTTGCTTTGCTCCTCATCATTGTGGCATAACCACTGACATCCCTTGCGTCTGTTAGAACTGGGATTAATCCCTTTCTCTGTTCAGCTAGAGTTTGAAGATCTCTCATCATCCTAGGAGATATTTCAATTGCCATCAACTGGCCATTGTGGTGGTTTTCCGCCCCGCATACATGGTCGTGAATGTGACTGACGGTGGTTCCTGAAGATGCACCTAGGTATAGGCAGACTGATCCAGGCTCTGGAAGGATTTGCGATGGGTCTCCATTTGTAGCCAGTAGAGCCGCCGCAACCTTCGATCTGTAGGGGTCCCATCTCCTCCATTCAATCTTGCCCGATCTCTTTCTCCTCTCCCCTCTGACTGAAACGCCTTTATTTGCATTTCTTGTCCATATTGACTTGCCCTCCTTCTTTACGCCCCAACCAAGAGATACTGGTTTCCTAGGCATAGGCTAACCCCTCTTGGGCGGCTTGGGAAATCTATCTCTTATGGACTCGGCCTCCCTGTGGATTTTCTTGATTTCTTCATCATCCCATGTCTGACCTCCGAAATGGTCGATCCTGACGGCTATTGAGCACTTTCCTGCCAAGAAGCGGGCTATCTTACCTCGGACCCATCTTGGAGATCTGCTAACAAGGGGCATTGAGAATAGGACAGGTGAGTGTTTAGGGGGAGGGGCCCCTCTTCTGTGTGCTGCCATAGCTCCAGAAGCTCCTAGAACCTGTAAGCTACCGCTGGGCATTCTAGCTAGCCTCTCCCTTCCACCAGCCAGTACTACCATTCTGGCTGCCCCTAGTGGCCCGATTAGAGAAGAAAGGGAAGGAACGTAGGAGTTTGCGAGCTCCTTGGTGGCTTGCTCATTGAGAAGAAGCCTCTCAGACAGAGAGACCACCCCCTTAGCTTGAGAGTTCATTGCGGCCCACTCCAATTCCGAGGGGGGGTGGTCCGGAATAGAAACTCCTAGTTCTGTTGCTAGATTCTCAATATCTTTTGATTTGGACACATACAGGGGAATATCGGCCCTTCTCTCATCCAGATCTAGGTCCGGAAGGAATAATCCTGCCCACTCAACTGATCTCGCCTCTTGGGTCGTCCAAGAAGCTCTCAGTTCTATGGAAGATGACGATAGCATGTCCAGCCTACGGTCTGGATCCGAAGCAGAAGCCGCTACTCCTTTCTTGGCGAGAGCTATTGATGCCTCGGATAGCATCTCCGACTCCTCTTTACTTAGTTCGGGCCATGATTCATCAGAAATCGCGCCTAGGGGATTTGAAACTGCATCAGGGAACCTGTTGGCCAGAACTCTGGCCTCTGGACTCAGCCTTCCTGATTGGAGTTCGGATAGTCTTTCCACCAGAGCATTTACCGAACTCGATGCAGACCAATTTACCTGATCTAAGATGTTTCCTTCGGCATCGACTACTCTTGATAGTCTCCAGTCGTACCATATCTCCATGGTTGCCGCATTGGGCCTTCACGCTTCAACGGTCCGATTGTAAAATCTTCAGAAGGAGTCAAACGTCATGTCCCTATGTCGCTGCATGGATATTCGACTATTGGCATTAGTCGCAGTAGGGGGTGCCATAGGCGCCTCACTAAGATATTCGGTACAAAGCTCATTCGAGCCTGACTCAGGGCCATATGCAACCGTCGGGGTAAATCTTCTCGGTTCTCTATTACTGGGATCTATTTTTGGTGCTATCGCGGCTGGTACCGCATTGAGCGAGGGGGCGATGGCTGTTTTTGCTACTGGAGTCCTTGGTTCATTCACAACAATGTCGGCCTTCGCCATAGACTATCTTGAATTTTCAGAAGAGTCTCATTCCACGGCCTTTGCATACGCATTGGTTACCATAATCGGAAGTATTGGCCTCGCATGGGTTGGTTATCGAACCACTCTAGAACTTATGTCCTGAGTGCTTTTTCTACTCTTTTTGTAGAATAGTTGAATAGTCTGTTGGTACAGCACTACTATGTCTGTGCGATACTGACAGGAGAGGAAGAGATGTTTTGTCCAGAATGTGGAACTCTTGGATTTATGGAACCTAATGGGAATATCAGATGTACTAACTACACATGCGGGTACGAGGGGCCCCTCACGGGAAAGGATGGCAAAGGTGCTGAATTTACAGATCCTATGACTGGCGAGACTATAGATTTGAGCAAAGCCAGATCTTCTGGAGAGACGAAGAATCTCAAACATCTAACCGAGGTTGTAGAAGACGAGGGTGGAAAAGGAGTTCTGAGAGTTGGGGACATTAGATGCCCAAAATGTGACAAGAATGAGATTTTTGTCATTCTTATGCAAACCAGAAGCTCGGATGAGCCGGAAACTAAGGTGTGTACCTGTAAAAACTGTGGTAAGAAGTTCAGGGAGTATCAGTAGTCGGACCGATGGTCCTTCCGAAGGATGAAAGACCCCCAACTGTGTGACTTGTGGTGATAAGATGCTGAGAGTGACTGCAAACACCCAACTTATGAGGGAAATTATCGACCTACTTTCTGTTTTGGCAGAGGAGGCGAAACTGGTCTGGGGAGAAAAGGGACTGCATACCATAGTGGTAGATGGCTCACATGTGGCCCTTCTATCGGCAACCATTGGCGATGAGTGCTTCGAGACATATGAGGTGGAGCCAGTAGAGATAGGAATAGAGCTGAGTAAGATGAGGGATTTGCTGAGTCTGGCTGGACCTGGAGATCTGGTTGAGATTGATTATGATGACGCAGTTGGAGCAATTAATGTAAGAGTTGGAGAGGTGCATAGGATCCTTAGAGGCCTAGATGTTGGCACTATGACACAACCTAAGATGCCGGAACTGGAGTTCAACAATAGTGCCACAATAGGCTCTGACAAGCTGTCCAGAGCACTCCGAGCCGCGAAGATGGTGAACGAGCTGGTTAACCTGAGTCTTGATAGCACAAAGATGACTATTTCCGCAGACCAGGAAGCTGGAGAGAGCGTGACTGTGTCTTTTGAATCTGGCGAATTGAGTGAATTGAGCTCTCCCACTCCTACTAGTTCGACTTATTCTCTGCAATTCCTAGACCCGCTTACAAGGAAGCTTGCAGGCGGACTTACGGAACAAGTAGTAGTCGAGTTCCAGGAGAAATATCCACTTAGGATGTCATGGAACAGTAACGAGGGCGGTGCGAGTTGGACTTATTTCCTAGCTCCAAGAGTAACCAATGACCCTTGATATGTTAGCGCTGTTTTGAATACAAGTAGTCCAGTCGCATGTCATGGGCGGTTCGGTTTGTGTCATTATCCCGTCCGTGGGCAATTCCACAGAGCTAGGTATAGCGATCGATGGCCTCCTAGCTCAGACGTATCGTGATATATCGATTGTAGTAGTTGGTCCAGGGAGCGACCCTGGAAAGGATGTCGCGGAATTGAAAGGGGTGCGCTTCATCGATGACAGGGGCTCCAAAACTAGAGCCGATGCATGTAACATCGCTTTGGAACAGACAGATTCGGAATTTGTTTTCTTCACCGATGATGATGTAATTGTGCCCGAGAATTGGGTTGCCAATCTAGTTAGGTGGTTCGAAAGAGAGGAGGTGTCAGGAGTGGGAGGTCCGAATTTTGCTCCACCAGAAGAGTCGACGTTATGGCAACGGGTTATCGATGTCACATTCTGCAGTACTATCTTCACTGCGGGAACAAATTACGGTAAAGTAGGAGGCTCAGATTTAGATGAAGTGAATCAGTTACCTGGAGTTAACTCGGCATATCGGAGATCCGTCCTGAATGAGGTTGGTGGATTCGACGAAGGGGCAATAGGAGCTGAAGACGTACTACTTGATTATCGAATAAGAGAAGCGGGGCACAAGATTTGGACTGATAGGACTGCTGTAATATGGCATCGAAGACGTAATCTCTCAAGAGTTAGGAAGCAAATTGGAAACTATGGACTAGTCAGGACCCTTGCGAGTAAAAAATATCCTGAGCTTCATGAGTTTACTCATACTCTGGTAGCTTTATTCCCCCCACTTGTTATAGGGGCTTTTGCATTCTTTTTCTGGGGACTGGCAAATGGGGGAGTTGCATGGCCAGATTTCTGGGACATCAGGCTTTCAGCTGTGCCTATGGGGTTGCCAAGGACAGGAGCTCATTTACTACCAACCTTAGCTGGCCTGTACAACCTAATTGCTTGGTATGGATCTTTCAAGGGAGCCTCTCCAAATAGAGATTTCTTGACAGTATTCTTATCTCCTATTGTTTCCTTTAGTCTACATTGGAATTATGGGATAGGAGTCATTAGAGGTAATTTGAGAATACTTACTGGTAGATCCGGACTTCAGATAGACGACCGTTCGAGAAGCTAGCTTGGATTCTCCACCAAGTGGTCAATATAATCCATGACCTCCTGAATTCTTTCATCTGGAATTTCCTTGTAAGACTGGCCGAATCTCCCCTTGACACATATGGCTACATGGGCATAAGGATTCCTTCCTTTCGGGTGATGACGAGAGGGGGGCAACTTTCCGACTAACTTATCACCAGCATCTTGGATGTAAGTCCATATTATTCTGGAGTTTTCTCGGTTCAAGTTATTCACCTTCTTGGGAACATCTTTGATCCGTCCGCCCACCATGTTGGCTGTTTGGGCCTCCAGAATAAGCCAGACAATATCCCTAGTATTACTCCTCCTAAAATTAATCCTGGCCATCCAGACTCAATATACCCAGGGCTTGCATTGAAATGTGCCCAGAGAAATGAAGGAATAATTCCTAGTAAGATAATTATTGATATTTCCTCTAATAAGATTCTTCTTGTTGGAGGGCTTTTAGGAAGTCGTGGCGCAATTGGATTCTTATCCCTGCTCCCCCGTCTGACCATTCTTGCGAGCTTTCTGACCGAAGCTGTGGGGGGCAGGTACCTAGGTGTGGCTTTATTCCGGACCCATTCTCTGCATATCTCCAAGCTAGATCCTTTAGTCAGGAATGCTCTGCCATCACAAACTTTCCCCCAATATGATGATGAGATTCGGTCCTCTAAAACCTCGATATCTTTTCCCTCTCGGATTAGTCCCCTGTCATAGGCAAGTTGCCACTCTGATTCCGAGGATATTGACAGGTCTGACACCTCGCACATAGCCAAGGCTTCCGAATGGGGAATAGCTTCCTTGGAAATCTCATAAGAGTGCTGGATGGTAACCTCATGCCTGGGCCCGGGAGCGCCAAAAATAATCGCGCGGTTATTGGAACCTAAGTAAGTTGAACCCGGATCGACCCTGATCCATTCGATATTATCCAATCCATCACCTATCAGTCTAGTTCCCCAGTCTGTATAGACCACTGTGATGCATATACATTTTCATTAGCGATGAGCTCCTCATGCTTTCCCCTCTCAACAATTGCGCCATCGACCATTGCGATTACCTCATCAGCATTCCTGATTGTGGCTAGGCGATGAGCAACTGCAATTGTTATCCTCTTCTTTGAGCCACTAGAACCATCAAATAGTGACTGTTGGATTCTCTTCTCTGTTTCGGCATCAAGAGACGCACTGGCCTCATCTAGAATCAATAGATCCGGGTCCTTCAGCAGTGCTCTAGCCAAGCTTATCCTAGCCCTCTGTCCCCCAGACAGCATTACCCCTCTGTCTCCTACCATCGTGTCAAGGCCGTTTGATAGTTGGGAGATGAATTCCGAAGCGCCAGCCAATTCCAAGGCATTGAGAATCTCGCTTTCTTCAGCATCTCTGGCATAGCAGACATTGTCTCTAATTGTCCCATAAAATAGGAACGGGTCCTGTGACACAAAACCAATTCTTGATCTAACTGATTCAATGGAGAATTCATTGATATCCCTGCCATTAATCAGTACTTTTCCTGTTTGTGGCTCGTAAAATCTTTCGATTAATTTTAGAATCGTACTTTTTCCAGCTCCCGTGTGCCCCATCACTCCGAGAAATTGTCCTGACGAGGCATTAAGATTTATTCCGCTGAGGACGTTTGAGCTAGAGGATGGATATGCAAATGAGACGTCTTGAAATGACACACTATCAATCGGATTCTCTAAGGGAATGGAGTCTTCTCTGTCGAAGATAGAAGGCTCCAGATCGATAACTGCGAAAACCCTTCTAGATGCAGCTTCACCCTTCTGAAGCTGATTCAAGAGCATTCCTAAAATCCATAATGGCATCGTCATTCTTGTGGATATGAGGAGGAAGGTTACAAATTGCCCCACGCTAATCTGTCCCGAATTCATGAGCCAGCCTCCTGCAGAAACCAGAAGTCCAAATGAGATTCCTGCGACGATATGGAACCCGGGGATGAATCTATTTCTGATGAATGCGGCCTCTACTGCTTGATCCCTGTAATTGCCACTCTGATTCTCAACCCTATCTCTCTCGAAGCCAGTCGCATTGTATGCTTGAACAATGGTTATTCCAGAAAGGACATTCTCAAGGATAGCAATTATTCCACCTGTACTCTCCCTCTGTTTACGATATTTTCGTTGTACTCTTGTTGAGAACCAAATAACCATTGGCACGATCATTATTAGTGGCCCAAATAGAATCATACAGAGCAATGGAGACATCCAGTAAAGAATTACGAATGCCGTGCACAAGGTTGTAAATATCCTGATTATACTGGTGCTAGAATCTGAAATTATATCCTCAAGTTGAGCTACATCGGCAGATAAGACAGACATTAGATTTCCAGTTTGACGGGTCTCGAAATAGGACGCTTCCATATTCAGGAGTGACCTCGTAGCATCCATCCTAATGTCATGCTGGGCCTTGTATGCTATAGATTGCCAAAGTTGATTGCTAAATCCTTGGAATATTGCTAGAATTACGAATGATACTAATATAAGCAGGCCAAAGCCAAGCTCAGTTGAGCTTATTGGACCCAAATCTGGTATTGATTCTATAGTGACAAAACTCTCTATCCTGGAATTTGTGAACTGGGGATTATCGGGGTTGTAATAATCAGCGGCCATCCCGATAGCAATGAATGGAATCAAATCGAAGACTCTTGCACCCATATTGGCCAGAAGACCTCCGAGGGCCCTCTGCCAGTATTTCAGGACATAAGGAAAAATCCTCCATATCTTGCGTCCGACAACTTGTTTTTCTTCGAGAAGGTCAGAGTTGTCCTTACTGATCGATGTGACAGATATTGATCCCTCACTTTTGGAGTCCCTATCGTTCGACATGTAGGACCGCAGAGAGATGAGCGTTTCAATGCTTCACTCTAAGTTTCTCCAATGGTGCGCCCGCCGGGATTTGAACCCGGGACAAGAGGTTGGAAACCTCTTGTGATAACCCCTTCACTACAGGCGCTCGGGCTAGCCGAGTGTATGTTGTCTCTAAACCGATTCGGTCAAGGAGAAGTTCTTACTTCGTACTTGAAAAGTAATGCCGTTGTCGGTAGCATGTGCTCCTAAGGCAACGAATAGGCATAGCCTCAATGATATTGTTCATGCCAGTTAACAGTCCCGTTTGGAAAATGGGAATCGAGCAGATGGGATTTGACATTGGTTTTTCTGAGTTTGGATTTTTTGCGACTTCTGTACTTATTTTCATTATTGGAGCAGTTCTTACTTTCACTCCCAAGACTATATTTGACTAGAAGTAGGTTGAGGAAATCCAATTCTCATGGATATCTAGGATGCATCGCTCTATCTTGTCATTATCCCATCCCATTAATCTGAGAGCTTTGCACAGTTGGTTTG
Organism: Euryarchaeota archaeon UBA463; assembly: GCA_002501805.1. Taxonomy (GTDB): domain Archaea; phylum Thermoplasmatota; class Poseidoniia; order Poseidoniales; family Thalassarchaeaceae; genus MGIIb-O5. The sequence continues at coordinate 10,700 of DAOI01000021.1, read as the reverse complement.
TTCTCTTGGGAATGGTCCGGGGGCCGAGTACCGCTCCCGGCCTCCTTGGATCGTCAAGAAAATCCGTCTCCATCCCCCAATGTGACTTGCTCAGTTCTATTGAGGAGCATATTCCTTCGATGCTTCCCTTGCCCATACTTACAGTAACAGGGAGTCCTGAGGTATTTTTCTGAGTTAAATCGGAAGATGCAAAATGTCTGACGGCCCTATTTCTGGGGAGTCCTGCTTTGTCACACAAGGAGGCTAGATCAGCACATGTCTGATGGCCATTATCTTCCACGTGTAACTGTACGGGAGAGTTTGAGGATGAGGCCATTCTCATTATCTCCAGTAACATATCGTTTGCCCTCTCCCATCTGTCCTCTGAAACTTGATAGTGTGGCCTTCCAACCTCGCCAAGGCATATCGCATCTCCATTCTCGATCATTTCTAGCGCTAGTCCTACTGCGGAAATATGTAGTTCAGTTGACTCTTCGACACCCATAGTGTTTGCTTGAATATCCCAAGTGACGGGATGAGGGCCGAGTACCACTTGGACATCTAGTCCTATCTTTTCTCTAACTTTTGAGGCCATATTCAATGTCTCTTGGTATACATCCCTGTAGTCGCTAATATTTCTTGGAAGAGACGTTGAAAATGATGGTTTGTGGACCAGAAAGATCCCTGTTCCTCCAGCATTTGAGAATTCTTCAGCGGCACTGAGGAATCTGTTGGTCTTGTCCAGATGCATGTGCTGGTCTACAATGGGCCCTTCCCATTTGTCATTAACCAGCATTATCTCACGCCAATGCTTCTTCATTATCCAGTTTTTCAGCCCAATGCCTCACTGCCATCTCGGATACCTTTCTCGAAGATTGCCCTAAGACCACTCCTTTCCCATTATCATAGAGTATGATAGTGGCTTTGTGTAGTGATGCTGAAATCCTGATAGCATCAATTCGATCGTCCATCTCAATATCTGAGAATCTCTTCTCAGCTATTTCCAGAAGTACATTCTTACCAAGGGAGAAGCTTACTATGATTTCTCCGGAGTCCATTGAAAGTCCTTCAAGGGGGAGTCCAAGATTGAGGAGTAATTCCTGTACAGCCAACTCAGCAACTTCACTTCTAGACAGTCCGTGTACTAGAATTGAGCCGTTCGGCTCAATTACGTATGTGGCTCTGGGCTCTTCGTGTGAGACCACAACGTAGTCTCCTGCCTTAGTACCTGAAGCTAGTGTTATGGCCTCAGCATGATCTATCGGTACTGAAGGTACGAATCTGAAAGTTTGAGTTTCGATGTTGAATTCGGGTGAGATAGACATTATTTCATACTCCTGATTGTTTCTGGTTCGGGCCAAGCTAAAATTGATTCCTCTATCGAAGGCAGTCTGGCCTGATGTACTGGTACCATCAGTAGTGGCTGTGAAGATTCATCAACATCAACCCTGCTGTCCCTCAAGTCAGCCAATGCCCCCCTTATCCTAGAGGCGAATCTCATGTCCCTTTCTTGTGAAAGATTTCTACCAATAACTCTCTCTTCCTCGGCATTCCATGAAAAACAGGTAGCGGATGCCGCCCCCATCTCAGTATCAATCACTCTATCATGCTGTATTTTTGAGACTGCTTTAGCGGAGTCTTTCTTCCATCTCCTGTTAGACGTCAGTCTTGATGCTAGAGAGGATATTCTAACCTGCATATCCGCACTCCTAGATAGCCAGTCTACCCATTTTTCTTCGCTTATATCTGGCTCGATCAGATATATTGGAAGGCCCCCCCTGGCATTCTGTGCATGTGTGACGAGTCGCATGGGTTCTGGATCGGGAATATGTGGGCCATCAATTTCTAACTCTCTGAGACCCTTCAATAATTTTCCAAACTGAGTACCTGAGGATATTGCCGCCTCAACATTGGCTCCGGGACTTTTTCTCTCATTGATGTCATCATCCTTCATCGATAAAAAATCATTAGTAGAGAGGAGGAGGGCTAGCCCATCCCAGATTTCTCTAGATCTGATTTGGTTCGGCATTAGAATACAGGGGAGATGCGGCCAAAGGATTATTTTCCCGCCATCTGGATCTTCAATGACTACCTCCCTCCAGATGAGTTGGGCTCCATCCATGGACATGCTAGGAGGTTTTTCTGTTCAACTAAGCGGTTGAATTGTACGTTTTCCTCAATTTTCTGGTGTAGTATTGAAGGGGGGCAAGCCACGGGGTTAATTTGAGGAACATGGGAGAGCCACGATCTACCGAGCCGGTAATTCTCTTGGATGAGGTGTTTCCAGGGGACACAAATGCCCTGAATACTTTGTTTGGTGGTCATTTAATGTCTATTATGGATAGAGCCGCAGGCCTGGCGGCTAGTAAGTTTGCACACGAGGAGTTCGTCACGGTTTCTGTAGATGCGTTGAAATTTCAGAGACCGGCATATCAGGGCGACATAATTAGGACCATTGGAAGGGTAGTTTGGACATCTCCTCGAACAGTAGGAGTACTAGTGAGATCTTGTAGAATGACAAGGTCTGATTGGGAGCCGGAACAAATTTGTTCTGGATACTTTTTCATGGTAGCTATTGATGATGAGATGCGTCCTATTTCAGTACCTCAGTTCACACCCACTTCTGATGAAGAAATTAGTCTTTGGAACGATGCTAAGGCTGCTCGCGATGCAATGCGACGTTGATCTAGAGAGACTCTGGAGGTATTATGTCAGTCCTAAACGTAGCCTTCTATGGGTCGGATGAGTTGGCAAGCAATATTGCTAAGAAAGGAGATTCCAGAGATGTCGTTTCATACGTATTCAAAGAAACCAAAGATGAGAAGGTGAGGATTCTTTCTCTTCTTAGGCCGTTGAAGCATCCTGTGAGTATCAGACCTCTTCTGTCTGTGCTGAATGTTTCCAGAGTTGGTTTCGTGGAAGTCAAACAAATAGACGCATCTCTGGGAGAAGTATTAGTGGCCATGAAATGCTCAGAAATTGAAGTTGGAATAGCTGTTATCAACCCTGATTCTGGAGATTGGGTAGACCCCGATCAGGTAAGGGTTCTCTTCAAACAGGCTAAACTTAACTGGAATATCTTGGAGGAGTTACCTGAGGCACATGAGATTAGAGAGGAGTTGTTTTCCCTTGGACAATCTGAAGATGAAAGTGACGAATTGGTAGTACCACTCGATCAGAAGTTCAATGTCCAAGGGATAGGCGTGGTCGGAATAGGATACGTTCAATCGGGCAAGATAAAGAAGCATGATCAGATTGAAATTATTCCAGGTAGAAGACCTGGAGTTGTGAGGAGTCTGCAAGTAATGGACGACGATGTAAACGAGGCTGGCTCTGGCGATAGGGTAGGGGTTGCACTCAGAGGAGTGGATGAAGATGACATTGGGAAGGGCTCAATGATTGTTCTCAAGGACTCTGACTCGCTAGTGGAGCTCAGCTCCACTATCTCTGAGCTGAAGGAGGCTCCGTTTCAGAGGAGGAGGGTCGCGATTGGCGATATCGTTCATGCTTCTACAAATATGCAATTCAAGGTTGGGAGAGTGATTGCGATACAAGGGAGTGCGATCTCCATTGAATGGGAAAGTCCACTAGTTGTCAGAAAGGACGGGCTCGGAGTAGTGATTTTGGTTCAGCTTGACGCTGTTCCAATGAGGATTATTGGGACTGTTACAGAGACCAATTCGGCATGATTATATTTGTGCATTAAGCAACGTATTTTTCGATGCAATTCCCCGAGAACTTATACCATGAATCCGACACTCGCACAATGGGATGTACTCAGTCGGGCATAAGCCCGACCGAACTGATGGTGACTCCGAGTTAATCGGAGGCCTAAGTTTGGTTGGGATGAGAGGGGGTTTCGTAGGTATTCTAAATCAGCGTCAGCTGACTATAGAGAATAGACTCGGCCAGGGACTTAGGATCGATCTCGAATCAATCTCGAAAATGAGACATATGAATATACCCATACTTCCCAGTGGAACCCCAATATTAGGCGGGATAACTGCATTTATCGGGTACTCCACACTGATTCCGCCCCTAGGTTGGGCGGTTTCTGCAGCTGGAATTCTTGTATCGTTATCCTACTTCAGATTAAGAAGTTCGGTTCTAGTTATCGAGGATGAAGATAAATCTAGGCATATGGTAGGGGGGCGAGAAGGATCTCTAATGCGACTTTGTCTGATGACTGATAGGCTGAGAAGAGGGTCGAGCATAGAAGAAGCTCGTTCAGGACTGGAGAAAATTGAGAATGAGTTACCCATGTTTCCTGCATTCCAAGATGCTGGAGGGATGCCTCCAATGAAGGCCCTACCGTGGCCTCCTTCTCCTCCCGAAATCCAGTTAGAAAATAATCAGACAAATTTGGCAGATATCCCAATTGACATGGAAGAGGAAAAATCCGATTTTGAAGGATACTCTGATTTTGGTTTCGGAGGATTGGGGTCCATTAATGAAGAGACTCCAATTGGTTTTGGAATGTCTGGAACCACACCAGAACTTCCTACTGCAAATCCTTCAGAAAATGGTATTTCTGCTTATGAGAGAGCTTGGGGCCGGGAAGAGGCCCCTTCCTGGTACAGGGAAAAGGAGCCCGTAACAGAAGTTTCCAGTAGGGATGTTAGCGACTATTCCGAGACTACAGATATTTTCGGTTTCGGAGGAATGTTTGATTCTGAGAATAAAGACGAGCAGGAAAGTGTATCTCAATTTGGATTCGAGAGTTCATTCGATGTGGGGCCTCCCGAGAGGGTTGCTCAGAGACCACCTTCTAGCTCACAAATGATTAGGAGGGCGCATAATCAACATGGATTTCCAAAATCTGATTATCATGGCCAGCTCTTACCGACCCCTACTGAAGAGGCGGTCAGAGAGGAGTGCGTGCCCGGAATAGTAAGACAGGCAAGAGCGAAGAAAGCCGATTCCGTAAAATATCTTTCAGGACCAGATAGTGAGTCCAATGATCTTGATGACTATCCGGGAGTTTCGAGCTTGGTCGCCTCAATGAATGGTGGACGTTTCAACAAGGATCTCGTAGTAAGAGGTAGGAGAAAACCCAGTTGGATCGAGTCGTTACTTAGGCCAAAGAGCAGAACAAGATACAGCAGAGATGATAGTTATGCCTCTCAATATGGAGATATTGATGGAACTTTCGATAGTAGTAATTCAAGATTCCAAAGCTCTCAGCATATCAGACTCAGAAGTGACCAGGATCATCAAGCAGATATCGCTAGTAGGCCCGCTCCACCTTCGGAACAGAGTCCTGTTTCAGCCAAGGCGGCATTGGATTCTGTCGTTGAAAGGGTTTCTTCAGGAAAGAATAGGGCCCCAAGGCAACTTACTATGCCTTCGGGAGGACTGAAGTTTTCACAATTGAGAAAGGCGCCATCCAAGGGGGAGAAGCATCATATCCCAGGTGTACGAAGATTGGAATAATTATATCCCAACTATTCTCCTGTATCTATCGGCTCTAGCATGATATTTTCCCCTTCCTAGGGACCTTATTCCTTTGGTTCCTATTCCCTCTGCACAATACGAAGATGTGACAGTGGCATGAACCATAGCCTTCCTCATCACTTCAGCATCATTCAGAGATCCATCGTGCCCAACCAATGAAGAGAACAAGGCACCTATGAAAGTATCTCCACGGCCAGTCGGGTCAACCGGATTTTCCATTGGATATGAAGGGAGTGCTATAGTCCCACAGGGAAGATAAGCGAGAATTCCACTACTTCCTCTCTTAACGATGATGCTTCTCGGCCCTGGCCCTGCCGCAGTTCCTCCGTGAAGAGCTTCTCCTGAGATGATTGAAGATATTGACTGAGTCAGTACTTTCTCTCCTGAAATGGCATTCGCGTCTTCTTCTTCTAAGACCACAACGTCTACCATTCTCATAGCCCTAGAAAGACCTTCAAATTCTTCCTCAATCCAAATCTTATTGGTATCCAGAGCGTTAATTTTAGCATCTGGACACTGCTCCAGAGCTTCTATTTGCATACTTGGATTTGAGTTAGCACATAGAAGTACGTCCGGCGCGGTCCAAGCCTTAGGAAGGACCGGGGTGAACTCCTCCAGTACATTCAATTCAGTATTGGTAATTTCTGATCTATCCATAGATTCAGTAAATCTCACTGACCTAGTTGATGTCTCTCCTTCCCTCAGAGCAACCCCCGCGAGATTCATTCCAGCATCCTCCAAAACCATCTGGTGATATGTCGAGAAATCTTCTCCAACCGCACTAACAACTCCTATCCTAGGAGAGTGCCCAGGTGGAGGCCTCAGGTGGAACGAGGAGGCAAGTCCTGAATGGGTGGCAGAACCACCTAGAACGGAGCTGGCCTTCTCCGAAGGAGTCTCGATGTCATCGTAGGAGATTGTCCCAACAATTACCATCTCCATCATCATTCACCCTTCAATAACTCAGGATGTTCTTCAAGGAACCTGATTGTAATATCTCCTGACAAGAAATCATGATTATTCAGAATTGCTTGATGGAGGGGAATTAGCGTATCTACGCCGAGTAACATGGTTTCACTGAGGGCTGCTTTCATTCTGGAAATTGCATCGGACCTACTTGGTGACCAGACAATTACCTTAGCCAACAACGAGTCGAATGAGGCAGGCATATCGTATCCAGTGTGGGCATGAGAATCTACCCTAACTCCAGGGCCACTTGGCCAATGACATTCCCAGAGCCTTCCTGGCGAGGGAGTGAGCGTGAGTGGGTTCTCAGCATTTATGCGAGTCTGTATCGCGTGACCCCTAATTTTTACATCGCTCTGATTTATGGGAATTCCTTCTCCTGCAGCTACCCTTATGCCAATGGAAACTAAATCGTATCCAGTTATCATTTCAGTTACAGTATGCTCTACCTGTACCCTAGGATTGACTTCGAGGAAATAGAAATCCCCATTGGAATCTCTGAGAAACTCGAATGTGGCTAGTCCCTTGTAACCAACGGCTTCAGCTCCTGCGACGACCTTCGAACCGAGCTCCTCTCTGACTTCTTCGGATAGCCAGGGGCCTTCTTCCAAAATTTTCTGATGCCTTCTCTGAATAGAGCAAAATCTCTCTCCAAGATGAATTGCCTTTTCCCCATCTCCGATGACTTGAAACTCGATATGTTGTGCCCCTTGTATGAATTTCTCCAGAAATACTCTATCATCTCCAAATGCAGAAAGTGCCCTTCCTTGACAAATTCTTAATGCCTTGTCGAAATCACCTGGTGAGTCGACTACTTGCATCCCAATACCCCCTCCTCCTGCGGCCGCCTTAATTATCACAGGATACCCTATTTCTGCAGCCTGTATAGCTGCTTCTTCAGGATCAGATATCGGACCGTCTGAACCCATGGCAACTGGAATGCCAGATTTGACCATTGCATCTCTGGCTGCTATCTTGTCCCCAAGAAGTCTTAGAACATCTGCACTAGGTCCAATGAAAGTAATACCCTCCTCTTCCAATCTTTCAGCAAAGATTGGATTTTCAGCCAAGAATCCGTAACCGGGGTGTACGGCATCCGCTCCAACTTCCTTAGCTGCCTCCACTATTGCTTCAATATCCAAATACGAAGCTAGTGGATCCGAACGTGGGATGTAAACCGCCTCGTCAGCAAGTCTGACTGGCAGAGATAGTCTGTCCTCTTTCCCGTGTATAACAACGGCTTCGATACCCATGGTACGTAATGAGCGTAGAATTCTGAGGGCTATTTCCCCTCTGTTTGCGATGAGGACCCTCCTAAACATCGAGGCAACGCTGTAACGGTTGCCCTATCATTGAATCGGAAGATTGTGTTGATTTCTAGCCCTCAGTAAACATCTCTGAGATATCGCTTCTGGGTTTTCATTAGTGTCGATTCTACAAATTCCTTTGCCTCTTCTGGGGACATTTTTCCATGATCGGAACAGATTTCTATTAGTGTTGAGTGTACATCTTTGGCCATGTAATTCTTATCACCACAGACATAGAAGTAGCCTCCCCCATCTATCCAATTCCATATTTCCTCTCCATTTTTCTTCATCAGGTGCTGGACATACACTTTCTCAGAACCCTGTCTGGACCATGCTAAATCATGCCTGTCAAGTACCCCTCTCTCTTTCCATGATTCCATCTCATCCCGATAGTAATACTCTCCATCTTCGGTCCAATCACCAAAGAATAACCAATTTCTACCTGTATCTCCATTGATATCTCTTTGTTGTAGGAATGCCCTGAATGGAGCAATTCCTGTACCGGGCCCCACCATGATTGCATCGGCTGAACCTACCTCTGGAAGAACGAATGATCTTGTGGGTGACATGAATACTCCAATCTCTGTCTCATTGACTTCGCATCTATCTGCTAGGAAACCGGTACAAAGTCCAGTTTTATCCCTGTCATGATGATTGTATCTGACTATGCCTACAGTTAGATGCACAGTTCCTGGTTCGTGATCTGGGCTACTGGCTATAGAGTACAGTCTTGGTTTTAGCCGGTCCATGCCCTCGACAAGTTGCTGTGCAGTGAATCCAATATGACCAAAGTCAGATAGGGCATCGACATAATCTCGAGACCACATGTAGTCCTCCATTGCTTTGGGATCTGATGTCAATTCACGCCAAAGGACTTCCGAAGGGTTAGACGGCATACCAATTTCTACATATTGTTCGGGGACATCGTCGTCCTCTCCAGAACCGGCCCAATCCATAATCACATTTCCATTTCTGGATGAGGATCTTGTCCTACTAATTATTTTGATATCGATACTTGAAGAAGAAGACACTAGCCTAGGGCCGAGGGACTCAATCCATTTCTTGGATACCCTGTGGACCTCATACTTGTCCGTCAGAGCCTCCCTTAGGCTAAATTCACCAACATGTGTCTCAACAATCTCTTCGCCAGTTAGAGAAGTGATTGAAAGTATTTCTTGAACTACTTCGGGAGGTCCTCGTGGAACTACTCCTAGGGCGTCTCCGGCCTTGTAATTAAGTCCTGAATCCCCCAATTGGAATACAATATGTCTAGTCTCCTTGCCTGACCCCTCTCCATTTAGGACAAAATTTTCTGAAATTTTAGTAGAGTATGGATTTTTAGCATTCCACTGTGATTTTTCCGATTTCTTCGGGACTTCTACATCGGAAGCTTCTGCAATCGAAGTCGCAGTAGTAGATGAGGAGTCATTGTCCTCTTCTACAGGGTCGTCTTCAATAGCGGCCATTAATGGCAATACGGCTGCTGTCCATTCAGCGGCTGGCCCCTCATAGTCAACATCGCAATCTACCCTCTGATGAACTCTATTAGCGCCCATTGTCTCAAACCAAGCATCCCATTCCTTTCCTGACTCACAGAATAAATCATACGACGTGTCTCCCAGAGCTAGTACTGAGAAATTCAGGCCCTTCAAGTCTGAGATAGCGCCTCCATTAGCGGCCTCCCATAGATCTTCAGCATTATCGGGTTGCTCTCCATCGCCCCATGTACTACAATAGACTAAGACTCTCTTGTGATTGGTCAAATCATTAATTTGAATCTCGTCCATAGCTTTTACAGAAGCATTGAGGCCATGATTTGTACAAGCTTTTCCTGCCTGTTCGGCTAGCTCTTCGGAATTTCCTGATTGAGAACCATACAGAATGAGAATAGAACGGGGTTCGGACACTATATCCCTCATCCCGGCGGGATAATGCTCGTTTATGAATAAATGTAATGCGAGACCTCTACAGAACACAAAAAAGGCGATGGGGTCAAGTCATGAAGCGTACTCGCGATAGCATGCCAAGAGTCGATTTCTTAGGGACGGGAAATGCTTTCTCGCCACCTGGGAGGATGCATGCCTTGGCGCTGATAGACGATTCTATACTCATTGATGCCCCTCCAACGCTTCTTGCCCAGCTTAGAAGATCTGGATTTTCGGGAAGCGCCATCAAACATATTTTGTTCACACATTGGCATGGCGATCATATTTTTGGATTCCCATTCTTGATGCTTGACAGGAAATACATCTCAGACAGGGAGGGAAAAGCTAGTTTGGATGTATACTTAAGACCGGGTGGAATTGATATCCTTGAGAGTCTCTGTAGATCAGGGTTTCCAGGGAGTCTTGAGTCTCTGGACGATATTATTGACTGGCATGAGTCAGAGCATGATGAGATAGGTGATACGGGATGGAAATTCTACAGGTTCCCCGTTCTTCATAATCCAGATACTGACCCCCATGGCTACGAACTTGTGCATGAATCTGGATTTCGTCTGTTGCACTGTGGGGACTCTGGGCCGTGTGATGAGATTGATAATCGAGCTAAGAGGGCGGATGTGATTATCGTCGAGATGGGGATGCCTGATATTGGCGAATTCCCTCATCATCATCGTCCTTCTGATGTTGTGTCCTTGGCTTCTAGAAACTCTCACGCCAAGATTTTAGTTACTCACAATTATTCTTCTGGTAAGGGTTTTGAAGGAGGGTTTGAAATTCCAGATCTTCCCGATACTATCTGTCAGTTGGAAGACGGGGATAGCTTGATTGTCGATGAAGATGGGTCATTTGAAGTTATAAGAAAAAGCTAGAAAAAATAACTAGCATATATACTATTGATGACTATTTGATTGAATATGAAGAAAGACATTAATTATTCATGGCCTCATTATTCAGTTAATTTAGTAGACCAATAATATAAAATAAATAATACTGGTTTATGGTTCTTATTTTATTCTAAGTGTAATAATAACATCTAATAAAAATAATTATT
>DAOI01000029.1:67623-73297 GCA_002501805.1 Euryarchaeota archaeon UBA463 | reverse complement strand
CTCCGGGCTTCTCCCCAGTAGTCAGCCCCATTTTTCTCTGTTGAGCGGCTAGGGCTGATTGTAGAAGAATCATTGGAGATTTTCCTTCTTTGATTATCTTCAATAAATCTTCAGAGTCCAGAGATTCTGGCTCTTTAAGAGATGAAAGCCTAGATTTGCATAGTTCAACTGCAACGATATCTGGTTCATATTCAGAAATCTCCTTCCTGACCATCTCTACAGATTTACTACTGACATGTGCAGTCCCTATCAGTCTAAGACTAGGGGAGAAGTCAACAATGTTATCCGTATCCATAGTCAATACTTCACCTCAGGGAGTTGATTGTGGAAAACAGGTCCTCATGCTCTGCGACATCATGGACCCTGATAATATCAACACCATAGCTACGAGCTTTTGAAGCAACTCCAAGACTTCCTGCTAGCCTGTCCTCAGTAGAATCTCTGCCGAGAAGATCAGCAAACATACTTTTTCTGCTAACTCCCCACATCAGGCCCATATCTTCCTCGGGCAAAACCTCTCTACCTGATGATAACAAGGACAGATTATGCTGCAGGAGCTTCCCGAAACCAACCCCTGGATCAACAATAATCCTGGAATTATCCACTCCTAGGATATTTAACTTAGATGTAGAATCCGCCAAACTCTTCCTGACTTCAGATACTACATCAGAGTATCGCGGATTTTCTTGCATATTTTCAGGAATTCCTTTCATGTGCATGAGACAAACGGGACAATCGTATTCAACTATCACGCCCGCCATGCCGGAATCTCCGAGAGATGAAACATCGTTAATCATATCCGCACCGGCCTGTAATGATGCTGATGCCACGGTGGACCTCCTGGTATCTACTGAGATTCCTATATCCGGCAACTCGTCTCTAATGGATTTAATCACAGGCACTACTCGAGCCTCTTCCTCCCGAGGAGGCACAGCTCGCGATCCCGGCCTTGTCGACTCCCCGCCTACATCTATCCAATCTGCACCATTCTCGGCCATAGCAATTGCCTCCTTAGTTGCAGACTCTACTGTTTCGTATCTAGATTGGCCGTGAAATGAATCCGGAGTAATATTGAGAATGCCCATAATCCTCGGATTTCCATCGGCGCGGCTTCTGAGTTTAGGTCGCCAGTCGGGCATGTTCGGCACGCCATTCGACGCATGCTTTATGATGTGACCGAGTCGCATTATAGCGATGGTGATGGGAGACCAGGGTTCTGAAGAGCCTCTAAACGCCCATATGGGCAATATGAATCAATCCAGCGGACCTGACGGTCCGACTAGCGAATCTCTTGAATTAATGGAGTCTATAATCCAGAGACTCCAGCCCTCCGATCGTCACGATATCAGGGAAATGATAAGCTTCAGGGGCTTAGTTTCCGGAGCTCTCGCCTCTATGACTGCGGTTTTTTGGTGGATATCTGTGGATAAAGGAGGCTCTTCACTTGGAGATGCCGATATCCCAATATCTCTAATTGGGGAATTCACCTTCAGAGAAATAAGTATCATTATCCCTGTTTTAGCTCTAATGGCTACTTTCATAATGTCAGTAGGAAGGGAGACTGGGAATGCCATTCTGAATAATATTGGAGGCATCCTAATTGTGATAATTATGTTCTACATCTTAGAGCCTCTGGGCAATGCAATCATGGGTCCAGAAATAGAGATGCAAGTGGCAATATTCGCCTCAGGTCGACTTGTGGCGATGGCAATAATGGTCGGCATGGCAACCACGTTCTTCTGGGATGCGATACTTCTCCAATGGGTCAGAAGTACGATGATGAACATGGGAGTGGATTTATTCCCTCAGACTACTATTCAAGATAACCCAATTGTAAATGAAGAAGGAACCCCTCCTCTGGGGTGACTATGACGGTTGACTCTACTCTGAAAGTCTCGGTCTTGAGGCTAGGTCATAGAGTAGATCGAGATAAGAGAATGACCTCTCACCTTGGACTAACTGCCAGAGCATTCGGTGCTGACGAGGTAATACTTTCAGGAGATGACGACCCCACCCCTATTGAGACTTGGAGATCGGTTACGTCCAGATTCGGTGGCCAGTTTAGTTGCAGATACGAGGGGAAGCCAATGAAGTGGCTCAGGTCATTTTCAAAATCAGGAGGGACTATAGTGCACCTCACAATGTATGGGAAGCCTTGGAATGAAATTACTGATAAAATCCCGTTAGAGGGAGAGGTGGCAGTCGTTGTGGGAGGGACAAAGGTCCCAGGGGAACTATTTGGATTAGCCAACTACAATGTCGCAGTAGGGAACCAACCCCATTCGGAGGTGGCCGCACTTGCCGTATTCCTAAATTCATACCTAGGTCCACGGGAACCTGGTGACTTTCCAGGAGGATCGGTTTCAGTAGTCCCCAGTGATGACGGAAAGATACTTGTTACTAACGAGGACCAGTGAGTGAAAAGGCATAATTCTTCATCAATGATTAAGTGACGTATTTGTGCAGCTTCGCTGATGTCGGGGTCGGGACTGCAACGCGGATTCATTCCCGGCGCAGGTATTCCTGGAGTTTCGGACGCACCAACTTTCCCAGATGCTGCAGATGGACTAGTGGGTTCACAGAATAGAAACCCCCCCGGTGAGGCGCCCGGATTATTGATTCTGGCAGACGGCACCAGATACAATGGAGTTCTATTTGGAGCTGAAACTATAGCTCAGGGAGAACTAGTTTTCACAACTGGGATGGCTGGATATCAAGAGAGCTTGACAGACCCATCGTTCGCAGGCCAAGTACTAACCTTCACATGGCCTCTGTTGGGAAATTATGGCATAATTCCTCAAATCTCAGAGTCCTCAAGGGTCCACCCTAGGGGAGTAGTATGTAAACAAATGATGCCTATTCCTGATCATAGGGATTCTGTCGGTAGCGTTCATGATTTACTTCTATCACACGGCGTTCCAGGGATTCAAGGAGTCGATACAAGGGACCTAACCAGGAGAGTAAGGGAATATGGTACTCTATTGTGTGTTTTCGGACCTGTCGACAAGGCGAGAGAGATGGAAAGAATATTATCAAAAATGACTCCCCCAGATCACGAAGATCTAGTAAAATCAGTGACTGTTGACAAGCCCGTTATTGCTAATCCGGGGGCTACCGGAGACAATGGCCAGAAGCTTCCCAGATTGGCAGTTTTAGACTGTGGAATAAAGTATAATATCATCAGAGAGCTTTGTAGTAGATTTGAGGTAGTCTGGTGCCCTGCTTCAATGCCATTCCAAGAAATAATGGACGATTGGAGGCCGGACGCTCTTTTCGCATCTAATGGCCCCGGAGATCCAGCTCACCCTGGAACCGCTACAACGGCCCGTGACACTCTCGCCGCTGCCGTCAGATCAGATATGCCAGTGATGGGGATTTGTCTGGGGCATCAACTCATGGGTCTCGCCGCAGGACTCAGAACATACAAGCTCAGGTACGGCCATAGGGGATCAAATCAACCCGTTCTTGATCTGGTAACTGGCAAGGTCGACATTACAAGTCAGAATCATGGGTTTGCAGTAGAAGACCCCAGTAAAGGAATGCTCGCCCCCCATCCCTCAGGCGCATGCTCAGCTGCTGGAAGTAATATCTTAGAGGCCGAATTTACTGTCAGGCACGTAAATGCCAATGACAGGACTGTCGAGGGATTGGATTTAGTTGGGAAGCCAGCATTCACCATCCAGTTCCATCCCGAGGCCTGTCCAGGGCCACACGACGCTTCCCCACTATTCGATAGATTTGCTGACATAGTTGCTGACCATCTGTCAGGAGACCCACAACCAGCCATCATAGGAGGAGGTGGGAATTAGTGCCCCGAAGGAACGACCTCTCAAGAATAGTAATACTCGGGAGCGGACCCATTAGAATCGGTCAGGCGGCTGAGTTTGATTTTTCAGGTTCTCAGGCATGTAGGGCTCTGAGAGACGATGGATACGAAGTAATATTGATCAATTCTAATCCAGCGACAATTCAGAACGACCCAGAAATGGCAGATAGGATATACATTGAGCCCCTTCTCCCCGAGGTTGTCAAGAGAATACTCGAGCTAGAGAAACCAGATGCGATTCTAGCGGGCATGGGCGGTCAAACGGCACTAAATATCGCCTCCGCTCTGGCCAAGGATGGCTCATTGGATGAGTTAGGAGTAGAATTGATAGGTTGTGATTTGGCCTCTATAGATGAGGCCGAAGATAGAGACCTCTTCAAAAGAGTCTGCGAGGGTATCGATCTTCCAGTATGCGAAGCAGTAGCCTGTTCGTCAATCAAAGAGGTTCTGGATGCCGCAGATAAGATTGGAAAATACCCCCTTCTAATACGTCCAGCTTTCACACTAGGGGGATTGGGTGGGGGAACCGCATTCAACAAAGGTGAGCTAGTTGAGATTGCCAGCCAGGGACTTCTGCAATCAGCCATAGGCCAAGTACTCATTGAGGTCAGCATCTTAGGATGGCAAGAACACGAGTATGAGGTGATGAGGGACGCCGCTGATAATGCGATTATCGTCTGCACTATGGAGAATCTCGATCCAATGGGGGTACATACGGGTGAATCTGTTGTCGTCGCACCCCAACAGACTCTTTCAGATAGGGATCATCAGATGTTGAGGGACGCGGCCTTGAAACTTATTAGAAGACTCAATATCAAAGGAGGTTGCAATGTTCAGTTTGCAGTGGAGCAGTCTACGGGGCAGTATCGAGTTATCGAGGTCAACCCGAGAGTATCACGTTCATCGGCTTTGGCATCTAAGGCAACAGGCTACCCAATTGCTAGAATGGCCGCTCTAATTGCCGTAGGATATACTCTAGATGAGCTACCTAATCCAATCACTGGCGAGGGGACAACCGCAGCTTTCG
Source organism: Euryarchaeota archaeon UBA463 (assembly GCA_002501805.1). Classification (GTDB taxonomy): domain Archaea; phylum Thermoplasmatota; class Poseidoniia; order Poseidoniales; family Thalassarchaeaceae; genus MGIIb-O5. Next base: position 68,444 of record DAOI01000029.1, on the reverse strand, counting down.
AACCTACATTGGACTACTGCGTGGTGAAAATACCAAGATGGCCATTCGATAAATTTAGGACAGCTGATAGAACAATTGGGACCTCCATGAAGTCAACAGGAGAGGTAATGGCAATTGGGAGGTGTTTCGAAGAGGCCTTTCTCAAGGCATGGGCAAGTCTAGAGTATGGCAAACCACATCCAAGGCCACTCACGATGGCTGATTCTTCAGGAGGCGAGTCTATGGATGAGAGGTCTTCCGAGGAACTCCCTACTGCAATTTTAGAAGATTGGCTTAGGGTGCCAACAGATAGGAGAATGTCTGCAATAATGGAGGCATTCAGAAGAGGGTATTCGCTAGAGGATGTCAGGGACTTAACTGGAGGAGTAACCAGGTGGTTCTTACACAGATTTGAGAAAATGGCGGCTGTTGAGACCGAGATTAGGGCCGCTGGCGAGATGGGGCTTCGCCCCTCTGAAATCCCAGAGTCTGAGATGAGATCTTGGAAAGGAGTAGGATTTACAGATTTACATATTGCAGATGCACTATGTGGCTTCCCTCCCTCCGGATTCAAGAATCTACCATCGGGAAGAGGAGAGGCAGCAGTTACAATCAGAAGACATCAATTGGGCATCCATCCACGATTTAGAATGGTCGACTCTTGTGCGGCAGAGTTCGCCGCAGTCACTCCTTACTATTACTCAACATATGAGGGGGGAACTGGGGAAAATGGTGTTGATTTAGTCCCAGGACTGGAGACTAAGTCTAAGCAAAGAATAGTCGTTATTGGTTCTGGCCCCATCAGAATTGGTCAAGGCATAGAGTTTGATTATGGTTGTGTC
>DAOI01000029.1:64412-67384 GCA_002501805.1 Euryarchaeota archaeon UBA463 | reverse complement strand
ATTGGTCAAGGCATAGAGTTTGATTATGGTTGTGTCCATGCCGTAGGTGCGATAAGGGAAATGGGACATGAAGCAATAATTATCAATAATAATCCTGAAACCGTTTCAACCGATTTCGACACTAGTGACAGGCTATATTTCGATCCACTAAATCTGGAATCAGTTTCCGAGATTTTACTCCGAGAGAAAGCTCATGGAATACTCCTTCAGTTCGGCGGCCAGACTGCAATCAATCTGGCTCTACCACTTTCAGATAATCTATCTCATCTGGAAAAATTGGGCCTGAATTTGGTAATCGAAGGAACTACCCCTGAAGCTGTAGATGAGGCCAGTGATAGGCAGAGATTCGAAGATTTCGCTGAGAGGTGTCAGTTGGATATGCCAAGGGGCATGACTGCCATAGATTCAGAAGGAGTCCGGAAGGCGGTTTCTTCTATTGGATACCCAGTTCTAATTCGTCCATCCTATGTCTTAGGGGGAAGAGGAATGGAGATACTATCGAATGATAAGCAATTGGAGGCATACATGGACGAGGCATTCCTTTCTCCCGATAGGCCGTTGCTAATTGACGAGTATCTAGGTAATGCCATAGAGCTTGATGTCGATGCTGTCTGCGATGGAGAAGAAGTTCTAATTGGAGCAATCATGGAGCATTTAGAAGAAGCCGGAATCCATTCAGGTGACTCCACCTGCTTCATCCCACCTCAGAATATCTCTGAAGGTGTACTCTCGAAGGTTGAGGAATGGACCACTACTATTGGCCTAGAACTAGGAATTAGAGGTTGTTACAATATTCAATTTGCTATTAGGGACGAGGAATTATACGTATTAGAGGTGAACCCAAGAGGATCTAGAACATTCCCCTTTGTTGCCAAAGCTACTGGGGTCCCTCTTGCTAGAATAGCTGCAAGAGTGGCTCTCGGGGAGAAACTTTCCTCTCTTGACATACCCAAGCCACAGACTGAGGCAGTATCCGTAAAGGCTCCCGTTTTCCCATTCATAAAACTAAGGGGCCTAGACCCAGCACCGGGTCCCGAGATGAAATCCACAGGAGAGGTCATGGGCTCACACGTAAGACCAGCGGCCGCGTATCTCAAAGCTAGAATGGCTACAGAGTTACCTGTTCCTACATCTGGCGGGGTCTATATCACTGTCAAGGATGAGGATAAAAGTGGTACAATTGAGCTAGCAAAACGTCTGCAAGAGATGGGCTTCAAGATTCACGCCACGCCAGGCACCGCATCCGCTCTCAGAGAGATCGGATCATTGGAAGTAGAGACATGCTACAGAATCGAAGAAAGAAAGTCTCCCGATGCTCTTGATTTAATGAGGAGGGGTATGATACAGCTAGTAATTAACACCCCCACTGCAACTGGTGGGGCAGTATTAGACGGCAATATGATGAGGAGACTAGCCGTGGAGCTCAACATCCCTTTCGTAACCACAATGGCAGGGGCAAAGATGGAAGTGGAAGCAATAGCTGAAATGCAACTAGGAACGCCAGAACCGCGTTTATTGGATATCTCAACATTAGACTAAGACCTAGGCGGCTATCTTTTGCACAATTTCTTCCCGTGACTCCTCTTTGTACTGCCCGGGATCTAATGAATAGGATTCCAAGTCTAAACTTCCGATTGAGGCCCTGTGCAATTGCATTACCCTATTCCCGAGTACCTCGATCATTCTTCTTATCTGCCTCTTTTTCCCTTCGAAGATGGTTACTTCGATACTGTAGTCACTAAGCTTTGTTACTCGGGCTGGCATAGTGGTATATTCCTCAGTAACGCCATCCCTGACGACATCTATGCTAACTCCCTTTCTAATAGAATCGATTAACTCGGAAGTTATCTTCTTAGAGACTTTCAGAGAATAGGTCTTTCCAATATTTTTTGATGGATTTGCGATGTCATTTACTAATGACCCATCATTGGTCAATATCAGAAGTCCAGTGGTACCTTCGTCTAGCCTACCCACCGTGACCAATGAGTCCAAGACGTTTGGGCCAACAAGATTTTCAAACAACGAAAAAACAGATTTCTTGTTCAGGGCCCTCTCATGTTTATTTATCCTTGAGCATATTACTCCCTTGGGCTTATTCAGAATGAAGTAGTGATAATTACTAGGGAGGCTCAATCTAATCCCATTGTAAATGACCTCCCTTTTATCTGGATTGAACTCATATGAAATATCTTTCACTATCCTACCGCCAACCGATATTGATCCGTCCCATATGACCTTCTTGATTTTACTTTTAGAACTGAAATGACCTGTTCTTGATAGAAACTGATGTAGTCTTATTTTCATCTACTTCACCTAGTCTATCCTAAAATTACAGTACTCGGGGCGCTTGAAGAAAAGATGCCTGTATCTAGCAACTATTCGATATACTAGGTCTCTAATTGGAAGGGGTATAATCCACAATAGCGGAAATAATGACCTCCAGTGTGCTCTCAAGTAAAGAAGACAGCGTATCGCTGCGGCGGAGCGGATGTACACCCTTCCCTCTCTGATTAGATATACCGTATCTGCACTTCTTAACGACTCCGGCATCTTAGAAAATAGCAATTCAGCATCTTCAGAATTACCAGGCCTGAATGCCAATTGTTCCCTATCCATAATTCGCTTATCGATGAATTCTGCCAGGCGATGGCATAGGCCACAGTCCCCGTCTAGAATCAATATATCACGACTCCCATCAAGGACCATTAGACCACCTCTGTTGACCAAGTCTTCACGTATACTCCTTCCGAAACATGTACTAAGTCAGGCATTAGAACATTACTAATGCCCAAGTCGAACTCATCGGTAAGTGTGTTAGACTCCAACTTTACTTCTCCAGTACCAAATTTCCAAGGCTCATGGTGTGTGTAAGCTATACACAAATTTCCTCTATGTGTGGTGTACAAGCAATACCTCTCAAAGAGGAATTCTTCTAGTGTCCCCTTCTTAGCTACTTCATCCTGCTTATCCCA
>DAOI01000029.1:36308-64085 GCA_002501805.1 Euryarchaeota archaeon UBA463 | reverse complement strand
TATTTTCCATCCTGCGACCGAACATTTGCTATTGAGTACCTATAAGGTAGCCCATAGGCTCTTGTGGCATAGGAGCAAGTAATCAGACTCTGAGCTTCAAGAGTCAAGAAAAGAACACCAGCACGACCCCCTTTTCTCACGTAGGTTCTGATATTAATCTCAGGAAAGGTGGAGACTCCCGGAATCGGAAAAGTCATCCTAGGTCTGACATTGGCCATTATGAATGGAATTGTTCCAATGAATGCTCTGCCCTCGAATAAATCTATTTCCAAGCCATCTGGAATATATTTGGCTAGCTTTACTGGATCTACCTCCCAGTGCATGAATGTGAGATTCTTCCACTCCTGAACCAAAGAATGAGGGCGTTCGGGCATTGGGAATGGTAGATGATCAGATCTCATGGTTAAGCCCTTCATACGCCAGACAGAAGATCAATCAATACTCTCTTGTCCATCTCAGAAATTAAGGCCGATGCCCTAGGTCCGTGGCCCCTGCCAAGTAGTGCCCAGTATAGTGCTGAGAAACCATCTCTGGGAACTAGTTCACAAATAATAGCACACTCTCTAATTATCTCTCTAATGGAATCATGGCTCCACTCGCAATCTTCCAGAGATTTACTCAACCTTCTCAGGAAGATCTTCTGTTCCTCCGAGGTATTCTCTCTGAAACTATCTCCAATAACTGTCTGGATTATTATTCGGGCATCTTCCGGAAAGTGACTTCCCCCTATCCAATTTCTCATCTTAGTTAATCTCACTACTAGTGAATCACTGGGATTTCCAGACAGATGCCCACTATTTCTCAGAGATTCCCAGACCTCCTCATCGGAAGACTTGATCTGTGCAAGCATTGATAGATGCCTGAAAGAAACACCTGCGATGGAGTCAGACGGGTCGGAGTTCCTTACTACCTGACTCAACCTAAGGGCTCCTTTCCTAGTATCGATTCTTGTCTGCATTCGTTTTGTAATCTCTCCAGTTTCAATCCTGGAAAGGAGACGCTCGTATTCATCTGCCATCTCGAACAAGGCCGATCCTGTATCAAACTCAATATGCCTCCCAATCTTACTCCTGGCGATAACATATCGAAGGATTTCAGGAGGTACTAGGGAGAGGGCTTCCATCGGCCCTATTGTGACTCCTGATGAGCTAGACATCGGCCCCATTCCCTTGAGTTGAATCCACTCGTAAACTATCTTCTCAGGAGGGGCCCCACCAAGAACTTCACAAATCGGTATTCCAGTATCAAAACTACCTCCAGCCGCGCCATGATCCTTGCCAGCTGGCTCACAGGTTACTTGATGGATTATCCAGCGGGCGGCCCAATCAATTCTCCATGGCATCTTCCCATCGGCCTTCCTGATATCTGCGGTCCCGGTGACTTCATTTTCATCCACCCAGGAAACAAAGGGGTATTCGTAATTAGTTACTCTGACCCCATCCATACTTCCGTTTGGTCCACGAGGGCTATAGGGAAACCAGTCTTCAGGAAGATCTCTTCCGGATACTGTCATTATTATGTCTCTAATTTCCTGCCTGCTACCAATGGCCTTGTCAATCATTTCTGCGAATTTTCCATCTTCGTAAGTCTTATGATTCCACACCATCTTAGGAAATACTCCTATCTCCTTCAATGCCTCTTCAAATGGATTCAAGAAGTATTCAGCATAGCTTACTGAACCGGTACTCGGTGTCCCATCAGGATTAGGGGCTGGGATGTAAGCAAGAGGTACGCCAATATATTTCTCATATTCGGGAGATAGAAAGTCATAAACTCTTCTTAATGGGTCCATAGAATCGACTATGAAGACATATCTGGAATCAAGTCCAGCATCTAGACATGCCCTATGTATCATCTCAGCCGTAAGAATTTCTCTAAGATGGCCAATATGGAATTCTCCCGAGGGAGTAATGCCGGAGACAATTACCTGTGGTACGTCCCTCTCAGATAATCTCTGAGCTCTGAAATCTGCCCAGTGCATTTCTCTTCCTCAGACAGTCACTACTCTGACAAGTCCACGCAGGGGTACGCCCTCGATTTCGTTCCTGTGGGACTTATTGGCAAGAACCATGCATAACTTTACCTCGGCACCAGCGGCTCTTAGATTGTTCACCGTCTTGGTCATTGTCGTACCTCCAGAGAGTACGTCATCAACTACAACACATCTCTTACCTTCAACTTCGGCGAAAACCTCGGAAATATGCCCTCCTCCGTCTTCACTAATACTCCTGCTGACCGCTAAGTCAAGATCCAACTGCCCGCCTATGGCTTGAGCAAACGCGATTCCATTAATGCTGATGCCGACAATTGTATCTACATCATCTCCAATTTCCTCTTCTAAAATATCGCAGAAGACGTACGAAATAGCCTCTATCCTTCCAGCCTTTACTGCAATCGACCTCCAACCGACTCTGATATCATCTGGCCTATCTTCAGAGCCCACCCCTCCTGAAGAAAGCCACTTAATAGTGGTCTGGGAAAGGGACATCTCATCTGCTATCTGCTGGGTATTGAGCCCCTTAGAACGTAATTCTTCAACAGTGGCTCGTAAATCATCCACGCTACTTGTCATCATACTGGGACACTATCCGCTTCCTATGAACCTATTGAGAATACAGTATAGAAATTAACTAGATACAGATATCTAGAAACGACCGGTACTGCCGAATCCACCATCTCCTCTCTTGGTATCTCCAAGTTGCTCAATTGAAACCTCCTTGAACGAAACTTCAGGTATGGGGGAGATCAATAGTTGGGCAATTCTCTCTCCAGCTTTTACTCTGTACGACTCTCCTTCTCCAATCCAAGTCATGAGGACAAACAACTCCCCTCTGTAGTCCGCATCAATAGTTCCAATACTATGGGGAAGAATCAGGCCCTTGGAACCCAAGGATGATCTAGCCCTAACTTGTCCCTCATACCCTACAGGGATTGCCACTCTTAGTCCGGTACGTAGTTTGACACTCTTCCTAAATGGAACTACATACTCCTCTAAGGCATAAAGATCCCATCCAGCCGCGTATTCACTGCCTCTGGTAGGTAGTCTCGCACCGTCATCAGTCCGAGCAACCATGACCTCTAACGACTCGTCCATGACCCCTCCCAGAGGTACCAAGATTTTACCTTGCCCGATGCCCGCATCTCCCGGTGGGGTGAAAAGGAGTGGTATGTTCGGAACATTATGGGTGGTTTCGACTACGAAGATCTTCTCGACAGAGCTCGTGAAAGAATTCCAGAAGGAATTAGTCAGAGGTCTAGATGGACTATGCCGGAGCCAGAGATATTGATTGAGGGTAGTCAGACTATTCTGAGAAACTTCTCAGATGTTGTAGATGCGATGGATAGGGACGCAAATCATGTCTATCAGTACCTTCTCAATGAACTAGGAACTTCGGGAACTAGGGAGCAATCAAGAATAATGCTCAAGGGAAGAGTCCCCCCCAAAAGAATCAAGGAAAAATTGGTGAGTTATGTCAAGACATTCATTCTCTGCAATCAATGTAGGGCACCCGATACGAGATTCATCAAAGAGGATAGAACCACTCTGTTGAAATGTCAAGCCTGCGGGGCTACAAGACCTGTAAGGCTATGATTACTCTGGAGCGAAATCAAGGAGTATTTTCCCGCGGTTCTTACGATCATGCATGTGTAATTGTGCCTCAGCAACTTTTTCAAATCTCCAAATGCTATCTATGACGGGATTAATTTCGTTATTTTCTAGCATCTTAGAAAGTGCATTTAGATGACCCGCGAATATCTTGTCATCATCTAAAAGTCCCATGTGTACGCCGAAAACAGCCTTATTCGATGACATCATCTTAATTGGATCGAATTTAGGGGTACTAAACCACATCCTAATAGCGGCAATAATTGATCTCCTATCTCCCTTAACTGCAGATGAAGCACCAAAGAAGTATACCTTCCCGCCTCTTCTAGTGGCCTTGTAAGATCTCATTAGATTACTTCCTCCAACAGGATCTATGGCATGATGAACACCCTTTCCATCAGTCATTTCTTTGCAAATCTTGACAAAATCTTCCGATTCCCTGTCTACAAAATTGACCCCCATGGACTCTACGAACTCTTTCTTAGATGCGGAGGCCGTTCCTATTACTAACGAGGCCCCTGCGACTTTGCACAATTGAGCAACTGCAGTTCCAACGCCCCCAGCCGCATGGTGGATTAGAACCGAATCTCCGGAGGATATCCTTCCTAGGTGGAATAGCATATGGTATGCGGTGCCATATGTAACGGGAATTGCGGCCGCCTGATCAAAAGTTATAGAATCTGGTAACTTGAATACTCTGGCACTGGGGATCGAGACCTTCTCAGAATAACCTCCAAATCCAGTCATAGCTAGAACCCTGTCTCCAATCTCAAAATCATCAACTCCTTCACCTATACTGGTAATTACTCCTGACGCCTCATAGCCAGGGGTAAATGGAAAATCAGGATTTGACCCGTACAGCCCTTGCCTCATCATCAAATCTGCAAAATTAATACCCGCTCTGTGAATTCTGACAACTACTCCCCCTTCGGAAGCCATTGGCTCCTCTGCTTCGATTATTTCTATAGAATCCACGCCTCCAATCTTCGGGTAAATTATCTTCTTCATATCAACACCATTTTCTAGGGAAGGTACTTCCTAATTTCAGAAGAACTCTTCTTTTCTATTTTGGGTATAGATTCCGGATATCCAGCCTTCAGAAACCCCACAATCCTCTCCTTTTCCTCTTCAATCCCTAATACACTGTAAGTAGAGGGGTGCCTAGTTATGCTTCCAGTACTCCACTGAGATCCAATGCCCATGTCCCAAAGCGAAAGTACTAGATTATGCAAAGAACAAACAGTCGCCGCATAGTCCTCTTCCTCTCTGAAAGAATCTTGAGGGCTTAGTTTCGTTGTAACGGCAATCAGTGTAGGGATGTCCATAATTTTCGACACTGCTCTGTTGACAGATTGGTCAGACTCGTCCCCACTGGTCTTACTTGCCTTCTCTTTAGCCATGGAGATTACCGTTGGTACAAGCTCCATCCTTGTCTCTAGGCCCAATACATAGTAATTCCAAGGGTGTGTTTGCTTATGACAAGGGGCATTACTGGCGGCCTTGAATGCCATCTCAAGGCTTGACTCTTCTACAACTCTCTCAGTGAATCTGTAAACAGTCCTTCTACTATTCAGAATATCTTGCACAGAAGTCATGAAAATTCCTAGTCCAGAAGGTCTAATTTAGCGGCCAAAATGAAATCTGACTCGGTTAGGCCGTTAATCTTGTGAGTCCAAATAATTACCTTGACTCTCCCCCAACCAAATTCAAAGTCAGCGTGATGGCCTTCATTTTCACATATTACGCCAGCAGAATTTACAAATTCTAGAGCTCCCACAAAATCTTCGAAGGTCCATGACCTCTCAATATGGCGATTATCAATTATCGACCAATTCTCATCTATTTGACCCAGCAGCTTCACCGCATCTTCCTCTCTCAGAGGAGGAACACCTCCCATACAAGGCACACATTCTCTATTTTCTAAGCCACCCATTTTTTCATCCCCACAAGTGACTATCCATGCCGCCATCAGCCATCTGCTCTGCCTTTTCCTGCATACTCGACCTACGTCTCATATCCTCTTTCTCGAAAGTCATCATCTCCCTATCTTCCAGATAAGGAACTCTCATGTGTGCGATTAATCTTACCTCTACGATCACATCTCTAGCTATAGATCTGAAAACTCCGTTTTCATCCATAATTTCTACGGCATTCCTGGTAGTTCCAATTAACATCCCTCTGGCGATACTTTCACTATCTGAAGAAATTGCCCTTGAATCGATTATTATCTCTATGATATCATCTTTCCTCAGGCCCGCGCTTCGGCTTGAAAGAGGCCCATGAAATACATCCTGAATATCATCTAATTTGGGAGAACCGTGGGCTTGATGAATCTTAACTGCCCAATCAGGCAGTGTACTGGATATGTCAGGCATGAGCTATCGGCGAGGTCCATATAGAAAAAGGGCATGATTTGAAAATCCATACAATTTCTGGCTACTGTCTTGAATAGGAATGGGCTGGTCGTAGAGTCAGGAAGACACATGGCATCTATCGAATGGAGGAAAATCCCGACTGTTTTGAAAACAGACGAGATTCTTGATAAGGCTTTTAGAAAGGCCAGTAAACAGTCGGATACCGTAGAAGATCCCGACAAGTACCATAGAGTTCGTAAACAGATGAACAAGATGGTACAGTCAGCCGCCTCAGTAATTGACACGACACTCATAGCATATGTTGAGAGGTGGCCAAGTCTGAATGCTCTTTCAGAATTTGATCAAGCTCTCGTGGATGCCGCGGTTGGGAGTGACAATTACAGAAAGAGCCTAGGGGCCATTCAATGGGGCGCTGAGAGAGTAAGATCGATAGCCGCCGATACACAAAGAAAAATTCTGAGACTTAGGGACATCGATGGATTTCATCAAGCAAGAAGATCTGCTTATGGTAGATTCTCATCCATAATAGAGCAAATTTCTCCCGAAATAGAATGGCTGGGAGAGGCACGAGATATACTAAGGAAGCTACCTTCCATAGATTCCAATGAACCGTGCATTGTGGTGGCCGGATCTCCCAATGTTGGTAAGTCAGCTTTGATTACTTCTCTATCCAGCGGAGAGCCCGAGGTAGCGGCTTATCCATTCACAACCAAGCAATTGCATCTGGGTCACTTTATGCATCGTAGAAGAAAATACCAGATGGTCGACACGCCCGGCCTTCTGGATAGGCCCATGGTGGAGAGAAATAATATCGAGATGCAGGCAATAGCGGCCTTAGAGAATGTTGGCGATGTACTATTATTTTTGATAGACCCAACGTCAGAAGCAACAACTAGTATGGAAGAACAAATGAATCTCCTCGAAGAAGTAAGTGGCTTGATGTCAGAGAGGGAGATTCTAGTTGTCCATAGTAAATCAGACTTGCACATATCTACAGAAATAGAAGATAAAATTGCTATCAGCTCTATTACTGGAGAAGGAATGGAACATCTGAGGGAAAGGCTAGTTGAAATGATAGCCGCCGATCAAATATCTGACCCTCTTAATCTCCCTGAGGACTGGCCTAGAAACGATCTGACCTAGTTTATGTGCCAAATATGTCCGCACGTTGTGCAATACATATCGAAGCCACCAATTGAGATAGGCAGGCCCCCGATATCCATTTTCGAACCACACCCCGGACACCTGTCAGCCATAACACTGCGAATAGGAATAGGTTATTCAAGCAATCTATACTCAATTCACGCTTCCCTAAAGCGCTTCCACATTTCTCTAAGGGGAAAGGCCATCTCACTAGCACCTAGAAGTAGGGTCAATCCAATAGTCGCAAGTAGTATTTCGATAAATCCAGCTAGATGGATTTCAGGCTCAATAGTAACCAATTGTTCGTCAAGAGTTGAGCCATCCTTTCCAGCTGTCACAAAACGATATTTGCCAGGCTCTAGTACAAACTCTAGACTTCCATCCAGTGAATCAGGCCCTCCTGCAATGAAAACAAAATCATCAGAAGTACAAGATGTTAGTCCGTTAGAATCTGGAGGGCATTCTTCTTGATACTTAGCATCAACAACACCGATCCAGCTTCTATCTGGCTCATCCCATTCCAACTTCATACTTATCTCTAGTAGCATGAACGCGGGAGGGACTTCCAAGTCTTCACCGGTCATTCCAACAGGGCAACCAACTGAATCATCAGTACAAGGTACGATAGGTACGTCTGTACGTGAATTATCCACATTTATCCCAACTAGGCTACCCAGAACCATCAATATGCAGAGGCCACCAACAAGACCAGGAAGTATCGACAATATCCTAACCATGTTCATATGAACATCCTCCTATGCCCCTCCGGACATCAACTGTAAGAAAATTAGTAGAATAGCAATCCCGGGGAACAAATATAGCATTATTGTCAACCTCTTTCTGGAAGATTCTCTCTTCTTATTATTCTCAATACAATCCTCATTATCACAAACTGCAGGCTCTATCTCTAGAGAAATAGGTTTCCAACATACAACACAGTGCCTGTGAGGTTTGATATCTATGGAATTATTCGTTATCTTACGTCTTTCAGATTGCCTTCTTTTATTAGCCGCGTCTCTTGCTTCCTTTGCTGTTCTCCTGCCAGCATTGGCAATTCTATCGGCTCTACTCAAGTTTTATCCCCCTCTTACTTCTGTTCCTTGAAAATCTCCGCCAACAATTGCCTGTCTGATGAGATCTACATTTCTTCCATCGAGGATATTCAAGGTTAGCCCGGACTCAGAAGCATCAATAGCTCCAATCGGGTCAACAATTTGCGAGGTTCCAGCCCTCATGTGTTCAGAAGAGCCAACTATCTCCAGTAATTGGCTATGGGTCAAGGAATCAAATGGAATTGCATCCGGATTCGATTTTGGATCACTATCGAAAACTTTCGATACATTGGTCGCTATTATGCACTTATCGGCACCGGAAGATATTGCAAAACGTATTGCGACTGCATCTGTGGTGTGCCCGGGATTGGTCCCTCCCATTACGACTACCTGACGAGTCTCAAGGAGAAGAACCGCTTCATCAATACTCTTCGGAATCGTACCAGAAACTGGAATTCCAGAATCTGATAGTGACTCTCTGACAATAGTGGCATTTAGTCTAGTTGCTGCTATGCCTATTTTATCGAGGTGCGACTCATCTGTAATCATCGGTCTAGCGAGCTCAATACCCTCCCTAGCAGGCGCGCCACCACCGACCACAATACCAATCCTGTCGTTCATAGAGACCCTGTCTCTAATTACCGATACCAACTCCTCCAGCCAGCTATGTCTTTCTTCAATCTCAGGGCGGAGCAGACTCCCTCCGAGTGCGACAATCACGGTCGTCATCGACTACCGAGCTGGGATGCCCCTTTCAATTCCTTTGCCCTAGCTGAGTCTAAGGGTTGAAATGCTGCCCCTCCGGCCTTTAACTGGGGGTAGTGCCATATCCGACGAGATTGAAGTCCAGCAGAGGAGATTACGCCTAAAGAAGGCAGTAGAGGACTTGTCTACGATGAAGGGAATGGGTACTGAGCTAGTTTCGGTCGTTGTCCCTCCTGATCGAATGATTAGCGATGTTAGACATCAACTTTCCAACGAAGCAGGTCAAGCCGCAAATATCAAGTCTAAGTTGACTAGGAAGCACGTTTCCGATGCCATCGAATCAGCAATAGCCACCTTAAATCGATACAAGACCCCAGGAGAAAGAGGAATGGCATTATTCGTAGGACATGTTATTGTTGGAAATAATAAAACTAGACTAATGTCCATAGTCATCGATGATCCTCCTGAAGCATTTACTTCGTACAGGTACAGATGTGGATCTACATTCGAGATTAGTCAGCTTGAGGAGATGCTAATTGACAGGACTGCATACGGCCTTTTCGTCATAGACAGGTCAGAAGCAGCGTATGGACTAGCCAGTGGAAAGAGATTACACTGCCAAGAGCATGTGACCTCATTAGTTCCCTCAAAGCATGGCAGAGGAGGGCAGTCTGCACAGAGATTCGAGAGATTAATCGAAGAGGCAGCAGACAAATTCTTCAAGAAATCAGCAGAAAGGGCATCATCTTATTGGCTCCCCATGATAGAAAATTTACAGGGCATAATTATTGGAGGCCCCGGGGCAACCAAAGATTACGTTGTGAAAAATGATTATTTTCACCATGAGATTAAGAAATTAATTAGGGAGCCTTTCTTTGATGTAGGATACTCCAATGAAAGTGGCCTAAGAGAATTGGTTCAAAGAGCGGGCGGTCTTATGGACCAAATTGAATTAGATACTGAGAGAAAACTTGTTGATAGATTTTTGAGAGAAGTAATGCAAGCCCACCCAAAGGCCACATATGGTGAGATGATGATTAGAAGTGCTCTCGATCAAGGTGCAGTTGAGAGGCTACTACTGTCAGAAAACGTTAGGAAAAGGAGAGTAATGTGGGTTTGTAGACAATGTAAGTCTGAATGGGAAGGAACCCAAAGCAGAAGATCAGAAATCCCAGTATGTGCCAAATGCTCGTCTGAAGATGTTATGGAGGATGCAGACAGATCTATGGATTTGATTGATGAATTGACTCAGTTGGCAGGCCATACCTCGGCTTCCGTGACCTTGATTTCTATGGATACGGAAGAAGGTGCTACATTATTCGATGCATTTGGCGGTATAGCGGCACTATTGAGGTACCCAATTTCCTGAGGTGTAATATGAGGGATCTAATAGAAGCCTGTGCTCCTTTGATTTACGATTCTGTCACAGAATTGGGTATCTCTGAAGAGGATATCTCTAATCTAATTGGGCCTTCAACTGTTGGGCCTATGGCTGATGTTGCAATCCCTTGTCATTCTTTATCCAGAATACTAAAGAAATCCCCCGTTGACGTTTCAGAGCAGATCTCTATTGCGATTGCTCCTCAATTACAGGGACTGGCTCTCACATCTTCCATGAATGGGTTTGTTAATCTGAAGGCCCATCCTGAATGGTTAGCCAACAAAACTATGGGACTCTTAGCTGATAAAATGATAGGGGTAAAGAAGGATGAATCTAGAAAAATCGTTGTTGATTATTCAGCACCTAATGTGGCTAAAGAGATGCATGTCGGCCATCTAAGATCAACCGTAATAGGCGATGCAATAGTTCGAATGTTACTTTTCAAGGGACATGAAGTGATCAGGGAGAATCATATTGGAGATTGGGGTACTCCATTTGGTATGCTAATAGAGCATCTTATAGATTTAGGAGAGGACAGCTTCTCATCAAGAAAGGGAATCTCAGATTTTGATCAGTTTTACAAAGAGGCTAGAGTAAAGTTTGATCAGAATGATATGTTCGCCGAAAGGGCCAGATCTAGAGTTGTTCTATTGCAAGGCGAGGATTCCGATACTCTCAGACTTTGGAAAGTCTTGGTCGATGTATCGACCGGCTACTTCAATGAAGTGTACGAGATGCTAGAAGTACTTCTGGATGATGGAGATATTATGGGAGAATCTGCATACAGGCATCTACTGCCGACCGTCGTTGAGAGATTACGTGAATCGGGAATGTTGGAAGAAAGCGAGGGAGCTAGCGTAGTTTATTTGGGAGGTAAGTGGGTAAATAGGGAGGGGTATCCTTTCCCAGTCATCATTAGGAAAGGTGATGGTGGTTTCAACTACTCTACCTCTGATTTAGCTTGTATCATTGACAGGGTGGAAAGGATTTCATGTGACGAACTAATTTATGTCGTGGGAACTCCACAGAAACAACATTTTGAGATGGTTTTCGAAGTCGCATCAAGAGCTGGATTCATGGATGAGAGACATACTGCCAAACACATAAACTTTGGATCAGTTCTCGATTCTAAGGGACAGATGCTGAAAAGTAGGGCTGGACAATCGGTAAAACTTGTTGATCTCTTGAAGGAATCAATAAAGAGGGCGGATAATGCCATCTCTGAGAAGAATCCCGGACTTACAGGAAAAGATAAGGATAGAATCTCAAAGATGATAGGGATAGGTGCTGTAAAGTATGCCGATCTTTCCACTGATAGGACTAAGGATTACGTCTTTGACTGGGATAAGATGCTCTCCTTTGAAGGAAATACTGCTCCATATCTCCAGTATTCCCATGCAAGGATATCACGTATTTTTTCTCTTTCCCCAGTCAGTAGAAAGTCGCTAGTAAATTCCTCCATAGAGATATTCACCGAAGAAGAGGAGACGCTAGCTAGATGCATCGTTAATTTTGCAGAATCATTCGATAAATCAATCTCTAGTATGCACCCCCATAAACTCTGCACACACATCCATGCAACTTCGTCCGCATTTGCAACATTCTATGAGGCCTGTCCAATACTAAAAGCTGAGAATGAAGAGATTATGACAAGTAGGTTGGCACTATGTGACTTGACAGCGAGAGTCATTTCAACCGGATTGGAACTCTTGGGTATTCAATCACCAGAAATGATGTAACTATCATCTATGGGCCTTCCTGGGAAGTAAAATGACATATCTCACAAAGCAGAGGCAAAGTCGACCACTGAATCATAATCTGGCTCTACTCCAGGATTCTCCGCGTCCCAGCGATATCTTACTATTCCCTCTCCATCTATCACTATGACAACCCTGTTGGCACTAATATACCCCTCAATTCCGCCCAGGCCAACAAATGAGGCATCGTAGCTATTTACGACCTTTCTATCTATATCAGACAGTAATGGAAACCCAAGATTATATTTCTGTGAAAACGCACTGTTGGCCCAGGGGGAGTCGACACTAATTCCAAGAACCGTAGTGCCGGCATCGTTCAACTTTACGATATTATCCTGAAAGGCGCACATTTCCTTGTCACAAACTCCTGTAAATGCACCGGGGTAGAATGCTAAAATTACTTTCTCGCCCTTGTAATCAGACAGGCTGACATCACTCTTGTCAGTTGTTTTCAATGTGAAGGCAGGGGCGGTTTCTCCTATTTTGACCATAAACTACGCCGACAATCGATAGCGTATATCGGTTTCGTTTTATTGGATTTGTGATAGTAATACTTGTGCGGAATAAATATGACAAAATATCCAGTAATCATTTGTTATTTTTATCCCGCCCCAATACTGACTAGACTCTTTCCCCGTATGAAAGATACCTGATGAATGACCCTAATATTATCCCAGAGACTGCCAAGCTTTCCTCATTGAATCGGTCCATGGTATCCAGATAAGTGTGGTACTCACTGGAACCAGAGCCATAGCACACTAGGGCCTTACCATATTCCATGCCATCGTCTGGTTGATTGTCTATCTCATAGACGAATGGTGCGTGATCCGAGTTGTAAGGCATGGCCGTAGACGGGATATCATTCACATTTACGCTGTACTTAGATGACAAGTCTGCATGGACATCAGAAAACTTCGATGCGATTCCCCTGACAATCTTCGTATCCTTGGGGCTATTTCCGTAGATAGTCAGGCCGTTATTCCTTTCCAAGTCTACATGATTCATATCTAGGTTGATATTCAGACGCAAGTTTTCTGAGAGCATGTTACGATACTTATCGACCCATTCCTTGGACCCCCAGAGGCCTTCTTCTTCCCCTCCCCATGTACAGAAGTAAATAGTATATTCAGGCTCTCCCAGACTAGATTCAAGAATCGAAAATTGTCTGGCAATTTCCTGTAATGTCGCCACTCCTGAACTATCATCAACTGCTCCTTGTCCATTATATACGGTATCATGATGAGCACCTAGGACTATAATTGAATCAGTCTTACCTTCGATAATTCCGCATGGGACGTGTATGGTTGAAACAGCCTGATTATCCACATCTATCCTCATCTGTATTCGCCCATCTCCATTGATGACACTATCGGATATTTCGGTACCGACGCTCTTGGAGACCATTATGAATCCAAATGAGTCTGGAATGAAATCAAATTTCGTCAGATCTATGCCCTTGAAGTAAGGGACACAGTCATCCATCACCAGCTCATTACAATTAGTCAGTGAGTTAACGGTAATCATCGAATTAACGTCATTGGCTAAGGCCCTCTCCAACAAATCAGTATTCCCATCAGTCCCCATCTCTATCCAGACCATGGCAATTTTACTAGCAGCCGAGGGCCAATCAGAGTCCTCGCTACCATTTCCTAGATCAACAATCTCAGCGTTTTCGGTATGAAAAATATCTACAGATCCGCTGTATCCCTGAATCACATAGTCTTCCCTATGGGTGAATTGAGTTATCTGCCTGTTTACATCAGCAGCCGAGCAGGGGGTTGGTCCTCCGAAAATATTCCCGATATCTCCTGGAACACATATGGATAAATCCGGCTCTTCTCCAATTTCGAACATATTAACATCAAACTCATCCATTGTAGATGGTATCCCCATGGATGTAAAATTACTCTTAATCGCATTAGCCGTATTTTCCTCTTCTACGGTTCCAGACATTCTCCCTTCCCATTCAGGATGTCCCAAATCAACCAGAGTCTGAGCGAATTCTCTGGTCTTATCAGTATCAAAATCAATGAGCACATATTCTGGTTCCCCTTGAATAAAATCTAGTATCTCATCACCATATACTACTGCTCCTCCAGACCCACCAACAATTAGTATCAAAATCACCACTAGTGTGGAAAATGGTAAATCTCTAATCCTATCTAATAATTTTCTGAATCCATTATCAGATGGAATATCAGCAATTTCAGCCTGAAAAACAGAATTTTCTTCCAGTCTCCTAACTAGATCCTCCTTCCTCCCAGAAACGGGCATCCCTCTTTCCCTGAGGGAGTCTTTCAGTTCAGATACTGATAGTTCAGACCACTCAGATGATTTGCTCACAACAGTGATAAATCACGCTGACTATTGAACCCATTCTGGAGATTATCCGAAATAACTCGATTACTCAAGTGTTACTTCGTCACCGGTCCATCTCTTACCAAGAGTATGTGACACTCCCATCTGATCCAAAATTCTAGCTACGACGAAATCAATTAAGTCATCAATTGACTCTGGTGAATTATAGAATCCCGGATTCGCTGGTAATATGACAACTCCCCAGGAAGACATCTTTGCCATAGCTTCTAGGTGAGGCGTAGGTGATGGTGTTTCCCTTGGGACTATGATCAGCTTCCTTCTCTCCTTTATTGCAACAAGAGCGCTTCTAGTTGATAGATTATCAGATATTCCTGCTCCAATTTTTCCTATGGTTGTTCCACTAGCTGGACAGATTACATAGGCGTCATACAATGCAGACCCAGAGGCCGGTCTGGCAGCAAGATTCGCATTATTGTGTATGGAGACGCCCTCAATTTCATTGAGCTCCGAAGCCCCTATGCCACACTCAAGTTTCAGATTGATTTCACCGGCTTTGCTTACTATGAGATCAATTTCCCATCCAGCTAGACTTAGTTGCTCAACTAATCTAACTCCATAGCGGGCACCCGAGGCCCCAGTTATCGCTACTACTGCACTAGGCATGATATGCCGGCAATGATACATGTCTTGAATGGTTGCCTAACTCCCTAAAATTGATTTCAGCGATTCTGAGAGATATTCAAACTCCTCTTTAGTGTTGTAAATATGAGCTGAAATCCTGATATATTTGGTATTGTGAATAGGCCATGAAATCACCGGTACTTGAATCCTGTACTCATCATAAAGTAAATTGTGAGTGGGCTCACCATCCGGCGGAGAGGGGAGAACTTCACCCTCCCCGGGGAACTCAACTGATGACATCGAAGAAATCATGGAATCCGGTGTCGGAGGTGTGGTTCTTAGGGCCTCACAAAGAAGCTCTCTACCCTGAAGCACCATCTCCTTGTTCTTCGTCATTATCTCTTCCCAACCTCCTTTAATCTGACTTCCCAAGTACCCAATAGAGAACGGAATACATAGCCAAGGACTAGGGTCTCGTGTTCCTGACCAGTCAAATTCAAAACGGAATTTCTCTGCTACAGGTAAATCACTTGAATAGCCATGACCTATGTTCAGTGGGCTAATTTTCGCCCTCTTATCTTCTCTAATATGAAGGAAAGCAGAGCCCTTGGGGGTACACAACCACTTGTGACAATTTCCAGTAATATAAGCCGGATTCAATTTACTAATATCTAGGGGAACAATTCCAGGGCCATGAGCGGCATCAACTAGGACATCGACACCCCTGTTTTGTAGCTGATATACTAAGCTCTCAAATGGCATTCTTACACCTGTAGGACTAGAAACAGTATCTATCATTGCTAATACCGTTCTGCTGGTCACTGCAGACAAAATTGGCTCAATGATTTCGGAATCATCTTCCACCCTGAAAGGAACCTGTACAATTACTGTCCTCGCACCAGATCTCTCAGTAACGAAATCAATCGCATTCTTACAAGCTTGATATGCGTGATCAGGAACAATAATTTCATCTCCCGGTGAAAGTTTTAGGGATCTGAGTACAGTATTTACTCCCATTGTCGCATTGGTAACGAAGACCATACCTTCTGGATCTGCGTTAAGGAATCTGGATAGCTCAAAAATGGACTCTTCCCATAGATTTTTCATGCTCCTCTCCACAAAATATACTGGATCTTTCTCCATTTCATATCTGATCCTATCCTGTTCCTCACGAACAGCTATGGGGACTGCACCGAATGATCCATGGTTTAGGAAGACTGTATTAGGGTCTAATCCCCATAGTCTAGCAAGTGGGCCTTTCCCGGGGATCATTCTAAGCCCTCGCATCCTCGCTCATATGGTAACTAGGAACTCTCCCTAGAATTTTCTGACATGTCTCCAACAATGCATCCTCAATTCTTTTGATATCAATCCTATTCCCTTCTCCATCGAAACAATATCCAAGCTTGTGTAGACAAGTATGGGTTCCTTCCTGCATGCCACATCCAGATACCTCCTCTACTCTGGAACCCGGTGTATTCACATTTATTGACATCCCATGTCTACTGACCCATCTGAAGAAAGAAAGCCCAATGGAGCAAATTTTGTGTCCATCGACCCATACTCCCTGCATCGCTTTGTCTTTGTATGACTCAATGCCACATACTTCGAAAGCCGATATTGCCCAATCCTCCAATAGGGATATCACTGCTCTGACACTTTGAAACTCCCCTTCCCACTTAATTATTGGATAGACAACTAGTTGCCCAGGTCCATGCCATGTTGCCCCTCCTCCTCTATCTGTCTCGAATATCTGATAATCTTCAATCTCCACTCCATCCCTAACTGCCTTGGGCCCCAAGGTGACAACTTCTGGATGAGTAACGAAAATCAGAGTATCAGTAATTTCATCCTCGACTCTTCTCTCCTGTAATTTTTTCATCCTCTCAAAAACTGTAGAATACTCCTCTACTCCGAGATGGAGTATTTTTATCTCCGACAAGAATCCACCTCATGCTGAATGGATAGCGTGACCTAGAGATTTTAGAACGCTTTCGTGGAAGGCCTCTGTCATGGTCGGATGAGCGTGTACTGTATCTGCAATATCCTCCAAGAGGGCGCCCATCTCAAGAGCTAGTACAAACTCTCCATGGAGTTCTGCTACATGACTGCCTACTGCCTGTATTCCTAGGATAACATGATCAGAATCTCGAGCTACAACTCTGATAAATCCGCCTGTTTTCTCGGCTTCAAGAGTTAGAGCTCTGCCATTAGCAGCCAGTGGAAACTTACCAACAATTATCTCCTCGCCCCTTTCTTTAGCTTCATCAGGCAACAAACCCACAGAAACTATCTCAGGTTCAGTGAAAACAATGGCGGGAATAGCAACCTTGTCAAACTCCCGGTTTAACCCTGAAATAATCTCAGCTACCATCTCTCCCTGTGAACTAGCCTTGTGTGCCAGCATTGGCTCTCCAGAAACATCGCCTATTGCGAAAACACCCGGGACATTTGTCCTACATTGCCTGTCAATTCTGATGAATCTTCCAGAGTGATCCATCCTCACTCCCATGGTCTCTAATCCCCAATCCTTGGTATTCGGCTTCCTTCCAACAGTTACCAATACCTTGTCAACCTTAATTGATTGAAGCTCGCCATCCTTCTCGAAAGAGAGCTCAACTTTCTTTGAGGCGCCTCTCCCCTTGACCTCTGCACCCTTCGCCAGAGAGCCAGTATGGATGGAGACTCCATGTTTCTTCAGCCATATCTCCAGAGGCCTTCTGAGCTCCTTGTCAAATATTCCCAAAATACTGTCCATCCCCTCTATTACCGTTACTTCTGAGCCTAATTTAGAAAGTGCGCATCCGAGCTCTAATCCTATATAACCGCCTCCAACTATGGCGACCTTTGAGGGTAAGGAATCTAACTCAAGAGCCCCTGTTGAAGAGAGTACAAACTCTTCATCACAAGGCATGAAAGGAAGGTCTATGTGACTAGATCCAGTTGCTATAATTACATTTTCAGCCTCAATTTCTATATCTCCTTCTGAGGTTTTTACTGTACATCTCTTTGGGCCAGTGAAAGTTGCCCATCCTTTTACTAAGTCTACACCAGCTCCCTTCAACAGAGATTCTACGCCTTTATTCAAACGGTCTACAATTGAATCCTTCCAAGAAATCAGTGATGGCATATCTAGCACTGGTTCAGATGAAATCGAAATGCCCATATGTCCATTCTCAGAACTATGCTTCGAAAGTGTCTCAAATCTTTCAGCTGCATGTATCATGGCCTTACTTGGAATGCAACCTCTAATCAGACAGGTTCCTCCCGATTTATCTCCTTCTACAACAATGGTATCAAGGCCGAGCTGACCCGATCTAATTCCAGCTACATATCCACCAGGGCCGGCGCCAACAATCAAGACTTGACATTTTCTAATTTCAGTCATCATGCCACCTCACATGAATATCATAGCAGGATGCTCTAGCATTCTTTTGAGATGCTGAACCAGACTAGCTCCATCTGCTCCATCGATTACTCTATGATCAAAGGAGCTGGAAAGATTCATGATTCTCCTAACTACGATATTTCCGCTTCTGACAACTGGCATTTCCCTAGCTTTATGAACACCCAATATGGCCATTTCTGGATGATTAATTATTGGCGTCGCGCCAAGTCCCCCTTCTCTTCCAAGACTGGTAATCGTGAAAGTGGAACCCGTTAAGTCATCAAGACTAGCTGTCCCTGTTCTCGCGGCTCCCGAAACACGGATCAGGTCGCTTGCTGCTTGCCAGACGTCCATGGCCTCGACATTCTTGACTACTGGAACGTATAGCCCCCTATCTGTCTGTGTGGCTATTCCTAGGTTCACGGCCTCATGTCGGTGAACCACTCCTTCTTCATCATAGAAATGTCCATTACATTCTGGATGTTCTGGCATAATCTTAGCTAGGGCTAGCATAATGAAAGGCAAGTAGGTAAGTTTTGGCTGATCTTCGCCACGACTAGCGTTCAATGCCTGCCTCAATGCTTCAAGCTCCGTAACATCAACCTCCTCGAAATATGAGAAATGAGGGATAGAAAAAGCACTCTTGACCATCTGCTCGGAAATCTTCCTCCTAAGGCCAACAATTTTGACCTCGCTAATACCGCTTCTCTTCGTAGAGTAAGCCACAGGTGGAGCTCCCATTACGGCCCCTCCTCCTGCAACGAAGGCATCTATGTCCGCATGTCTAATTCTTCCAGCAGGGCCACTGCCATTCAATGATGAAAGATCTATTCCCGATTCTCTGGCTCTTCTTCTGACAGCGGGGCTGGCTAGCACCGTTTTGGAACTAGACACAGGTATTTCGGGAGCCGACCTTTCAATAGGTTTCGAAATTTCAGGCTCTTTTACCTCTACTTTCCTTTCGATTTTTGCGGGTGGCTTCTTTTCTACCTCCGGCTTCTCTTCTTCAACTACTTCGGGCTCTTCAGCATCACTGGGGCTTTCAAGAGCAGTTCCATCGGTATCGAATTCTATCAGCACCGACCCAACAGCAATCATATCTCCTACCTCCCCATTAAGGGACAGAACAGTACCATCTGTCGGGGACGGAATAGTTACAGTGGCCTTATCAGTCATGACATCGACAATGGGGTCATCCTCAGAAACCGAATCTCCTACGGATACGTGCCAAGTGACTACTTCGCCCTCCACGACTCCTTCTCCAATATCGGGTAATTTGAAATCATATTTCGCCATGTTAATCCTCCTGTGTTTTCGCTATCGCCGCGGCCACTCTGTCTGGTCCGGGCATGTAATCCCATTCAGTAGTATGGGGAAAAGGAGTGTCCCATCCAGTTACTCTCTCTATAGGGGATTCCAGGCTCCAAAAGCATCTCTCCTGAATAGAAGCGGCCATTTCAGCTCCGAATCCACTAGTTTTCGGAGCCTCATGAACGATTACGCACCTACCAGTCTTTTCAATCGATGTGACTACAGCTTCTCTATCCCAAGGGACTAGAGTTTGGAGATCGATGAGGTCGCAAGAAATCCCGCTATCCCTGATTGCCTGCTCGCACACATGAACCATCGCACCCCATGAGATCACCGTACATCTGTCACCCTCCATAGCCAATCGCGCCTCGCCCAAGGGAATCGAATAATGGGATTCAGGGACCTCTGCCTCTGGATGGCCAGACCAAGTCGGCACATTGTGTGGATCGCCATAGAAAGGTCCTCTGTAGCATCTCTTAGGCTCGAAGAAAATAACTGGATCATTATCCTCTATGGCGCTTATCAATAGCCCCTTGGCGTTGTAAGGAGTTGAGCAATAGACAACTTTGAGTCCCGGTGTATGAGTAAACTGGGCTTCAGGTGATTGTGAGTGATGATGGCCTCCTCTGATTCCTCCTCCTGCAGGGGTCCTGATGGTCACAGGACACCAGAACTCCCCTCCAGAGCGATGTCTGACCTTAGCCATCTCGTTAACTATCTGATCGTAAGCTGGGAAAATATAGTCAGCGAATTGAATCTCAACCACTGGCCTAAGTCCATTGATCCCCATCCCGAAAGCTGTAGCCGCAATTCCTCCCTCTGAAAGTGGAGAGTCAAAGACCCTATGTTTTCCATGCTTCTCTTGCAGGCCATCACAAGTTCTGAAAACACCGCCAAAGTATCCAATGTCTTCACCGAACATTATGACATCGTTATCCTTTGAGAGCATTGTATCTAGGGCATTATTTACGGATTCTACCATATTCATGTTAGGCATCATGAATCCCTCCATCTCTTCATTTCATCCCACTGTTCTTCTAGGTGCCAGGGAGGGTTCTCGTAAACTTCTGTGAAAATCGCGTCAGATGATGGATACGGGCCATCAGCCAAATCTCCAAATTTGACAGCTTCCTTGTACGCTGCCATAACCTCTGAGTCTATTCTCTCAGAAAGTTTCTGATGTTCCTCGTCTGACCATTCCCCTATCTCTTTGAGATGGTCTCTAAGGCGATAAATGGGATCTCCCCCAGGCCAAAATGAATGAATATCGGACGGCCTATACCTAGATGGATCATCGCTACTACTGTGGGCTCCTGCGCGATATGTCAAGACCTCTATATGAGTAGGCCCTAGTCCTGCAGATGCTCTTTCCCTGGCCCAAGCAGTAACAGAATACAGAGCCAAGAAATCATTTCCGTCAACACGTATACTGGGAATTCCATATGGCAGTCCCCTGACGGCAAAATTACCATTTTTACTTGCGAAATTTTTGTGTGTAGAGATTGCCCACTGATTATTGACAACGTTCAGTATCACCGGAGCTTGAAAGATACTGGCGAAATTCAACGCATAATGATAGTCTCCTTCCGCACTAGCGCCATCGCCAATCCACGTAATAGTGACTTCATCAAGGCCCTTGTAATCAGAAGCCAAAGCCACTCCAACGGCTTGGCTAAACTGTGTCCCAACAGGACTCGAAACAGAAATGAATCGTCCGTCTCTGTAAGTGTAATGAACAGGCATTTGTCTGCCTTTGACATTATCCATTTCGTTACCAATGCAATGGCAAATCATACTGACCATTTCCCTTCCTCTAACGAATTGCGCCCCCGGCTGCCTGTAAGTAGGGAATAGCCAGTCTTGTTCTTTCAAAGCCATTGTCTGAGCTATAGCAACTGCCTCCTCTCCGTAAGATCGCATGTAGAATGAGAGCTTACCAGTTCTCTGCATTTTCATCATTCTGTCATCAAATATACGAAGCCTCATCATATGCTCAAGGCCTGACTTCATCTCCTCTATGGGGAGCTTTGGATCCCAATTACCTGAGGACTTATTATCATCGCCGAGAACTCTCACTAGGCCCTCTGCCAGTGAGGCAGTTTCAGGAGCATCACAATCGATATCTGGCCTTTCCAAATCCTCTGGAGACCATGGCCATTCGACGAAACCAGCCTCGTCCCCTGGCCTATGCGGTGCATCAGGAACATGAAGTGGATCTGCCCCGTGTCCTTCGCTCATGGTACATACACCCTCTCAACACTCATATCTTTTGGCCTCCATCAGCCGGTGAAAACGTAAGATGACTAACTGCGGAACCAGTTGACTCTCTAGTAACTACTGGCTCCAAGCCCATGGCCTCTTCCCACAGAAGGCCAGCGCGATAGCTGGACCTCACTAGGGGGCCACTGGCAACGGCAGAGAAGCCCATCTCTCTAGCTTCCTTGTCCCAGTCAGCGAATTGAGAAGGCTCAGGGAATCTATCGACAGGCAAATGGCGCTCACCAGGTTGGAGATACTGACCCAGAGTAATCATATCAACTTCCGAGGATCTAATCATCCCCATCGCTTCAATCACCTCAGAGTCAGTCTCTCCTATGCCTACCATGATACTGGTCTTAGTTTTCAGATCTGGACGCAAATTCTTGGCTTCAGATAGAATCTCCAAAGATTGTGTGAATGAGGCCCTTCTATCCCTAACAATCTTGTCTAGCCTCGGCACACACTCAACATTATGAGCAAAAACACGAATAGGCAATCCATCCAACAGTATTTTTAGAGATTCTAAGTTACCGTCGAGATCGGAGCAAAGTAACTCAATCCCTACATCTGGACATCTATCGTGAACTGCCATTATACATTTTCTGTAGTGACTCGCTCCTCCATCGGGTAGGTCGTCTCTATTGACAACAGTAATTACTGCATGATTTATTCCCATACTCTCAATTGCAGTGGCTAAATCTTCCGGCTCATCAGGGTTCAATGGAGGAGGGGTTTTCGCAGTATTGACGGCACAGAATCTACAACCCCTTGTACAAACATCCCCGGCAATCATGAAAGTTGCAGTCCCTCTTCCCCAGCAATCATGGATATTAGGGCACCGTGCCTCAACGCAAACAGTGTTCAGGTCGTTATCCTTGACGCTAGCCATGGTACTATTGTAAACGGACTGGGACTTCCCAATTGGAAGACTGGTCTTGAACCATTTTGGAAGTCTTTTCCTCTCCCTTGATGCCCTAACTTTAGTACTCTCAACAAGAGTTCCAGAGCAGGAATTTGTAGTAATTTGAGATGAGTCAACGGTCGGTAGTCGCGTCGCCATCATATGTACCGCATAGAGGTACGGAGTTAATCGTTCTCATCGACCCCTTTGGGGTCGTCCAATACAACCCGTAATAGGAGTGAAACTCTTCCCATACACATGGATGCGGCTGTCATACTGGTCACAGGAGGCGCAGTGAGGATTGGAAGAGAGATCTGCATGCGCCTTTCCGATTGTGGTTATACTATTGCAATACACTACAATTCTTCTGAAAATGAGGCGTCCAATTTAGCAGATATTATCAACTCCAAAGGAGGTAGAGCTGCCTGTTTTTCTGGGAACTTACTGGATCAATCCATGCCGGCTAAATTATTTGAAGAAATCAAACAAGAACTGGGTCCAGTATCAGGTGTTGTCAATAATGCTTCATTATTCAACTTCGATGATATTTCCAACGTCTCATTAGAATCTTGGAATCGCCATATGCATGTAAACGCCCTATCGCCCACTTTACTTATTTCAGAGCTAAGCCGAAACCTTCCTTCGGGCATGGTAGGTTCGGTAGTCAACATCCTAGATCAAAAGATCTCCCAGCCAAACCCGGATTATCTGTCATATACCGCCTCGCGTTTCGCTATGGCTGGATTGACTGAAACACTTGCTAGGGGACTAGCCCCTTCGATCAGGGTAAATGCAGTGGCTCCCGGCCATACACTACCAAGTCCGGAGCAAACAATGGAGGGCTTCGAGAAGGCACAATCCCAGTCTCCTTTACAATCCGGTCCCTCGGCAACAGATATTGCAGAGGCCGTAGTATACCTCATGTCAGCCAAGTCAGTAACTGGACAGATAATTTATGCAGATTCTGGTGAACGATTCTTATCTAGGAGTAGGGACGTCGTCTTTGAGACGGAGGAATAAGATGGGCCACTATTCAGATGGACCGAGCCATTTTACTGTTGAGAAGGACCCTGGAAGGACAGTGATTTTTCTAAGGGAACTATTCAGGGAAGTTGATATCGGAATTCACGCTCATGAGATAGGACATCCCCAAAGGTTACGTTTTGATATCGAAGTATCGATACCCGGATCAGAACCTCCTAAATCAGATAAGATTACAGATGTAGTGAATTATGAGTATTTATTGGAATCAATAGAGGATTCAATCAGTGGAACCAGACTCTCACTGCTTGAGTCCTTAGGCTCAAGAATATTGGACAAGCTAATGGTTCCGCTCCAAGTTTCCGAGGCATCAATAAAAATCACCAAGATGGATATTCTCGAAGGCGATGCAAAATTCGGCTGTAAGATGTCTAGGAAGAGATAATGGTGCAGAGGGCAGGATTTGAACCTGCGAAGCACTATGCACCGGAGCTTAAGTCCGGCCCCTTTGACCAGCTCGGGTACCTCTGCAGGTTACTAGGAAGAGGTCATACTCCTTGAATCGAGCGCTTCAAAGTCTCAGAATGAGTCATATTGCCGACCCCCATAATTGACGTATCAGTGGCCCAAGGCGCACGAACGCTTTAACGCCACTTGTATGGGCGGTTAATCGTGCAAGGGAGAAGTACAGCGAACTACGTTCGTAAGAGCAGGGCTATGGCACTGGCTCTTTGCCTGGTTCTTCTTATCCCCTATGGGGCTTCTACAGTTTCCAACAGTGAGCTAAACGAAACCACTAATTTCAACGCTTCGAGCGATGTTCAGATGAACCTCTACACGATGTACATCGCATCTCAGAATTCATCTGCAGGAGGAGATGGATACATCACCACACAAGTCCCTGAGTCCGGGGGTCAGGAGTCCATGAGCGCATTGAGTAGCAGCATCGAATTCAAGACTAGTCCGATGCTTTCCAGTCTTGAGATAGCAGGTAGGCCTAACCATGGTTCGGGTTCTGGCTCGTATTATCTGCCAATTGGGATATTTCTGAGATCTACAGGCCCCGATACCGCTACTGTTGACTGGACTCTCACACTGAAAGCATCTGGATCTCAGGTTGGATCGGCATCATGGTCTTCAGAAGCCTGTAATCCCGGACTGACTCAAAGTTGTAGTTTCGATCATGAGACATTTGAAATCGATATTGGAAGTGATGAGACATTCACAATAGACAAGGATGAACGCTTGGAACTGATAATCGATGCTGATATGTCCGGATGTGACAGTGGAGGGGGAAGTCCTTGGGGAGGTTCATCGAGCTGTGAAGCAGAAGTAGCATGGAACGAAATTGATGGTGATGAAAGATTCAGCACTCTGGAAATTGAAGCCAATGCAATCGCTAACAGCTTGGTTCTGCTACAAAGAGAGGGAGCGGAGCTAGCCGAAGGGGCTGAGTTGGATTGGTATCCTAACGATATCCTCTCTGAAAGAGTAATGCAATTCTCATTCGATGTCAAAAGTAGCTTCGGGAGATATGATGTTGATTCGGTAAGATTGTTGATGAGGGACCCCAATGGTATTTACAGAATTGACCATGTTATCGACGAGGATGATGAGGACATTGAGGATACAAGCCAAGGCATTTTCGGAGAGTATCTATGGTCATACCCGAGTGGGATTCCTTCAGGCGAATACTCGGTTGAGCTCGAAGTATCTGATATTCAGGGAAACAGCGTGATAGTCGAGCATGAACCTGTAAACATGGAACAGTGGGGGGTTGCACTAAATCATCGGCAAGATAGGTCAACTGAATACATAGCCCCCGAGCAGACAACTCCTATCTCTCTCCAGATGGTACATAGGGGGGATTCGACTAAATCAATGGATGTAGAGCTAGAAGTATTGACAAATTTCCCTAGTTCGTGGCTTATAGAGTTCGACTCTCCGGGGGGATATACGTTAAACTCGGGAGGGGACATAATCAATCCGATTCTTACCTTGACCGCGCCAGAAGATCTCACTGGTGCCCCAAGCTCGATTGACATCAGGGCTGTAGCCGAGGCAGAGGTAGATGGGGTGTTGCAGGTAGTCCATCAAGATACATTACAATTGGACCTAAAGAAGATGGATGTTTTCCAACCCCCCCAAGTTTCAATATGGTCTGAGGATCATGAGGTTGCTATAGCTAATTCTTCAAGGCCAGACGACTTCGAGGCATCTCCGAACAGCTATGTAGACTATGATCAGTTCACTCCTTTCTTGATGGAGATTTTCAACACAGGTTTTGATGCAGATGAGTTCAAGATTGACGTTCTTCAAAGGGCTAAAGCCATTATTCAGGTATATGATAATGACACGGGCGAGAGAATCCTAGAGGATGATGGAGACGGGACTTTCCACACCGCTCTTCTTGACAGGCATGAGACACAAACTCTCAGAATCCTCGTCAAACCTTCGTCTGATAGGCTGGATCCAGACATAGGTACTGTCGAATTAGAAGTAGTCAGCACCGGCCAGAGTAACCTGTCGTCTACAATTGAATTCACAATTCAGAGGACATTCGGAATCAGAGCAGAGGTTTCCTATGACTGTGATGGCTCCCCACTTGGGCACATCACAGTATCTCTCTGTTCGCCTGGCCCTGGAAATGCTGAAGTCTCCCTGAGGGCTAAAATTACGAATACAATGACATCGGGAGAGTCGGCCACATGGTGGAGGATCCAGAATCCCGCTTCATTAGAGGAGAACAAAGATAGGAATGCGGCATATGGTCAATGGCAGTTCAGAATAGAGGATGACTCGGGGAATGCTGTCCCAAGAGTCTCTCTAGCACCTGGTGATGAGACCGAAGTTTTTGTGACCATCACCCTTACCAGTCAGGTCGAGTTTGGGAATCACACTGTATACCTAAGGGTTGTAGAGGACACTCCCGATGAAGACCCAAGATATTTCGATCTCCCGATGATCTTCGAAATAGACTCCGATGAGCCAACACTAGAAATCGTACAGGTATCTCCCAATAGGCTACTATCTCCAGGAGACACAGTAGAGATTCAGATGAAAGTGAAGAATCTTGGAAATAGTCCACTTACTATTCTTCTTGAGGCCGAATCCGACTCCTCTTCATGGAGTGTTGAGATTGATGGCCCCTCTGGGTCAGTTCTAGTTGTTCTAGAAGCCTTTGATGAGGTAACTTTCATCCTAGAGGTCGCTGTCCCGGAGTCTTCCAATAATGGAGACTCTTCTAACATAATGGTTAGTGCAACGCCCTTCGATACTGACCAAAGCTGGCCTGATGACTCTACTGCA
This sequence comes from Euryarchaeota archaeon UBA463, assembly GCA_002501805.1. Taxonomy (GTDB): domain Archaea; phylum Thermoplasmatota; class Poseidoniia; order Poseidoniales; family Thalassarchaeaceae; genus MGIIb-O5. The sequence continues at coordinate 36,976 of DAOI01000029.1, read as the reverse complement.
AAGGCAACGGTTGTAATGACCGTTGGTATCGACTCCTTTATAGAACGTTTAGTGAATGAGTTCACTCATCCAAGACTGTCGACGTACGTAGTTGGAATCATCGCCATTATGCTTCTTATTGCTGGCACCCAATCAGCATTGAATCGTCGAAGATGGAAATCTCACATGGCTTATCTGGATGCTATTTCCGATGACTCAGATGATGACATAGAAGATGTTGATGACATACCCGCGCCGGTGGTTTCTCTGGAAGAGGAGGAAGAAGATGAGGATGATGTCTACGACGATGACGACATTGAACTCGTCTAATAGTTTGAGGCAACGTCCGAACGACGCTCCATTCCTCTTAAGAGCCCTACTTTCCGCCCTAGGTAAGAGGTGAGTAGCGTGGGCTCTATTGTAAATCTTTCAAAAGATGCGAAGTCGGCCAGAAAACACCGCTCAGCAATTACATTCTCGCTCTTGATGCTACTGTCCTCCTATTCCGCGTTGGAGTTCAGTGCTTGGGAGGCTCTAGCCTCGTCAGATCAGGATGGAGACGGACTATCGTATGGTCTCGAATTCTACATTAATACTCAACCTCAAGACTGGGACTCGGATAATGACGGACTTCCAGACGGGTGGGAGTGGCAGTATGGACTAAATCCTCTATCTCAGAATGGGGATAA
>DAOI01000029.1:0-35924 GCA_002501805.1 Euryarchaeota archaeon UBA463 | reverse complement strand
TCTGGATGGGATTTGCCATCTACTCCAAACGTGCTAGATAATGGAGTATGGTGGAATGGAACCGTCCCAGTCAGGGATTGGGATGAAGAAAGTGCCATGCAACTTATTCAAGGTCTAAATTCTGATGGTGCAGATGAAGACCCCAGGGGAAATATTTGCTTCAACACATTTGATGACGATAAAGATGGAATGGTGGATAACTTTGATGGAGATGGAGATGGTGATGCCAACTGCTCTAGTGATGATGATGACGGTGATGGTATCGCCGACGAGGACCCAGATGGGTGGGACACTGATGGAGATGGAATGCCTGACGGATGGGAAGCCGCTAATGGATTAGATCCGACATCTAACAGCAATATGGATGGTACATTTGGAGATCCAGACGGTGATGGACTGATCAATCTGAAGGAATATGTAAATCCGGCATGGGGCACTAGAAATGGATCTACAACTCCTCCTACCCAGTATTTCAGGCCCGGTCCACTGGCCATGACGGCGACCGAATCGCCTTGTAATCCGGTATTGTCATTGGGACCAGGGGGGTGTCAATTTCTAACTGCCGAGGTTGATGGCATTACATCCACTGATCCACAGTCAAACGATACAGATGGAGACGGTCTTAATGACTCGTATGAGGCATTAATTCTCTTAACAGACCCTACCTCTGTTGATACTGACTCTGATGGCATAGAAGATGGAGTCGAGGTCAATGGCCAGTATGGCGACCCCCCGCAAGCTAGTGACCCTAGGAATAACAATACAGATGGCGATCAATTCGATGATGGGGAGGAGGACCTCAATGGCAATGGCATAGTGGATATGAACGAGACCGACCCAACTAGGATAGAGGATGCTGGGGACTTTGATGGGGACGGTATTCAGAATTGGGAAGAGAATATGACATGCACTCTTTGGAACGTTTTCGATACTGATGGCGGAGGGGTATCTGACGGCGATGAGATTCTACCTTTCCACAACTCTGATCCCTGCTTATCTGAAGAGGAACTTACTCTCCAAATAGTTGGCTGGGATGCAGTCACATCTTCTCTAACACTCAACTCGACTTCTGAATTAGATCAATCGCCTCTCGATTGGAGACAGACAGATGCTCCAATGGCGTATTATGTTCAATCTAATGGGACTCTAGTAGAGTTCAGATATGAAAGCATAGATTCAGACGTATTAAGAAGCGTTAACGTAGACCTGCCAGCTAATACATCTACGGTCCTCTTCACTAACTTCTCGTGGTGTTGGGATGCTACTATAGGAGCAGTTAATGATCCAATTTGTGATGATGACTACTCAGATTCAGATGGTGACGGCCTCTCCGACTGGGAAGAGTACCTGTCCACATGGGGATTCCCGACCAATCCAAATCTTGTGGATACAGATTCGGATGGAGTAGAAGATTTAGATGAAATCCTAAATGGTACTGACCCTCTAAATCCATGTGAAAACCTACTTGACTCCGATGGGGATGGATTGAATAATTACTTTGAAAATACTACGGGTTGCGTAGTGACGTTTCCTGGTATGGGGGGGAACTTTACTAACGATACTTACTTCACCCTGTGGAATTTGTCAGATACCGATAATGGAGGGGTGACAGATTTCCAAGAATATATCGATGGCACAAATCCTCAAGATAACCCTAATGATGATAGAAATCCGGTCGATACGGATGGGGATGGAATCCCAGATACAATCGAAAACTCTACTGGAACTGATTGGAGAGATCCTGATACTGATGGAGGGGGTGTCCCAGACGGACAGGAATGTACCTCGGACTACTGGGACGGCCAGTGTGAAGACTCTCCGAACAATCCTTGGGACCCGTCAGATGATATTTCTCCCAATTCCATATATCTCTATGCCACAAATCAATCATCTATACTAAATCCCCAGAATACAATCTACTGGAGATGGCACACGTACGATCAATACACAGGGATATCATGGGGCGTGAATACCTCCCTTGTAGGCAATACTGAAATGGTGCCCGGATTCTCTACTACACAAGGGGTCTCAGATCAGCAATTCTGGGATAACTCAACCCTAATGGGCTGGGAAATTAGTTACAGAGGACCAGGAGTGGCTGATGTCGGGGAGGAGCTTATCCTGCCTCATAATACCGTAAATTTCACAGGCTGGACTGATCCAACTGCAGGCTTGAATTTTTCTAACTTCACAAGGGACATAATTGTAGACGGTTCTTCGATTGATACAATGTTCATCACTACCCCACAGGTAAACATCACTCAGGCAATTAGGGACAACTCTACCGTGTTTACGGGAACTGACTATGCTACTGATCTTCCCCCGTTCTTTACCTCAAGGGGCAATATGAATGAATTCGTCTCCGGAATAACACAATCCATAATCAATGACTCCGGAGCATTATCGGCCTGGGATAAAGTATCTGCTATAGCTGACTTCATCACAGAAGGTAATGACACCATTACATTCCTGAGAAATAACAATGGAACCAATGTTCCGTCTGGTTTAGAAGAAGAGTCTGATATGGCATATTGGATTCTCAATAATTCATTTGAGGGAAGTTGCGACCAATTCACTTCGCTCTTTGCCGTCATGCTTAGAACTGCTGATATCCCTGTGAGGAAGGTAACAGGATTCTCTGGAGGTTATTGGAACGGTGAAGCTTTCGAGGTTTATGGAAAAGATTTCTCTTCTTGGGTAGAGGTTCACTTACAAACCAACCAAAATCTTGGAAATGCAGATTTGGGATGGATTCCATTCGAGGCCTGTCCTGCAATGTCACTCGTCGAAGTAACAGACGAGAATTGGGGCCCATTGTGGTTGGACAGAGACCTATCTGGCCAGTCGATATGGATGAATGGCACCCTAAGGTTCACAGATAATCAGACATCTGCCGCAGGAGTAGGCGTTGAGATGTATCTCGTCGAATCAAATATGACTAATCAAATACCAGGTTTAGCCGCAGTTTCCCAGCACCTAGTAGGTGCGGCTGTAACTGACTCCAATGGCTCATTCAATATCACAGGAATGCCTACCGAAGCAGTCAATCCAGGTAATTCCTCATTGGTTATTATGACCAAGACACTTGATTATGTTGGCTCGCAAGGTATTTTCTCAGGATGGAACCTAAACGTTACCGATGATATCACTCTCACTTTAAGTGAACCTCGGCCACTTACGGAGCCAAAAATAGGAATAGGTGTTAATACCACTATTACTGGCTCGGTCTCTCTAGAAAATATCCCTTACAATGATATTTCACTGATTGATAGTATGCAGATACTGATGAATTATACTACTTCTCAAGATGGTCCAGTCAGTCTGATATCCAGTATCGGACCAGGGGGATATTTCGAGTTCTCAGTATCTATCAACGAAAGTGAGCAAGAAGGACTCATTCCGGCCACACTTGATTACACTGGTTGGCATCAGTTCGATCTAAACAATGCATCTGGTCCTGTTTTCCATATCAGGCCATACTCAGAAACAATCAATCTGAATCTCACTCAGGCTCCAAACCTAACTATTTCACTGGAAGGTCAGGGATTGAACAATACACTACTAGAGATTAACAATAGAATTTACCTTAACGGTACCGCACTCAGTAAATCTGAGATTCCAGAGTCTCTGAATGGGACCTTGACATTACAGATGAGGAGATCGGGTACTAATGCTCCTTTCCAAACCCTCAACTCCTGGTATCTGAATGATAGTGACTGGCTGTCTAATCCAGGACAATTCGCCGTGAATTGGACTTTCCTTGATTCTGATGTCCCTATTCCCGCAGGACTTGTTGAGATAAGGTATCAATATCTGGCCGATCAGCTTTTCGCAAAGGATGAGACTACTGTAGTTGACCAACATGGTATAAAGAGCTACATCGTATTCAATTACACTATGATTCCAGCCCCTAAAGGATCCACATCGGATATATTAGTCTCCTTGTCTGATCACACTGGGGCAGAAATCACCACCTTCCCAGGCTTCTTCTCCCTGTCCGTCAACGACACCGAAGTTTGGAATATCTCCGATCCAGATGTTCCCAAAATAGTACCTTCTTGGTCTCCATCGCTACTAACTCCTGCAGGTGACTATCCTTGGGTACTGAGCTACAACGGTTCTACTTGGATTAGTCCCAACCAAACAACCGACAATGTTAGGATTCAAGGTAGGGCTTCGCCGATTTTCAATCTTGGTACCGAGTGGGTACCAATGGGCAACACTACTTGGATCTCAGGATCAGTGATCGATTCCGATCTGAATTCCACTGTTTTAGGGAATAACACTTCTGTATCCCTATTCTTGGATGTCCCATCAAGCCTACCTGCTGGACCAGATGGCAACCCTCTTCCTCCAGATAGGTACACATTGGGATCAGAGTGGTTAGATACTACCACTGGAGAATACAACATATCGTTCTCGATGCCTAGTGGGATTGGCTCTGGAGTATATCAGGCGATTCTGGTCTTAGACTTCGAAAAGAACTCACCGGGCGGAATACCCTACTTCTTCGATCCTGCCACGGAAAACTCTCTCGATATAGGGATACAGACAATGTTCGATGTTCAATCTACCAATACTAGTGCAATAGTGGTCGCAGGAGAAAATCTGTCCGCATCAGCGACAGTCAGGGATCTCGAGAGTAACGAGAGGCTATCTAACGCCACTGTGGAAATATACTTCGATTGGGGAGGTCCTCTTCAGCAATTATTGAATACCTCTGTCACTGGAAATGATGGTGTTGTTGAATTCCAGTCAACGATCCCCAGTGATGCCCCTCCTGGCTACTATGACGTACTTATCCTAGCTCCAGACGACTTAACTGACTCACTTGAAACTCAAGACGCAGGCAGATGGCTTGCCAACGAGAGCTACATGAACCTAACAGTTCAGGTTGCGAGCAACGTCAGGATAGATAACTCCCCTCTTCCCGAAGTAACTGCAGGGCAGTCATTCTTAGTAACAGGTAAAGTAATGGATTCCTTCGACATCAATAGGACAGTTAGTGGACCAGTATCAATAGAGATATTCTTCCTAAATGATCCTAGTGAGAAGCTAGTAACCGGTTTCGCAACTTCCCCCAATGGGACATTTTCAATTTCCGTACCGACCGATCCATTAGGAGACGGGGTTTCAAACGGGCTCAAGACGGTCGTAGTTAGCGTTGAAAATGGGAGTAGTCCATTCTACTTGACAGGAACAGGTTCTGACTCGATTTTGGTAAGAGGGGTTGTTCAATTCATTGATCGGGTCCCGCTGATAAATACAATAGTGGACCGAGGGTCCTCTGTTTCCTTCGGAGCCAAGCTTGCAGAGTCAACCGACAATGATAGAGAAATCGCCGGGATGAACGTGTCTGCTAAATTCCATGATACCTGGATGACATCCGAGATTTCTTCCAATTCTGGTGGATATGTAAATTTCTCATTCGATGTCCCGCACTCTCATCCTTTGGGAGCGATCTCAGTCATGCTCATGTTCAATGGATCAAATGGAACTGAGACTCTACATACTTCATTCACATACATTAACACGATTATTGTTAGATCTCCGACCTCTATATCATTTAGTCCCATCACTGCCAACCCGACTGCAGGTGACTTCCTCGATGTATCTGGAAATCTAACCTCGAGTAATGGTAGCGGTATTTTTGATAGGTCAGGAAATCCACTCTCGCCAAGTCTGACCTTCTTGATCGATAACGTTTCGACTGGATTCTCAGTTTCCGGCGGAGCTGTGAATCCTAATGGTAGTTGGTCAGCCAGAATTTTCTTGGATATGACATTCCCGAGAGGGACTCACGATATCTCGGCAACTTACACGCCCACTGTAAACTACTACAGCTCAAGCTCGAGCAATGGAACCTTCGATAGTAGGGGCTTCTCAATGATTTCTATCATCGATCCAACCGATTTGGACCCCGATGCAAGAACTATCAGAGGCGACCCATCAAATCTCAATATTTCTATAATGGACAATGCTGGAGAAAATGTTGGCAATGTGGAAGTCAAAATCCTAGTGGATGGGCTCGAGACATGGTCAGGATTTACGGATTCAAATGGCCTAATTAATACAAACCTGTCAACCGACCCAAATAGAGATCCAGGTCCAATGACTGTGACGGCAGTTTTTGATGGAATCAATGGAACTACTGGCTTATCCGGAGACCAAACATGGACTAGGATAATCATCCTGGCTCCAACTGTCATAGAGGTGTCGAATATCTCTGGCTCTGCCGTAGCCGGGGAGCGAGTGATATTCAGTGGCACTCTCTTGGACGAGCGCGGATTGCCCTTAGTAGAGGACGGCTCTCCAAAGGGAGGAGTTGTCCATCTTTACATCGATGGAATTGATGTAGGTCCACTGTATATTGACGTTTCAAACTCTACATCTGGGACATGGCAAATAACATACGATCTTCCACTTGACATGGATTATGGTCAGCATACATTCAGCATTGAGTTCCTAGGTGGTTTTACATGGGTCGATCCGATGGGGCAAGGAGACTCGCTGAATCCAGAGTATTACCTATCTTCAATTATTACCTCTCCATTCAATATAACGCAGACTTCACAGGTAGTCCTAACTACTCCTCAGGGAGAAATAGATAGAAATGAACTCTTGCTGATTGAAGGAATTTTAACCGATGGTGCAGGAAGGTCTCTTCCAAATAGGGCACTTGAAGCTTACATGAATGGCCAAATGCTGACATCACTCAACGTAGATGGAAACGGATCATTCAGTCTATTCTTCCCCGTTCCTTCTGATATGCCTCTCGGGCCAAGGGAAGTCACGTTATTTTTCCAGGGGGAGGAATTCATTCTCGGATCAAACTCAACAACAATCTTCACGGTGTTCTCTCCAACAACTCTGACAGTGGAGGATCCAATGCCAGTAGCAGTTGGAGACGTACTGAATCTAAGAGGGAATGTGAGGGATAATCTTCCCGATGGTTGGCTTTCAAATCACTCACTACAGATATTTGTTGATGGCATTTTGATAGGGACCACAGTGACCGAAGAAGATGGTAGTTGGCATCTTTCTTGGGTGGTCTCCGAATTCCTCGATGTTGGAGTCCACCCTGTAACTGTAATGTCTCCTGACCAAGGATACTATCGACAGACCTCAGTAGAAACAAATCTAACAATTGCATATCATACTACGATTACCCTTAATGTCGAGAACAGCGTAGCAACTAGGGGCGGTTCGTGGAACTTCTCTGGAAGGTTATATGATTCTGATACGCCCGGCACCCCTGGATTGGAGGATAGGGAAGTCTCATTCCTATTGGATGGCATTGAGATACTAGTGTTGACTACGGGAGCAGATGGGACTTTCTCATTCACGCACGAACTAGGATACTCGATATCTCGTGGAGAGCATCTAGTTTCAGTCAATTTCTACGGAGAGGAACTATATCTATCCGACTCAACAAATACTACCGTTTTCTCAAGAGCAGATATCAATGTGGAAATACTCCTCATCTCTGATGAGGTAGTTAGAAGTGACGAAACTAGGCCAATCAGGGTCAGAGGCAGAGTACTAGAAATTGGGGGAGATGGAAATACAATGGAAGAGATGGAGATGTCACTCCTGTGGGAGGGCTCTCTTGAGCCTAATGCAATTATTTCATGGGACCAAGCCACAGGACAGTTCCTGATTACTTCCAATGCAAAGACATACATGCCGCCTGGTAATTCTATCTTCACTATAGATGTTGAATCAGATGCTGAGAGATTCCTGAATGGGGCATCAATTGAATTCGATCTACAGATTCTAGTTAGTGTCGACTTCGAATTCATTCCCGATAGAATCTTCATAGAGAGAGGGCAGTCTAAGATTTCTGGAAAAATCAATGTAACTGCTTCTGATGATAATCGTGCACCTCCTGTTGAGGGGGTCTCAATTACTGCCAGACTAACTAACGATACTGACACTCTCTTCACTGTCGTTGGGATGACTGATATGAATGGAATTTTCAACTATCAGTTCGAATCATTCCATGATGACCACTCATTCTGGGATAGGGATTTCTGGGGCGAGTTGAAAATTGAGTTTAGCTCTGACTCGGATATTATTGACCCGGTCAACGCCACTCAACTTGCCCAGTTTAGTGAAGTCAACATTAACTATCAGGCAGAAGCTTCCGACTCCCTACTGAGGCCTGCAATAATATCAATTCTTCTGGTCGCATTTATGATAGGAGTTTCCGCCCTAGTAGTCACCATAAGAAACAGAAAGAAGGCCGCCATTGATGAATTGGCCGGTGTCTTTAGCTACACTGCAGAACTTCTAGCGGCGGGAGACGAAGTTAGGGAAGCAATATTCAATTGCTATGAAGGACTTTGTAAGATACTAATGAGCAGAGGATTCCTCAGAAGAGACTTCGAAACCGTAAGAGAATTCGAAATGGCAATCAGAAGTGCACTTCCAATAAGCGAACAGGCGTTACTATCCCTGGATAGGATATTCGAAGAAGCAAGGTACTCAAGTCACGTTCTAGGGAACCAACACAGGGAAAGCGCGCAAATGGCTCTTAACTCGGTATTGCAAGAAATCGATCAATTAGAGGAAGTTCCACTAAGATCCAAAGGAAAAATAATCGATGATTAGTAGTCGAAGGTCATCTTCAACCTATCTCCATCCCAGAAAGCCTCATTCAATGTAGTTCCAGTTGGTAGCTTGAATGACTCTATCCTGCCTCCAAATTTTTCCGGAGCAACTAACCTGATTAACTGCCCTGATTCAGTAGTCGTCTTTTGAAGAAGGACTTCTTCTCTGATAGATTTAGATAGAGATATCTCTAATCCATCACCCAGGGACTCAGCACCGATTGCAGTGACTCTCTCTTCAAATGATTTAATCGATCCATAACCGCCCAATGAGTCATTTCCAGGAAGCAATACTTTTCTTGTAGATCTTTCATGATTGTCAATCACTTCTGTCATGTGAGGAATATCTGAAAAGAATCTTTGATGCGATGACGAGGCATCAGAATCCAAGCCATCATATGATCCTGAAAGTGCAGGCATCGGAGGAACATTACTTTCCTCTTCCCCTATCGAAACTCTGACCCACTCCATGGGCTACGGAAGAGACGGTCTGGCATGAACCCATTGCTCACTAGATCTCAAAGAATGCCTTTACTCTCTCTGCAGTTCTGGAGGGATTCGAGGTTTGGATTTTCATCATTGAAGGCATACAATCACTCACTCGGCGCTCCAATATTCGATTCTCTAATAATACAATTATTGCCCTATCTTCCTTCTTTCTTATCGGTCTTCCAAGGGCTTGAAGAACACTATTGACGGCAGGTTGGAGACTGGCATACTTCCAAGCTCTATTCCTATCAAATTTCTTAGTAAAGTAATCGATCAAAGAATCCTGTTTGGAACTAGGAGGGGGAAGTGGAAGGCCTATACAAACTAATGAATCTAGGACATTATCTGAATAGTCGACACCCTCTGAAAGCTTACCATTTAGAACTCCAAAGATTACAGCTCCTCCCATTTCTTTCTGTTCATAGAGTTTTGAAATCATAGATTCTACGCCTCCCTTACTCATTCTTTGCTCTTCCTTGAGAATTTTTTTACTACTCCATCCCAAATTTACGAAATCCGAATGTATTCTTTCCATCATAGAATAGCTGGGCGCGAAGATAGCTACATTTCCATTTGTATTCTCAATAACTGCTCTGACATGTTGCCCTATGAGGGGGATACTTCTTTCACGCTCGGTGAACTTACTAGTCACATCACTTGCGATTAGCACTGGCCTATTTTCAACTGGAAAGTCTGATGAATATATCTTGCATACAGTCCTCTTCGTAGGTATGCCTAGTATCTCTGAATACATCAGAGGAGGGAAGAGAGTCCCAGACATCAGAATCGAACCACGACAACTCTCAAACACCGACTTCCCCACTACACTCGGGTCAAGTAGATGGCATGTAATACGAGGGATATCGAGAAGCTCATCAAATACCAAAGACAAAGCAGAACTGCTTCTGAACCTTATACAAATTTCTAGCATCTCAGCTATTCTGGTACAATCATTCTGCTCCTCGTCATTCGAATCTTCTTCCTCGTCTATTGTCACTGAGAATAATCGCCTAACCATCAACAAAATTCTAGATATATCGTCACCCTCATCATTCTCTAGTACTCCTTCAGTTGCCCTAGAGAATACGTCTAGGAAATCCTGAGTAGGTACTCTCATATCATCTCCTTTGGTCGCCTCATTCTCCTCCTTCTTTTCTTCCAACCATTTCATCATTGGGGCCTGGAGAGACTTAACCTGTATTTCCAGTTGCTTCACATCTCGAAGCTGTCCGGATTCGGGCAAGTCTAGTTCAGAATCAATCTTCTCTAAATTTCCCTTATATTCCTCTATATTGTCCAGTGCCCTTCTGAAAACGTCATCGGTAACCCTTCTCTCTAATCCACTCCTAATCCTGTCTGGTAGGTTGTGAGCCTCATCTACAATTAGAATCGAGTTTTCCAATTCAATGCCCATCGCAGGCAGGGATGCCTCTCTCACCCCTTCTACGAAAACATGATTGTAGTCGCATACAAGAATGTCTGCGTGACCTGCAGCCATTCTGGCTGTGGCCCAAGAGCAAACCTTTCTAGATCTGCCATATTTTACATTCCAGTCAACATGTCGAGGCTGTTCAAGTAACTTCTTTCTCAGGTCCGAGCGTCTAGCCTTACGAGTTTCCTCAACTACATCTCCTTCGCAACTACATTTTCCAGTAGAACGATCCACATATTCGCACATCCCTTCCCTGCCGATAATATCTACCAGTGTTATTTTTGGAATCCCATCTGGTATTCTAGAGTTAATCTGACGAACAGTATCGACTACGATTCTATGTTGAGACTGCCTCCCTGTCATGAAAATTATCTTCGGTTTTTCAGTAGCCAGATTATTATCAAATGAGGCTTGGAGAGCTGAAGCCAACGCCGCCGCCGTTTTTCCGATTCCGGTTGGGGCAGCCGCTAGGAGGAATCCTCCCTCAGTAAGAGTATCAATGCCATCTGAAATCATCTCAAGCTGAGATTTTCTGGCTACTTCATGAGCGAAAAATATGCCAGAACTACGTACGGAACCCTCACTCATGCCTCTACCGTGAAAAGAACGGCCAAGAAGATTGGGTAGAGATTAATCACTAGAAACAGTTTCCTAGAGCTTTCTTGGCCCTATATCTGAGCCCACTTAGGCCGTTATATTTGGGTGCGAGGGGGTCATCAGACCCCCCCGCGGTGGTTCCGTGCATCCCATCCTCACACATTTCCCTCGCCTCATATAGCGTTTGAATCATCATTGCTTCTTTCCCTAAGTTCACTCATTCTAGAGTAAATTAAATCTGCAACTTTAGTATCTTCAAGAGTAACACTCCTGATATGCTCCCTAGCCGCCTGCCTCAAAACCGAGTCAGGTTTTTCACCGTGCAACTTGCAGAAATCTTCCATCCTAGAACTTAGATCTGGTCCTAGGTTAACTTCTACCCTGTCACCGCTAATGTGATGCTCATCAGAGAGGTATTTTCTAACCGCTGATCGAATAACATCGGAACGATTTCTCATTCCATCCAAGCCAACCAATTGATCCAGCTCCAGAAGATGATCTTCGGGTATTCTTAGAGAAACCATTGGGCTGTGACCGGACATATTGGCTACCTTCTAGTCCGTCGAAAGGGGAGGGGGGTATTAATTGTATCTCATATGCATTTCAATTGTATTGCAATTTTTTGTAACATATCACAGCAGTTCCATTAATGGGGAGCACACTCTCGCATACACCGGGCTTGCAATGAAAACAATCAATGACGCAATCCATGGGCAGTTTAGGATTGACGGAGTCAGAGAGGAGCTTCTCAAAACCCCTGAGATGAATAAGCTGAGCCATATCAAACAACTAGGACTGGCACATTTAGTATTCCCAGGAGCGCACCATACCCGCTTTGAGCACTCCCTCGGCGTATCTCATGTTTCTAGTATGATGGCAGATTCTCTCGGACTCGATAGTTATGAGACCGATACAGTAAGCGTGGCGGCGCTATTACATGATGTAGGTCACGGGCCATATTCTCATACATTGGAGCATATTTTACACGAGAGAGGAGGTTTAGACCACATGTCAATTACTGAGGGAATAATTGTTGGCGATTATGATGTATTGAGGGATGGCGAAGACTCCTCAATTCAGAACAGAGTAAGCGTTCCTGAGATTCTTGAGAATCATGGCATAGATCCTAAGGAGGTCGCTGCCCTAATCAGAGGCCCAGATGCTAGGGGATCAGAGAGAAATCTTCTCTCTTGGTCTGAAGGGAGAACAAATTTTGTTCAAAATGACAAGACTATGGCCCACCTTATTCATGGCCCTGTAGATTGTGATCAAATTGACTACCTTCTTAGAGACTCACACTTTACTGGCGTAAAGCATGGTGTGATAGATCATAGAAGGCTGATAATGTGTCTAGAAAGACATGGTGGTGATATCTCAGTGGAGGAGGGAGGTCTCCCAGCGCTAGAAGGAATGCTGGTAGCCAGAGGTTTGATGTACAGTGCAGTATATTTCCATCGGGTCACCAGAGTTACCGAGGTAATGCTTTCGAGGGCAGTAGAGAGAAGTGAAGAAAATACTCCCGACTCTTTTGATCTCCAGAGGAGAGTGGATGCAGAGATCTGGCAAGTAATGCATGAGGCTGGTGATTTCGCTAGAGATATGATTAGGAGACTCAAGTATAGGCAACTCCTGAAAGTATGTTTATCCAGAAGAAGGCAAGATCTGAGTGAAGAAGACATCAATTTACTAGCAGAACTTGCTTCTAATTCCGATAAGAGGAGAGAATTTGAGGACGAGATTGCTAGGAGATCTGGACTGGAGCCAGGCTACGTTGCCATAGACGTACCAAATATCAAGCTCTTACTAGCAGAGCCAAGAATGTCTCAGGTGGATATTAGAATTATTGGAGATGATGGGAGAACTAGATGGTTGAGGGAACACACTCCAATAGCCGAGGCACTCAGAAATAGACAGGTTAGTCAGGCCGTATTCTATGTCATGACCCTGCCAGGACATGAAGACAAGGTTTCACAGGTATCCGAGAACATCCTATTCTCTTAATTGATACTTTAATGCATGTCCTGTTGGGATATGATTCAAAAGGGCGAGGCCACTCGCATAAGCGGCTGGTACCTAAAAAAAGGAATCTTCAACTGCCGGTGAGTGCTATGGATAGCAGAATTAAATCAGTTTACGACAGCGTAATTGCAAGAGACCCGAACCAACCTGAGTTTCATCAGGCAGTAAAGGAGGTTCTCGAGAGCCTTTCTCCAGTAATAGAGGAGTATCCCGAGTATGTGCCAGTAATTGAAGCGATGGTAGAGGCTGAAAGAATTATTCAGTTTAGAGTCCCCTGGTATGATGATAATGGAAACCTCAATGTAAACAGGGGATTCAGAATTCAAATGAGTAGCTCAATCGGACCTTACAAAGGTGGCCTTAGGTTTCACCCAAGTGTAAACCAATCCATATTGAAATTCTTAGCTTTTGAGCAGGTCTTCAAAAATAGCCTTACTGGATTGCCTATGGGGGGCGGAAAGGGAGGCTCTGACTTCAACCCGAAGGGTAAGTCGGACTCTGAAGTAATGAGATTCTGTCAGTCTTTTATGATGGAATTATGGAGGCATATTGGTGCTGATTTAGATGTTCCAGCTGGAGATATTGGTGTCGGGGGACGAGAGATAGGTTACATGTTTGGCATGTATAAGAAACTAGCCAACGAGTTCACGGGCGTCCTAACTGGAAAGGGAAGGTCTTACGGGGGCTCCCTAATCAGGCCAGAAGCTACAGGATATGGATTAGTTTACTTTGCACGTGAGATGCTGGCAACGACTGGGATATCTTTCGAAGGAGCAACCGTCTCAATTTCAGGCTCTGGAAATGTAGCCCAGTTTGCTTGCGAGAAGGTTCTCGATCTCGGAGGTAAGCCGGTTACTATGTCTGACTCCAGTGGATGGATTCATGATCCTTCAGGAATTGATCGAGAGAAGTTAGATTGGATTATGGATCTAAAGAATAACCGAAGAGGAAGAATTTCTGAGTATGCAGATAACTTCGATGGCGTCCAGTTTAACCCGTCCGAGCCCGAGCCAACGCCTAATGGGCTATGGGGAGTAAATGTCGACGTCGCTCTTCCCTGTGCCACTCAAAATGAGCTGAACGGTTCCGAAGCAGAAATGCTGGTCGCAAACAAGGTGATTGCAGTTGCAGAAGGGGCGAATATGCCTTGTACTCCAGAAGCTGTCGAAGTATTCCTCAAGAATGGAATTCTTTTCGCCCCAGGAAAGGCATCTAATGCGGGAGGAGTCTCCACTTCTGGACTTGAAATGAGTCAGAATAGTCTCAGATTATCATGGACTCGCGAAGAGGTTGATTCTAGGCTAGATGCCATAATGGTCGATATCCACAAGAATGCATATGAAACCGCTGAAAGATTCGGAATGCCTGGAAACTATGTTGCTGGAGCAAATATAGCCGGATTCCTCAAGGTGGCAGAAGCTATGACTTCACAGGGAATGATCTAGTCTTCCTCGGAGATGGACGACAAGAATCTCTTCAGACGATCGGTTTTTGGATTATCTATAATTGAGGATTTCCCAGATTCCGCTATAACTCCCTTGTCCATGTAGATGACTCTGTCTGCCACGTCTCTAGCGAAGCCTATTTCGTGTGTAACGACTATCATTGTCATGCCTTCATCAGCCAGTCCTCTGATTGTTTTCAGTACCGAGCCAATCAATTCTGGATCTAACGCACTCGTGGGCTCATCAAATAACATTACTTCAGGCTTCATTGCAAGCGCTCTAGCAATAGCAACACGTTGCTTCTGCCCACCAGATAAATTTCCCGGAAAAGCATCCTTTCTATCTAGCATGTCTACTTTTTCCAGAACCTCAAGAGCCTCAGCCTCTGCTTCTTTCTTGCCCATTTTTCTAACATGCCTTAGTCCAAGAGTGATATTATCAATGACTCTGAGATGGGAAAATAGCTCGAATGACTGGAAGACCATCCCAATTCTAGATCTCACATCGTTAATGTCTGCGGACGGGGTATTAATCAGGTTTCCACGAAGCCTTACTTCTCCCTCGGTCGGCTCAATTAGTCTGTTTATACATCTTAATACTGTAGACTTCCCACTTCCCGATGAACCAATAATAGCTACTGATTCTCCCTGATTAACATCAAATGAAACTCCTCGTACTGCATGAACTCCTCCTGCATATGTCTTGTGCATATCTACAATTGTTAGTACATTGCTCATTTAGTTCCCTCCGGATATTCCAAGTCCAGGAATCCTGGTCTTATTCTCTAAGTATCTTAGGAATAATGCAAGCGTCCATGTAACAATAAAGTAGGAAATTAAGACCATTCCATATGACCAGAATACTTGGAAAGTAACAGCGTTGATTAGCTTGGCCTTTCGAGTAAGCTCGGAATATCCTATTACCATAGCAAGCGACGAGTTTAGTACTAGATTTACCATCTCGTTACCCATAGGAGGAATGCATATCCTAATGGCTTGAGGCATTATTACAAGTCTCATTGTCTGCATATAATTCAGGCCTATGCTTCTTCCCGCTTCCATCTGTCCAGATGGTATGGCCGAAATAGCTCCTCGAATGGTCTCACATTGGTATGCTCCAGAGTTCAGGCCCAACGCAAAAATAGCACTAACACAGGCCCTGTTAGAAAGAATATCATCTCTCAAGAACGATAGGACAAAATTACTTGAATCCTCTAACATCTCCGCGCCAGGGTCTCCGATTAATGCACCTATCTGGACTCCAAAATGTATGAATAGAAACTGAACAATCAATGGAGTATTTCTGAAAATATCTGTATAAATTGTTGCAATGAAATTTAGAGGCCTGACACCCCAGGGATTCCAAATAATATCCCTGCCCCTGATATTGAAATGGGATTTCTTATACTCGCCATTTGCCGAAACTAAGAGTATCCCCAAAAGTAAGAGACTTACTCCCAGTATCAGAAATAGGAAGTTTTCGAATTGTAGATCCCCTGTTATTCCATCAGGATTAATGATTCCAATCGGAGCGTAAATATATTCCCAGCCATCCAATCCTAGGTTTCTAATTATGGGAACTAGGTGACTTAGAAGGGAGGTTCCAATAACCGTGAAGATGACTCCAGCTATCCTCACAACTGTTAGGCTCCTCTTCTGAGAAATTTCTTTCAAAGTGGTGGGTGATGTCTTCATCATTGAGAGAGATACTCCTAGGAAGAATCCGAGGAAAATACCGAACATTACTATGTTAACTGTAGCGTACAAACCATCAATCAACATCCCCTTTGAGTAGTCTACAAAGTTTCCAAATTCTGAGAAGTCCATAACCTCAAAACCAATCTGCTCGTCCTCTCCAGACCTCTCCGTCAGAAGTAAGGAGCCATTACTTCCTACTGCTACGCCGTTGAAGCTATCGATCATTGCAATGTCATTGAATGATGTTGAATTATCAAGAGGTATGGTCTGCCTAGTGACTATATTGCCCCCGTCCTTACTCATTGAGAGATATCCTTCTTTGCCAGAAAGAAGAAATTTATTTGTCGTTGCAATCTCTATCGATGTTAGATTTTCTCCCAGATTGTTAGAGTTTCCCTCAGACTCAAAATATTGCATATTCCAGAGAAATCCCACTGCGGTGTTAATTTCTCTAGAAGACTTGATCACTCCTCCCTCATCTGTAATGGCATATGCTCTAATTTCACTGAAGAACTCTACATCAGTAATCCTTGAAGATGAAGCCTCTGTAGGTGCATCTCTGTAATCCCAGGTTTCTCCGCCATCGTCTGAGAATAGAATTGTCCCTTGTTCTCCGACAGCAATTCCTCTTTCAGAATCCAAGAAAGATACGTCTAACAAATCCAATCCTGAAACCGAACGATTGGTCCATTCCTGCATTTCATAAGTCCAGATGGTCCCATTTCCACCTACGATTACAAATTCAGACACTCCAGTTAGGCATGCCCCATGAATCAACTCATTTCCAAAGTCAAATGTAATGTCCGACCACATTGAATCATTGGTTGACTTAACTAAAATTGTACCGTCATTACTGGCTGTTAGGAACGACCCATATCCAGAGCTCGATATTGTCAAATCAGATGAGGTTAGGGATTCACCAAGTTCCCAAGTTTGGCCCCCATCGAAACTCATTATCATTATCCCATTTTCTCCAAATGCCCAAATCTCACTTCCTTGCGACTCTACTGAATAGAGATCTTCTGAGGTGCCACTGTCAATAATGTCCCAGCCACTTCTGTACTCCTGTGCATTAGCTGGAATGGAAAGTACTAGTAATGACATTAGTGCAATTGAAAAAAGGCTTGGAAATGACAAGGGATCTCTTCTTCGCCCCTCGGAATTCATTGTTTCAATCATCCGCTCCCCATTGCATGGCGAAGTTCTTCGGATATAGTCCCGGCGGTACTCTAAATTCTGAATGTCTCTCAGTAATGTTCATCATCATCTTTCCCCTCCTTGTACCATGGTAGGCATGCTATACAAGGGTAAAGTCAAGGAAGTATGGAGTACGGACGATCCAGATATTATAGAATTTAGGTATACTGATCAGATTAGTGTCTTCGATCAGATCATACCAAGCTTGGTCCCTAGAAAGGGAGAAAGCCTAAACAGGACTTCATGCCACTGGTTCAAACTTGTTGAAGAAGCTGGAATATGTGAAACTCACATTATCGAAATGAACGCGCCAGATAGAGTTCTAGCTCGAAGGTTCGAAGTAATCAGAGAGCCGGGCGCGATTCCTCGCGATATGGAGAATGTTTTCGTCCCTCTCGAGGTCATTTGCAGACACTACTTGGCTGGGGGAGGTTGGAGAAGATATGACAGGGGTGATGTCGGACCAGAAGAATTTGGATTCGAGCCCGGAACTGTATTGCATGAAGGTGTTAAATTGCCCTCCCCCTATTTGGAAGTCTCCACCAAATTCGAGAAATTCGACAGATTACTAGATCGTAAAGAAGCCTTGGAGATTTCTAATTTAACTGATGAGGAGTTCGACAACATTCTCGATATCGTTGTTAAGATAGATGAAATTATACATAGTGAAGCATCCAAGAGGGGACTTATACATGTCGATGGAAAGAAAGAATTCGCCCTTGGCCCCGGTAGAGTTCCCGTTCTAGTTGATTCATTCGGGACCCTAGACGAAGATAGGTGGTGGGCATCTGATGATTATGAGAATGGAAATATAGTGTCTCTATCCAAGGAGTTTGTCAGGGAGCATTATCTCTCAACTGGTCACTATGAGCAACTCTATGAGGCTAGAGAGGCAGGTTCAGAAGAACCTCCCATCCCAGCTCTTCCGGGTAAAATAATCGATCAAACCGCTGATCTTTATGCAGGAATGTTCGAACGCCTAACTGGTGAAGAATTCTAGCTAAGAGTGCCTTCTCATTAGAACTCCGCATCTTCTTCTCTGCGCAGTCCTTAGCATTGCAAGTAAGAGTCTGAAAGCATAATCAACACCACCATCTAAGGGCTCTTCGGAAAGGACCTTCCAACGTCCAGAGCGAATAGCGCTACTCAACTCTGAAACCTCTCCTACATTCAACCATCCAAGTAGTGTTAATCCTCCAAAACCATGCCTAAATCCTAATTCTCCAAGATTATCTTCAGATAGTCCGTCAGAAAGTTTCGATAGAAGATCATGTAGGACTGTCATATCTCCTTTCTGCTTGGTATTTTCCAGGAGATATGTTACGATATTTCCGTCCCCATAGGGAAACCGTCCCAGCCTTTCCTTGCCGGAGCTGGAGTCTATAGACTCAGTCCTTCTTCCCTCTGAATCTAATTCTCCTATGGAAAGATATAGCATTGTAGCAGGGTCAAAAGTAGGTTCAATACCTTCTTTTAGATTCTGAATGTCAATTGAAAATGGACTCTCTCTCTTCAATTCTCCATGATCTCCCCCCATGGAAGAAAGCACTGCAGGGATAATGTCCAGAGGATCCCTAACTATGGGGTCAAATGTGTGGAAGTTTGGTAGATTTGAATTCATGGTCATGCACTCACCACTACTTATCAGACCTTAGGCGATTAAGACGCTCTTCAAAGCTATCCATTGGACTATCTTCTACATCATTAGATACTTCTTCAGTTGGAACTTCTGGGACATTTTCTAGATTGTCGACTACACTCTCATCTTGCACTACTCTCTGACTCGTAGAATCACTCTTATTAGCCAAATTAGCCTTCTTCTCCAGTGCCTTTTTCTCTACCGCTAGCCTAGTTCTCTCCATCATTTCCCTACTCTCTCGGAAGTTTCTAGCCATCCATGCGAAAGCTATAGAAATTCCAATTACCAAGCTTGCCGATGCAATCGCAGTACTTGAGTCACTGAAACCTCCTTCAGATTCTCCTGAGCCCGACAGAATAATCCTGGCCTCATCGTCTGAAGGGTCAGAATCAATGTCCCAAGGGAATTCACAACTTATCGTAGCTACTAACTCTATCCCATCTGCGACATCAGGCCTATCAATGACAGGCCTAGGAGCTAAGGCACTGGATTCTGACATATCGACTATGTATTCTGCAGAGAAGGCGTTTCCGGCTTGGATGGAAATTATACAAACTGAGCCATCTAAAATCTGATGATTATCCCTCTTGGTGAGTATGGATACTTCTTGTTCTTGGCCAGTACCTATAATCTCCAATCCCACCAATCCGATATTCCAATCTGTCCTCCTAACCTCGAATGTATTGCTATCGGATGAAAATTCAACTCCTCTAGAATCAATGGCCCTAATTGTCAGCTCACTCGTGCCAGGCACAGGGCTCCATCCATCCGCACTTAGATTAATCATCCCCGATGATTCCCCTTGTCCTAGCAATCCTGAAATTGAATCTAGCATATTGCCCCGGTCATCCGATAGGATAACTGTGTAACCAAATTTTTCACTCCCATTCATTATTGTACAGCTAGCTTCAACGGCATATACATCTCCACCTATGGAGCAACTCCCCTGTCTAACAGACGGTTCCGAAACCCATGATCTATACTCAAGTATTGTAGACGAATCGACATTTAGACTCCCATTCCCCCTCGTGTAGGATTCCCATAGCCATCCGCCTGCATCGCTCCACGGGAGCGGGCCACTAGTGGAATCAATCACTGTACTATCTGGGCTGGTTCCATGAATTTCCAAGATATAGCTATCGCCCGAAGTAGAGATGATTACCGGACTGGAGGACCATGAATGACTCTCTTTCCTAGTGTCCATCGAGATTTCTCTTTGGTTACCTTCAGAGTCCTCAGCTAGTATCCTAATTGTCTTGACATCTCCCTCCCAGTCCTCATCTGGAAGTAGCTCAATTGGAACGCCAGATATCTCCCCGACTCCCAATATCACATGTTGTTCCCCCGAGATCCCCCAACCAAGTGGCAGGCTGAGTATCTGAATTGAAATGGTACTTGGTGCATTCCCCTGATTTTCGATAAATGCCAGAGGGTAACCGCCATCCCGGCTAACAACCCAGTCTCCCTGTCCGGACAAAGAGAAATCATGTATTACCTCAACTCTCAGTGGGAACACTATCTCCGATAGTCCGCTGGAATCTCCTTCTTTGATCCTTATGGTCAACTCAACTGCCCTTCCGTGTACAGCATTTTCAGGGGGCGTAACATTTAGCGATAGAGGAGCACTTTCTCCCGGGTTTATTATCGGCATTTCTGATACATTCCCAATTTCCCATCCCTGCTCTCCTGAGACAAACATGGAGATGTATGGGCGACTTGGAGAATTACCCATCTGTAATACGGATAGTGTGATTTCTGATCCATGGGTCGCGACTTCCAAGTTTGCTTGATCAATTACTGCATTCCAAGACGGAACATGTCCCGAGACTACCGAGAAAGAGAATGATGTAATCTCTTGACCTTGTGCTATGGCGGTAACAGTTACTTCTGCCGATGATCCACTCCATGCGTCAAGAGGAATGATAGTATCGACTGACATCACCCCGGTTTCATTTACTCCTAAGTTAGAAATAGCACTCCCGCTGGAAATCCATTCCGTTGATGAATCCCCACTCTGAAGCGAGGTAATCACGGATGTTAGTAGTGTTAAATCATCCACTAGATTTCCAACATTTGTCACCATTACATCCAATGAAACAGTCTCTCCAGGATTGGCTTGGAATGTTTCCCCATCAGCATCAATATCCCCCGACTCGCTAGAAAGGAATGGATAGACATTCCACTGATGGTCCTGCCTAGCCTCAAATATTATTTCGACAGTAGACATGATAGTAGAATCTCCTTCTGATTGCATCGAGAATGAAATCTTCAGAGGGACCCTGGCAGGAGTATTCTCAGGGAGCATTACAGTTACAGGAACAGTGGTGAGGCTACCTGCTGAAAGAGAAACCAAATCTCTAGAAAAGGAGACATCGACTCCGGGGTCTTCCGTGATATTTTCGTCTAGTATTAACGAATAGCCTAGATTGAATGAATCATCTCCATTTCCAGGATTTTCTAACCTCAATACAACTAGGGACTCATCTTCTACCTCCACGAGGAACGGCTGTTCACTGGGAGATGAGATCACCATCGAGGATCTGAATATTTGGAGTATCTCTATTGATAATCTAAGAGAATGAGATGCCGACTCTTCACTGGAATCTTCGAAGTAGTGAAATGCAGGGGCCGCATTACTTGGAAGACTTAGGGACAGAAAACCCATTCCACTTCCGCTAGAAACATCCATCGAAAGATTGTCCCCATTTATTTGTAAATCGCCTGATGCTGTCCATGACCAACCAGTTTTTGCCATTCCAGCTGTGGATAGTGACCATGATAGTAAATCTTCACCTGTAGGACGGTCAGCTTCTACAACCCACTCTAGGCCACTTGAAGGGACACTTCTGATATGACTCCTACTGACGACCCCCGAAGCGATGAAAGTCAAATCTACAGTTTGACACCCCTCATCCCCATCCACACATAGCGTCAAAGAGGTCTCTACTTGATCTCCAATTAACACTGCCTGTTGATTCTCATCAACAACTGGAACATCAAGGTAAGCTTCCAAAACTAGACTCTCTCCTGGGTCAAGGACCAATGCGAACCTCTCATTGCCATCAGTGTCAATTAATCGTAAATCACTCCCCCATAGCGTATTCCCCCAATCCGATGAGATTTGATTTTCCACAGCATTCCCAATATTTTCCACAACTATCCATGCTCTTGCAGAATCTCCGATTAATCCATATCCAGAGCTGTATGATGCTCCCTCAGGGCCCCTAATTGACAACCCCCTGGTCCTATTTGCCTCGATAGGAAGTATAGATGAAACACTAACGTTGGAGTCACTATCTAGGGACATCGTTAAGCCAAGGAACCCTGAATCTGATCCTAGGGCCGAGGAGGGGGCGACTATCTCAATTACTGGTGACCAAGACTCCCCTATTGCTATCTGAATGCCACTACTCCCTCCGGGCGTAGCATCCTCCCATGTCCAGCCCGACGGAAGTTGTGAACCATCTATTTCCAATGACCAAGTACCTGATAATCTCCCAGTAGATCTTACTATCGGGCGGGCCTCAACCGAATCTCCAGGACTGACTCTCAAAGGCTCTGATGAAATTTCAAATGTGACATTGTATGTAGGAATTATTGACAAGGTCTTGGAATATACATCATTATCTGTTCTAGTCTGAGTCAGATTGGAAAGCGGATCAATCTCCAATGTAAACTCATGGTCCCCCAATGGCCCTGACCATTCGACAGAGAAAGATTCGAAAGACCCCGTTCCAGAAGGAGAAACAGGTTGCATGGATGGAAACCTCTCTCTCCCTATCTCTATTCCATCAGCATACAAAACTGCATCAACATCGGAATTTGGATTGCCTGTTCCAGAATTCTCTATGAATGCTGAAATCTGTACATCTTGTCCTGGATTGGGAGAAGTTGGATCGAACTCAATCCCTCTTCCATCAAGAAGAGGCCTGATATCGGGACTGTTTAGGGAAACTACTGTTGCTCCAATAACCACATCTAGCGTATTGTCACCATCAATGTCTGCTAATGATGGAGAAGACCAAGTCCTCTGATTCAACTCCAAATCATTCGACCATTCTGTTCCAATAGCCGAACCAGTGCCTTCTGAACCATCAAATCCCCATAGTGATCTTCCGTATGCAACTAGTAATTCAGGCTCCGCCGCCCCATCGATATCCATCCATATTGGTTGCGAGACAGCAATCTCATCATTCGGCGTACCGCTACTTTGTTCCAAATCTCGATACCACGCTTCATTCGGACTTGATGTATCAGTATCATCCACGCATCCAGTTATGCCATGCCTGGCGGTAGTGGTCTGCCACCACGTAATCCAGCACATCCTATCGTGGTCTCCGTCACCATCAGTATCAATCGGTAGTGGCGGAGAATCAGCATACCCATTGGGGGAGCTGTAACTCCATATTTCAGATCCATTGGCTACTTCCAAGCCTCTAAATTCGGCTCCATCAAGAGTTCCCGATGAGTCACTATCGGTTGGAATAGTGACAATAATCTCAGGACTACTATCCTGATCCAGATTAGCCACAATTGGCCCGGGTAACCTGATATGAGGTACATTGGAGTCCCCATCTAGGTTGCCAAGTGACTTCCCATCCCAACTGGGATCTCCACTCGATGAGTCAAGCTTCCAAAGCCACATCGCACCATTTGTCGACTCAGTTGTTGTCAGCATCACATAAGCTGTATTATCATCCGTCTGAACAAAAACAGGGTCGGATCCATGACTTCCATATCTCAAGCTCTTATCCCAAATCTTCGCGGGTGAGCCAGAAGAAGGTAGATTGATTGCTACTACTTGCGGGGAATTATCACTCTCACTTATGGCGGATATCACTAGTTCTGCATCGCCATCTAAATCCAAATCAGCCAGAAGCGGTTGTGAGGTTGGCTTATGTCCGCCCCAGATACTTCCAGTGTATGGCCCCTCTTCACTGCTTATCATCAAATCTGGCTCCTCCCAATTCCAGAGTAATTGACTGTCATGCGAGCCACTAGGCGACCATCCAGTAACATCACAAACTAGTCTGGGTGACCATGCATCTACTCGTAGTGTGACATCACTTCCTACCACCAAATCATACACAACCAGAATTTCCGGACCTGCAGAACCATCGATATCGATAATCATTGGAGACGCTTTGACCGTCTCAGTTTGACCAAGATTAACTTCCCATGCCAAGTCGGAGTCTTCTCCCTCGATTATTCTCAGATAGCTATCCCCCGAGGAAGCATCGGTCTGAACGACTACTGTGTATAGTGAGCTCCCTCCACATCTTTCATTAGATTCTGAATCGACTTGAAGTGAATCACTGAAATCGCCGATTGGAGTTCCAAGAGAATCAGTACCAATGTCATAGTTGCCATACTCCCAGTTAATTACGGGGTCGGTAATGGATGAAAGCGAGTTCACGCTACCCATTGGGTCATGCACGGGACTAGCAGACATTCTTCCGGGGGTTCTCCCTGGTTGGGGCCATGGCTGGTCTCCATCCTCCCATGGATCCGCCATGCTGGTGGCAAACTTCGAACTATCTTCTGATATTCTATTCTCAACGACCTCCTCCAAAGCTAGTGGATAGAAAACCACGAGCGACATTATTGCCGAAATAATAAGTGCTCTGCGGCGATTGCACCTGCCTCCCGTCCTTACAAGAGATGTCATCAGATTAGCAGATGGTATTTGTAACACTCTTGAACGTTCGCACCATATTCTCTCTCAGACCGTAGGTCTGAGTGATTATTGCCCTTAGCCGAGCATATCTTTGTATCCGTTGTGCTTATACAGGAGGGGCAGGTCGCCGTGGCACGGACTTCTCCTCCAGAGGCTCAGCCGATGAAGGACGGGAGGGATATCCCACCCGTCCTGGCAAACCTTGGAGAGGTCTGTTTTGGAGGAAAAAAAATGTACAGTATTGTTGAGCGAGAAGACACTATTCGTATTCCAGCAGAGTATATCAGAGAGGGACAGAGTCTAGTCGACCACATAGACAGTCTCGCCAATGATGCCTTCGAGGGACGATTTGATGTTGATGAAAATTACACTGTTTTAACTTTTGATCACAAACCAGTTGGAAGGGGAAAAATCATACATGGAGATGGGGCAATCTACCAAGCTGTCAGCTTCAAGGCACTACTCTTCAATATGGAGAATAATGAAGTGGTTGATGGATATGTATCCGATGTCTCTGAATACGGGGCATTCGTAAGGATTGGGCCCGTTGAGGCGTTACTCCACAAGTCACAGATTTTAGATGAGCCAATTCAGGTTAACATGGGCATAAGGAGGATTGAGGGAGCTCAATCTGGAAAGCACATAGAAGAAGGATCCCACGTACGCTCCAGGGTAGTTTCCAAAGCTATCAATCAGAACGATCCAAGGGCAAGTAAGATTGGCCTAAATTGTAAGATGGACGGTCTTGGCGCCGCTGGTTGGATTACGGAGAATGATTAGAATGGCTAAGCAACCATTTGCATGTGGCGAATGTAATCAGATTCTACCTGAGCCAGAGAACAAAAAGGATCCAGTTCAATGTCCCCATTGCCCTAATTCTCCTGTAACTACTGATTGGCAAGGATTTGTAGTAATTCTTAATCCAGGCAGGTCAGAAGTCGCCAAGAGGCTGAATATTACTAGGCCGGGCAATTATGCTCTGAAAGTCAACATCAGGTAGGTGAATAAATGCAAGTAATTGAAAGAAAAGATAACCCATTGCTAAACAGGGTCGAAATTAGATTTGTTTGGGACCACCCTAATTCTCCTACTCCCGATCTTTCACAGATGGTTTCTGCCGCTGCTAAGGTCGAACCCGGTTCAAAGGAAGAGCTTATTTTCATCAAGGACGTTTCAACGAGATTCGGAATGCCAAGAACTACTGGACTGGCACTAGTATACTCTACAGAGGAAGCATCTTCCATCGAGCCAGATTTCATAGTCGAGAGGCATAAGAAGGTTAGAGGAGACGACTCATCAGCTGACGGAGAAGGAGGGGATGAGTGATGTCAGACAGCCCGAATGCCAACTCGAAGTGGTCAAAGTACAAGATCGAAGATGACAAATTAGTACGAGGCGACTCCTGTCCCAACCCTAGTTGCGGACCCGGTGTTTTCCTAGCCGTACATAAAGATCGCAAGTCGTGTGGCAAGTGCGGATACACACGCTTGAACGATGGAACAGAGATTCACAAGAACTTCTGATTATCGCTGTAAAAACTACTCCAAGAGCCACTATTGGTCAGTACCATATCGCCCATTAGAGATATTCCTACCTCGTTCCTTCCAAAGGTATTCAGCTTCCCATTGGAGAGATATCCGTCATGCCTCCATCCAGTCCATTTCCACCCTCCATCATAAGGGGACACGTCCATCACAGGTCCGGGCACTCTGAATATGACCGGCTTCGAATTCAGGTCACTCATTATGGCCATATTCTTGCCATATAACATTATTATCCACCCCGAATCCTGATCAAATCTGACATCACGTACTCTTTCTGGGAGATTCGGTAGAATACCGTTATTTATCTCGTGTCCAGTAATAATGGAGACAACCGAATAGCCTCCAGATGATGAGAATGCATATATCTCATCCCCCTTCCTAAGTAGGGAAACAATCGAATCTATTCCAACCAGGTCCTCAAGCTCTCTCCATCGGGGGTATGGTGACCTCCAAATCTCACTTGCGTTCCCATCTATCATGTATATCCCAGAACCAAGACATGCAAAAACGACATTCTCATCAACAGTACACATGGCTAGAGGCTCGGACTGGAGTTCCCTAGTCCAAGAGGCAGATTTACTTACTGATTCATCAACGTCTCTATTTCCCGAGACATCAGAGTCTGGGTTAGCAGATTCCCATTTTTCACCTAATGGGAATGAGCCCATGTAGGCCTTCCTCATACTTCTGTCAACCCACGAGCCAATCCAACTATCGGAGCTAACGACCCCACACGATGAAACTCCCGGAAATGGATACATCGCTCCCTCACTGACCTGCCCTTTATGATTATCCATTTCCAGCATTTGCCCGTCCGAGCCAACTATCAAAGAGTGCCCCGCGCCTCTATCGATTCTGACAGGATTGAACCCTATGTCACTCACCATTCTGAGTCCTCGTCCCGACACTACTGCTTGAAGGTGTGGCTGTAATATTGAATACATGGCTCCCCTGCGAGTAACATGACGACTCTGATTCTATGTTCCGAGTCCGATGATGCATCGGTTAACCTCCGAGACTCATTACTCAGGGCCTCTGAGTGGGATCAAGAGGAGGTGTTCCCCCACGGTCTCGTAGTAAAACACCTGATTTGCGATGTTCACATTCTGTCTATTGAAAAAATTCATGTTCATGCAGACTCGATAGACATGGTCCACGAAAACGAGGTCTCTTGTGAAATAAACGAAGTCTTAGTACTTTCCAGGCACGTCTCCTCAACAGACACTCCTGCAATAACTCTGCATGCTATCGGATTACCTGGTATTAATCCCCCTGGAATACCTGGAAAATCAGGCGGTATCAACGGTCAATTGGTCCCCCCTTCTCCAAGGTTTGCATCACTGTACAGGGAGATGTTGAAGGATGCACGAGAGAAAAAATTAGATGAATATTTTGATCTCACATTGGAGGCAACACATCATGGACCAGTTCTAGATTCACCTACTCTTTACATCGAGATTGGATCTACAAAGTCTGACTGGAGTAGGGAAGACGCGCTCAACCTGTGGGCCAGAGTTCTTTGCAAAGTTCTGGGTCTAAATGGCAGTACTCCACTGGGTAACTGGAAAGGAGAAGGGAATGTCATGGTCGGGCTTGGAGGGGGGCATTATGCCCCAAGACACAAAGCAGTGGTGGAGAATGAAAATATCTGGCTAGGTCATGTTTTGGCCGGCTACTCGCTAGATTTCGGCACTACTGATCATATTGCTGGGGGCAGATCAACTATTTTGTGGCAGGACTCGATTCTTTCAGCTATCGAATCTACCAAGAAAGCATTCCCTGGAGCAGACATATTCGTTCATCTGGATCGGAAGTCATTCAAGGGCTGGCAACGAGACGAAATTAGTAAATTTCTTGCCAAAAATGACATACTAATCCGTAGAGGTAAAGAGATCTCTCAAGAGCAATCGTGAAGTCTCGACTCCTCCTCGGACTGTTAATGGCGTTCTTGGGGAAGCTCATAGTCGCGACCATGCCACTGGCTCCAAAACCAATAGTCCGTATGGTGGCCAGCAGATACGTAGCCGGGCCAAAATTGGAGGATGCAATTACTACGATGAAAACTCTCTCTTCCGAAGGGGCGTGTTTTACAGTTGATGTACTCGGAGAGGAAATTACTTCTATAGATGAAGCTAACTTCTTCCTGAAAGAATACTCCCAACTAATCGACTCAATCATAGAAAATAATATTGATGCCCATATCTCGATCAAACCGACTGCCTTCGGACTATTGATCGACGAAGAATTAGCATTCGATAATATCCTAAATATAACGAGAAAGGCATCTGAAAATGATATTTTTGTAAGACTAGACATGGAAGATAGCAGAGTGACCGACTCAACAATTGAATTGATGATTAGAATCAGGTCTGAAGGGCTGAATAACATTGGCGTTGTTCTGCAAGGTAGACTATTTCGAACCATCTCCGACATAGACAAGATATGCGAAGAACTAGGACCTAACTCAGACTTTAGGATTTGCAAGGGAATCTACCTAGAGCCAAAAGAAATAGCCCACACTGGATATAGGGAAATTGTTGATTCTACAAATATGGCTATCGAACATATGCTAAGAAACGGTGCATATACTGCAATAGCCTCCCATGACTATCCCGTGATTGATAATTCTCTATCATTATTGGATAAATATGGCCTCTCCCCTGATAGTGGACATAGGCCATTCTCAGGAAAGGGCCCGGGGTATGAATTCCAGTTCCTATTAGGGGTACGGGGAGACCTAAGGAGAAAACTAAACTCTGAAGGACACCTAACTAGGATATACGTTCCTTATGGTCAGCAGTGGTATGAATATGGCATAAGGAGATTGAAGGAAAACCCAGAAGTTGCAACTCACGTCCTCAAGGCCTTACTCCTGCCATGGACAAACAGGAGATAGCTAACTCTTCACAACTGGATGGAGATACATTCTCCGTATATCCGCAGCGACTCTCTTCCCTCTCAATGTCCTGCCCTCTCCTGTATGGATTGCCCTAATTCTCCATCTACGGCCATCTATCATCATAACGGTGCCACAAGAGAACTCCTTCTCTGGATCGCAGTCAATTGTTGAAGCAGTACTAGTCTCTTCATCTGTAAGGGTAATCTTGACCACGCATGTATTCTTATTCACGGCCCACATTGAGACTATTTCCCCAGCTTTACAAGACTTAACTGACATCTTGTCTCCAATCTCTATCCTTGTTACAGACCAGAAAGAACCATCCCTTTCGAATAAATCTCCAACTGAAATAGACTCATCAGAATCTGACTCAACAAATACTGAGGAACTCTCAGACCCTTCGGAGAGAGTAGTGTTAATGCTAATGGAGGAGCTCGGTCTAAGTTTCAGTAGATGAACTTCGGAGCAATCGACGCACCTCACCAAAAGATCCTCTCCCTTGCCCCTGGAAACTCTCTTCAGAATTTCATGTTCTGTCATAGTCAAACATGTTGGACATTCAGTCACATCAGCGATAATATCGTCGTCATCGCCCACTCCGCTCATGTCTGCCCGGCCCGAATGGGTCTCTTGAAGGCATCCTCGCAGACCAATCTTGAATAATGATGCTTCCATCGCTGTTCATGACATCCGCCAATGATGGTTTTGGACTACCACAGATGTCAGACGCAGAGATGCTGGAAAGACTACTTTCTGAAGATCCAGATAGGACCGATACCGAGCCTGAGATAGCCTCTTCTATCGGGGAGCAAATGCTCTTGATGGGGCTCCGAACAATGCCTCGATCACTAAGGAGTAGGATAAGGGATATTGTATCGAGAGTACCACTTGGTAATGCCATACTAGTCGGAGGGGGGATAGGGCATCTTTCCGCGTGGCTGTTCGATCTTTGGTGTGGCGATCCCTCCATTCCTGACGATGTTCCCGGAGTAAAGCCAGACTCCTTTATTATCGTTGAAGAGGGAGCCAGATTTGGAGTGATTATCGATAGACTAATCAGAAGATATAATGCAGAATCTTGGTCAAGAGTGATTGCTAAGCCATGGATTGAGATAACAGCAGAAGTCACTAGCTGGTCTGCAGCCTCCGCGTCATTACCGTCTTCGGCTAGGCCTAGTGATATTCCATTACCTGTTTCTCTAGTAATCATAGATTTACCAGATTCAGACAGACCCGTAGCAGCATCCTCGGCATTTGACATACTTTCACCAGGCGGGATAATGATAGTACCGGAGCCAGAGGTTCCCACCGGTGACGTTGGCTTCCCGGTAGCTGGAGAAGAGCCAACAGAGGCCCAGTCCAAGGTTATTGCATTCAATCAATGGATTTCATTCATCAAAGATGTTAGCGCGAATCATTCTGTTTCTTTCGTAGAATTATCAGGTGGTACACTGGCCATCATCCGACGTGTAACTTGAACTTCTTGTACATATTTGTCTTGTATGCCTTCCAACTCAGAAAAACTGGAGCCGAGAAGGCCAGAATCCGAACTAGAATTTTGAGTTTCATTTATGATTAAATCTATTCGAAGTAATCCGTACCCATAATGGTCATCGTGATCTTCCTGGTCGTTCTTCATCTCGGAGTTCTGTGACATGATCATTTTCAGATTAGATATTGCAGAATTCCCACCTTGCGCCCCATCTCTTTTCATCTCAGGGTTAGCCTCTAAGAAAATCGCTATCGAGCCAGAAACCCATGCAGTGGCGGCAGAGGTTCCACTTGACCAACCCCACCAGGTTCCACTCCCTGTACTCTGAGCCATCAAAATTGGGACTTCATGACCAGGTGCAACGATTTCTGGTTTCTTATCCGGGTCCTGCCTAGGGAGAATTGGGTTAGGCCATAATCTTCCATTGTTATCCCCAACAGAACTCCCACTCCAGATAGAGCTTGTTCTGGTAACCGCACCAACACAGATTACGTCTTCCACTGAACCGGGTGACTCCACATCACCATCGTCATCTTCCCCGTCATTTCCAGCAGCCGCCACAACATAAACGCCCGAATCTATCGCTTCCTGTACAGATTCCTCTAACTGATCGGTAGTGAAGAATCCAGAGCCAAATCCCTGACTGCCACCTAGGCTGAGAGAGATGATATCCGCGCCCCCATCAACGCACCAATCCACTGCATCTGCAATTGTCGAATCAGTTCCAGACCCATCATCTGAAATGGCCTTAGCAATTAGTAAATCAGCTTCTGGGGAAACTCCATTTAATCCGCCCTTTGAAGCAATAATTCCTACCATAGCGGTTCCATGGCCTTCGTCATCATAAGGAGAATCAGAACCAGAGATAAAATCATTCCAACCAATTATATTGGCATCTTCGAGATCAGGGTGGCTCATGTCTATTCCAGTATCAACAATGCAGATTTTTACTCCACTTCCTTCGAATCCATCAACTCTATCCAGTCCTGTCATCTCCCTGTATTCATCCTCCCATAGTTCTAGAGAACTGGGAGGGCCACCGAATGTCACATCTGCAGTCTGATATACAGCCCACAGAGAAATTATTAATACACTGAGCAGAACTACCAGCGATGAAGTAACTTTAATCAAAAAATTTAGAGATGAATTATCGATAAATGACTTGTCATCCTCGGTTTCTTCATCAGACATATTATTCACTCTGGTATACCCTATTACCATGCATCCGTCTTGACAAAGTGACTGGTGGCAGAAGAGCTACTGCCACATTTTTCACACTTAAGACGAAGTGGTAGAATTCTGGCGCACGAAGAACAGGGCTCACCAGGTACACCCCAGCCCTTGCATTCTGAGTCAGAGCAATGGGCCTCTATCTTACCGCTAGGCTTCTTGATAACGGGAGTTTCAGCACCACAAACAGGACATAGTCCTTGCAAAGCCTCCTCTCTAGAGGCTACTGAAACGCCTGCGACCTCCCTAGCCCTAGATGACTGAATGGTATGATCCCCTCCTCCCAGCATGAAATGGGGATACCAAACAATATGCATCAGCAGGAAGAAAGATATGACTCCTGAGGTGACGTATAGTAGAGATATTCCGAGTATTCCATCCTCGAAAGGAGGCCTTTGAGAAATGGCATGAGATCCGGACCAAGACATGATATTAATCATAATTACCCAAATGACCAAGCTGGCGCTCCAGGCATCGAGGCGATGGTCTTTCCAAGCCTTCTCAACTAGTCTGGGATCCGGATGTGAATGCTTCTCTTCGACATGGATGTCCCTAGTTTCAGTAACGGCTCTGTGAACGACAAAGACAGCTAAGAAAATCATGACGAGATTCCCCAAGGCTACTCCTCCAAAATCCGATATCCCCGAACCGAGGGGGAAGTCTGGAGAGCCCGAGTGGGAGTAAATATGCCCTAGCTGGACAGAGAACGATGCAACCACAAGGAAGACCAGATTCTCCCTCATTATCGGATATCTGGCCCACATCAGAACTAAGGCTGATGCCCAAGCCATCATTGTAAGCAAGCTCAGCATTAAAGACCATTCTTCAAGATGGAGGAAACCACTCTCCTCGCCGAATAGCCCCCCTCTGCTCCAGTCGCCCCCCGAGGAAAGCTCATCGATTCCATAATCCCAAGCGCCCAATACAACTGAAGCCGAAGCGAGAGCCAATACTAAAGCCTCATATTTTCCCCAAAATTTTCTCGAAGTATGTACGTGAAATGTAAATTGCAGTAACAGGGTATCGATGAATGATAGAAAACCCGACCTTTCCCCTAGGTTTGTTACTTTACTAAAGTCAGACAATCTTTGGACTTCAGACACTTCGGCATCGAGGTCGTCAGTCGCCACAGTCGCCCCCTCCATGGGCACGACCAATAGATGGATGACATAAGCCCCTCGACGATTTGGGCATTATTTGGCCAGTTGTAGTGGCGCCGAGACGGAGATTTGAACTCCGGAGGGATGAACCCACATGATTTCCAGTCATGCGCAATACCAGGCTATGCGATCTCGGCTATGTAATGTCCGACACCCACTACAGTCTTGAGCTAATCGATAGTCCGCCCATAGTAACACCCAAAGGCAGTCAGCCATTCCCGCGCACAGCGCCACTGTGGCTTAGGGGTATAGCATCCCATTGGTAATGGGAAGGTCGGGAGTTCAATTCTCCCCAGTGGCTCCATTTTTACAGACTAATTCATGCAGTTTTTGGCCAGTTCATGCAAGACGACCAATTCATTCATAATGTGTACAAGAATACGAGCTAGCATGTCGAACTACCGCAGGAGGCTCGCAGGAGCCCTAGTGCTCCTTATGCTACTAGCACCTATCACGAACGCCGCAACTACTTCATGGGCTGGACCGTCCACTGTGAATACAGCAGGTGGGTCTACTACACTGACCGGATTCAGAGCACCTGGGAACGCTACAATCATGGATGGTTGGGCCCATGTAACAGATTCTCCGATGGCAGCATCACTGACTCCTGCTACCGAGATGGACATCTTCGTTCTGGAAAATGGAACTAGCTCAGGAATCACCACTGAATATCGAGAGGGGAACCTCACCTTAGTGGATGACGGCAGCTTGAATGATATTACCCATTTTGATAATTACAACTACAGTATTTCAATGGATACAAATTATAGACAAGGTCCCGCAAATATAATCAGAATCGCCTTTGAGAGCTCAGCTGGATATACTCCTCACCCTAGTTGTAATGGACTAAAGGGGTACAACCTCACCTCGGGGTACGATGAGGGGGGAAACGGGGTTCTTGATACCTCTGAGATCTCTCATGTAGATTACCTATGCACTACTAACCAGACAATACAAGGGGGAAATGGTGCAGTCAGCAATGGAACAGTCGTAAACGGGTCGTTCCTATACAGTCAGAGCCCTCTTAGTTCCGGTAATTCTACATGTCCATTTGGAGGAAAATACCTGGTCTACGGTAACGACTACGGGAACTACTATGATGGAGACACGTCACTGAATGCAACGGAGACAGATGGTACACTTTACTTCTGCAACAGGGATACTTACTGGGCGGCCACAAATTTTGATTTCAATGGATCTGTAAGCGGACAAGAGCAGACTATGTCCTACGGAGTAGTTCCCTCCAGTGCCTCAGAAGGCGGTGTAGCTGTAGCTACTAAGCCAGGAGAGGCACTTCCAGCTGGTGTAGATGCATGGCTGAATTTACCAATTATGCAAGTTCCCACCAACGCTACCAGGAACAACTACTACCTTTCATTCGACCATTGGTTCCACCTTGACTCTTCAGAAGCAGGAGCTTGGTTGGAGTACAAGACATCTGGTGGAGTCTGGAAGTGGATTGCTACAGATGGCGGATATCCTTCTTACATCGATAGCACCGATATAGAAGTCAACGGTGCCCCCAGTGGCAATCTTCCAGTTTTCACTGGAGCTACCCACAGTGGCTGGCAATCAGAAACTCTGAACCTAACCACACTTTTCTCCGATCCCAGCATGAGCTCGGTAGCATCGGTAGAATTCAGATTCAGGGTTTGGACATCTAACAGTTCTGGGTCTTTCCCAGGTTGGTTCATTGATGATGTCGACTATAGAAACGATGGTACAGGTCAAGGCGTGTGGCACCATGGATGCGATGTCAATGGTACTTCATACCAGAACTACGGTACGTACTGTTACTACAACAACAACCAGTTGGGCTACCTAACCGTTCCTGTAGACCTCTACAATGTAACAGATCTTGAGTTTGATCTCCACTGGGATTTGGAGGGCTCGAGCTGGGATAACGCATGCATTGAGCTTTCCAACAACAACGGGACAAGTTGGACGGATATATCTTCCACAGGTGCTACTGGGGGGATATGCAGATCTAGGCAAGGAAACATACCCGGATCATCAGGGTACGCCGACAAAAATGGTAACATCCCATCATACACGTACAATGGATTTGCATATACTGATGATAGTGGTGGCATGGTTACAATCTCCAACTCCGTACCAACAGCAAACCGAGTGAACGGTAGTCTTCTGAGATTTGTTGTCCAGACCGACACCTCGGTACAATATGGGTCTCCCGGGGGTTCCGGTGATCCGGATGATCGAGAGGGCCTAACTGTCTACGGATACAGGACAATGAACTCCATCGGAGATACGATAGACCAGTTCACCATACCTGCGACCGCGACAACCTCCGGTACTCACGAGTGGCAGTTCCTGACTCTGAACTCTGGTTACATCAACGTCGATATGGGCTTCGAGGACTCCCAGGTCACTGCTCCAACCAGTGACTATCATACGGGCTTCTACAATATCTACCAACAGTCTTCAGGAAATCAGGGCTCCTGTACCTCCGAGAGATGTGATTGGAGATTGTCCGAGCCCGGTTCTTATGGGCCTGAAAGCGCGTCTTCTTTCCCATACATGTACAAGATCGGTATGAATGGCGGAACTAATGCGGTATACCAATCAAGCCTCGTGACCCCTATCTACACGGTATCGGGAATAGGAGAGTCATCATTTGCTTTCGATATGAATGCCTGCATGGACTACGGCACTGGTAACTATGTCTATGTCGGTGGCGCCCTATGGATGAAGGTCAACGGCGGCCAATGGCAACATGTGGACATGCCATCGTATACAGACAGACAATACAGTTATGCAAGTGCTACATACACCGT
>DAOI01000003.1:104537-104764 GCA_002501805.1 Euryarchaeota archaeon UBA463 | reverse complement strand
TCATGGTCGTCATGGTCGTCGTGAGCGTGCCCCCCTAGCATCTTTAGAACAGCCATGTTGAACTCCTCGCCATGCTCTGACTCGAACTCTAGTACATGCTCTCCCTCTTCCATGTGGAATACCTGGATGGTCGTATCAGATGGGCATGCCTCTGGATTCTGGATTACCTTCTCGGCAGTTGCGTGGCCGTGTCCTTCATGATCGTCATGGTCATCATGGTCGTCATG
>DAOI01000003.1:0-104258 GCA_002501805.1 Euryarchaeota archaeon UBA463 | reverse complement strand
TCGTCATGGTCGTCATGGTCGTCGTCATCATCTGAGTGGTCACCATGGCCCGCTGCAGTCTGCATGCCACCTTCATTGCCTTCATGGTCGTCGTCATGGTCGTCATGGTCATCGTGATCCTCAGACATAGTTGCGAGAGTGGTGCTTACGAACGGCCCATCACTCATCAACTCGCACAAGTCCGCTACCAATAGTGACTGGAAGTCGAGAGTTTCTTCTCCAGCCTTCATAGTGTGTGTCATGAATGAAGGCGGAGCATCTGCACCCAGAGACTCCAAAGCCGAGTCTACCCATGGCTCAAGATTCAAACCATGGTAGAAGAATACATCCGCTTCTTTCAACCTAATCAAATCGGCGGCTGAAGGCTCGTAGTCGTGAACTGGGATATTGTCTTGGCTCATGTAGTGTAATTCTACATGGTCTCCTGCCACAGCCTTCACTAGCTCACCGACGTGGTAAGTGGAGACCATGACACTGCCAAATGATGTAATTGGATCCACTACTATCGGATCCACAACATCGGTATCATCGGCATCATCTGCCCCATCTCCCAGACATCCAGCAAGGCTGGACGTAATCATTAGCACACTAAGCAGTACGGACCTGTACGTTACACTCTTCATAGCTTGCCGACTGCTAATACATATTTAATCAAAACTAATAATTAGATTAACGTAAATTATTATTAGTGCGTCCATACACGGCAATATATGAGCAGGATTATCTCATTTAGTGCAGACAACGAGTTCACAGATGGTTTCGAGAGTTTGATTGCGAAGTCTGGGTATACTAACAGAAGCAGTTTCCTTCGAGATGCTACAATGTTCTTCGCCGAAATTCAGCAGAGGGGAGATCTGATGAACATGCAGGGGGACCTGATTGTCGAGGGGCATTTGATAGTTCACTATCAGGAAAAGAGCGAGCAGAAATTGATGGTAAGCAGGACGGATACTATCGAGGTTGCCGCTTATCACCACAGCAGTAGACTTGGTCACTCTTGTCACTCATGCGTTGACGTAGTCCACGTCAAGGGTACTGCTGAAAGTGTTAGAGACGTCTATGAACAACTTCAGAATACTTCCAGTGTCGATAAGGTATCTTTCGTTAGTGCTCCGATGAAGGATGGGGACTGCTGTTAGTCGTTTATGCTGATACGACTCGTCTTCTCTATCCAATGACGATTGGGGAAGAGGACAAGACTTCGTCGCTACACCCATCCTTGTACTGCTCAAAATTTTCTATGAACATACGAGCTAAGAGATCGGCCACATTGTCAAACTTCTTCTTGTCATTCCATGTCTGGCGAGGTTGGAGTATGCTGTCTGGAACTCCCTCGCAGGTTGTTGGGACAGAGAAACCGAATCTCTGATCCTTGACGAAAACAACGTCATCTAAATCCCCATTCAGTGCAGCGTTAAGCAATGCCCTGGTCCACTTTATTTTGATTCTGCTACTGTCTCCGTAGCCCCCGGCTACCCATCCAGTATTGATGAGCCAACACTTAGCATCATTCTCTCTGATCTTCTTAGATAGTAAATCTGCATATATCGAGGGGTGCCTTGGCATGAACGGTGCACCGAAGCATGTGGAGAAGGTTGCCTGAGGCTCAGTAATACCAATCTCTGTTCCGGCTACTTTGGCAGTATATCCCGAGATGAAGTGATACGCGGCCTGCTCGGGCGTGAGTCTGGAGAGGGGCGGGAGAACCCCGAAGGCATCACAGGTCAGGAAGACTACATTCTTCGGATTACCTGCCATGGAGTCGGGGGTCCTGTTTTCTATGGCCTCTATGGAATAAGACCCCCTGGTGTTCTGAGTGAGAGAGTCGTTAGTGAAATCCGGAGTTCCGTCGGCATTAAGGACAACGTTCTCCAATATTGTACCCTTCATTCGAGTAGTTGCGAAAATCGCGGGCTCGTCCTTCTCGGAGAGGTCGATCAGCTTGGCATAGCATCCTCCTTCAAAGTTGAAAACTCCGTCTTCTGACCACCCGTGTTCATCATCACCCACCAATGCCCTATCCGGGTCAGCAGAGAGCGTGGTCTTGCCGGTTCCTGAGAGTCCGAAGAATAAGGCGGAATTGTGGCCATCAGTGTTTGCTGAGCAGTGCATCGGAAGAAGTCCTTTCTGTGGCAGTATGTGGTTCATTATGGTGAATATAGCCTTCTTTATCTCGCCTGCGTATTGGGTCCCCCCAATAATAACAAGTCCCCTATCAAGAGCAAGGATTACGAAGACGCCAGAATTGATCCCATCCTTGATAGGATTGGCTTTCAGAGAGGGTGCATGGAGAATGGTGTATTCGGGAGCATGCCTTTCGAGTTCATCTTCAGAAGCTCTCACGAACATGTTGTGCATGAAAGCAGCATGCCACGCGTTCTCAGTGACTAGTCTGACTGGCATCCTGTGTCTTGTGTCCGCTCCACAGAAAGCGTCTTTGACGAACAAATCGTCAGTCCTGTCTAGGTGCTTCCTGGTCTTATCGAGAAGTCTCTCGAATTTATTAGGAGATATTGACCTGTTGACGTCCCCCCACCATACCTCGTCTGCTAGACCGTGTTCCTCGACAATGAAACGATCATTGGGCGACCTACCGGTCCTCTCCCCGGTTGTCGTCAGGAGTACTCCGTGTGAAGTGAGCTTTGCCTCCTTCCTCGAGACAGCTAGTTCATGCAGCTTCTCCCAGCCAAGGTTCCAATGCACCCTGCCACTGGGATTCAGTCCATGGTCCGCCAATGTAGTTAGAGGAGCCGTGCTGGAGTCCGATATGGCTCGGTCCTCCATGCTCTTCGACTAGGACTTCTGCCTTCAAGGGTTGCGGAAGTAGTGGCTTGGTTGAGAAGCCGGTTCAATACTCTCATATCGGGGATGCGATTATCGCTCACATGCTCTACGCGGGTCGATGGTGGATGGCGCCTCGGACGATGATATCATCCGTGAGAGAGCCTTTAGAATCAGTGATAAGTTAGATTTGGGAGACCTGGTTGATGATTCTAATTTCGTCGAAGTGAAAGAGCCTGAAGATGATCGTGAAGATGTTGACAATGCTATCGGAGATGTCTTTGATCCGTTCGTTCAAGACAAAGCACTTGGAGGCGTAGAGAGAGACGGTACTGTGAAAACAGCCCCTGAGAGGGATATAGTTACTGATATTGCTACAGAGGGAGAGAGACGAATTAACTGGATCTTGATGGGTTCTATGATTCTGGTGTACAGCGCAATAGGTTTCCAGATTGGTTTCGTGTTTGAGCCTCTGGTTGCCACAGTTTCTCTAGTAGTACTTTCCTCAATTGGATTCCTCCTTGGAGAGAGATGGTCAAAAGACGAGCGATTGAGGATTCTTGGAGTAACATGGGTAATTATCTCCATGAAGGTTCTGTATGGGCTATCAATTGAGTTACAGAGATGGGGGATCATCGACGTAGGGGGATTGGGGGTACTCTTACTAATCGCTGTAGGACTGAATATAGTGCTCTCATACAGGTATGACCACGATGCCATAGCTGCTCAGTCTACTCTGGTTCTTCTTGCTATTGGGTCTACTGCTGGCTCGTTGTATGGGCAGGAAGGTGTTGCTGTAATGATTCTAGTTTCTACTGTCCTGATGCATGTACTCGCGGCACACCGGAAGTCGGGTAACCTTGCGGCTCTTGGCATCGCGTCCTCGAACTTATGGATAGGGATGCATGCAATCACCGGTGGATTTGAAATTGGAGAATTAAAGGTCTTGGCTTTGGATAGGCCCTTGCTTCTGTTTGTCCTTATGATGGGGGTGACCGGTTTGAACGCGGGTATGGCAACTCGTTTCGCTAGAGAGGATAATTGGTTCTCCAAGGGCATGAAGATACTAGGTCTTGGGAAACCTGGCCTCTGGGGAGTTTCAGTCTCGCTTGGCATGTTGGGTGCCCTTCTGGCTGTAGCGGCGAATAGAGGGGATGTCGGGTATGCCTTGGGAATGGTAACAGTTCTTTGTGGAGCATTTTCGGGTTCGTACCTTGT
Source organism: Euryarchaeota archaeon UBA463 (assembly GCA_002501805.1). Classification (GTDB taxonomy): domain Archaea; phylum Thermoplasmatota; class Poseidoniia; order Poseidoniales; family Thalassarchaeaceae; genus MGIIb-O5. Next base: position 100,259 of record DAOI01000003.1, on the reverse strand, counting down.
TGTTAGGGGCGTTTCCTGGAGGAGGGTTACAGTACCTCTGATGATGATGGCCATGATTCTTTTGCTTGGACTTATATTTGGCCATGAGGCCGCATCATCAATCGGTTTTTCAGAGTATACAATATTCACAATATTTGGTTCGACGACCGTTGGATTCGTGATTCTAAGGGACCAGAACAGTGTTTCGGACAGGGTGCTATGGATGGGGACTGTTGCGGTACTTACTCTGCTAGTGATTCTAGTACCATCAGAATCCAATGAGGCAGGTGGAGACGGCGGAGTCCTTCTTCTGACTATGCTATCGCTTCTTCACATCTGCAGTGGGGTGCTTGCTATCAAGAGAAAGTCTCCATCCTTAGCCGGAGTGACTGTTCTTCTACCATGGTCTTGGATCATAGTAGAGCAGTTAGTACAGGAGACATTGAGGACCCTGTTGATGTCAAATGATTTTGATGACCCGGGGAGCATAATTCATGTTGATTCTCTTCCACTGACCGGGTATCTTATCGTATGCTCAGTGATGATAGCATTAGTCAATGAGAAAATGGGGAAATCGGATGTCAATCTGGCCTCTAAGTTTTTGGGAATTTCTGAGATTTCAGCTTCGATAAGAGATTCAGGTGCTCTTCAACTATGGAGCCTTGGGCTATGGCTACCAATGGTTTCAATCTTATTTATGGCTCAATTTGGAGCCTTCACTTCGCCAACTATACTGTTAGTTTCAGGACTACTGTGGGGACTGCACTTGTTGGCGCATCTGAGAAGTGTAAGAGTTGGCGAAGTAAATCTAATGGTGGGAATTATCCTGCTCTCTGGTCTGATTATACAATGGAGGCATGGAATGGGAGAGTATCTATCTATATTGATCTGCTTGATACTGGTTTCCGTCCTTCTATCAAAAAGAGAGGACGAGGGCTTTTACACGACTTCGATGGGAATAATGGGAGTCCCACTTCTCCTACTAATTCCAGACAGGAACATCACGATGATTCTGGAAGATTTCTCTTACTTACCAGAGATAGAGGCACCAGTGATAGCCATATCAAGTACGGCGATTTTGCTTTCAGTTTATCTTCCCAAGGCTGGTGAGATTGAGGATTTACTCAAACCAGCAATGTCATCTTTGTGGCTGATGTCGATTTGTATTGCAGTAGCATATGCACAGGGAGATCAACTGTCATTGTCTTTGTCAGTTGGCATATTCATGATAGCTACGGTATGGCTGGTTGCAAGAGGAGAGTTACGTAGGGAGCTCCAGACAGTGACAAAGATGAGCTCGAGGAGAGCTCTGGCTTTGGAGAAGAAATCGAAGAGCCTTGAAGAGGGGGAATTACGAACATATGATGCCAGAGAAGCAGAGATGCTGTCTTCAAGGAAGAAGAGTCGGGAGAAGTATCAGACACATGATGTCGAGGAGCTCTATATTTCGGATGTTAGTCATCGTCCTGTAATAGTAATCGCGGTGATGGCTCTGGTCTTTGCGACTAGTCTAGTAGTAGGCTTCACCTCTGGACCCGATCCTATAGTTCTCCTTATGGTTGGAGCATTTGTTACTCTACTGATCGCTGTCGCTAGATTCCGTACTAGGCAATTAGAGCTCGATCTACCGCATATTCTCGGTATTGAGATGCCGATTGCATTGGCAATATCAGGACTTGTGATAGTACATATTTTCTCCTTGCTTGGACCTGGAGCAAGCAATGAGAATCTAACTAGCATGGGCGTACTAGTGATTTTGGTCGTAGAGCTGTCTTTGATTTCCCTATATCAGCAAGATAACATGTTGGATAGAATCCCAATAGCTATTGATTGGATAATCTATCCCCTTCTGGCGGACAGGATCCTTGGTGCAATATTGTATGAGTCTATGCCATGGCCCCTAAGCATTGATCCATTCTCTGGCGATCTAATAGAATGGAAGGGACCTCTCATGGCTCTGGAGATTTGCTTAGTTGGCTTGGTTGTAACGAGTTTCTGGATTGGTAACTTGAGGACTTCCAAGGGTCGGGAGTCAGAGAGTGGCTTCTCACTAGGTTTCCGAGGGATTTCGGTAGCAATCCTGTCAGTTGGTTTTGCAACCATCATAGTGATAATTACAACACTCAGAAGTGGATGGGCTAGAAATCAATCTAATGCGGTAGGAATGGGAGTTCTATCAATCGCACTGGCCATAGTCTCGATTGAGAGTTGGTTCGAAGGGTTTACTGGGATAGTGGGAGATCTGTACAGTATCTTAGGAATGGCCTTGGTGATATTACTGGTATGTACTATTCCAATGAACGGAGAACGTTGGTCGATGATGCTGGCTGTTAATTCCCATGTATTACTAATCTCAGGATTACTCATCAGCGGTTTATCTATGCTAATTCCGATTTTCTTGATAATTCTGTCAACAACTGTGTGGGTGACAGGTATTCTTCAATTGAGGAAATCAATGAGGGCTTGGGGCCTTGTGGATCTTTTTGCTGCAATTTTATTCTCAATAGTTTTCTATGGAGGGGTGATTTTCCAGCCTCAGATTCTCCTAATTGGGCTTTCAGTAGTCGCACTAGAGCTTGGGATTGTCTCATGGCTCGGACTCAGAAACGAAGAGTCCATGGTGAATGGGTGAGAGTGAGATAATCAGAGTAAAGGAGATCAAACTGGGCCAACGTTGATGATGGTCGGGCTCGGCAAATGATTTGTGACGAGGTCTTGGATATCGGATACTCCCGATGAAGTTGAGCATCCGCCGGTCCCTCTTGGCATCAATGAAATGGTAGTTCCGAGGATCTCTATTCTACTTTCAATTTCAACTGTAATCGTGATTCTTCTCTCATCGATATGGATTGGCCTAGATGCTCATAAATTTTTGAATAACCTGGAAGAGTCGTTCGAATCTGTAGATGAGTCGATGATTGAAATGGATGGAAGATGGGCTTGGGAGGTAGATATGTTGTTTGATACATGCGATTCTCGAGAGGGTGATTGGACATGGCCTGAGAACCTATCTTCCCAGGATGATTTATTCCTATATCCTGGAGAATTGAGGTGCGATTGGGAGCATCAGGGAGAGGGCGATACAGCCTCGATTGTAGTTTACAACAGGGGCAATCAGACTCTAGATTTACTACTGGAAATAGCTGGCGCTGATGTTATTTTCTCGGAGACGGACGATACGCAGTATCTCATCAACGAGATGCCAAGTGGGGATTCAGTTATTCTGGAGGTTTTACTGACTGAAGATGTCTCTGAAGGAGAGATAACAGTCATCGCTTCTCATGTTTCTCTAATTTCTGCTGAGGTGAGATTGGATGTTACCATTTTCCAGGGGGCTGAAGCTAGGACTATCCATATCGAGGAAGGAGATAGGGTAGAGGTCGAGTATACAGTCTGGAATGCAGACACGGGAGAGGAGCTAGATAGTGGGACATGGACTGAGAATGCAGGTGATCCATGGATGTCAATTGAGGGATTTGGATGGTCCACGATAGGACTAGATATTGACGATGACAGGGGGCTGATACCCGGAGTACAGAGTGGCACTAGCCATATCACTCTCCTTCCTCCGCCAATAGCCTATGGCAATAGTGATGGACACGAGCTTCAGGATGTTTGGTTGAGATTTGAGGTCAATCTAGAAAGGGCACCCCTTTCAGGGTAGAATATCGGGGACGGAATATGTCAGAAGATAGCTCACATGCATCCGTAAGGCCCTCATCTTCGGTGACCATGGAGGCGGGTAAGAGAGTGGCTGCTAAATCCGCGAGGAAAGGTGAGCCATCATTTCACATGACCGAGCAAATGCGTAGGCTATCTACTCCATGGGGCGTTGCACTAGCACGCGCCGGACAAATAGACCCCCATTCATTGGGACCCGGGATTATCCTAGATGCGGCCGCCGGATCAGGCATACAGCTCATTGCTTACTCAAATATCCTGAAAAGACCTTCTCTTGGGGTCGAGATAGATGGAAATGCCGCGGTTCTTTGTGCTGCGAATATGTTTGCTGTCGCAGAGGAAGACGATGTTCAGAGAACTATGGACAGAGTAGTTATCGGAGACAGTACAGATTCGGAAGGCGTGATGACTGAGTTCTGGTCGAGTCTGAGAGAGGCAGGAACAAGAGCTCACCCCCCTGTTGCAATGCTACACTTAGATCCTGCCAGGCCCAGAGATGCGCAGAATCATCATATTGATGAGATGAAGCCCAGTATTGAGCCCTTACTGTCATCATGGAAGAAGTATCTGGAGTTGGGTCCAGATGGCCCGTGTATCCTACTCGACCTTTCTCCAAGGCTAGATGAGGAACAACGATCCATGATAGATGAGATCGTGGAAAGAATATACCCCGGATGTGGAAGAACTTGGGAGTGGATGAGCAGAGGAGGAGGGCGAGTGGATAGGCTTTCGATGTGGGTCGGTTCGCTGTCATCCGATAACTCTAGGAGATGTATTAGGATGGGGACTAAGAGAATAATGTCATCGATTGAAGGAGAGGGCACAGGTGTTTCGAGAGTCAGACTTAGCGAGCCTCCTCCATTTGATTCCTGGATTACGATAGTAGATCCAGTGGTTCTGGAGAGTGGTTTGCAGGATGAATGGATTTCAAAGGCGATACCAGATGGAAGTGGGTTTTCGTGGATTAGAACTGAGGGAAGGAGGCCCCTTCTTATTCATACGGACCCACTAAATGATGACCAGGAGGTGAACGGCTTCATAATTTCCAGTGGTCGTGTTGTACAACACAAGCTTTCTCCTCCTGAAATACATACGATATCACAAACTGCATCATCGCTCGCCAGGTTAGAAATAGGCAGTGTAACTTTGAGATGCTCACTGGATCCAGAAATCCATCCGAAGCTACAGAGGCGTCTTCACAAGGCTATGAGAGAGATTGAAGGTGCGAGATCGTTCATGGTGGATATTGAACTATCAAGAGATACGGGCGATTACACCATGTATGTTGTTTGCATGGAGGAATAGTCCCTTTGGGCCTTCCAATCGATTCAAATAGGGATGGTTGGTCGCCCGGATGCTTAACAGCCACTGGGTGACCGGTGAACGCGGGAGGACCGTACATGACAGGAACAGATGAGACACAGCTTGGAGACGACTTCTCATACATCATCAGAATTGCAGATACAGACGTCGACGGTCTGCGTAAAATATCCGTCGGACTATGCTCTATCAAGGGAATAGGGATGAGGACTGCAGAGATGATTTGCAGACTCTCTGGAGTAGATGGAAGCAAGCTAGGAGGGCATCTAAGTGATGAAGAGCAGGACAAGCTCAGAGATTCCATTGGAACTTACGCTACCGAGATGCCTTGGTGGCTAATGAACAGGCAACGAGATCTAGAAACTAATGAAGATGCTCATATTGTAGCTCTAGAAGTTAAGATGACCAGGGATGATGATGTTGCAAGGATGGCTGGAATAAAGACTTACCGAGGCATGAGGCACAGAAGTGGTCACAAGGTTAGAGGACAGCGACTTAGAAGTAATGGTCGAAAGGGCTCTGCTCTTGGCGTCGAGAGGAAGAAGTGAGGTGATTAGATGGGTGATCCAAAATTTGCAAGACCTAAGACTCAGACACCAACTCATCCGTGGAAACAAGCAAGAATAGAGGAAGAGCACGCTCTGAAAGCGAAGTATGGCCTCAAGAAGATTGGGGGAATGAGGGAGATTTGGAGAGAGAAATCCGCTCTCAGAAGACATCGAAACCAAGCTATGAAGCTAATCGGTAGAGTGGACACATCCGAAGGACACTACGCCCGAGAGAAGGATGACTTACTCGCTTCCTTGACCAGAAAGGGGCTACTTTCAGAGGGTTCTATTTTAGATAGCGTTCTACAGATTGATGTAGAGCTGATGCTGGCTAGAAGGCTCCAGTCACAAGTCTACTACAAAGGACTAGCACCATCGATGAGAGCGGCTAGGAATCTGATAGTCCACGGACACATTTCAATCGGGGATCAGAAGATGACGGTACCCGGATATCACGTTCTGAGAGAAGAGGAAGAGATGCTCAGGTACACTTCGGGTTCCAAGTACGAGAACCCCGATCATCCTTTCAGACAGGAGTTGGAAAAGATTAGGGCTACTATAGACACATCCGAGGAAGAAGCAGACACTGTCGGCGGACCGGTGAAGGTTGCAGATACCTTCGTTGAAGATATCAAAGCTGGAGAGGCGACGGCTCCTACAGTAGAGGACACTATTCCAGAAGGTGATAATTGATGTCCCACAAGGCTATCCTGCATATCTTTACCACGCACAATAATGTGTTGATGACTGCCACTGATCTCACTGGTTCCGAGACCATTTGTAAGGTATCAGGAGGTATGGTAACCAAAGGCGGTTCTGAAAAATCTAGTTCATTCGCATCCATGAGAGCCGCTGAAAGAATGGCTGAGATGCTTGCAGAGAAAGATTTCAACCAGGTTATCGTAAAGTACAGAGGAGCTGGGGGGAATAAATCTCATAGCGCCCCTGGTGCCACCTCTGCTATCAGAGCATTAACAAGAGCTGGAATGCAGGTTACTAGAATAGAAGATGTCACTCCCATACCAACCGATGGTACAAAGTCTAAGGGAGGACGCCGTGGAAGGCGTGTTTGAGGTGTGAAAATATGGTCAATGCAGAAATTCTCTATGAGGACAATGAGAAAATCAGGATTCTTTTGAAGGAAACAGATCGAGCCTTTGTTAACTCGATAAGGAGGACGTTGATGTCAGATACTCCAAAAATGGCTATCGAGACTGTGAGCTTCATCAAGAAGACAGAGGAGGAGGATGGAGAAGTTTGGGAGACTGACGGACCGCTTCCAGATGAGGTCATCGCACAGAGACTCGCAATGATTCCTGTCCCTACAAACCACGAACAGTACTACTTCCAGGATGAGTGCCCAAACTGTGGAGATATGGTAGAAGAAGACAGGGGATGTGCCCTGTGTACGATGCTTTACTACTGTCAGAAGAAGGGCTCTCAAGAAGGGGTATGGGTAACAGCTGGTGATCTTAACTTTCTAGGAGAAGAGGAGGGTTTCATTCCCGAGAAGTACCAATCTATACCAATTACTAAGCTATTCCAAGGGCAGATTATTGAGTTTTCAGCCACTGCAATCATGGGAAGAGGTAGGGACCATGTGAAGTGGACACCTGTTTGCGGTGTGAACTTCAATCCAAGACAGGTTGGAGTCATTAATATAAAGTCCAGGGCAAAGATTCTCTGGGACTTAGGACTTAACATCAAAGCTGGAGATTTCAACAAGGATGGTAGGCTGGAAGATGTCGATAAGGTTGATCTGCTAAGAAAGGACTTGAATCACGTTGGCTCTGGGACCGAAGAGTCCAGAGAGTTCAAGGAAGCTGTAGTTTTGGAAGACGTTCCCAATGAGTTCATACTGTCCTTCGAGACTGATGGATCGATGAGTCCTAAAGTTGCCTTTGAAATGGCTGTTGCAGAGCTTACTGGAAGGTTTATGGGGATTGACGACGACCTCAAGGCTGTTCTCTGAGCGGGATATATTATTTCCCTGTAGCATACGGAACGTTCGTGCCGGAGTTGCTTGGGCGAGGATATTGTGGCGGACACGTCACTCTAATGTTCACCATTGAAGATAGTGATCCAGATCCTGTTAATCAAGGAAGTAGAGGCGTTGGAATATGTCTGGAAGATGGTGTAGAGATTATTTGCAGGGGAAGAGAGGGGAAGGGTAATCTCGATGTCTTCTTCACTGACCATATTGGCGATTCTAGATTGTATATGGACTCCTTGAGTTTACTCTCAGATGGAGTTCCTGAAGTTATGGAGTATGACTGGGAGGCTACTGTCAAATTGGGTTTACCAACTGGCCAGGGGTTTGGAATGTCTGCCGCGGGTTCGGTTTCTTTCTGCAATTCCATTCAGAGGGCGATTGGGATACCTTACGAACAGGGGCACAGGCGTTCTCTAATGATTGCCCATCTAGTAGATCGTAAAAGATCCAGTGGGTTGGGAGATGTGACCGCATTATCGGCCGGGGGAGTAGAGATAAGGAAAATTCCTGGCTCTCCATTTAGTGGCCATCTCCTGGAGAACGGCCCTGGCAAATCAGAGGGTTGGACTGCTGAGGCAGAAATAATACTGGCTTGGAAGGGCGAGGGGGGTAAGCATACCTCATCGTATATCGATAATCCAGAGTGGAGGGGATTGATCTCATCTGCTGGGAGTAAGAATCTTGAGGAACTGTCTCATAAAAATTGGAATGAGTCGAGATGGAGCGATATTATTCTTAGTTCTAGAAAATTCTCTGTAGAGAGTGGGCTTTCCAATGAGAAGTCTCGTTCTGAGGTACTAAGAAAGTGTGAGGAGGCTATGTTGGAGGGAGGGATGAGTCATAGCGGTGTTGCACTTCTTTGTATGCTGGGAACTAGTGTGGCAATTGTACCCAACAGTCTCGAGTCGGGACTAGTCGAAGTGAATCAAGTCAGAAGTCTGCTAGATGATTGTGGATTGGAAAATATCCTTACGAGAATTGGAGATGTCTAGGAGCTTGATTCTTCATGGAACTTATCTAAAAGTGTCAAGTCTAATGGACTTGCATCCAACTGCTCAGCTCCATTGATTACTAGCCCGTCACAAAATCCATGCCTATACACAATGGCCCCATGGCCATATTCTGCGACATAGCGATCGACTTGCTTCTGTGTTTTCTTTCGGGGAAACTTCAGATCTGCTCCAAAGAAATGTTTGGCGTCTATCCAAGCGCACGGGACTCCATTTATTCTTACGTCATCAATCATCAATAGATCTGGGGTAATCACTGCTCTTCCTTCTGATTTTTTCTGTTCTGCCATCAGGTCCTCTTGAGTTCTGTACCTAACGCCAATGGAGTCGAAGAATAAGTAGAGGACGTCTTCGAAGACCATTGATGCTTTGTGAGTCTCATCCTGATTAACTGAGCTCACTCTATCCATGGATTCTGCTAGTTCGAACTGTTCCCTATCTCTGTCTTTCATCTTTGACGGTTGCTTCAAGAACTCCTTTATTCTGTTCTTGCCCCATCCTCTACCTGTCAAAATAGCCCTGAAGGTATTTACGGGAGGTGCGTCAAATCTCTTCGAAAGTGAAATCACATCTTCACCGGAGTTATACCTACGACTTAGCTCATTAGATCTGCGCATTAGTTTGTGATGAGAGTAAACACTCTTCTCTTGGTTCAGAGCATTCCTAAGGGATAGTGCCTGTTCCAGAGATATGGATAGTCCATCTAACTGTGATGCGATCTCATCTACTCTCTCCTGGGGCAGGAATCCGAATTCTCCCCTCCTCATCACAATCTCTCCTGCCTTTTTCTGAGTATTTTTGGAAACTGCATTGAGCTCCCAATTCACGTCAATTGTTCTTGGAGGGGGGTCTATCTCAGAAGGGAATCCCATTGGCTTTGGAACTGCTGAAAATCTAGCCAAGGCCCTCTCGATAGACTCAGACTGATCGTCTCTCTCTGGAGGATTGTTTCTTCGTCTTCCCTCAAAACGATTCTTGGGCCGGCGTCGGCCACGGCTCTTTCTCTCTCTTTTTTCTTCGCTCAACGGAACTCCGAGAGCAGTTAGCCACATGAACCCACCGCGTGATTAGTCAGTGTTTTTGTAGCATCATACGAAGGCTATTCCGGGCTCTAGAGGGAAGGCAACTCTGGCCTTACCAGCAACATCTTCACCATCTCCAACAAAATATGATGTGATCGATTCTATATCCAATGCCATAGCTAGGAATTCAGAATTCTGATTAATTATTTCCACCTCATCTAGGTAATTGAGTAAGAGGATTTTCTGAGAGTTTGACCAAGTATGTATTCTACCTCTCTTCTTTTTGGAGCCTGTTGTTAGAGTCATCCACAACTGAAATATTTCTCCTCGCATGGTTTCATTTTCGAATATTGGAAGGTTTCGTATATGCTCTTGGCCCTGACTTTTGAAATCAAAATCTGTAGAAGCCAGATTGATGGCATCGCTGGCAAGTTCTGATTTCCATTTACTAGCTACCTGGACCACCATTCTGGATAGTGGTGATTCAGAGTGTTTTTCTGCTAGAGTTCTGAGATTCCTTGCAGTATCAATAAACTCTCTTAGATAGTCTTCACGAGCCAGTACCAGTGACCAGTCTGAATCTGAAAGATCTGAAAGATCTGAAAGTGTGTTACTAGCGAGAATACCTGTACCCCCTAGCGAAGACCAGAATTCCTCAGCAATATGAGGAGTAGCAGGGGCTAACATCTCTGACCAGATACATAGGAATCTCTGGATTGTCTCCCTATCTGATCCACCTCTTCTCCTGTACCATTGCCAGTCTGATAGCATTTCATAATGACTAATCATTACTCCTTCTCTTAGACTAACATCTTCCATCGCATCAATCCACCTAGTTTGATTATCAAGTGCTCTTGCTAGTAGCCAAGAGTCGATGTCCTTTGGGTTGAGGGATGCACTCTCCAATGATTTGAATGCCTCGAAAATTTGGTTCATCTGGCGTGAGCTAGACTCTAATGCAGTATCTGACCAGTCCATTCCAGCCTCTGGATTTGCCCCAAAGAGGATGAAAAGCCTCACTGTGTCCGCTCCAAACTTAGTGACCATCTCTCCTGGACTGACGGTATTACCAAGGGATTTTCCCATTTTGACAGATCGGGTCGTCAGACCAGCACCACAATTAGGGCAGTCTCCTCCAAAATTTTCGATATGGTACTCAGAGTTACACTCTACACAGAAAGGAGCGGGGGCATTCAACATGCCCTGACATACCAAACGTCCGAATGGCTCACCTACCGAGTTCATTCCCAAGTCTCTTGTAGCCTTAGTAAAGAACCGGGCATACAAGAGATGCATCACGGCATGCTCAATTCCTCCGATGTAGAGATCTACTCCTCCATCTAACCAATAATTCACTTTGTCCGAATCGAAGGGTTCCAAACTATTACTAGAATCTGCAAATCTCAAGAAGTACCACGATGAGTCAAAGAAAGTATCCATTGTATCGGTCTCACGCTTCGCTTTACCTCCGCATTTAGGACATTCTACATTTAGGAATTCTTCATTGTCCTCCAATGGATTACCACTGTTTTCCCAGCTGAATTTAACATCAAGCGGAAGTTTGACTGGTAGATCACTATAGCTGACAGGTACAACCCCGCAATCATCGCAATGAATCATGGGGATTGGGGTTCCCCAGAATCTCTGACGACTCAACAGCCAATCCTTCAGCCTGTACTGCACCGTTCCATAACCGGATTCATCGGCCTCCAGAGCGGATATTACTGCTTCCTTGGCTTCATTTCCGTATAGGCCGTCGAATGATTCTATGTTAGAGTTAGCCATCCATCCCATGCCATCGAATACGGGATTCTCTTCAATCGCTTCGGCCCCTCTTGTCTTGGATAGTACCGGCCTAATTGGAAGGCCGTATTTCTTGGCGAAGTCATAGTCCCTTTGATCGTGGCCGGGTACTGCCATTACGGCACCTGTTCCATAGCTGGCAACTACGAAGTTTCCAGCATATATCGGAACCTCCTCGCCATTTAGTGGATTGATGGCAAAGCGTCCCAATGGAACTCCTTTTTTCTCCTTGAGCATATTGATTCTCTCAAACTCGGTCATCCTTGCACATTCGTTCCTTAGTTTCTCCCAATCATCATGATAATCCGTACCAGAGACTAATTCTTTGCATAGGGGGTGTTCAGGTGACAGTGTTAGGAAAGTCACTCCAAAAATAGTGTCTGGACGGGTAGTGAAGGCTCCAATAGATGATTCTGAGCCTACTACTTTGAAGTTGATATGCGCTCCTTGAGACCTTCCTATCCAATTCCTTTGCATGGTCTTGACATTTTCTGGAAATTCAATATCATCCAACTCATCCAGTAGCTCATCTGCATACTCTGTCATTCTCAAAAACCATTGAGCCATGTCCTTCTGTACGACCTCTAGACCGCATCTCCAACATCGATTATTTTTCACTTGCTCGTTAGCAAGTACCGTGTCACAGTCGTTGCACCAATTAACAGGAGCGAATCTCCTCTCAACAAGCCCTGCTTCGTGGAATTTCAGAAACAACTGCTGATTCCAGTGATAATAATCAGGCGTGGATGTAGCAAACATCCTACGCCAATCGTAAGAATAGCCCATACGTTCTTGATCGGCCTTAATCATCGAAATATTTCTCTCGGTTACCGTGTGAGGATGCCCAGATTCCTTTTTGGCCGCATTCTCGGCGGGCATTCCAAATGAGTCGTATCCCATTGGATACAATACGTTCTTTCCCCTCATTCTTTGAAATCGAGCCATTGCATCTCCAATCGAGTAATTCCTAACATGCCCCATGTGCATATTTCCAGATGGGTAAGGGAACATCTCAAGGCAGTAGAATTTGGGCTTGGAGTGATCTAACTCTGCTTCGAATACTCCTTCTAATGACCATGTTCGTTGCCATTTACTCTCAATATCGTGAGGATTATATGACATTTTACACACCTCAGTAGCCCTGGAGAATCAGTCTCCTTTCTGAAGAGGGTTTACTGTTAGCCTCCTCACTGGTGGAGTCCCCGTACAGGACATTCTAGCCATGTACCTCGTAAAGCAGGGGCGATTTTGAACCCTGCCCCCCAATATGCTTCCACCATACCTATTGGATAAGACCGATTGCGACCAAGCATGCTGGCAGATGGTGAGTTCGATAAGCAAGTAGGAAATGACGGTGTGGATGTGTGGGTAACTCAGATGGGTGGCTACATGAACATGAATACGGCGTTTATAGATAAGAAAAATGGAATAGTCGCTATTGTTGATCCTTTTGACTCTGAAAGATGGGTGGAGGGGCTAGCGGAGGAGGGTCTCCATCCGACCCATATTTTGTACACTCATACACACAGGGATCATGTTGAAGGATATTCATCAATGATTTCACTCGCACCAAATGTGGAGGTTTGGGGCCACGAGGATGCCAGAGTTAGTAGGAAGGCATCAAAGGAAGTATTCAGTCTACTAGGTCACGCCGTATTCAAAAATGTTGACTTCACTCATACTTGGAAGAATAATCCTGATTCTTCAGTTGAGTTCAGACTGGGCTCTATCTCACTCGTAGTCACTCACTCGCCGGGTCATGCCCCGGGACACGTTACATTACATGGACACGGTGTATATCATGCTGGAGATTTACTGTTCACCAATGGAATGGGAAGGGTGGATTTGCCAGGGAGTGACCCAGAGGCGCAATGGAGGAGTATCAGAAAGGCAAAATCAATTCTAGAGGATTTGCCAAAAGATTGGCGATTAATTCCTGGACATAGATACGATTGGATCGATGGGACGACGCCTGATTGGGTTACAATCGGAGAGGCTTTAGAGCATAATTACGCGCTGAACAACCGGAATTTATGAGCACAGTTCTACTTCTTTCTTCTTATCTTAGAAATTAATGACCCAATTGTGGCGACAATGATTTTATTTCTCCATATCCAAGATAGGATTTTGAAAATACTTCTAACCCTCGCCAAACTCACTCCGCCTTGTCTTCCCTTTTGAGACTGATACCCATTCTTTTTGACGTCTCTTTGACTGTGCCAATCGGCATCTCTCCAGCCCTCTCAAGTGCAGAGAGAGAAGCGATGATGATGCTCTCGGTGTCTATCTCGAAGAATCTCCTCAGGTTTTCTCTCGTATCGGAACGTCCGAATCCGTCAGTTCCTAGAACAGTAAATGTTCCTCCAACCCATCTTTGTATCATCTCAGGAATAGCCGCTATGTAGTCAGAGACCGCAATAGTTGGAGTATTATTCCCAAAGCAATCAGCAACGTATGATGAAATTTTTTCCTGCGGATTAAGTCTATTGTGCCTCTCAGAATCTAATCCTTCTCTGCGCAGTTCCCCATATGAAGTCACGGACCAGACCTCGGATGAGACTCCATGCTCGGATTTCAGTAATGATGCAGCCTCCAGGGCATACTGCAGGATTGGTCCAGATCCTAGTATCCTAACATGGGGAGAGTCGTTACTATCTGATTCCTGAACCCTGTAAGCTCCCTTGATAATTCCATAATCTGCCCCCTCGGGCTTTGGTAGTTGTTGCTGATTCTCATTGTATAGCATGACATAGTGTATTACATCCATGTTCTCTTCCCACATCTCATTGATACCGTGTCGGATAATTGTGGCTAGTTCGTATGCATAGGCGGGATCCCATGCACGGCATCCAGGAACGGTTGAAGCCATTAGCAGGCTGTGCCCATCCTGATGCTGTAGACCCTCTCCGTTCAGTGTGGTCCTACCAGCGGTGGCACCCATCAGAAATCCTCTAGCTCGTGAGTCTGCGGCGGCCCAAACCTGATCTGCAGTTCTCTGAAATCCAAACATGGAGTAGAAGGTGTAGAACGGAAGAGTGGGTGAATCAGAGTGGGAGTAGGATGTTGCCGCCGCAGTCCAAGTGGCCATAGAAGTGGCCTCTGCAATTCCCTCCTGAATTATCTGGCCTGACTCTGATTCCTTGTAATTCATGAGCATCTTGTGGTCTACTGGAGTATAGTTCTGACCTACTTGAGAGAAAATACCAAACTCGCTGAATAGGGGATCCATCCCAAAGGTCCTACCCTCATCTGGGATAATAGGTACGACCCGCGGACCCACCTCAGATTTCAGTAGTTTTCTTAATAGTCTGACAAAAACCATTGTAGTTGAGACTAGCTGACCTTCCCTAGTACCTTCATCAAATTCCGAGAAGGTAGATTCCTCTGGAACCTTGATGTCAACCTGGGGAGATCTCCTGGATGGGAGATATCCGCCTAGTGCCTCCCTTCTGCTTCTAAGATACTCGATTTCATCTGAGTCTTCCCCGGGGTGATAAAGAGGGGAGTCCTCGAGAGTCTCGTCATCTATTGGTAGTTCCAAGGAGTCCCTGTATGCGATAAGGTCCTGTAAAGCCATCTTCTTCTTTTGATGTGTTGAGTTTCTTCCCTCGAAAGAGTCTATCCCCCATCCTTTAACAGTATGAGAAAGGATGACTGCGGGGCCTTCAGCAGCCTCTGCACATTTGTAGGCGGCGTAGACCTTTCTTGGGTCGTGCCCACCTCTACGCATATTCTCTATCTCAGCATCAGAGAGTGATTCTCCCAAGGAGGAGAGAAGGTCATTGCCGGAGAAGAATTCCTTTCTGAATTCTGATGGCTGGAGAGTACTCATCCTCTGCCAATCGCCGTCGTTAATTCCCTCGATCCTTGATAGTACAACCCCCATGGAGTCTTCATTCATTATCCGATCCCATCCTGATGACCAGAGGACCTTGATCACAGTCCAGCCTGCTCCTCGATATAGTCCCTCTAGTTCCTGAATAATTTTGGCATTGCCTCTAACTGGGCCATCCAGTCTTTGGAGATTACAATTTACGACTACAATCAGATTATCTAGATTCTCACGCCCGGCTATCGCTATTGATGCTATAGATTCTGGCTCATCCATTTCTCCGTCTCCCAGAAAGGCAAAGACCCGGCTTTGAGATGTATCCGCAAGCCCTCTCTGATGGAGATATTTCCAGAACCTTGCTTGCATTACAGCAGCGAGTGGGCCTAGTCCCATGGATACGGTTGTATATTCCCAGAATTCTGGCATGAGCCTTGGGTGAGGGTATGAAGAAAGGCCGTCTTTGAATGCCTCTTGCCTGAAATTAATCATCTGCTCGCGAGAAATCCTACCCTCGAGGAATGCCCGAGCGTAAATACCGGGACTTCCGTGGCCTTGGATGAAGATTGCATCGCCTATCCCATTGGAGTCTTTTCCTCTGAAAATATGATTAAAACCGACTTCATATAGTGTAGAGCTAGATGCATAGGTAGAGATATGCCCCCCGATTCCATCTATTCTCCTATTAGTATCAGAAACGACAACGGCTGCGTTCCAGAGTATCGAATTCTGAATCTTCTTCTCTATTTCCAAGTCGCCCGGATATGGTGGCTGTTGATCTAAGGAGATGGTATTCAGATAGGGGGTTCTGGATGGTGGCTCTATCGGGATCGAGAGATCCTTTGCCTCGATCATGAGTTCATGTAGGAGCATTCGAGCTCTTTCAACACCATGAGACTCTACAACCGACCTTATTGATTCCAACCATTCGTCTGTCTCCTCGGGATCGAAATCGGGAAGACGTTGACGTGGTTTCGGACCTGGCATGAGAGCACCTGCCCCTATGGGGCAGACTTCCGACTGCTGGTTGTTTATTCAATGTTCGACAGTAACGTGTTCAGTTGGTAGGCCCTTTTGGACCTACGGTGACAACATGACACTCATGAATAGTACGAACTCCTGCTACAGTAATCGATGAATCCCCATCGATACACCTCTCACCATCCCAGTTCCTAACTACCTTTGCTACTGTGCTTCTACCCGCCTTGTTTAGCGGATCGACCTTGAGCTCTATTGAGACCTCTTCAGCTTCTCCCATCCATCTCAATACTGCTTCAATAGATTTGCTAGCAATACCATGATTTTGCTCGGAGCTCCTAACCCAATAGCCCAGATTCCATGATGCTTGTCCTGATCTTGTAACACGATCAAAACCTATCAGCCCAAGTAAAGAATCGTCCCATGGCCTTACCATTATCCAATGATGCAATAATCCTGCTCTCCCCATTCTCTCGGTTTCTGATAGGAATTCAGATATTTGCTGTTCCAGATCGGCGTGTGGATTTATCCAAGGCATAGCTCTATTGACTTCTGGCCAGGTCTCCTCAAATGCCTCTAAAAGGTCCTTAGATCTCGTATTAGACGCTGGTCTGAGAACGAGTTCTTCGCCCACTCTAATGGAGCTAGTCGCGCGCCTCATAACATATCGGAAAAGGGCCTATCGCATCATCTCTGCGGAGATGAATCATGGCCTCAATTTTGCTTTGGCACTAGAAACTGCATCGTCTTCAGGGTAAACTCTGAGTGCCGCTTCTAACAATTTATCCACTGCTTGGGCCCTGCCCATTCTCTGTAATAGCGCACCAATTGGATAGACTAGCTTCGTTCTGTCGCCTAAATGTGGGCCGACCTCATCCAGTATGACTGTCGCTTGGGCGATATTTTTGGATTTGGCGGCTTCCATAGCAGACTTCACCTTCTGGGCCACGTCCCTTCCAGACCACTCTTCTTGTTGAGCCCATGGCCAAATATTCTCTATCTTAGAGTCGGCAACAGGCCTAGAGTCAATCATTGACAAATCGGGAGGAGGAGGTATGGGCATAGGCTCTTGGTCATCGTCAACTATGGGCGGATCGATCTTCACTTCTTTGAGAGGAGGGAGATCTGTCGGGGGGCTAGGAAGTACCTCCAGATTCTCAGATATCTCCTCATCGACAACAATGTCTTGAGAGGGCTCGGGAGGAGTTTCTTCTTCCTCAACCTCTGCGGGTTCCGGTATTTCTTCGGCAGAGACTATTTCTACATCTTCGGAAGATTCCGAAGTTGGCTTGATCAAGTCCACTTGTTGTATGGGTATCTCTTCTAGTCCCTCATCTTCCGCTTCTGGCATTTCGAACTTTGTAACAAATTCGGGAGCGTCATCAGGAGTTAGTTCGTAATCCTCGTATTCCTCCTCTTCAACTGGTTCGGGTGTATCAACAGTAAACGCGAAGCTGGGTTTCTGCTTGGTAACTACTGAATCATCGCTACCATACTGTTTGACATCTATTGTTACGTCGTCCATTGTGAATGTGGTTCTGGACCAGTCCACTATGTCCTCTTCTTCGTCCTCCTCAAAATCTGAGAGTAGCTCGTCAAAAAGTTCTGTAGCTTCTTCCTTATCGACATTATTTGCTTGCTGATGAGATGCCATTTTCAGCTGATAAGAGCATCTGGAACAAATCTCTGAATCCTCAGGATTCTTCTCTTGACATAGGGGACATTCTATGGTATTGTCGACTGACTTTCTATTGAATTTGAATCTATCAAACACTAACGCATCCCCCCCCTATTGTACATTCCCAGAAACTCATCGTATAATCCTCACGGGGATATGAGCAATAATGCTCGGCGGGAATTTGTCATTATTCTCCGGCAATAGTGATGAAGCGCCCGTACTACGGAGGCATGTGGAAGGAGATTCTGAAGATCGTCGTGGTCGGTTCAAAAGGAGCCAGGATCATCATGAGCTCTATCAGAAATTGATACGTTGGGAGCTTGATGATGAGCTGTACGCCACTGAAAAGAGACTCCGTGACTGGCCCAGGGAGAGGCTCGTCTCAAACGGGTTAGCTCTTTTCGACTTGATTGCGAAGCCCGATGGCTGGCTTTTCGATCAGCGAATTGTCAAACTAAGGCGTAAGAGTAGGTCTGATCTTGGGCAACATAGATTTAGACAGGGAGATATTGTCATGCTGAGTCGCGGGGATCCTCTTTCAGAGAAGCCTATCGAGGCCATAGTTAGTGATCGTCGAAGAGACTCGATTAGAGTTGTACTCAAAGAGACTCCTTCTGATCTCAGGAAGGATACATGGAGAATGGACAGAGGTGCCAATAGGATAGCTTATGACAGAATGAGAGATTCTCTGAATTCAATATTCCAAGAAGAAGGAGGAGTTCCTCTTAGGGAACTGATTCTAGGATCTGTACATGACCCTTCTGGCACTTCTTCGCTACCCCCCCAACTCGGGGGGGCAAGAGGAAGGAGCTTTGTATTGGATAGCTCGTTGAATAAGCCACAACGGGAAGCCGCCCTCGCGGCGATACAACAGAGGCTGACTCTGATACAGGGCCCTCCTGGAACGGGGAAAACACACACTGCAGTACGAATTATTGAGGCGTGGTCACAGCAAGATTTGGGTACTATCCTAGCGGTGGCAGATTCAAATGTCGCTGTAGACAATTTGTTGGAAGGGTTGCTCCAGCTAGGAGTGAGAGCCGTGAGGCTCGGACAGCCAGTGAAAGTAAGAGAGGGCTTGAGGGAGGCTACTATGGATGCTCTGATGGAAAAGCATCCACTTAGGAAGGATCTCATAGATCATCTAGAGCTCAATGAGAAGCTGGGTCGTAAAATCAAGGGAATGAGAGGAGGGAAGGAGAAAGGGCTTGCTCACAGAGATTTAGGCAGGGGATGGAAGGAAGTGAGGAGGATAGAGAGCCAGATGAGAGACGATATCTTGGATAGGGCACAAGTCCTCTGCTGTACTTGCATAGGTTCCGGCCACGAGCTTTTGGATGGGAGGAGGTTTAGTCAGGTTTTGATTGATGAAGCTACTCAAGCTACAGAGCCGTCCACTTTGGTACCAATTGTCAGAGGCGCCAGACAGATTGTTCTCGTCGGGGATCACAAGCAATTATCTCCCACAGTTATATCCAGAAGAGCTGAAGATGGGGGATTGAATAAGTCACTGTTCGAGAGAATCATGGATATGGGCATTACCCCCTTCTTGTTGACAAAACAATACAGGATGCACCCGGGGATATCGGAATTCCCTAACGAGATGTTTTATGAGGGGAAATTGGAAGATGGGGTGACAGAGTCCGATAGGAAAGCCCCTGCTGGGATTCTGTGGCCTGATTGGGAAAGACCGATTGCCTTCTTGCCGATTGAAGGAGGAGAAGTAGCTGGACCTGATGGGGCGTCAAAGGAGAATAGGGCTGAAGCTTCTTGGGTGGCAAAACTCGTGGAGGACCTAGTAAATGCTGGAGAGATAGGGCAAGACCAAATTGGAGTCATAACTCCTTATGCGGCTCAAGTTAGGGCTATTCGAGATATACTTCCAGAGGCCCTAACTGATTTGGAAGTGAAGACTGTGGATGGTTATCAAGGTAGGGAGAAGGAAATCATAATTTTCTCGTGTGTGAGATCTAACTCTGAGGGAAATGTTGGGTTCCTGTCCGATCCAAGGAGATTGAATGTGGCCCTAACTAGGGCCAAGAGGGGTTTGGTGGTCATTGGGGACCCCGCTACTCTGAGGCATGATGAGAATTGGGCCTCATGGATTGAACATGCTAGGAAACACAACCTTGAGGCGTGGCACATCATCGGAATGGCTTGAGGGAGTGCTATGGCCGACCATGATTCACCGATTTCACTTTCACCTTCTGGAGGTTCACTAGCTAGAGTTATTGTGGCAGAACAGAACACTGACCATTGGAAAATACCTGAAGGTACGATTCTAGCTTCTGCGACGAGAAGAGGTACTGCTTTCGCGATAGACGTCGTTATTGTTACTACTGTTTTGATGCTTGTCACTAGGTTCCAACTGATGAATGTGTGGAATCTCAAGACATGGGAAGACTCCACACATCATTCTCTCGCGTATACTTTCATATTGCTGGCATCACACTGGCTTTACTGGAGGCTAACGGGAATCAGATTTTCTAGATCTCTTGGTCAGAGATCGATGGGGCTAGCTGTATTGGTTGACGATGGAAGCGAAATGACCAGTGAGATGTGGGACCGTAGGGCTTTCAGGAAGTTAGTATACCTAATTCCTGTTGTAAATTTGATTGTAGGGTCATATGAGGTGGCCAGGATTTTCCAAAGACACACGCATCAGACAAATATCGATCTAAGTGTTGGATCGATTGTTGCACAGGCAGACTCCCTGCCTCCTGCTAATAGACGACATATCAGGTAGATGCCATGAAGGATGCAGTATCTAGTTTGAGAAGAGGGATGTGTGTTGTTTATCCGACATCCACACAGCCTGCTTTGGGATGCTTGCCAACTAGTGAGGCACTAGATTTACTATATTCATTGAAAAATAGAGGGGACAGTCAGCCAGTGAGTCTCGCAGTAGCAAATCTTGAGCAGGCAAAGAGGATCGCACATGTTCCAGACAGCGTTGTGTCAATGTTAGATCATTTTCCGACTGGTTCAATTACTGTGATTCTTGACTCTAGGTCCGCACTAGATGAGAGGCTTGGAGGAGAGAGAGTGGCATTAAGAGTGGTATCCCATGATACCGCAGTAAGGCTGGTCGAGGAAGTGGGTCCAATCACAGCTACGAGTGCAAATATTTCTGGGAGTCCGCCCGAGGATGACCCAGCCATGGCTGCACGTTCTCTTTCGACTGATGGGTCACATATACCATTCGTTAGCGGACTCTGCGGGGGTGGAGTACCCAGTACCTTGATATCGTGGCAATCCTCCACTCACTCACCCGATACTACAGGAACCAAGGTGCTGAGAGAAGGTTTAGTGAAAAAAACGGAGGTTTTTGATTGGTTGAAGAGTCAGATTTGAAGCAGTGGAAAGATGCTGGTCACGTCGCTCGAAGAACCTTGGAGGGAATCAAAGGAGAGATTGTTGCAGGGAAGGGCTGGAATGATGTTATTGACTCTGCTGAGAGGTTTATTCGTAGACACGGAGGTCAAGCCGCATTCCCCGTAACTATCTCTGTTAATGATATGGCCGCTCATTATACTACCAATACTCAACTGAGCCCTCCAGAGGGATGGGAAAGAGAGATGGTGTTTGAGAAGGGGGATTTGGTCAAGCTGGATATCGGAGTTCACATCAAAGGAGCTCTCGGAGACAATGCGATGACGCTGGAAGTTGGAAATGGAGGAAATCATACTGACCAAATCAAAGCTGCTAAAGATGCTCGAGACGCCGCCATAGAGAAGATGCATCCGGGTACTTCTTGGCATGTCGTGGGAGCTGCTGCAGAACAGGTGGCTAAGGATGCTGGATTCTTGCCAATTTCTAATTTATGCGGGCATAAAATGGAGAGATGGAGTCTGCATGATGGAGTTTCGATTCCTATGTATGCTTGTGGGGCCAATAATCCAAGTTTCAAAGGCTCAGTAGAGAAAGGCGGAGTATACGCGGTTGAGCCGTTCAATACTACTGGGAAGAGTGGTTTAGTAGAGAATGTAAATCCACACAATTCGTCGAATATACTCAGAGTAACCGGGAATGTCAATATTAGAAAGGCACTGGCGAAGAAGAAGCTTAAGCCTCTAGGTGCGAGGCTGGCACACTACATTGAAGAGAGATATAGCACCCTTCCGTTTGCAGAAAGATGGGCTTTCCCTCTCTTGGAGAAACCTTTCCCTGAAGAGGACGAGGAGTCTCTCAAAAGAAAATGGGGGCAGTTGGTGAAGAAGTTGACCTCGATTAGATTCTTGGAAGTCTATTCTGCATTACGTGATCAGGATAGAGGCAATGTTGGTCAGTTTGAACACACTGTTTACGTCACTGAAGGTGGCCCTGAGGTTCTTTCTGTATCTTAATCTGATGAAAAATGCCTGAATCGGTACTTTTTGCAACTATTACTGACAACGATTATCTATCCCCTACCCTCAGTGTCACATGTACGGGGCCGATTGGTTCTCGCTGAGTGCATCCCATCCCTTCGCAATTATCTCTCGCCCTGTACACCTAAACAGATTCAGGCTTTGCCTTAGCATCCCCAAACATTGTGACCGCGATAATAGCGATGAAGATTAGAACCATTCCTGCCGACTGCTGTGTGGAGGGGGTTTCGTCAAGAAGGAAAATACCCCAAATTATAGTTAAAACTGGTTGAATAAGTACTGCGAAAGAAGTGTGCGCTCCAGGAAGTCTCGGAAGTGCATATGTGATTGCTATCCATCCTGCAACTTGGCAGGAAAAGGCCAGTAATAGGAGCCATGCATGGCTTGGCCATGTTATCTCGAAGTTTATTTGTTGGACGCCTATCGATTCCAGTGGAATCAATCCTAGGAATAGAAGTCCGATGGTTGCACCTAGAGTGGCATCCAGCTGGGCATTAGCGGCCGGAGCCATCTGTTTGTTAGAATACCTGTAGACAATCAGAAATGATGAGTAGAAAAACGCCGCGAACACTGCAGCTATTACCCCTCTCGTCGGATCCTCTCCATAGGGCTCTCCATCCCATATTCCTGAGATGAGTGCGAGACCAACTACAACAACAGGTAAAGAAAGAAGAATAGATCGATTTGGTCGTTCCCCTAGGAGCTTCCAGCTTACTAGTGTAACAATGATGACCTGGGAGTTCCCTACTAGGGTGGCGATTCCCGTTCCCACGTAATCTATAGCGCTATGATATGCCAGGAAATCAAACGCTATTATTAAACCGGCCAAGAAAGTGAGTCTCCTCGATCGGGTATCACGAGTCTCCTGTTTTTTGGATAAAAACACAATCAAGAATAGTAATGGAACGGCATAAGCCATTCGGAAGAATGCGCCCGTCGCGGGGTTAGTTTCAGATAATTTGTACAGAAGTGGGGCGAAAGAAATAGCCCCTGCGCCTGCTAATGCAATGAGCATCGTACGGCGATCTTCGGTCAACGGAGTGCCGACGCTCACGCTCGGCCGGCTTCGTACATCTCTAGAAGGCTACCGTCTTGGAACATCTCGAGGACTATGTCACTACCGCCAATCAGCTCACCATGAACGAAGACTTGTGGAATTGTAGGGAAATCGGACCATTCTTTGAGAGCGGTTCTAGCCCTGGAATCAGACAGAACGTTCACGCAAGCGAATTGTTCGAGTCCTACTTCCCTGGCGAAGGCACTAACAATCTGGGCTCCACGACTGGAGAAGCCGCATTGTGGCTGTTCAGGAGTTCCTTTCATAAAAATCACTAAATCGTTGCCATCGACTATCTCTTGCAATTCGCTCGGTGTCCAATTAAATCCACTCATAATATCACTTCTTGTTAGGCCGCCTTACGTGGATACCAAAGAACTCTTGCTTTCCAGAATGGGGATCAAACGTTGTATTTCCCATTGCTGAGGATTGTTCGGGAGTCATGCACTTCAAATCAAGAGCGTGTACTGAATTATCCTCTATATACTTCTTAAAATGCTTCAAAACTGGCATCTGCCTTTGGAGTGGCCTCACACCCTCGAAATCCTTGGATATTATTCTAACATGAAAATGGTCTCCCGAACCATGTAAATCGGTAGCTTCTACTGAAGCAGTTGGGTAGACTTTCAGTACTTCCGATGAGACCCATTCCTCGGAAACCATGCTACTGGATAGAGGGGTATGATTTCAATGCGTTGATTACTCACTCTCTATTGCCTTGTTAATTCTGAGAAGATTTTGAGAAATTGTACCTTCATCATTAATCAGTCCGCTACCTACAACCGCGATGTCTATTCCCCAATCGGAAACCATAGACGCATTATGATGCTTAATGCCTCCATCAATCATTAGGATTGGAGTTTTGCCCCCTGAAATCTCTTGGCTATCTATTGCCTCTCTGAAAGCTCTGACCTTATGCTCAACCTCAGGCATGAACGACTGCCCACCCTTGCCTGGGACAACAGACATCACTAACACTAGATCTAAATCTGGTAATAGAGGAATAACTTCGTCGATTTCTGTATCTGGATTTAGGACGCATCCTATTTGTGTTCCTGTTGACTGGATTTCTCTGATAAGGTTTGGAAAGTCTTGAACCGCTTCAATATGAGCAATAACCATGTCCGCCCCTGCATCCACATATTGGGCCCATGTTTCTTCAGCATTGTTAATCATAAGATGGCAATCTATGAAGACTTCATCTCCTAACCTTTCTCTAACTGAACGGATAATTGCTGGTCCGAATGTTATTGTCTTATTGATAACCCAGTTTCCATCCATAACATCCATGTGAATCCAATTTATCCCTGCTTCAATGGCCTCATCTAGGGTTTCACCCAGTTTACAGAAGTCCGCAGTCAGTATGCTGGGAGTAACATCCATGTACGCTCTGAACTAGGCGAGGAGGGGGGGGTTCTCAATCCCTTGGATATCATTAGTAAGACACAGGTTGATACGGTGCCCCTCTCTCAGGTGTTTGGGTGGACCCATGGGACAAGTGATTGATGCTAGTGATTCGGACTTTGATGTAGTTACAAAAAGCGGGGGTTGGGTTCTAGTTGACTTCTGGGCTCCTTGGTGCGGTCCATGCAAAATGATTGCTCCAGTATTGAGTCAGATAGCGACCGAGAGAGAGATTACAATAGCCAAGGTGAATACCGATGTTAATCCACTAAGTCCAGGAAGATTCGGAGTCAGAGGGATTCCGGCACTGATACTATTCAAGGATGGAGAGGTCGTTGATAGAATGACTGGTGCTATGCCAAAGCCAGGTATGGACTCTTGGCTGAATCGACATATGTCCTAAGATTCGAAAGCTTTTCTGAGTTTGATAGATCTATCCTCTAGAGGGTTTCCTACGTCCCTAAGTAGTCTAGCCCTGATAGCTTCATGTAACCACATTCCATCTTCTAGTTCCAGCATAAGGCCCCTTTCTATGAGCTCGAGTGGAGGGGGGCCATCATGTTCTGCGGCCTTAGCTATAATTTCCCATGGAACCGGTCTATCAGAAACAGATAGAATAGAGAGAATCTCCCTGCTATCCGGAGGGAGAACATCTAGAATCTCCTGATCAAGAAAACGAGTCCAATCCTCGTGTACGGTCTTTCCATAAAGTTCCAATAGCTCTACTGCCAATGGGTGTCCACCTGTGATACTATGGATTTTTTCGACCTCTGTTTCATTGGGAAGGTTCATTGAAGCTATCCAAGTATTAACTTCCTCAATAGAAAGACCAGCCAGGTGTAGTTCTCTAACTCTCTCTCTTGTATGAACATCTCTAGTGTCATAGAATGACAGTCTATTTCTTGAGATCAATATTAGTCTTAATGGAGCGATCTCGGCTACCTGTAAGAGAGCGCCAAAGAGGTAGTTCCCATCCGGCCCTATATTGTGAACATCGTCTAGAACAACCAGAAGTTCGGTTTCTTTCTTAGTATCTAAACCGGATTCGTCCAGTAAATGAGCCGTCAGCCTTCTCCTATAGGAATCGATATCAATTTCTACACCGGGCCTTAGTGGGAGAGCTTCTAGAATATTGTAAGGATCGTGCTTCCCATCATCTACTCCGACACCTATCTTGTGGAGTAGGCTGGTTGCAATCCCTAGAGGCGTGTCCCATGGCTGACAAGGATAGTACATTACTTCATACCCAGGAGCTACTGAGATGGTATGGTTTAGCCAGTGTGAGGTAAGTGTTGTTTTTCCACAGCCAGCGATTCCAGATATGGCTAACAATGGGATTCTGGACGAGAGCCAGGAGTCGAGTATGTCTTTCTCCATCAGTCTTCCATGTATCTCTCTAGTCACAGGTGGAAGGTTTCGATAGGTTGAATAGGCACCAGAAAGTAGGTTTGGAGTGGGTTTTTTTCTCTCTGGCATCGACACAATAGCACCAAATCTAATATCTCCGAAATTGAGGACTCCCTCATGTTGGGCGTGCATCAATACCTGTAGTAGCGAGAGATTTGTTTCGAGTTTTTTTGCGGCCTCGTCTGCCCTTATTTCCAATAGCTTACCTTTCTTTCCCCTCAATAAAACGGTGGTAGTTCTTAGATTAGCAATCCTCTGCCTAGCTTCCAATCTTCCATCTTCGGTTAATTGCCATGTCTTCTGGCGACGATCTTCGCCTCTGACACTTCTAGAATGCTCAGAGACAAGGCCATTGGACATGAGCTCCCTCATTGCACGGGAAACATTTGGAGGATGCATTGCGCATACCTCAGAAATTCCTGTTCTTGTTACTTCACTTGTTACAATATAATGATCCGCTTGATGGTCCTGTTCCCACAAGTGGAGGATTATCCTGTCAATGACAGGAATACTGACACGAGGGATGCCGTCTGACATGGTGTTCCGAGAGCTCCCTCCCGCATCAAGGGTTTGGAATTCGATTTATTCCAGACAACCCAGATATGGCTGTTGCATAGGAGGGAGAAATAGATCTGAGCATCCCCTGTCAAGAGATGGCAGAGAAAGAGTACTCTCGCTCCCCAATGAGAGAGAAACGGGAAATGTTGAGACTGGACTTGGGACATAATCCTCGCCAGTTTGACTGATTATCAGACGAATTCCATCTCCCTCAGGTACTACTACATCCATTCCAAAGAACTCCATCTTTGCCAGAACTGTCTGTCCGGGGACTAGAGGGCTTCCTTGGTTCCCTCCTTCATGAAACCGTAAATCCATTACAGCGTGTCCTAGATGCATGTCAGAGCTTGATTGTACCATCTCTACGAAGAGATGCCCACTGGTGGAGAACGGGGAAATAGTAGCCTCGACATGAAAGGTGGGAGTTCCAACTATTCTAGTCAGAGATTCAAATTCGGGGCATTCAATCATCAGACTAGAGGTAGTAGTTATCGTATCACTACCGCCAACTATTGAACATTCATTCATCCCTATAACGATTGGATTCGCTTCAAGAGGAGGATAGGTCTGCTCAACTCTCCAAGCACCCATATTGTCCTGCACCTCTGCAACTAGTCTTGGTTTTGGCCCCTTGTCTAGCAAATAGAAATCGAACCACTCCAACATATCGTCGGCCCAGTCCCACCTCAGGGTGTATGGAAAGGCCTCAGCGCCTCTTCCTGATGACAGTGAGGAGTGCCCGCTTTCTCGGTCTGGATAATCATGTGCCCATTGACCATAAAGTCCCTTGACATCGAAACCTGCATCTATGGACATTTGGTGAGCAGGGAATGCCATATGGGGATCGACATTCCAGTCTTGTAGGCCGTGTATGATATATATCGAACCATTATAAATTTCTAGAGCATTAGTCAGGAAATGCCTTTCCTCCCAATAATCAGATCCGGTCCATGCTAGATTGTCTCCCGTCATGTATGCGGCTGGTCCTGCGTAGTATCCCTCGACATATCCCTCACAGGCGTTCTCGATGTCCCCATTATCCCCGTCCAAGCCGAATGAGCCGTATACCCCATTGTGCATTATCGCCCCTCTTGCTTCCATACTGCCATTTCTCCACATCAAATCATGCACACCTATCAATCCAGACATTGGAACAATGGTAGCTAGATAATCGGATCCTGATGCGGCCGCATTCCAAGGAGTGCTTCCATCGTATGATTTACCTATTGCACCTACCTTTCCATTGGACCATGATTGAGTCCCTAACCAGTCTACTGCCGCCTTGATGCCAGCTTGCTCATCATGACCCATCAGGTCCATGCAGTGATTTGATTGCCCTGTTCCAAAAACTGAAACCTGGGCTACGCCGTACCCGTGTTGAACATAATTCTCAATTAGGAACCTTCCGAGTCTATCTGCGGGAGTGAGAGCATCAACGTCTCCATCATCATAGTACGGGCCTATCTCGGCAATGACCGGGACCTTGCATTCTTCAAGAACTTCAGATATTGTCAAATCGCATCCTTCCTTTTCTGGAAGCCACAATCCGAGATGAACTTCGGCCCCGCCCGTGAGTCCTGCCCCTCCGTCTGAAGCCGTAATCGAGGGTACGGGCACGAAGATTGACTGGACCTCTCCTGTGTCATATGTACCATTTTTTGAGACCCTACTGAATACGTCATCAATTCTGTATTCCTTCCCTGATCGTTCCTCGACAGGTGGTAACCAATGTGTAGTCTCGACAGAATTATCTATTCCTGAATCTGATTCCAAGCACCCGGATAGAGTTGGGCTAACCAATATTAGGACCAAGAATACGGTCACGACTCGCGGGAGCACGTCCCTCTGGAGGGTATGAGAACTCATCATAGATTCGGTTCATTGGGCCGGATCATCGAACCAAGAGTCGTATCTCCTCGACGCTTTTTAGCTCGGCGAGATATATCTGCTCCATCGAATCGTATAAATCGTCAGTTTGTTCAATCAAGGGGAGGAGTTCCGAATAAACTTCTGACGCTCTAATCTCAGTCTCAAGAGAGTAATTCAACATTTCAATGTAATCTGTTGTGTGTATAATTGGGCGAGGGTCACGTTCTGTAACTGGAATTCCCCCCAATTGAACAATTCCCTTACGAACAATATCGGCATGCTCTATTGACTCAGTCATTTCAGTATTGAACATTGGTGAAAGTTGAAGCCGATTGATGCCAGTTATATTTGCGGCGTAATGTGCATACATATTTATCGCTCTTAGTTCCCAAGCTAGGGCTTCATTCATCTTTTTGATTAGCTCTGTCACAATATCATCCCTTAGGTTAGGCTAAACTTTTCTTACCCCGTCTTGCCAAATACTACTACAAGATGGGAGTTATTAAACCAATCCAATGAATGCCTCCAGAATCTACTGAGTAGAGTTGTAAGGTATCAATTAGTCAATAATTGTAAGAAATATTTTCTGTTTAAGGGTTCGATAGTCAACTGCCTAGATTATGAGTGGGACACCTCTCTCAAATGGTATGGACGCTTACAATGAGCTTCTTGGAATACTCAAAGATATCGATATGATGGACCAAGTAAGAAGTCTTCTAGGCTGGGATCAAGAGGTCTTGATGCCTCCGAAAGCCGCTGAATTGAGAGGGGAACAAATAGCATGGATTTCTAGGGAGTCGCACAAAAGAAAGACTTCTCCTAGGGTTGGAGAGTTATTGGATGAACTGGAAGAAAGAGTAGATCTGGGAGATATTGAGAGTGCCAACGTTAGATTGGCCAGGGAGGCCTATGACAAGGCCACAAGGCTACCTACTGAATTCGTCTCTGAATTAGCTAAGCATAATTCGAAATCACTCATATCTTGGACTGAAGCTAGGAAGAATAATGACTTCTCTATATTCAGAGATGATCTGGCTAAATCAATTGATTTCGCGAGGAAGAAGGCAGACTACTTGGGATATGAAGATCTTCGATATGATGCTCTCCTTGATATCTATGAATCTGGACTCACGGTGTCTCGTCTCGACCCCCTTTTCGAAGGCCTGAGAAACAAAGTAGCCCCATTAATCAGATCTGTTGCAGAAAGGGGAGAGAGACCCGATATTTCATGGGTAACTGAAAATTCATGGGAGCAGCCGGGTCAGGAAAGACTTAGTCAGAAGGTTTCTGAGTCGATTGGTTTCGATTTCGAGGCAGGTAGAAGGGATGCCTCGACACATCCTTTCTGTGGAGGTCCAAATCCGGATGATGTTAGATGGACCACGAGATATAGCGAGACCGATCCGTTTGGTTCACTATACGGCTCTATGCATGAGACTGGCCATGGTACATACGAGCAAGGAAGGCCGAGAGATCTTGACTTTCAACCCGCTGGGAAGGCCAATGGATTGGGAATTCATGAGAGTCAGAGCAGGCTCTGGGAGAATCAAATCGGTCGTTCACTAGAGTTTTGTCAGTGGTCGCTGCCACTCTGGAAAGAGCAGTTTCCAGAAAATATGCAAGGTGTAGAAGCAGAGGACCTCTGGAGAGCGGTTAATTTGGTAGAGCCCAGTCTGATTCGTGTTGAGGCAGATGAGGCCACCTACAATATCCACATTATGATTAGGTATGAGATTGAGAAGCTACTAATCTCGGGCGATTTGGAAGTTGATGACCTACCTGACAAGTGGGACGATATGTATGAGGAATATCTTGGAATAAGGCCCACAGATAGCTCGTCTGGAGTACTACAAGATATTCATTGGTCGATGGGGGCGATTGGATATTTCCCGACATATACCCTTGGAAATCTGTATTCTGCTCAACTATTATCTGCGGCTAGAGAAGACTTGCCAGAGCATGACGCCCAAATTAGGGGCGGTGACTTCTCCCCGCTACTTGATTGGATGAGGAAGAAAGTGCATAAGCGAGGGAGTATTCTAAAGCCTGCTGAGCTCATCGAAGAAGCTACAGGGTCGCCTCCCTCGCCAGAGGCATTTGTTGAGTATCTTGCTAATAAGGTGAGGCTACTTTACTCAATTTGAACTGTCGATTATACGGAAGTACGATATCCACTTCCTCCATAGGGCATTTGTGGGAGACAGAAGACTTAGTGACGCTTCATCATTCATCAGGGACGTTGGAAGTTGTTGTAGTTGCATTATATTTGAGTCGGGAACAGTCATTGTTGGTTCAAAAGAAGGTGCGATTAACTCATGGTCAATTGAGACTGGTGAGCAGATACTGGGACTGAAATTGGATGGACCGATATCAGATTTAGCAGTTTCAGAAGAAGTGCTCTATGCCTCCTGCTCATCTAATTTGGTGGCCGTTAAGATAAGCACGGGTGAAGTTTTGTGGAGCTCGCAACTGGAAGGTTCCAGCGATAGTGTAACAATCTGGGATGGTTTCATTTGGGCATTATCCTCTGTCTATGAAATTGATATCTCTGACTACACTGAGTCAACACTTTGGAAATTCAATAGCCAAGGCGAGCTGATTGAAAGATGGTCATTCGCCGAGAAAGGGTGGCATATGGGAGTCAACAATGGAATAGAGATTGGGATAGGAAGGCCTTCCTGTGGCTTTATCAAAATAGGCAGGGATGGAATACTGAATTATCATTCACTTGACGTTGTGTCTCCTGTTACCATCGGTTGCGATGGGCCTGAGACGATAATGTTCGGATTGAGTGACGGTAGTATTTGTAATTCTGAAGGAGATTTATGTGGAAAGGTAAGTGGATTGATTACCTCGATCATCAGCATAGATGACGGTTGGGCGAGCGGTGATCGAAATGGCCGAATTCTATGGGGCGAGAAAGAAATTGATCTAGATAGCGAAGTATTGTCATTGGGAGTTGCTCCGAATGGTATTGATCTGTGGGTTCAGACTTGGGAGGGTAAGTCAAGATTCTTTTCGATATCGCCAGGAGGGGTTTACTCACAGGTCTTCGAACACCCAGATAGAATTGTGGTTTGTGATTTCAAGGAGGAGGCCATAGTTTTTGGAGACGAGTCTGGAAGGGTTTTCCTGGTAGAAGAGAGATATGAGAATAGGTTTGACCATGAGGATATGAGGCCAAGACATCGAGAAGGGGAAAGAAGCCTCCTTATGGAGCGTTTGAGAAGACTGAGGGAATGAAAATTTACAGTGGAAATTAACATTTACTGACCCCTATTTCCACTGTAAACGTGTTACTGAACGAAAGGTTTATTTGCCGCCGCTTGCCCTGTTGACTTTGCCGCTCCGGGGGAGTGGTGTGGGCGCGCTTCGGCAAACCCGCGGGCCACAACAACTGATCCGCAAAGTCGGAACGGTAGATCCGTGCTCTGAAAAGAGCGCGGGGAATAGCCAAATCACCTGTGGGTGAATAGGCAGCAGTAGAACCAATGTGGGAAGATCGGACGCAAGGAAGGGAAAGAAGCAATGGGGAAAGCTGGGGAAAACGGAACCGAACCCTTCGGGGGGAAAACATAAACCGTACCAGAAAACCATACTGCAAAGGTACACGAAGGAAGGGAAGGCATCCAGAGATGGATGCAATCTTGGAGCACGAGTGCGGGAAACGAAGTGGAGATAACCGGACGCAAGGAAGGGGAAGGAAACTTAGGGAAACGCACCGGGAACGAGAGCAGGGAGACCTGTGGAGGACCGGTACCGATCGACGAAACAAAATGGTGATACTAGCCATGGAGTGAATCGAGGAGGGCGACAGGGGAGCAATCCCCTGGGGGGATATTACCCAAACGTCCAGAAAAATGGCGAAGGAACCCTAGTGGTTCCAGAGTCGTCTACCCGGGAAATCATCTCCTTTGGAGATGAGGAACCGGACCCTGCGGAGTACGCAGGGGGGAAAGCTTCCCCAAGCAGAACCCCCTGCTGCTCCCACCTTTGGCCCTTTCAAAATAATTTTTTTCGTGATGAGAGCTAGCTACTTCCTGTCATTGACTCTGGCTTGACCCAGTGATCGAACTGTTCTTCGGTAACCAACCCCAGTCTCAAGGCACTCTCCCTGAGTGTTAGGTTATTCTGGTGGGCGTGCTTGGCAATCTTCGCGGCGTTATCGTATCCAATGTGAGGATTAAGTGCGGTTACCAACATCAGAGAGTTCTCCAAATGCTCGGAAATCTTCTCTTCATTAGCGACTAATCCGTTAACACACTTGGAAGTGAACGAGCGACAGCTGTCTGACAGGATTCTGATTGAATGGAGCAGGTTATGAATCATCATCGGCTTGAATACATTCAATTCGAAATTACCTTGGCTACCTCCGATGGATATGGCTGCATGGTTGCCCATAACTTGGCAGCATACCATCGTCATAGCCTCGGACTGAGTGGGATTGACCTTTCCTGGCATAATACTGGATCCTGGTTCATTGGCAGGCAAGGACAGTTCTCCGATTCCGCATCTAGGGCCAGAACCGAGCCATCTGATGTCGTTTGCAATCTTCATTAATGAAACCGCAAGGGTGTTTAGTGCTCCCGATGCGGAGACAATTGCATCATGGGCTGCTAACTGAGAGAACTTGTTCTCTGCACTGATGAATGGCAGGCCGGTTTGTTGAGAAATACTGTTGGCGACCTTTTCTGAAAAGTCGGGATGGGTATTCAATCCAGTTCCGACGGCGGTCCCCCCTAACGCTAGTTCGAATAGATCAGCCAATGCGAACTCTATCCTCCGAATATCAGCGTCCAACATGTACACGTATCCTGAGAACTCTTGACCGAGAGTAAGTGGCACTGCATCCATGAGGTGTGTCCTGCCAATCTTGACAATAGAGTAAAACTCCTGCGCTTTGGCCTCCAAAGCGTCCCTTAGATGATGAACTGAAGGGAGTAATTGATTCGTGATTTGCTCGGCTGAAGATATGTGCATTGCTGTTGGAAATGTGTCATTACTAGACTGCGCCCTGTTCACGTGATCATTTGGGTGGACTGGGGTCTTACTGCCCAATTCTCCTCCTGCGAGCTCTATTGCCCTATTAGCGATGACTTCATTTGCATTCATATTTGTTTGAGTTCCTGATCCTGTCTGCCAAATCCTTAGTGGGAAGTGTCCGTCGAGACTACCTGAAATTACCTCATCGCATGATGAGGAAATCAGAGAGGCGATGTTGCCATCCAGCTGACCAAGTTGGGAGTTGGTTTCTGCTGCTGCTTTCTTTAGAATCCCAAAGGCTCTGATTACTGCTCTTGGCATTATGTCGTCACCGATATCGAAGTTCTCAAGAGATCTGGCTGTCTGAGCTCCATAGTATCTATCTGCAGGCACGACTACTTCTCCCATGGTATCAATCTCGATCCTATTTTCATCTGGATTCGCCCTAGCAGATCTCTGATGGGTTGAGACTTCGATGTCCTCTTGATGAGAATTTCTTGACGATAGTCCATCTTCAATCATCTTAGAAATTGTAGCGGACCTTCCTCTTGTCTTGCCCTTGCCCACTCTACGGTCTAGCTTCCTAGCGGTTTCCTCTGGAATACTAATGCTGATTATCCTACGATCACCTACACGGTGCTTTGCCATATATTCGGCATTAATTACTTATTAATAAACTCTGTGATAGACTATTAGTAAGGCGTTTTATTAAGATCTCTCAACCTTGATTATCTTCTGAGGATCGTATGGCCTGTCTCCTGGCTGAGTATCGCAGTTCTCGATTTTGTGAACATTTTCCATTCCTTTGATGACCTTTCCAAATACGGCATGATTACCGTCAAGCCATGGCGTGGGGACGGTGGTCAGGAAGAACTGGGAGCCACCAGTGTTGGGACCAGCATTGGCCATGGAGAAGAGTCCTGGAGTATCGTGGCTCTTTGCCAGTGCTGAAGCCTCACAAGGAATCTTCCAACCCGGACCTCCAGTTCCAGCTCTCCCGTTGTGTGGGTCCCTCGAGTGAGGGCATCCGCCTTGAATCATGAAATCTTTGATTACCCTGTGAAAATGTAGTCCGTCATAGAACCCATCATCCACAAGTCTGAGGAAGTTTCCTGTGGTCTCTGGACAGTCTTCGGTGAAGAGTTCGATATCTATTGGTCCCGCGCTTGTCGTCATTCTAACTATGGTAGGCATGTGTTGAGCGGGTGACAAGCGGTCCAATAGTGTAACTGCCGTAAAAAGGATAATGACAGTGCAATGGCATGGCCTTGTTATGAGTCGATGCAGGGGGGTAGACGAAAATCGACCCGGGTCCCCCCAATGTAGAATGAATGTCAAGTACAAATCCAATTACTGCTGGAAGCACCAGTATCAGGACCCAGGGGTCACTCAATGCATGGGCAAGAAGACGAATGGAATGCCTTGCGAGCGAAGTGCCATGGCGGGGCTTCTTTTCTGCAGGACACATCGTAGGCAGATTGCCGATCTAGAGAAGCTTGAGTGCCCGAGGGGATGCGGTCAGCTGTCCTATGAGATAGTCAATGATATGGGTTATTTTGAGTGCTCTAAATGCAAGGGTTCAGTACTAAATGCCAAGAACATAGGGACGATACTCAAGGATAAGTCGGACAAGGTGGGAACTCTCGAATCACTACTGGAACAAGGGGTGCCATGCGATCTCGATTGCCCGACGTGCGGAGGGAAGATGGTCGAGATAAGGGTGTTTTATGAGCTTCCCAGGCAACAGGGGGGCGGTGGCCTCGAAAATTTGGGGGGAATGTCCTTTGATCATCCGATACTTCTGGTATTCGCGCTGGTGGTTGTCATAGGAGTAGCCGCACACGAGGCATCCAAGGATAAGAATCCGAAAGAGGGGGGCAAGATTGATTCCCTGGTTCTTGACGGATGTGGCGACTGCGGATCATTCTGGTTCGACAAGGGGGAGCTCGATAGTATCAGGAGAAGCGCCTCGGTCAAGGAGAAGGGCAAGAAGTTCCGTAGAATTGATGACAAGTCAGTGGGAACGAGGTCGGAATTGAAGACAGCTTACTGCACCTACGTAGACCCTGTGAGTGATAAGAAGTGCAGAGGCATGTCATTCAGGGGCGGGGAATTCTGCTGGAAGCACAAGTGAGTTCAGGCGACCAATGAACCGGGCAACACGCCTTCAGGAAGCTCGAGGAGCCTGACTGTTCCGTCCGGATCCAGAGCTCCAAGAACCAGAAACTGGCTAATGAAACCAGTTGGAAGAGTCTTGTCGCCGAGATTGATCGCACCTACTACCTTTCTTCCAATTAGATCGTGTCGTGGATAGTTGGTTATCTGTGCTGAGCTCCAGAGCTTTCCAATAGCAGGCCCAAAGTCAACTTGAATCTTGTATGATGGCTTCCTCATTTCTGGGAACTTCTGGACATCCATTATTACTCCTGATCTTAGATCTAGGTCAAAATAGGCAGATGCCCCTACATAATCCTTCATTGGGTGTTTCTCAGGAGAATATGGGGTTCCTTCAGGATCTATGATATGTTGGCTCAATCAATCACCTGTAATATTTGATCTCAGTAAAAGTGGTATAAGGGGTATTCCGGCAGTTTTGAATGCTTCAATTCCTCCCTCCTCTCTATCAAGAATAGTAATGCATGCCGCTACTTCGCAACCCATTGAATTCAACATCTCAGCCGCCTTCAATGCTGATCCTCCAGTTGTGGTGACGTCTTCGAGTAATACCACTCTATCTCCTGATCTGATGGTTGAGCCTTCTATTCCTGGTGGATTTCCAGTCTTTCTGCCTCCTCTACCCTTAGGCTCCTTGCGAACCATGAATCCTCTGATTTCTGAGCCTTTTCCTGCCTTGGCAATTGCGATGGCCGTTAGGGGAACAGCCCCTAACTCCAAGCCACCAACGGCATCTACGCCCCCTATATCGACAATTTTATCATGAATTAGGACTCCAAGTAGATGAGCACATTCTGGGTTCATCATCACTGGTTTCATATCAAAGAAATGCGGACTCTCCCTGCCACTAGCTAAGGTGAATAGGTCATTAGGAGAGTGAAGGTATGCCAAATCTCTCACCCTGTCAATCAGGAGGAGCTTTGCTTGAGCGGCTGAAATCGACTGCATATCCGACTAATCCGAGCAATGGTAATCGAATGAAGCTTCGGTAGGTAAATAGCCATCGAGTGGGGAAATACGGTCAATGTTCTTGAACGGTCTAGCCTGTTGGACACTTATTCGCGTGGGGCATAGTTATGGTTGAGCATCGTGAATCTGTGTCGGAGTATGATTCAGACAGGCTTTCATCCGAAGTTGAATCCTACCAAGAATGGCTTGATTTGAGGACTCAGGAAGTATATGACATAGCTCTCCAGGCCAAGGCGAGGGGGCTTGACTTCAGCACTGAAATAGAAATCCCAAGAGCCGCGGATTTGGCAAGTAGGACTGAGAAACTCCTCGAGGAGTATCTGAAGGGTCTAGAGATAGAGGACGACCTTCGAGCAATACTTCTGAAAACTGACAGAGAGAGTGCATCCATCCAGATAGCGGTTAATGTGGCAAAACGGATGTATGAGCGTGACGGAGATCTCCGAGAGGCAATAGATTGTGGACTCAGAGTTGGCCTAGCTGTACTTACAGAAGCTGTTCTTGTAGCTCCACTGGATGGTATTGGTGCGGTCAGGATTCTCAATAATTCAGATGGCTCAGAGTTTCTTTCTATTGATTTCTGCGGACCAATAAGAGCCGCCGGAGGAACTGCTCAAGCTCTGTGCGTACTAATTGGTGACATGATCAGACGTGAGCTTGGTCTGGGGAGATATAATCCATCCACAAGAGAGGTGGAAAGAGTGAAGGAAGAGTTTGGACTATACAGAGTTGGCCTTCAGTACAAACCTCCTCCTGAGGAAGTAGAGGTAATCGTTAGGGCGTGTCCAGTAATGGTTAACGGAGAGGAGACTGAGAAGCAGGAGTGTGCTGGATTCAAGGAGGTCAAGAACGTACAGAATGAGAATGGTTCATTCAGGACCAGGGTTCGAGGTGGAGTGATGTTGGTTATCGGTGAAGGTTTGTGCCTCAAGGCTCCAAAAATTGTGAAGCACACGGAAAGAATGGAGATTCCAGGATGGGAATTTATCTCTCAGTTTGCTAGTAAGGGAAAGAGCGATGAGGGTGAGTCTGATAGCTTCAAAAGCAGGCAAATTCCTGAGATTTCAAGATACATGGATGATGTGATCGCTGGAAGGCCTATCTTTGGCGAGCCTGGTGAACCCGGGGGATTCAGACTTAGATATGGGAGAAGTAGAGCCACTGGTTTGGCGGCTGCTGGTTTGAATCCAGTATCGATGGAGGCGGCAGGTGGGTTCCTATCGGTTGGAACTCAGATGAAGATTGAGCGTCCTGGGAAGGCTTGTGCAGTTACTCCCTGTACTGATATCGAGGGGCCAATGGTAATTCTTGGCGATGGTGAGTTCAGACGTGTACACACCCTGGATGAGTGGAAATTGATTCGAGAAAGGGTTGTTTCTGTTTGGGATAATGGAGAGATTCTGATGGGTTTCGGAGAGTTTCTTGAGAACAACAAGAATCTGGTTCCCTCAGCTTACAATAGAGATTGGTGGGCCGCAGATCTTCTGGATTCTATGGATCATCCTCAGAAGGTCTCAACCTTTGCAGAGATTATGGGGGTCGGGCTTGATACTCTGCCCAAAGGGCTACCCTTTAATGGCGCAATAAATCGTGGGGGGGAGGATGCTCTTGAGAGGGAGTGGCGGAAGAGAGAGTGGTATCTTTTTCTGAGAGATATAGATTTGACTTGGCAACAGTCGAAGAGAATATCTGAGGCATTTGGGACAGCGGTCCCTCCTCCTTGGAATCTATGGTGGTCTGACCTTCCGATTTCAATCACTAGACCTCTTATCCAAGCATTGTCTGGGTCAGAGATTGAAGAAAGTGGATTGAGGATAAGTGGGGCGTCGAGAGATTGGAGCCCTGATTCTTTACAGGACTTGGACTCGACACACGAGCCGGATTTTGACATGTGGCCTTCGTGGATGTCTGTCAGAAATCATGGAATTGTAAAATCATGTCTTCTGACTCTTGGTTTGCAACACTATCATGAGGCTGGAGATATCGTGATTTCATCTAACTGGGAAGGTCTATTGGAAGGACTAGGACTGATGAGCGAGGAAGGCGTAGTAGTTAGTTCCTTAGATGCAATGGGGCACATCGAAGATAGGCTCGTCAGAGTCAGAGAAGCCAAGAAGATAGTCCAAGCTGAGGGAAAGAGAAAGAGTGAGCTGGAGAGTAGAAGGGGGCTTGCCAGAGTACAAGCAACTACCCTAGCTATGCAACAAGGAAAGGGCACACTGGAGACAGAAGCGATCGGAGAAGAAGCTGCACAGGGAATCTCTGATCCGGGGCCCGAGAATGTAGCCTCTCTGAATAGATCGGTTTCGTTACTAGATGATCACATTGTTGATGGTTCGTTGTGGCTAGTTAGGAAATTGTCCTCGATGAGATGGGAGGACTCTGCAACGTGTAGAATTGGGGCTAGAATGGGCAGACCGGAAAAGTCCGGAGTCAGGGAGATGAAACCATTGGTTCACTCGCTATATCCCATTGCTGAGAGTGGGGGACCTCAGAGGCTCCTAGGAGAGGCGTCCTCCAAAGGAAGTATTAGAGTTCAGATGGGTCCGAGAATCTGTAGCAAATGTGGTTCAGAGTCTCCACATATCAGGTGTCATGTCAGACCTGACCCCAATGTGGCCAAAGAGTGTGGAGGAAGAACGGAGGTCCGTAAGAGCCGTGGAGGCAAGAGGAGGCGCCGGGGTGAGTTTACGACAGTCCCGGTCTCATCGATTCTTGAAGTAAAAAGAAGGGCTTTGGGCTTGGACAAGCTTCCCTCGAAGATCAAAGCTGTAAAGGGACTAGTTTCGATAGGACAGTCCCCCGAACCATTAGAGAAGGGCATTCTGAGGGCAAAGCACGGGGTTTCTGTGTTCAGAGACGGAACCTCAAGGTATGATATGAGTGATGTACCAGTAACACACTTCAAACCGGCAGAGATTGGTACATCTTGGGAGGCTCTTGTTGAACTGGGATATACTCATGATATCCGAGGGAATATCGTGAAATCTGATAGTCAGATGTTGGAGTTACTTCCACAGGACTTTATCCCGTCAATTAGATCCAAGGATCACCTTCTCGCTACTTGTAATTTCGTGGATGAGCTTCTAGTTAGATTCTATCAAATGGAACCATTCTATAACGCGACAAGCGAGAAAGACTTAGTCGGAAGATTAGCCATCGGTCTCGCACCGCATACATCTGGAGGAGTGTTGTGTCGCTTAATTGGATGGACTTCCTCGTCAGCCGGATACGCTCACCCACTTTTCCACGCAGCCAAAAGAAGGAATTGTGATGGAGACGAGGACAGCATAATGATGCTCATGGATGGTTTGCTAAATTTCTCTAAGGAAATTCTACCTGCAGGCAGGGGAGGCAGGATGGATGCTCCTCTGGTTCTGACGACCAGGCTGAATCCGATGGAAATAGACAAGGAGGCATTGAACGTAGATTGCTCATGGAGCTATTCTCGCGACTTCTATGAGGCTACATTGTCACAACCACACCCCAACGAAGCATCGGACTTAGTGGACCTAGTGAGCGACAGGCTGGGCAGTATTGGAGATCTGCGAGGATATGGATGGACGCATGATTCCGGTGACTTGGATTCTGGGCCAGT
This sequence comes from Euryarchaeota archaeon UBA463, assembly GCA_002501805.1. Taxonomy (GTDB): domain Archaea; phylum Thermoplasmatota; class Poseidoniia; order Poseidoniales; family Thalassarchaeaceae; genus MGIIb-O5. The sequence goes on along the minus strand of DAOI01000003.1, from coordinate 60,028 downwards.
AAATTCTGCATACAAGACGCTTGTGAGTATGACCGACAAGATGGGTGAGCAACTAGCGCTCGGGAGTAGGCTCAGGTCAGTCAGTGTGGATAGAGTGGCATCGCAAGTCATTGAATCCCATTTCCTCCCAGATATGAGGGGCAATATGATGGCATTCACCAGGCAGAAAGTACGATGTGTAAAATGTGGGCACTCCTATCGAAGAATGCCTCTAGCTGGTAAGTGCGTGCAGAGGGCATCGGGAATCTCGGGCGGTCCAAGATTCTCGAGTTCCGATGACGGGGTTGCGACCTGTGGGGGAAATGTCGTTCTAACAGTCTCGGAGGGGGCAGTCAGGAAATATATCCAGGTTACGAAGGAAGTTATGGAGAGCTACGGAGTTGATGATTACACCAAACAGCGTGTTGGATGGATGTCTGATAGTGTAGACTCTTTATTCAATAATGATAGAGTGACGGTGATGACCTTGGAAGACTTCCTATGATCAGTAGTGAATCCCCAGAGCCTGTAAAATAGTTGCCATCCACTGTAATTTGACTAGTTTCTTTTCTTTTTCGGTAGTTCCTGACCACCTACCGACCTCCGTTGTATTTGTCCCTAGCATGGTTATCCTCTCAACGGGAATCCCCAATGACATAGCTATACATGCAGCCCTGTCGCCATCTGTGAAACCACCTGGATTATGCATACCAGCTATCTCTCCAGTTGTCTGATGTGTCAATATCAGAGGAGGTGGTGTGGGTGCGTTCTTTGCAATTTCCAAAAGGTCCCTCCAGTCATTCTCATTATCCCCGTGTGCATGTAGGAAAACTGTTTTCCCCCTATTCACGGCCTCAATGGTACCCTCTCCTCCGTCTGCATCTGAAACTATGAAAGCCAATCTTGACCATGCTCTCTCTGCTGTCGTTTCGGGTAACAGAGATATTACTCCGGCGGCCCCATCGGCAGCGATCAGGAGAGTTGGTGACTCTAGAGCAATAGTTAGTTCTTCTATGTCTATTGCGGCGCCAAGGATAGCAACATTTTGCTCTCTTAGAACAAGTCTTCTCTGAATATTTGCTACTGTTGCGGCCCTATTGGGCCTCCTCCATTGCTCCACTCCTAACTGCTCAACGATAGAAAGTAGGTTTTTCGCACTTGAAAGATCATCAGATTCTTGCCATCCGAAATGGCTCCTGAATTCATCTTGAATTGTTACAAGAAGTTCAATGGGGGGTATCAAATCTGTGGGTGGCCTAGACATGTTTCTCCAGTGGAAGGGGTCGGTGATTGTTGAATAACCCTCTTGGTTCTCTAGGTATCGTGCCCATTCCACTCAAGCCACCCATAATCGAAGATCGGGTGATATTATCGAGATACCCAATGCTACCTCAAGGCAGGAGCCACATACGAGAAGTTCTGAGGGAGAATGGGGTCACAGTAGGAGATTTGGTTGAGGCTCCTTGGCTTGAGGAAGTGAGAGCAAGGGGCAGGTTGCGTCTACTGGAGTCTGTAATGCACAAAGACGGGGTAGATGATGCAACAACGGTTGATCTCTCAAGTGAAGCGGGTAAGATGACTGAGACTCTTTCATTCCTTCATGCCATGCTAGTTGTATGTGCTTCTTTCGATGAGCGATTGTTGGCAAGATGGATTGAGGGAGAGGCTAGCAGAGCAGACGGCCTATTCGGCAGAGATGTGACTAATTTCTCAACAATATGCTCTAGTTATCTTTCTGGAATCAAAATAGAAGAGGGGGATGATATGATCTATTGGGTACCTGTTTCTGACTTCATTGAGCTTTGTCCAAAAATTTCAGGAACATATTGGAGATTGGCTAACAGGCCAGTCAGAGACGGTTGGGTTCGAATGGATCCAGCCTCTGGGGAGAATAGCAGGCAGAGGACGTCTAGGTTGCTGAAAGAGAGGGTAAGGGGGTACCTTGACGCGACTTGTAGACAGCGCATGGAGAAAATGAGTGATGAATTTGCCGCACAGTTCTCAGATCCGGTGGAGAGGATAGTCGGAATGTTGGCCCTACGGGTAAAGGAAGAGATGCCTGTATCAGCCGCTGTTAGGGAAGATTGGCCTCCCTGTTTTGAGTCAGCGGTTTCAGAGCTCAACCAAGGAGTCAACGTTAATCATGTGGGCAGAGTTTTTCTGGCTTCTTTCTCCAAGGCTCTAGGCCATTCCCAAGAGCAAACCTGTGGATTTTTCTCTGGAGCGCCTGACTATAGCCCAGATACGACTTCATATCAGGTTGCTCACATATACGAAAGGGAGTATACCCCTCATGGGTGTGCGGCTTTGAAGACCAATGCTCGCTGTCCAGTTCAAGCAGGGGACGACTCGCTTTGCGATCAAGAGTGGTTGACGCATCCTCTGAAGTATATCCGAGCCAAGCAACGGAGGAGATACAATGACTCTGGCGGGTCAGACTCTAGTTCCTAATGGGAGTTATAGTCATGATTGTAGGCAATTCTTCATATCGCCCCGGGTGCATCAGGGGTTGAGGCGGGGAGATGGTACGAACTCTAGTACTGACAGTAGACCGAGATAATGATCTGGGTGTCAAGGCTGGAATTAGGGGCCCGGTAGTGGGACGTAAAGCTACTCTCGCCGCCGCGTTGAGGCTTGGAATAGCCGACCCAGAAGAGTCGGATACTAATGCCATACTGGGAGCTTTGCACCAGCACGACCGTTTGGCTGAAGAGGCGATTGGTGATGATGAGGTCCAGATAGCCCTACTTACAGGAGATGTCAGGGTTGGGTCCAGAAGCGATAGGGAAATTGCCACTCAGTTAGACGAGGTGATACAGGAGTTCCAACCTGATAAGGCGATTCTCGTTACTGATGGAGCTGATGATGAGGAGGCGCTCCCAATAATCACTTCCAGAGTCAGAGTCGATCATATCGAGAAGATAATAGTCAGGCAGTCTAAGGGAATTGAGAGTACCTACTACTATGTTGTTAAGGCGATTGAGGACCCTCGTTGGAGAGCGAGGCTGCTCGTCCCAATAGCTGCTGTGATGATCATTCTGGGTGTCGGCCTTATCCTTCCATCTGACTATGGAAGTGCCCTTATTGGTACGCTACCTCTCATTATCGGGATTTGGCTTCTTTCCAGGGGGCTCGGCTTGGAGCAACAGCTTGACCGCCTCGTAAATGATATGCGGGCCGCCGCCACTGGAAGTCTCCTGACCTCTATGCTGTGGGCATTGGCATTGGTTTCTATGATAATAGCCGTAGTGACAGTCATACAGGTATTGTATGCGTCTAGCTTGGAAATTGAAGCATACGCTTCCTCTATTCTATCGTCATCTAATAATTTTGATGTGGACGCTGTTAATAGCGACATTGCTGTATGGGTAATTGCGATTGACAACGCTCTCTCATGGATTCTTGTGGCGTTCTTCTCTCTATTCCTGTCATTGGGGGTGCTAAGGTGGAAGGAAGGATCCTTCACCGGTCAGAGCATTATGCTTCTGGCTACTGGGTTCGTCGCTTACTTCGTAATTTCTGCAATCAACGAGGTTTCACTCAGTATGTTGGGGGGACAGGATGTTGATTTGCGGGTTGACTCGGTGGCGGCAACGTGGTCCCTACCAGTAATGGCGATCCTAGGTAGATACCTGCTGAGCGTTATCGTCGACTCCCTTTCGGAGGAAGAGGAAGGAGGGAGGGGCAGTGAGTTCTGGGGAGTCTAGTTCTCAAATGTGGATTCCATCAAACACGCAGGGCACTTTACCGAAATAGGCCTGACGGATGGAATCCCCAGTGCCGCGTTGCAGTGTGGACAGACTATGGCTTGGTTCACTTCAGACTGCCTCTTCTTTCCCGAGTGACTCGGGTCATATGTGAATCTATACTTGTGAGTATTTTCCAAGAATCTAGGAGAGCCTTCTTCCTCAACTTCTTGCCGTGAAAAATTACTTTCTCTTGTAGGTTGAGTGGGGGTTGGAGAATTTGTTGGCTTCACCTGTCCATTTTGAAATTCTTCCAACTGCGAAAGAATCTCACTTTTGGACAGTCCTAGTTCCCTAGAGGCCCTATCTATCGCTAGTGTTCTCTCATAATCGCTCATGCCGACGAACTGCTGGAGTAGGACTGCAGGTATTCTTGACATGATTGGCGCACAAAGGGTTTGTTTTCAATACCCTGCCAGAAATGTTTGTCTTTTCAGTCTCTTAGTGACTTCTAAGTGAGTCTAATCTCGACTGATCTAATCTTTCCCATGGGAATAATCCTTCTTCGGTTGGAGTTCTTCCAAAGTGCCCACCAGATGCAGTAGAACTGTAGATTGGCCTCTTCAGATTGAGATCTCTAATCATAGCAGCTGGCCTCCAATCAAAGTTCTCCAATATCAACCTGGAGATTGTGGAGTCTGGATTTTTACCCAAGTCACTGTTAGTTGTTCCAAAGGTTTCCACCCTGAATCCGACTGGGCTAGCTTTACCAATCGCATAGGCTACCTGAATCTCGCACCTTTCTGCCAGTCCAGCTGCGACCACATGCTTAGCAACCCACCTAGCATAATATGCGGCCGATCTGTCTACCTTCGATGGATCCTTTCCACTGAATGCCCCACCACCATGTCTTCCTCCGCCATATGTGTCCACGATAATTTTCCTGCCTGTCAGACCGGCATCTGCGTAGGGACCCCCGGGATCAGGGAATGATCCCGTTCCATTGACTATTACCTCAGGATTGTCTAACAGACTTGGAGGAATAGCGTGCTCGACCACATGCTTCCTAATCTGCTGCTCGATATACTGACATCTTTCATCATCTGATAAATCGTCCTCGGCGGGCCAGTTTGGTCCTGCTTTCGGAGAGTGCTGTGATGCAATAACTATCGTAGATACCCTACTTACTGACTGTTTATCATCAGTTAGTTGTACTGTAACCTGGCTCTTTCCATCGGGCCTAACCCATGGTATGATACCCTCATCATGTACTATCTCCAACCGCCTAGTTAGTCTTTGCGCAAGAGCTGCTGAGAGTGGGAAGAACCTGCCTCTGAGCTCTGCGGTTCCCTCTGTCTCCGTGCACGCGTACCCGAACATTACTCCCTGGTCGCCTGCTCCCTGTGTCTCAATATCGCCATCGACCCCTTGGCTGATGAATTGGGACTGGGTTGTTATGTGAGTATGCACTTGACAGCTATCGTTTGATGAAGCATCCATCCCGATCTTACTGTCAGTATATCCAATCGATGAAGCTGTAAGACGAGCAATTTCTTCATAGTTTGGCGGCTGTCCATTGAGACTGACCTCTCCCGCGAGAACTATTATCGCTTCTCCTTCGGTTCCCTTAACCATGGTTTCAACGGCAACTCGGGCATTAGGATCGATCCTTAGACATGCATCTAGAATGGAGTCTGAGATAGCATCACAAAGCTTGTCGGGATGGCCTGCAGTAACTGATTCGGCCGTATCTGAGGGTGGAATCGAGTCGCTCATGCTTAATCGGGCACGCACGATGCACATGATTGTTTTTGAATCCGATTAACAATAGTTGAGCTGAAAAGACGGGGTGTCCTCCGCTAAAGATATGGGAGACGCGGTTGCACGTGTAGTATGGACGGGTTCCAGAGAGGTGGCTGAGAATCTCTTAGAGTCCATTATGCCCGATGACCCTGAGTCCTTCGAGTCTGAGATAGTTGAGTCAGAGGACGGAGTGATGCTGACTATACTGATCTCATCTTCTGAGCTCAGTGAGCTACGTGCCACGGTTGATGATATCCTAGCCTGTCTATCCGCTGTGGAGGGTAGCTTGGAAGTACTGGGCGAGGAGCTTTGAATTCGGACCATTCAAGTCTGAGAGCTTTCAGCACGTGTCGTGAGAGCGTTACCCCACGATAGATCTAGTCTCCTATACTGTGATGGTGAACCTAGCATGATGATGCTTGAATCCATCGATAGGTGGATGACTGCGATGGTCTCTGATGAAGGGAGCGGGGGAGAAGGTCCTGACGTGTCTATGGAGGCTGTTGTCATCTCCAAGGAAAGAGGTGTGATATGCGGGACTTTCGTTATTGACAGGTTACTAGAGACACACTACCCCTCCTGTTCCGTAGAATGGAAAGTGTCAGAGGGATCGATAGTGGAAGTCGGAGACGAGGTTCTCAGAATATCTGGCAATGGCGTCGAAATGCTACGCTCCGAGAGAGTGTTACTGAATATCATCGGGAGGCTTTCGGGGATTTCCACTAATTCCTCAATATGGATTAACGAGGCTGGAAGTATGGGTGTGGCCAGTACTAGGAAGGTTGACTGGGGGCTTCTGGATAAGTGGGCAGTACATGTCGGGGGGGGACTGACGCACCGACTAAGTAGGGAGGACGCCCTGATGATCAAGGATAGCGAGGTTCTCTCATCACGAGTTGGCGATGAGACCGAGGATGAGGCCTTAGCCAGATTAGTTCTGGAGATCGACATGGACACTAATTCATCCTTTACCGTGATAGAGGTGAGGGATATCGAGCAGGCACTTACTGTGGTTGGTATTTGGAAGAGCGTGCAGACGGAAAGGGAGGGTAGTGAGAGAGTTGTTGTTCTGCTTGATAATATGGGCCCTGTATTGTCATCTATGGTATCGAGAAGGTTGGAGGAAGAGGGACTACGTGAATGGTGCATTCTCGAGGGCTCAGGGGGGATTTCTCTGGAGGAAGTCAAGGAATGGTGTGCATGTGGGGTTGATTTGATTTCAACTAGCTCGATTAACAGAGGGGTATCGCCCCTTGATCTATCAATGAGATTCAGAGGGGAGTGATTATGGCAGATATCCCAGATTCACACCCCAGGAAGGCATCCCTAATGTCTCGACTGAGGATGGTAGAGGCCTCCAAGAGAGGGCTATTGGCAGAATCGGCTATGATTGCCCATGGGCGCGGTGAGGCTTTTGACTATCTTCTCGGTGAGAGAACGAGCGATTCGGCATCATTAGCGATTCGCGAGGCGGCTGCCCGTCTACTCGTTGCTGAAAGTCCGGTTATCTCGATGAATGGCAACTCGACTGTCCTTGCAGGTAGTGAGGCGATTATGATTGCCTCGATACTGGGCTGTCCTGTTGAGGTGAACATATACTATCGAACCAGTGAACGAATGGAGTCCCTGATAGGTGAGTTAGAGTCACTGAGAGATCGACTTGGAAGGGAGTCTCCAGAAATGGCCAGGGAGTCTATCATGGATGTAGAGATTCTAGGGGCAGTGGCAGATGGAAGAATCCTAGGGCTAGAAGGACCTAGGTCTTTGTGTTCTTCGCGGGGAATAGAGCAGGCCGATATTGTACTGGTCCCTCTCGAGGACGGGGATCGTTGCGAGGCCCTGATTTCACTTGGAAAACAGGTAATTGCTATAGATCTTAATCCACTATCTAGGACATCCAAAAAAGCTACTGTTACGATAGTAGATGATGTTACTAGGGCTATGGGCAGGCTAGCCGAAGAGCTATTAGAGAATCCAACTACTACCGATTGGAATAATGAGGCGGTGCTTAGAGACGCCTTGGATATAATGTCCAGCTCATCGCTGAGGATTGGCTAGGGGAATCTCTCTTTGAGCATCGACTCGCATCTCATAGCGATGGCTTGCCCGACTTCGGAGGTACTTGCTGTACCCCCCAAGTCATAGGTCACTATGCCTCCTTCTTCGAAATGCTTCTGAATGGCGTTCTGTAGAATCTCAGCACACATATCGAGATTCTGATCCTTCTTTCTGAATGCCAGAGCCTCGAACATCATCTGCACAGATTGTATCATGGCTATTGGATTGACAACATTCTTTCCAGCGTGCTTTGGAGAGGAGCCGTGAACTGGTTCGAAGAGCATGTGCTTCGGCCCCATATTCGCGCTTGCGGACATTCCCATTCCTCCTTGCAGGACACTGGCCAAATCTGTGGCGATATCGCCAAACATGTTTGGAAGGACCACCACGTCTAGATCTTCTGGATTCCTGACGAGCCACATAGTGAAGGCATCGATATACGCCTCCTTTACCGCTATGTCCTGATTTCTCTCTGCGAACTCTCTGAATATCTTTCTGAAAAGCTGACAACCCCGGGTGACATTGGACTTGTCTACGCATGTTACGGACTGGGATGCTCCCGTTTTCCTCTGTCTATGCTTGGCATAGTCGAAGGCGAATCTGATTACCCTCTCACTGCCGTCCCTCGAAATTGGACGGGGGTCCCATGCAACCTCTCCATCTAGCCCGGGAAACTCTTCAATTACGATCGGTTCATCCTTCTTTCCTAAGGCCCTCTGCTCCATTCTCCTTAGGAGCGAGTGATAGAGTCCCTCCGTATTCTCACGAATCATGATAATATCTACCAAATCTGGGTTCCAGACTTGCTTGTGAACACCATGCACCTTGTGGGTGACACCGGGATAAAGTTTGACTGGCCTGACATTGGCATATAGCTCCAAGCCCGATCTAAGTCCGAGAATGGTCTGTCCGCCGGCCATATCTCCATTCGGGAGTCTGGCATCGGGCCATCCAATAGCACCCAGGAGAATGGCGTCAGACTCATCTCTACAGTATTCGAAAGACCCTTTTGGCCATTCTTCACCCGTCTCAAGATAGTACTGCCCGCCACATGGAATCTCATTTATATCGAACGATACGGGGCTATTTTCCTCAAAAACTGAAAGGATTCGTAGTGCCTCTCTCATTACTTCACGTCCAGTCCCGTCGCCGGGCAGTACCGCTAGCCGATAGGTAGCCATGGGTCTCGGCAAATGTTCATCATTCATCAATTAACCCCTAACTGATGATATCTCGAGAAGAGGATAGTTGATAGACGGTCACTGAGAATGACTGCGCAATGGAGCGCGCGCCCGAAGATGGTAGGGAAAGTCCACGGATAGACGTTAGGACACTCCCAGAATCTGTGGCTAGGCTCTGGGAGACCATGCTGAGGTTGGATCCTTCTTGGGATTTGTCTTCGTGGCTGGACGAAAGAGCGTTGGAAGAGCTTGAGTTAGTCGAGAGTCACTTGGGAAGAGAGAGGTTGCGTTTAGAGCAACGTCTTCACAGAATAGAGACTCTCGTAAAGAGGCTGAAAAGGCAGCGTGAAGTGGTTGGAACGGGGATTGAGGATCCTCATCAAAAAAACCTATTTGATATTTACGAAATAAGCAGTAAGTCGAAAGAAAAAGATTCTGAAACGAGTCAGGAAGGGGAGGCTGCGGTCCATTTCGGATCTTTAGATGTAGGAGACGATCCGTTGCTGGCTATTGTTTCAGAGCATGTCCTAGGATTACTAGAGCTCCGCTCACTAGAAGGACCAGCTCCCGTCCATTTCGACTCTTTGATGGGCAACCTTATCCCTCTCGGCATTAGAGTGGATGATCTTGACGAAGCGATAACTTGGCTCCTTCAGAGCGAGCTTATTATCGAGATTGAAGAGGACTCCTTCTCTCTCAGTGGATAAGCAATTCTCTTAACAAATATACAACCTTTCAAAACAGGTTGATGATTTCCCTAGAGTGAGATTAATGGTTAGTGAAGCAGCAGGTTGGTATGCAAGGCTAGATCAGGCTTGTCCTGATAGAGTGATGCAAATCAGATGTTGGTTGGATTTCTGGGAGTCTTCTGTGATATCGGGAACACCGATTGCTGCATCTCTGCCCAACACGTGGCCAACCCTTCCTGCAGGTCTACTGACCGACCCCGGCGTGGTTTTGGAAAAGCTACTGGCAAGATTTGAAGCAGTTAAAGACGGACGCTCTCCTAAGGGGGCTTACTCAACTCCATCTAGGCTTGTTGGATCGGTTCTGGCAGATGAGCTTTCCAGTGGAGGTCGCAGCAAGAAGAAGGAGGCTCCTCCGACCCTGTCTCTGTCTGCTATTCCTCCGGCATTCAGAGACTATGCTCAGAGATTGAACAACGAAGCCTCGTCAATCTTAGGAGAAGATGACTATTCTGACAGTTCGGAGAAGACTAGCTCTGGAATCCCTCTGCCTTTCGCTGATCCTAGTTGTGGTGCGGGGTTGGTTGTATCACAATTGATAAGGCTCCATGCACAGAGAATAGAAGTCCTTTCTGCTGAGAATAGATGTACTGATACTTTGAGGTTGCTAGAGGGCTTGCAGCTGATGGGTTTCTCGGGACTTGCCGTGGAAGCGGCTAGAAGGAGAATACTCATCACTCTAGGGAAGGCTGGATTGGTGGATCTGTCTGGAGATAGTAGGAGTCAGATGATTGGTCGTGCTGAGGCTGAAATGATTCTTGAAAGCAATGTCCTCGAAGGGGATCCACTTCTCGGCGAGTGGCCATGGAATGAGAGCCCCAAGCTACTGATTAGTAGACCACCCTGGATTAGGATAAAAGATAGATTCAGGGGCCATGAAGAAGGGAGTCGGCTTCGAAAGGATCTTTCCAGTAAGTTAAGGAATGCAACAGATTACGATGGCAGTCTGAGATATTCCGCACTCCGTGGAAATGTGAATATGTACAGATTATTTCTCGAGAGGTCGATGCAACTCGTCGGCGAAGAGGGCAGGATTAGAATGATCGTTCCAGATTCTCTGCTCAGGGAGAGAAGTAGTGCGCCCCTGAGAAAGCTATTGGTTGAAAGCAATGAGTGGTTCTCTACTTGGTCATTCCCTGATCCAAATAGAGTGTTCCCTGGCATAACCCAAGGGGTAGCAGTGTTGGGACTGGCTGTAGGCGGCAAGACTCAGAAGATGGTAAGCTACGGACCTTTAACCGCGAATGATATTTCTCCTGAGGTGGGCCTCTCGAGGTCTTCACCCTCTATAGATTTGGAAAGGGGTTCTTGGTCTTCATGGACTGATGCTACTTGGGCAGTTCCTAGAATGCCAATAGATTCATTTGATAGAAAGAAAGTTATCGAGGCGATTGGTAGATTAGCAGATAAACCTAGGCTGTCGGAAGAGGGCAACTGGCTGAATCCGGATGGAAGTTCTGTTAGAGTTAGAGTCGGTGAAATTGACCAGAGTGCATGGTCAGAATTTATTGGGGACTGGTCGGACGGAAGTTCAGAAATACCTTTCATTCGAAATGCTCACTTCATGGTAATGGATGGTGAAGTTTGCCTTCATCATCCAGCATTTGATAATGATGTCGAGGAGGGTGCAATTCAGAGATCTCACTCATCCTGGAATGGGGATAGTAACTCTCCAACTGGCCCTAGGATTGCTTGCCAAGCCATATTGGGGTCAAACAACGATAGGCGTCTTCGCTGGGCGGTTATCCCTGATGGCTGCGTATTGGGTAACTCAGTGAACTATCTTGAGTTCTCGGAGAATGTAATCGATTCTTTGGTTGGCAAGGGAGGGGGTTCGCTACTTGTTGGTTTGGAGTGGCTTTGTAAGGTCTTGAATTCTGAGGACTTGGAGATTTGGTCAAGAGCATGGGGGGCAAATAATAACGTGAACAACTACGAGATAGAGAGCCTTCCTTTCCCTGTTCCGGAAGACGAGTTGGCATTTTCAATATAGTCAAGGCACAACTATCAATAAAGCGGAAATAGATTTCCGTTGTGGGGAAGAATTAGACGTAATTAACCGAATAGACTATTATCGTTGCTTATCCTACACTAGTCGTACTATCACGTAAGTGTGTCATGGAAGAGTGGAGCTAATGGGCATCAATCCTAAGATTGGAATAACTGGACTGCCTAGATCGGGCAAGTCAGCAGTTCTCGATAAGGTCGTCAAAATGATCGAAGAAGAGAGTTCTGCGTCTGTCGGAATTCCTGTGATTGCGGGTATGAGATCAGAGGCAATAATTGAGAATGGCGAGAGGGTTGGCTATGCTTGCGTCGATATCGTAACCGGAGAGAGGGGCATAATGGCTCACAAGGAGATTAACTCGCGTCATAGGGTACTCGGATACGGTATTGACCCCAGTGAGATTGATAGGGTTGGGGTTCCCGCGATTCTGAATGCGATTGGTAATTGTCAATACTTGGTGATTGACGAAGTTGGGAAGTTTACCGTAGAAAGCGAGGGCTTTGTATCCGCGGTTCGTGAGGCGCTAAAGTACGACATGCCCTCTCTTCTGACCCTTCACAAAAAGAGTCGTCATCCACTACTCCAAGACATCAGGAGGAGGGACGATGGACGTATTCTGGAAGTCACTCCTGTTAACAGAGCGCTCCTCCCCTATAAGATACTGAAACTAATCCAACAGGACTATTGAGATGGAGAAGTTGATTCGCTGAACCCCCTGTTGATTATCATGAGCTCCCCCTCTATCCGACTCAAGAGAGTCTTGCTGGGTGTACTGATATCCATGGTTTTTCTCACCTCAATATCGATTGGTGATGGTAGCCTAGTCATTCTAGATGAGGATTTTTCAAATGAGGACAATAGATCGTTTGCATTCCCTGCATTAGCGGCCATTTGTGGATTGATAATTTTTGCAATGAGGAGAGCTGATGGTAGAGAGCATGGGGGTTTCTTTCTTGACTCTTGGATAAGTAGAGAACCCGAAGATGAGATGGTATCCAGACTAAAACGAGAGCAAGACGAGGCTGGTGTCGAAAAAATGGGCGGAGCCTGGGCAGAATTAGAGAAAGTACACTTAGAGAGGAGCCTCGAAGAGGAGTAGGCAGAAACGAAAGGTTGACTGCTAGGTCGCCCTCGTAAAGCCGGGTGAGAGAATGAGCGAGGTACCTGAGGAGCTAAGATATACCAAGGAACATGAGTGGATTAGGGTCGAGGGAGATTCAGTGGTCATAGGGGTTACGGACTATGCGCAGAACGCCCTTACTGATGTTGTATGGGTAGAGCTACCTGAAATGGGTGCCGTTGTTGGTTCGATGGACTCATTCGCTAGTGTGGAGTCTGTAAAGTCGGTTAGTGAGATTTACGCTCCAATAAGTGGTGAAGTTATCGAGATCAATGAGTCTTTAGAGGACTCTCCCGAGCTGATCAATGAAGATCCTTATGGGGAGGGTTGGATTTGTAAAATGTCTATTTCTGATAATTCCGAGCTTGCGTCTTTGCTAGATGGGACTACTTATCGTGGGCTCATAGAGGAATGAAGATGAGGGGCTCGTCCACTTACATCTACTTCGATGGTTCGTGTGGCGAGAACAGGAATGTAACCTCCGAGACTCCCGCTGGATGGGGTTTCTGTGTAGTGAGCGGGGATAACGGGATTGGCAGGGGACACGGAGAGGTTGTTAACGAGAAGAGTGGGGTAGTGGTCACAAACCCACTTGATGAGGGGTACATCGGAGCCAGTGTTGGTTCAAACAATACTGCTGAGCTGAGTGCTTTCGCTCACTCACTTATCTGGATTCTCAAGAATCTTGATTCGGGCAAAATAGTGATCAGAGGAGATTCTGAGTATGCCATGAACATAGGGACGGGTAAATGGAAGGCTAAGGCTAACAGGGAGCTAGCAACCAGAGTTCGTTCACTCTGGGAAGAGGTGGATTCCTCTTTTATTATTTCAACGGAGCATGTAAGGGCTCATGAGGGGCACAGGTGGAATGAGCGTGCTGACCATTTAGCTTTCAGAGCAATGAAAGAAGAGTTGCCACTTCCGCTTCAATTCTGGAAGCCTGGTAAGAGATAGTCAGATTATCTGAAGTAGGTATAAGAATCCTAGGAATGCATGGATGATTACCAACACGGCCATTACATCTCCTAATCTTCCGTGCAAGTCTCGAGTTTTTGCAATATTCTCTCCTTCTCTTCTCAATGAGCTGGTCTTTCTGCCCAGATACCATAATGACCCCATGAGTGCAAGAGCTAGAATTCCAGCCCAGCCATGGTAATGATTGGGAATCAGTTGTTTTAGTGCTTGTTCATTACTTTGACCAGAGATAATAGCCTCTACAATCTGTGCAATAAATGCGATCGAGATAACAAAAATGAGATATGCCATTATTCTGTTTCCTGATTTTTCGTGTTCATTCAGAGCTGAAGTCCTTTCATCTCCCCGTAGGCCCTCTCTTTCTCTTCTCCAAGACCTTTGTTTCATGAATGCCCATATCAAGGCGAGAGCCAGTATTGGATGAATCATCAGAATTGCCACTCTGATAAAATCCATGTATCGCCCGAGGCGTGATTGCTTATTTCCTCTACTGACGCGTAGACTACTAAGGCGATGTGTTGATGTACAGCGCGCATAGGCCGAGAGGCGGGGTTGTGCTATGGAGGAGTACCTTCTGGACTGTTTGGAGATACTAAGCAGGTCTGGTGACCATGAAGCAACACGGAGAAAGAAGCTTACTAATGCCCCCTCGTGGTCATTGCTACAAGATCCGAGTTGGAAGGCTCTTGCTTTGATTGCCGCTAGTAAGGAGGCCGTTGATATGGTCGGCTCTGATGATAATATGAGAAAGAATCGCTCACGTAGAGTAGGAAGAAGAGGGGGTCGTGGAAAGATTACTACGACTTCGGATAAACTCGCTTCACCGGATGCTGCTATCTCCAGTGGTTATTCCTGTGGATACAGACTTGCTGTACTCATAGCACAAAAAAATAGGCTTGGTAAAGATGAGTGGAAGGCGTCTTGGGATCAAGAGATGGATGTGATAAGGCAGGAGTGTAGGAATGGAGTTCATCCTGTATGGGAGAGGCTTGCAAGAGAGTCCCCCCTTCTGGCAGAACTGGGTCTTTTCCCGATTGTGGAGCCTGAATCTAGTTTTGGAGAAAGAGATCCGTGGATATTCGGGTCAAGGATAGATTATTCTGATAACGAATCACTCAGAAGCTGGTTGAATTTGGTTGCACCGTTCAAACTTTCAGCTTCACAATTGAAAGTTATTCAGAAGATTGAGAAAGACTTGAGGAAAAATCCTCGACGTAAACTTTGGGAAGATTGGATGTCTCCTTCGTTAATGGGCTTGGAAGGAGATGCGATGCTACTTGAGGGCCTATTGTTGGCTGCGGCTCAGTCTGATAGGGCCAGAAGAGTGTTAGAAAGTATAGAAGGAGACTGTTCTGAAGTGGCTAGGGACCTTGGTGTTCTAATTTCTCTGAGAGAGGAGGAGGATTGTGACTGGAGCCTGACTGTCGAGAGGAAGGAGGAGGATAAGTTATCTTCTGCAATCAAAATAGAAGGATGGCTCAGAGTGGATCTTTATCCTACGGAAATGACTCTTGAATTAGCAATGGAGGGCGTTTCTATTATCGAAGAGAGTGGTAGGAGCATTCCATCCAAGTTAGCCTGGATAGCATCAGAAGGACTCGTTGAATCTGGAGATTTCTCTACTGCTCTAAACTACATTGAAGGGAAGGCAGTAAATGATCTCAGAGGACTTAAGACATGCTTGACTATGATATCAAGTGATTCTACGGGGATTTCACTTGATTCCATAGTCTCTGGCCTGCCAGAACTCAATGAAGAGTGTCTCAGATTGGCTCTTTCTCATCCTAATTCTCCATCCCATGTTAGGACAATGGCGGCTAGTATTCTCTCCAAAATTGATCAAATCAGGTATACTGATGAGATCATATCGTCGTTTACCATGTCAGCAGAAATAAAGGGGCTAACTGACATGCTAATTGATGAGGTTTCGTTACAGAGAGCGTATCCATTTCGTGTCATGTTGTCGTGGCACTTGATTACTGCAAAAGACTCCGTAGGGATTTCATCCAAATTGTTGGAAGCAAGAAGAGTAGCTCTTGCATCAATAGAAGAGGCAGAGAGGGACGGGGTACTTTCTGAGGTGTGTGTGGGCCTGATCTCTCTCCTTGATGGAATAAGCAGCAATCTTGAGGCGGTTCATGATAAGTTGGATTCTGAAGGACTGAAGACTCTGAAAGAGGTTAGGATGGCTCTGGGGCCAGAAGGGGATGGAATAGTTAAGGAAGTAAGAATAGAGAAGTTAGTTAATTCGGTTAACGATGCAGATTTGACATTATTAGAGAGGAGGCTTTTCGAGGCGGTCATAACTGCACTGATTCTCAATAGGGCAGCTGTAAATCTCCAAAATGGGGAGGGTCCCAGTAGGGACCAAGCTATTTCCTCTCTTGAATCAGTGATTTCATCGGATAGCGTTTCTATGAGAACAATAAGGTTCGCCTCTGACCTAGTTTTCGAACACTCTGTAGGCATTGAGTCATTGGATTCCTGGTATAGGGAGAATGATAGTAAAAGTCCCGAATGCCAGATTGTTAAGGCCGCTCTACTAGAGAGGAGTGGTGATTTGATTGGTTCGGCATGGGCGTACAAAGATGCGGCTTCCAAGCTGATGGAAATAGATATTGAAAGATCCGCAATATTTCTCCGATGGTCTCTGATTTCGTTCGCACATGGAGGAGGATGGAAGGAGGCGGTTTCCCTTATTGATGCATATCCCACTCTCTCTGCCTCAGTAACAAACAGATTCAAAATGTATCTCAATGTCTGTAAAGATCATACAGAAAAGAATCAGTTGGGAGCTACATCGAGAGTAATAGAACATGTAAGCAACGAGCAGCGCAGCGGGGATGACGAGGGAGATAGTGCCTCTATCGTCGAGTCTCTGGAATCGATCAAAATGTATCCTGTTGAGCATGGACTCCCAATAGATCCTTTCCAGGGCAGGGTAATGGCGGCTATAATGAAGATGAGCCATTCATCGCAATCTAGGAGATCTGATCTTGAGAGGAGATTTGATTCTGAAATGAGGTCCAAGGAGAAAAATACCTTTTCAATTGTTACTGTTATTGAGCAAGTTGCTGAAATGAGTCCGATTAGAGCTCTTAGGATGTTTGAGAGAGCTTTGAAATCTGGAGAGTTCGAAGGTAGGGAGAAGAAAATCCTGCAGAATACTCAGAGGAATCTGTTTACGAGACAGTCGGGAAAGATTTCAGTTAGGGAAAGAAAGACCCTTGGTAGCTTGGGCCTGAAGCCTTTGGTGTTGGTGGATACAAATATTCTGATAGATGCCCTCAAGGATGATTTACTAAGAGAATTATCTCCAGATAGCCTTGGTAGTTTTGATTGGACGATGCAAAGGGCATTTCACTGGAAGTTGAGGTCCCTTGCCAAGGAGGATCGCGTGCTACTGAATATTCCTAGGGCCGCAATGGGAGAGTTCATGAATCGTGTTAAATCTCCTGATATAGTTCTGGACTTATTTGAAAACGTGTATATTGAAAGGTCGTCATGGGACGAGGTTGTCTCTGAGAAGTTTCTACAAGAGAGAGTATCTTCCATAATTTCAATCTTCAACAACTGGGACGGAGATAATCTGGAGAGTGTCTCCAATGAAATAGATCTAGAAGTTTTCCTGACCAATCATAGAGAGATTTTCAGAGTAGTAGATCAGCATAAGAGGGAGCATAAGGAAGATATCCCCGCAAGAACAGAGATAGGGGGGGAGTCAATTTACCCAGAGAAGGGGGATTGTGATATAATGAAGAGTGCCGCCGTTATTGCCGATTCTTTCTCTGTGGGTGTTGGAAGTGTAGTTGTTGCAACCAGGGACTCCGACTTCAAACTAGTCTCAAGAGCGTTAGAAGAAGAGTTTGGTTTTGGCGTAATTGGTGATCTTCAACAGCTTAACAAGCTGGCATACTTGGACTCCTGATCAAGCATCCTTTGATTCCAGAGAATGCCCCAGACTCCTCATGATTGATGTTGCCGATTCTATATCATCTACTGTCTCAACGCTTTTTCCAGCGGACCACAAATCTTTCGCTGAAGATTTCTTTCCCCTAGCTAATGATCTCATTCTCCAGAATGAGATACCTGTTATCAATACCCTGACTCGATGCTTGAATCTACTCTTTAGAAGTCTCCTGATAAGCCAATTACTATGCTTTTTGGAGCCTTTTGTTTCTATGACTGCAATAGGCACACCAGTGAGTTTTGTTGTCCATGTTATATCTTCCTCTTTCGCATTGACTATGGCATCTTTGTAATCCTGTGGAGTTGTACATTCGTGTGTAGCAATGAACCTCGTACCCATCTGTACTCCATCATATCCCATCTCCATAGCAACGATGAGTTCCTTTTCACTGCCAATCCCACCAGCGCAGATAAGCGGGACACCAAGATCAGACAGATCCTCATACATCTGCTCCATTGAAAGATCACCTAGATGCCCTCCTGCCCTGTTATTAACACAAATCAATCCATCCACACCACAATCAATTCCCTTTATGGCGTGCGTTCTGTTAGTTACATCGTGGTATACAACGCCTCCTTTTGCATGGACCCTCTCGCAAACCCAATCGGGCTTTCCCAATGATGTGACAAAGAATCTTATTCCTTCTTCCAGAGCTATGTCGATCCATTCGGACATTCTCTGGAGATACTTTTCACTACCTTTTTCTATTAGTGCATTGAATCCTATTGGATTAGTTGTCATGGTCCTGATATGGCGAATAGCTGACCTCAAGCCCTCTTTGGTATCTGGCTTGTTGTAACCGTGCACCATAGTCAGGGACACTGGTTGTACTATTGCAATTCCTCCTCCCTCTGAAGCGGCGGCGACTAGTTCTGGGTTAGAGCATGGATACATAGCTCCACAGATAATTGGATATTCGATTCCAGCGTCTTGTGTAAGTCGTGTCTCTACCAATAAATCACTTCCTGTTAATAGCGAGAAGGTTCCACTTGAAGACCCATTCTGAAACCACATCTCCTGACGAGTCTTTTCCTACTGAAATTAGATCAACATCAACAGCCTCACCTTTCTCCAAACTCTCTTCAATAGCCTCTCTAGCTTTGGACACATCTGAGCAAGTGAATGTAATTCTACCTTTAGCCCTCTTAACGAATTTTGCCTCTGTACTAATAACGAACATCCTTAGCTTCTCATCCATTGATCTTGATATGGCAAAGGGGGCTGCTCCAGTTGCTAGTTCTGCGCCCATCCCCTGGACTGCCCAATACATTGTCTTGAATGGGTTCTGAGATCTCCATCCACCTGGTAATGATGTAACGCATTTATCACTGTCAAGGACGTCCATTCTTAGTCCAGAAAACCAAGCTGCAGGCATAGATAGAGCTGTGAATATTCTAAATTTTATCCGGCCAGTTAGTGATTTGTATTCCGAGATTAGCTTGGTGTCATCGATTGGCACCTAATCACCTCATCATCCATCCAACTCATCCACTATGGAACAATATCTTTCCATGGCTTCGGATTCGGACATTCCTGAAATAGCGTTCCATGCCTTCCATTTTGCCCTCTCCTTCATTCCGCCACTTGCTCTACCTTGGCAATCCCCATCAGTAGCTTGTTTGAATAGGGCATACAATTCTAGGAGTTGATTGTTTGAAGGCCTTTCTGATAAATCCCATACCTTTTTTGATGATCTTTTAAATTTTATTTTCAGTGATTGGCTAGCCTTTCCCGTCATCAAAACATCTCCGTTGGAAATTCCATCACAGACTTATGACCAGACTGAATCTTTGCTGCCAAGCTTACCGTCTCTGGGAATATTCTCTTGAAGAAGAATCGTGCACTTCCTAGTTTGGCATCGTAGAAAGGATCGCCTTTCTTCTTGATGGCTGTCTTGGCTATCTTAGCCCACATGTATGCCAATAGTACATTACCGAAGTACCTACAATAGTCGGTAGCGCCCGCGGCTAGGAAATGAGGGTTGGCTTGTCCTTCTGCGATCAACAGTAGTGTCAGCTGTTGGAGGCCTCTTACTCCTTGGTGAAGAGGCTTGTTAAATTCTGACATTTCAGGTATATCTCGGTTCTCTTCGATAAATTCAGTTAGTGGCCACATGAGATGGCGAAGATTTTTGCCCATATTCTGTGTAATTTTTCTACCTGCGAGATCCAGTGCCTGAACGCCATTGGTGCCCTCCCATATCTTAGATATTCTGACATCACGATAAAATTGTTCTACTCCATATTCGGTACAGTACCCTGCCCCTCCCATTACCTGCATACAGGTACTAGCAGTCTCACATGCAACATCTGTAAAGTGGGCCTTGACGATAGGGGTGAACAGTGCAACTAAGGATGAGGCATATTCCGCCTCCTCTGGGTCATCGCTATGCATTTGGTCGAGGAGGATTCCGGTCCAGGCCGCTAGGGCTCTACATCCCTCGTTGTTTACCTTGGACTCGAGAAGCATTCTCCTGACGTCAGGGTGCACGAGGATATTGTCAGCACTCTCGTTAGGGTCTTTAGGGCCTTTTAGATCCCTACCCTGACGCCTATCCTTGGCCCAAGCCAAGGAATTTTGATATGCTATTTCAGCTAGTCCAAGTCCCATTATTCCGGTTGCGAGGCGCTCCTGATTCATCATCTGAAACATGAGTTTCATGCCTGTGTGTAAGTCCCCTACTCTCCAACCGATACTATTATCGAAGTTCATTACGCATGTGGGAGAAGCATGAATACCCATCTTTTCTTCACTTCCTGCGCAAGTTACACCGTTGTGATTTTCCATCAGGTCATGAGATGCATTACCTAAATCACCTGACTCCAAGTCTATGGGCAGATATTTCGGAACTAGGAACATCGTTATCCCTTTGGTTCCTTCAGGTGATCCAGGAGTCTTAGCTAGGACCAAATGTACGATATTCTCAGTCATATCGTGTTCGCCGTATGTTATGAAGATCTTGGTTCCTGTAACTCGATAGGTGCCATCGTCCTGAGGTATAGCCTTACTGGATATTATACCTAGATCTGTACCAGCATGCGGTTCTGTTAAGCACATTGTACCGGCCCAGTGACCTTGCGCAAGATGGGTTGAGAAGTAATCAACCAGAGTTTTATCTCCATGCTCATTTAGCACATCGTAGACTCCTAGGGTAAGAGCTGGGAGAACGCTCATTGCCATGTTAGTGGATGTGGCTATCTCCCCCCAAATCACAGATTGAAAGAATATTGGGGTTCCCATGCCTCCATGTTCTGGTTTAGTGGAAGTGGAAAGCCATCCTCCTTCAATGGCCTGATTGTATGCATCTTTGAACTCTTGGGGCATGGTAATTTCGCCGTTCTCAAACTTCAGACCTACCCTGTCACCGAGCTGGTTAATTGGTAGCCAGACTTCTTTGGCATGATCGGCCCATCCCTCTGCTAACATTGAAAGGAAATCCTCATCAAAATCGTACCCAAGTCTTTCCATGGTTGGGGTTACATCAAATACCTCGTTAAACAAAAATTCGTAGTCTCTTAGTGGGGCTTCATATTCTACCAATTTATCACCTCAGTTTCTCAATGGCTTTCCTGTTTCAAGCATGTGTTGAACTCTGTCTAAAGTGTCCAAATTCTTTAGGAGATTGGCGAAGGTATCCTTTTCCATGGAAAGGATATCGTCCTCTTCTAGGGTCTCCGTTATATCAGAGTCGCCTCCAGTTAGTATCTTAGCCAGTTTTGTCGCTACAACCACATCATGAGGCGTGGCTTGTCCTGATAATGATAAATCGTTCAATGCCAAGCTCAGTGCGGCCATGCCAGTAGGCCCTGGTAGAGCATAGGTTCTTGGTTCCGGGGGAGTGTAGTCTTCGTGAAGTTCGAGTACCTTCGTTTTAGCGTCTGCTAGTAGCCTGTCCCTGTTCATTGTGATCTGATCGCTTGGAGCTAGAAATCCTAGTGAACTAGCCTGTTCTGCGGACTTGGCAACTTGTGCGGTTCCTATTGTCTCGAACGCTTTCATTGCCGCTCCCATGGGCCCATTGGTAACTAGCCCGTATTCTACTAACCTACCTAAGAGTTCCTTGCATCCTCCCCATGCGGGGACGACGCCGACGCCGACCTCAACTAGACCGACATAGGACTCTGCATGGGCTTGGACTGCATCACAATGCATCAAAACCTCTGCACCACCTCCTAGGCAGAGACCTGCTGAAGCTGCTACAACTGGGACATCACAATACTTCAAAGTTTGATATGTGTCTTGACCCAGTGTTATGAAATCTTCAAGATCTTTCCAAGCTCCTAGATTGGCTGCGAATAAGGCCAGACCAAGGTTAGCTCCAGCACAAAAGTTAGATGCATCATTTCCAATAACGATACCCTTGAATCCATCCGACTCAGCAATGTCCACTGCATTGACTAGCATCTCTATGTTCATTGGATCCATGGCGTTCATCTTGGTATGGTATTCAACAAGAAGAACCTCGTCGCCCATATCCCAGATACTGGCAGATCCATTCCTCTTGAGTGGTTTCCCTCTCCTCTTGAGATCGGCAACATTGAGAGTCTCCTTTGGGCGTTCTACAACAACCATTTCTCCAGATGAGGAGAGTCTCATTATCTCGCCGTCCTCGATACTGTAAAACGAGCCTTTTTGTTCGGCCTGGGATAGGAATTTGGGAACCTCTCTTCCTGTCTCTTGGAGTCTCTTTACCATTGAGGGAACACCTATTGAGTCCATCATCTCAAAGGGTCCTTTTTTCCAGTTATAGCCTACTTTCATGGCTCCGTCAATAGAATAGATATCATCACTTACGTCAGGGACGATGAATGCTGCATATGCAAGAGCGTCAAGGAGCACGTCCGTAACGAATCTCGCTCCATCGTCATCACAGTCCATTAAGGCGGAAAGACCTCTCTTGCCCATCTTTGCAGATGGGAAAGCAGCCCTTCGGTTCGCTTTGCGATATTCTCCTGAAGAAAGATCTCTTGCCTCTTTTACCTTCTTTCCATCATCTCGATTGAGGCGATAGAATCCTCCTTTGCCCTTTCTTCCGGTATATCCTTCTTCGATCATGGACATTATTATGTCTTCGCCGGGCCCTGTTATCTTGTGGAATGGATCTTCTTGATCGAGTCTTGATCGAAGGCTCTCTCCAACTTTGGGAATAAGATCTATGCCGATCAAGTCCATCAGAGCAAAAACTCCTGTCTTGGGGAGTCCTATCGGTCGCCCAAGCATTGCATCTGCTTGTTCAACTGATAGGCCGTGTTCAAGTGTTGCCTTAATTGCTCTCTGAACAAAATAAACGCCTAGCCTATTTCCGATGAAGCCGGGCCTGTCATTACACATTGTTACTCTCTTACCCAGCCTACGGTCTGCGAAGTTACAGAATCGTGATACGACATCATCGTTAACTTCGGAGGAGGTTACGACTTCTAGAAGTGGGAGGTACCTTGGAGGATTGAAGAAGTGAGTTATTAGGAATCTGGATGAGATATCCTCGGGGAGCTCCGAAACCAATTCGGATCTAGGGATAGTCGATGTATTGGATGAGAGTATTGTGTTTGGGCCGATGTAATCTGAGAGTTTCGAATAGAGATTTCTCTTTATTTCCAGATTTTCAATTATCACCTCGACGACCCAATCATAGTCTTCGAGGAGATGTAAGTCATCCTCAATATTTCCAGGAGTTATTCTCTTTGCATTTCTCTTGTGCATCAGCATTTCTGGATTGGACTTATGCATCATTTGAATGGCATTACGTGCCACCGCACTCCTATCTTGATTTTCTTCCGGAACAATATCAAGAAGGAGTACTTCGCAACCAGCGTTTGCGCAGTGAGCAGCTATTCCTGCTCCCATAACCCCGCTTCCAATGACGGCGACTTTGTCAATCGTTCCTGTCATTTTATCACCTAGATTCTTTCTAGAACGGTGGCGATGCCTTGCCCTCCGCCAACGCACATCGTAGCTAGTGCATGCTTTGCACCATTCTTGCTCATCAGCTGAGCGGCCTTCCCAGTTATTCTGGCTCCACTAGCGCCCAATGGATGGCCGAGAGCTATCGCCCCTCCCTCGATGTTGACTTTCTGAGGATTAAGTCCAAGTTCCTCGATTACGGCTAACGACTGTGCTGCGAACGCCTCATTCAATTCTACTATGCCGAGTTCGTCTATGGTGAGTCCCGCTCTCGATAGTGCTTTCTTGGTGGCTTCTACCGGCCCTATTCCCATAATTTCAGGAGCGCATCCAGTAACAGCAGTACTTACTATCCTAGCCAGTGGCTTCAGTCCGTTCTTCTCAGCAAACTCCTCTGAGCATACAAGAACGAAAGCTGCCCCATCAGTAAGAGGAGATGAAGTACCGGCGGTCACAGTTCCTTCTGACAGGAAAGCAGGCCGGAGACCTGCGAGAGTAGTGGCATCTGTACCTGGCCTTATGCACCCGTCTTCAGAGATAGTGCCGGAATCTGTTTCTATGGGAATGATCTCTTCGGATAGTGCCCCACTTTCTGACGCCTTCGAGGCCTTAGATTGGCTCTCAACAGCGAACTCTTCCTGACTCTCCCTAGTGATACCGTATTTCACTGCAAGATTCTCGGCTGTGATTCCCATAGAGGTAAATGCTTCAGGATACTCAGAGCCTAGCCTTGGGTTAGGCATTGGATTGTATCCTGTCATTGGAATCCGTGTCATAGACTCGATTCCTCCTGCTATGAATGCGTCTCCTGCACCCATTGATACTCTACCCGCCGCATCATGAATTGCCTGCATTGATGAGCCACAGAAGCGATTGATGGTAACTCCGGGGACTGTTTCAGGGAGATCCGTCAAGAAAGTTATCATCCTAGCTACGTTGAAGCCTTGTTCGGCTTCTGGAAAGGCCGTACCTACGATTAGGTCTTCAATTAATGAGGGGTCCACACCAGTTTCTCTAATCAGTCCGTTAACCACTGTTGCGGCTATATCATCGGGTCTCGTTCTGGCTAGGGCACCCCTCTTCGATGGGGTGAAGGGGGATCTGGCGTATCCGGCTATCACTGCGGGCATAATCATCCATAAACGGCTGGAATAATTAAATCTGCAGGTAATTTTTACTACACCGAGTTTATTTTACTAAACTAGTCATCTAGACTTGACGATCCCAGACAGAAATATACCTAAGAAGCCCAGCCTCGTCATGATCTCGACTTTTGACTTCGAAGTGGGTTTGATTTAGGCCTTCTCCGATTGAATGTATGAATGATTCTGCTAATGGCCACGGCGGGCCCTCTGAATACTCGTTTGAAGATTCGTAGCGACCTATGCAGATTAGTTTCCCTCCTGGTGCTAAGAGAGGTGCTAGCTTCTTTGAGGCGGAATTTCTGATTCCTTCTGGTATTGCTTGTAGGATATGTACCTCAACTACCAGATCCCAGTGACCCACCCATTCATCTGGAAGATTGAGAAGATTCTCGACTCTCCAATGGATATTCAGATCACCATAGATCTTTGAAGACCACTCTATTGCTGTTGGAGATATGTCGAAAGCTGTCACATCCCATCCAATTTTAGCCAGGTGAGCGGCATCCTCTCCAAGTCCGGAGCCGACAACTAGTGCTTTTCCACCGGGAGAGACAGATCTCATCCATTCGATCAAGAATTGATGTGCCTCCCCGTTTGACCACGGAATCATAGACTCGTTCCCATTAGATGACTCATAGAGATCTTCGAACCAACCTAGTGGATCTTTCCCTGTCTCGGCTTTTCTGGCCATTGAAAGAATTCGACTTCTGAGCTCTGCAATTTCTTCCTCGCTCATGGTTCTCATTGTACCATCTCACATATGAGAGATTAGAGCATCTCCAAAACCAGAGCAGGAGAGTAGGGTTGCACCTTCCATAAGTCTCTCGAAATCATAGGTTACTGTTCCGGCTGATATGGCTCCTTCCATGCCTTTGATGATCAGATCGGCGGCTTCTCCCCAGCCCATGTGTCGAAGCATCATCTCAGCCGAAAGGATTAGGCTTCCAGGGTTTACCTTATCCTGGCCTGTATATTTGGGCGCAGTGCCGTGAGTAGCCTCAAAAATTGCTATTCCTGTATCATAATTTATGTTCGCACCCGGAGCTATTCCGATTCCCCCGACCTGTGCTGCGAGAGCATCGGAGATGTAATCGCCATTCAGATTCATGGTAGCGAGCACCCCGTACTCCCTGGGCCGTGTGAGAACCTGTTGTAACATTGCATCTGCAATAACATCCTTGATAGTAATGGTCCTGCCGGTTTTTGGATTCTCTAGAGAACACCATGGCCCCCCGTCTAGGAGCTCGGCGCCGAATTCATCACGAGCTAGCTGATATCCCCAATCTCTGAAGCCCCCCTCTGTGAACTTCATGATGTTCCCCTTGTGAACCAGAGTTACAGAGTCTTTGTCATTTTCAATAGCGTATCTGATCGCGGCTCGAACGATCCTATTAGTTCCCTCTGAGCTGATAGGCTTGATTCCTATTCCTGAGGTTTCTGGAAATCTAATCTTTTCAACGCCCATCTCATCCTGAAGAAATCGAATTACCTTCTGGACCTCGGGAGTACCCGCCTCCCATTCTATTCCAGCATATACATCCTCGCTGTTCTCTCTGAAGATTATCATATCTACTGCCCCTGGGTCCCTTACTGGGCTTGGGGTCCCATCGAACCACCGTACAGGCCTGACACATGCAAATAGGTCTAATTTCTGACGTAATGCGACATTGAGGCTTCGGATGCCCCCTCCTACTGGTGTAGTAAGAGGTCCCTTGATGGAGACCAGCCCGCTTCTCATGGCCTCAAGAGTCTCCTCCGGTAGCCATTCACCAGTCGTATCGAAGGCCTTCTGACCTGCTAACACCTCGGACCATTGTATCTCTCTAGAACCGCCATATGCCTTGGAGACCGCCTGATCAACGACTTTGATCATTACTGGAGTGATATCTATTCCTATCCCATCTCCTTCGATGTAGTGAATAATTGGGTTTTCAGGAACCTGCAAGTGACCTTCGAAGAGTTGGATAGTGGAGTCCTGCGTCATATTTCTCATATCTCCGACCATAGGGACATTCATGAAGCCAACCCTTGAAGTGGAATGACTCTGGGTGGTGACCATGGAAGGGGAAGTGCGGTGGACAGAAGAGGACGGTTATGTTGGTACGACCTCCAAAGGCAAGGTATTCGGAATATACAGTGATACTAGTCCCAGTCCGATGGAGATGGTGCTTCACTCCCACGCGGCTTGCTCGCTAATTGATGTGATAGATGGACTGAAGGATAGGTCAGATAATGTCGAATGCGCGACAGTAGAGATCGCCTCTGTTAGATCTGATGAGAGGCCTCGAGTTTTCACATCTGTGAATATGAATTACATTGTAAAGGGGGATGTTCCCGAGAAGCTGGTTCGAAGGCTTATCGAGCAGAGCCATGAGAAGTATTGTAGTGTCGGAATAATGATTACTCGATCTGGTGCAACTCTTACTTGGACATTGGAGATGCAGAAATAGAAGTATCAAGTTCGCCATTCCTCCATGATTAGAAAAAATAATTCATTTACGCCTTCTGGCTAGTTGGATATACCAATCATTAAACACCCCCCATCCTGAAGACGGAATCCCTCGCGCCACGGGACGTGCATGCAAAGAGTTAGAGAACGGGAGTAGTGAGAAGATGCAACAGAAAGTCAAGAGTTCGAAAAATGAGAAGAATACTGAGAAAGGCATGGTAATCGAACGACGTTTCACATCCGCTGGTGAGGATCCTTTCGAGAAGTTTGATTGGATTGAGATGGATGCGGAAATCAGAAATCCGGACGGTTCGATGGCAGACTCGATTACTGGCGTGAGGCTACCGTCTGGCTACTCTGGTGTGCCTGGAAAGGTCCTAGCACAGAAGTATCTGAGGAAGGCAGGAGTGCCAGCCCATCTCAGAAAGGTACCAGAAGACGGAGTTCCAGTATGGCTACAGAGGAGTGAGCCTGATCATGAGAAATTAGAGTCAATCGATGCAGGAGAGAGATACACTGGTGAGAGAGATGGAAGGGAGCTCTTCCGAAGACTCGCTGGGACTTGGACGTACTGGGGATGGAAGCATGGATACTTCGCTAGCGAAGCTGATGCTAGGTCGTACTTCGATGAGATGTGCTTCTTAGTGGCTAGCCAGAGATCGGCGCCCAATAGTCCTCAATGGTTCAACACTGGCCTACATTGGGCATATGGAATTGAGGGGCCTGCTCAGGGTCATTCCTACATCGACCCATTAACGGGCGAACTAGAGTACTCTGTTAATGCATACGAGCATCCACAGCCACATGCTTGCTTCATACAGTCTGTCGGGGATTCCCTGGTAGGGGGCAAAGATTCCATTATGGGTCTATGGAATCGTGAGGCTCTACTGTTCAAGTATGGTTCGGGTACTGGCTCTAACTTCTCCAAGATTAGAGGAGCGGGCGAGCCTCTTTCTGGAGGAGGGAGCTCTTCTGGACTCCTGTCATTCCTAAAGATTGGAGACAGGGCGGCTGGTGCCATAAAATCCGGAGGAACCACACGAAGAGCGGCAAAGATGGTCACTCTAGACCTTGATCACCCAGACATCGAAGAGTACATTGACTGGAAGAGCAGCGAAGAGGAAAAAGTGTCTGCTCTGGTGATTGGCAGTAATATTCTTCAGAAGCATGCGAATTCCTTGATGGAGGCGATTTGGGATTCTGATAGTGATGGAGATAGGTTTGAACAGAGTGAAAACGCTGAGTTGAAGAAAGCCATGGTAAAGGCAATCAAAGACTGTGTTCCTCAGCCCCATATTCAAAGAATAGTTGATCTTGCAAAGCAGGGTTGGAAGGGGGTCGATTTCGAAGTATTCGATACCGACTGGCAAGGAGAGGCTTACATGACCGTGTCAGGTCAGAACAGTAACAACTCCGTGAGAGTGCCGAACTCATTCATGGATGCCGTCAAGAATGGTGAAACTTGGGATCTCCACTGGAGGACAGAGTTGGATAAGGCGGCCAAGGAAGGAAGGGGGCCAGAGGCATGTAAAACTCTGGACGCTGGAGAACTTTGGGATAAAGTTGCATACACAGCATGGGCCTGTGCGGATCCCGGTGTCCAATTTGATACTACCATAAACGAGTGGCATACCTGTCCCGAAGCAGGGAGAATAAATGGTTCGAACCCCTGCTCAGAGTACATGTTCTTGGATGATACTGCCTGTAATCTAGCTAGTATCAATCTGCTGAAGTACTATGACTTGGATACCCATAAATTCCAGATTGAAGACTTCAAGCACAGCGTTAGGCTATGGACAGCTACGTTAGAGGTAAGCGTACTCATGGCTCAGTTCCCCTCTGAGAACATCGCCAGAGGCTCGTATGACTACAGAACTCTTGGTCTTGGATACTGTAACATAGGCTCCTTGCTGATGCACATGGGAATCCCCTACGATGATGAGCGCGGATATGCAATATGTGGAGCATTGACATCGATAATGTGCGGGGAGTCGTACGCTACGAGTGCTGAGATGGCTTCCTTCATGGGGCCTTTCCCTGACTATGATAGGAACTCAGAAAGTATGCTCAGAGTGATGAGGAACCACAAGAGGGCAGCTTATGATGCTCCTTCTGAGGATTATGAAGAGCTAACCGTTACCCCCATGGGAATTAATTCCAAGAAATGCCCCAAGGACCTTCTAGAGGCTGCGAGAGATGCCTGGGACAGGGCTCTGAGAGAGGGAGAAGAGCACGGGTATAGAAACGCGCAGACTACTGTCATAGCTCCCACCGGCACTATCGGCCTAGTCATGGGAGCCGACACCACAGGAGTAGAGCCTCAATTCTCATTGATACAGTACAAGACACTAGCCGGTGGTGGATCGATGAGAATAATCAACAACGGGGTTCCTGCGGCATTGAAACGTCTCGGATACTCAAAACCAAACATAAACGGTATAATGGAATACATTATGGGGACAATGAGTCTAACAGGGTGCCCCAATCTGACCTCAAGTAGGCTGGATGAGATTGGTTTCACTCCAGAGGTGGTATCGAAAATCAATTCCAGTATGGCAGACGTTTTTGGTATCAGGGGAGCCTTCGCTCCTTCGATAATAGGAATTGATTTCTGTAAGGAATCCCTTGGCATGACGCAAGAGCAGTGTGACGATCCTTGGTTCGACGTACTTGATCACCTTGGATTCACTTCGACTGAGGTGGATGAGGCTAATGACCATGTTTTCGGAAGAGGTACGATAGAAGGTTCCCCTGGTCTGAAAGATGAGCATCTGCCTGTCTTCGACTGTGCTACCCCCTGTGGGAAGTACGGCAAGAGGGCTATCGACTGGAAGGCTCACGTACTGATGATGGCCGCTTCACAGCCCTTCATATCTGGAGCTATCTCAAAGACAATCAATATGCCCTCTGACTCAACTGTAGAGGATATCAGAGCCGCATATGACTTTAGCCATGAGACGATGATCAAGGCCTGTGCCGTTTATCGGGACTGCTCGAAGCTATCTCAGCCTCTGATGAATCAGTTAGTTGATACGACCTCCTTGGAAGAGGATGAAGAGGATGAGTCGGTATCTACAATGGTACAACAGGTCGTGGAAGCTCTTCCAGTTCCACAGGAAGTGGCCACCCCAGTCGCGAAGTCCTTTGTAGATTACATTGCAACACGGCGAGCTCTGCCAGACAAGAAGAAGGGCGATAATGTCAAGGCAAGGATTGGCGGCCACAGTGTTCGACTAATCACTGGCGAATATCCAGATGGGAGACTCGGGGAAATTATTCTTGTCACTTCCAAAGAAGGCGCGGCATGGAGAGCAATGTTGAACCAGTTTGCAATAGCGGTTTCGATTGGACTTCAGCACGGAGTTCCGTTGGAAGCTTTCGTCAATGTATTCACCTTCCAGAAGTTCGAGCCAAGCGGAATGGTCGAAGGAGGCAGTGGTAGAGTAAAAATGGCCTCCAGCCTAGTAGACTGGATATTCAGAGAGCTTGCTATCGAGTATGCAGGTAGGGACGACCTAGCACATGTTGGTGCTGAGGACCTGGACCCGTTCACGATCACTAAGCCTGAGATTACAGATGAGGGCGTAATGAGGATAAGGGGAGAGAGCCGGGAAGTACAGCTGACTCTAGACTCGATTCCAACTGTTGAGAGTAGTGAAGAACGTACCTATCGATTAGCCAGAGAAGCTGGATTCACTGGAGATATTTGTGATGACTGTGGAAGTAGTAAGATGGTCAGAAACGGGACTTGTCTCAAGTGCAACGACTGTGGCTCGACTACCGGGTGCTCATAGTCTCTTCAGGATGGCATTAGATATTCCAGTGAAGCGTCTCTTCTGAGTATTCTTTTCTTGAGATCATAGTATTCTTCGTTGCTTGATTGGAAAATTCTCCTACATGACCTCTTGAATCCTTCTTCTGTCACTTCGAGCTGTTGCATTACTAGGCCAACAAGCCTGGACTTTGACGACTCCCCGGAAGAAATCCATGCATGTGAGAGTAGGCTATCCTCATCCATGGGATTGATGGATAGATACTCCCTCATTGCTGAGTCAACAATTCTTTGGGTCATCCTCTCATCTCCTCTCTGTAGTACCTCAGAGGCCTTGACGGTAAATGTAGGAATATCGTATCTTACCAGAGATGAAAGGAAGGTAGTAGCAAGAACCCTAGTGTCTGAGTCCTCGTCTTGAAGTAGTCCCTCCATCAGTCTCAACGCTAGTTGCGTATCATCGGAAGAGATTCTTTGAAGTGATGATGCTAACTCTCTCCGAGTCTCGGAATCATGATGCTTCGAAGCAAGGATAAGGAGGTCATGTGACTCTTGTGGGTATTCAGAAATAAGTTGAATAGCACTCTTAACGGCCATCTTAGAGTTGGTGTAGTCTCTTTGGTCCAGTAATGTCATCAATCGATTGGGGACGTTGAGATGCATACTTAGTTTCCTGGATACGGTCAGTGACTCTAACCAATAGGGAAGTATCTGGGAATTAGAGACTTGGTTTCCGGATAGGGTATCCAGTATAATTGAGGCTGCTAGGACACCCGACGGGTGCGGAATCTCATCAGGTTGAGTTTCATTGGCTGGATTCCAAGCAAGGTGATGAGGGCCTGATGACTTTGGCGTCTGGATTCTGGGTGGTCTAGCCATAGAGATCGAAGTCAAAAGATGAGGTCCTTCTTCTCTAGCTACATTGGATCCATTCAGAGACAGGCCAATTAGTAACGATACCCCCAGATACCACCTGTCTGTATCGGGGGAGCTTTCATCCAGTGCAGAAGAGAGCCAGTCTGATGACATTTTGAAAATAAGTGCCTCGGATATCATCTTTGAATTCTCAGAGGTCCACTTTTCTCGTAGTTTCTCTGGATCAATGTTTCTCCTAACATAGTCGGGAGTCCTGTCATCCACAATAGATGATAGTCTATGATTGAATCCAGCCCTGTCGTTCAGAAAAATTCCAACGGCTTGGTCAGCCAGTTTTTCGGAAGTTTCTGGTTGAATAGCGGGGAAGTCCGGAAGCTCGAGTGGTGGGTGAGGGAGAGTGGCCGCTTGGAAGGAGGCTTTGATTAGCTCCCTGATTAATGCCTCGCAACCCTCCCAAATGAGGGCTCTAGCCTCTCTTCTGGACATATGGCCTCATATCTCAAGTTCAATATTCAGGTTCTGAATAAGTTCCTTGTAGCGATTTCTAATCGTAACCTCAGTCACCCCGGCGACCTCTGCCACCTCTCTTTGGGTTCTCCTCTTGCCACAAAGAACACTTGCGATATAGATTATTGAGGCCGCGATTCCTGTAGGGCCTCTTCCGCTGGTCAGCTCTTTCTCCTGTGCGGCACTAATTAGCTCGTATGCCTTAGCTTGAACTTCGGCATCCAAATCTAAACCGGAGCAGAAACGAGGGATGTAATCCTCGGGCTTGGTTGGAGGGATTTTCATCTTGAGTTCCCTGACCATGAACCTATACGTCCTACCGATTTCCTTCCTACCAGTTCTACTTGCCTCTCCAATCTCGTCCAGAGTTCGTGGATTCTTGCACTGCCTACATGCCGCATAGAGGCTGGCAGCGGCTACTCCCTCAATTGAGCGTCCTCTTATTAGTCTCGCTTCTACTGCTTTCTTGTAGTTCACAGCAGCGGCCTCTCTGATGGACTTGGGTAGATCTAGTCTACTGGCCATTCTATCTAGCTCTGCTAGTGCCATTGCGAGATTCCTCTCTGTAGCGTTGCTTACTCTTGATCTCTTCTGCCACTTCCTCATTCTGTAGAACTGGCTTCTATACCGGCTGGAGATTGACTTACCTGAGTAGTCCTTGTTCTGCCAATCTATGTCCGTCGAAAGTCCCTTGTCATGCAACATTACTGTCATTGGGGCTCCGGTTCTGGCTCTCTGATCTCCTTGTTCAGGACTGAAAACCCTCCATTCGGCTCCTTGATCGATTACTTTGTCTTCGAGGACGACTCCGCAATCCTCGCAACAGACCTCACCACGGGTCTCGTCTCTAAGCAGATTTCTGCTTCCGCATTCATTGCATTTCACTGTGTCTTCAACTAGATAGTCAGCCATTTTTTAGTCTCCTTCCTTGGGAAAGGTATAAACTCCCGAAAGCGCATGTTATTTAAATTTAACATTTTTCAATGACTTCCCTGGATGACGATTAGTGGGCTCTAATGTTGTTCCCTATCGAGAACCGTGAAATAGAGCAGACTCTTGGATGATTTGGGAGTGGTTAATTTGAGTGAGCAGTGGCCTCCGAAAAATATCAGCCTCACTCCTGGAAAGAGAGTGTTATTCCTGACCAAGGACTTGGAACTCATCAGGAAACAGTTGTATGAAGGTGTCAATCTGAAGATGTCTGATTTATCTGTTGAAGACCTTCTCGATGACATAAATACGGATGTTATGACTCCTGCATGGGTATGCTTTGATCATGAGCCGTCAGTTATTGCTGAGAATGCGTATGCTGGCCTCTTGCATGAGGGACGAAGAGTATTCGAGCCTAGGGCTTTGAAAGACGGTGGTTTTGAGGTAATAGTATCGGGGCACAGGAAAGGTACTGGTTCTAGCAGGGAGACCGCTCCCCAGTGTGAGAGATGGTCTGGAATCAGAATCGTCATTGCCGAGTCTTTCGCACCGATTCATGAGAGAAACAATCTGAATCTTGGGCAATTGATGGGGGATCATTCTATGCTGGAAAGATTACAGGATGGAGAGAGAATATCTCTAACTGAGTTCACAGAGGGATATGACCCAATAAGTAAGCTGATATTGGAGAGTGGCGGTATCCTTCCTTTCGCCAAGAAGCTGAAGTCTGGTGAAGTGACACTACCAGCCAACGATTGCGGTCCGAGACCAATGAATATGATTGAGAAGATGATTTCATCTAAATTACTTGGGAGGGGCGATGAGCCTGGTTTCGTAAAACCCGGCGATGCTGTTCTAGCCCAAGTGGACGGAGGATACTCTCATGAGTTCACCACTGCTCAAGTTCATACTTTCTTATCTGATGAGTATGGAGATGATTATGCGCTTCCTAAACCTAGTAAATTCGCTGTTTTTGAGGATCATCTACTATATGCCACGGGCGTTGCTAGGTTTAGTAGATTCGAGTCGAAAATACAAACTCTGAGAGACATGCAGGTAGATTTCCAGAGACATACTGGAGTCAGGGATTATTCGGCAGTCGGAGGAATAAGTCCCGGGATTTGCCATCAAGTTGCTAGGGAGGAATTCATAGACGTTGGAGACTTCATCCAAGCCACAGACTCTCATACGTGCATGGGGGGGGCGTCAAATGCTCTGTCCTATGGAGTTGGTTCAACAGAGTATGCAAATCTAGTGCATAACCAATTTTCATTCGTCAGCGTACCTGAAAGTATCAGATTCAAATTAGTTGGAGAATTACATCCCGGCTGTACAGCGAAGGATATCATACTGCACATTCTTTGGAAATTTGCTGCGAATTCGGAGACATTGGATAGAAGTATGGAATTCGGAGGACCGGGTCTAGCGAGTCTATCGATGGATGAGCGGGCTACTCTTTGTAACATGGCTACTGAATGTAGTGCCAAGACTGGGATTTGTGAGCCCGATGATAGAACCGTTGAATGGTTGTTAGACAGGCGTCGTGATCTTACTGAGAGTCAGATAAGAAGTAGGTTCGTTCTTCCTGATGAGGATGCCCACTATGATGGTGGTACGCATGAGATAAATCTCTTGGATATACGTCCAATGGTTGCCCACCCTGGAAATCCAGATGAGGGGGTTCCTTCAGACCCGACCAACGGCGCATATATCGATGAGCTTGGAGATGTCAGAATAGATATAGCATATGCAGGGTCTTGTACTGCAGGCAAGGATGATGATTTCTCATTCTATGCCATGGTCTGTGAAGCTGCTCTCAAAGCTGGACTTAAGGTTGCAGAAGATGTGGAATGCTACATTCAATTTGGTTCCAAGTCGGTTAAAGAGCTCTCAGAACGGAAGGGATGGACGAAGATATTCGAAGAAGCGGGTGTTCATCTTATTGATCCTGGTTGTGGAGCTTGTATCGGTGCCGGACCGGGAGTGAGCGAGGATTCTGAACAAGTCACAGTTTCTGCTATTAACAGAAATTTCCAAGGAAGATCTGGTCCTGGAAAATTATACTTGGCTAGTCCACTGACGGTGATGACAAGTGCCTTCACTGGGAGAATCACGGCTTGGAAACCGGATGTTTTCTCCCAGTGAAGGGCTTTTTACGTCTACAGCTCTGACTTTCTTCCACCGTACATGATTACGGCGGCGGCCAGTGCTATTCCAGATAGTCCGGCGGTGAAGCCGGGGACGCTGTTGCTATCAGTGCTGGAGTCTGTTTCATCGGCCACTTCCATTATCCCTGTACCTACGACAATCTTTCCGACCATGTCCATGGTGGCGTGAGGCTCACAGATGTACAGGAAGGTCTGATTCTCATCGAATGTGACTCTGTAGTCAACGGTTGACATTGCCATTCCGCTGTACTTTCCGCCAAGCATTCTGTTCGTATCTCCCTCATTCTCAATCTGAGCTACGTTGTGAGCCATTGACTCGTCTTCCCACATCCAGCATACTGTCTGACCTACGTCTATGGACAGATCGATTACATCATATGCATATCCTGAATCATCTATTCCTACAACGTAGTCACATCCCTCAGGAAGTACTGGAACGTCAGCAGGGGGCATCAGTACCTTGTCGATCACGTGGATGACTCCGTTGGATGCTGGTACGTCAGCCAGTACGACGTTTGCGTCGTTGACCATCACTCCCTCGCCGACTGCGAAGGACAGATCGTCTCCG
This sequence comes from Euryarchaeota archaeon UBA463, assembly GCA_002501805.1. GTDB lineage: Archaea > Thermoplasmatota > Poseidoniia > Poseidoniales > Thalassarchaeaceae > MGIIb-O5. The sequence goes on along the minus strand of DAOI01000003.1, from coordinate 24,186 downwards.
TTTACTGCTGCAGCGGACATGCCGTCGGTAACTGCGGATGACGGTACTGCTCCTGATACCACGTGGTATAGCAGAATGTCAGTCAGTGTCGCCTTGCCCTCTTCGTTGTCGAGTGCTGCTAGGTCTATTCCAGCTGCTGCGAATGCGTCGTCAGTTGGGGCGAAGACCGTGAATGGACCGTTACCCTGCAATGTTGTCAATAGCTCGGCTTGGACTACTGCGGCGACCAAGGAAGTGTGGATTCCGGTTCCCTGAGCTACTGTAGGTATGTCTCCTAAATCTGCAGGAGGCATCAGTACCTTGTCGATTACATGGATGACTCCGTTCGAAGCCATCACATCTGCTGAGGTGACTGTTGCATCGTTCACCATGACAGACCCATCGGATACGGTGAACGTCAGGTCGTCACCGTTGAGTGCTTCGGCAGACATTCCATCAGTGACATCTGAGGAGGCGACCGCGCCACTCACGACGTGATACAGCAGTATGTCGCTGAGGGTAGCGTTCTCCTCGTCGGTGTCGAATGTCGAGAGATCAATTCCTGCGGCCGCAAATGCATCATCAGTTGGTGCGAAGACCGTGAAAGGTCCATCTGCCTGCAAGGCGGAAACAAGTCCTGCGTGCGAGAGTGCGGCCACGAGAGCGTCATGCGCTCCCGTGTTCTGTGCGTTCGTTGGTATGTCCTGAGTATCGTCTGCGACAACAACCGGAGAAGCCAGTAGGCTGGCAATCACTAGCATGGTCATAGTTACAACTCTGTTATTCATACCCTAGCCATTCAAGTTTAGTTAATGAAAGACTGTATCAAAAATTCTTCAATGCATATAACTTGGTGTAATTCATCATCGTTCTGGAAAATGGTTTGATAGTGGAAAAAGGTGTTTTCAGGATTTTGTAGTCAGTATCATTCAATAGGTATCAGTGTGCGCGTTCGTGCAACCATAAGCAGGCCCCGTTCCATCAGGGAATTGGGAGGACCTGATGGGGTGATTCGCATGAATGAGGCAGAAGAAATTTCTAGTAAACAAAAGCAGATATCAGTGAGTGAGTTCTTCGAGAAGAATAAGCATTTCCTTGGTTTTGATACGTTGCCAAGAGCGGTAATAACTGCAGTGAAGGAGTCTGTCGACAATTCTCTAGACGCATGTGAGGAGGCACGTATCCTGCCTGATATCAGAGTAGAGATTAGGCGGACAAAAGGAGATGAGCTGGAATTGATCACACAAGATAACGGTCCGGGAATACCAAGAGATGCAATAGAGAACGTGTTTGGTAAGTTCCTCCTCGGTTCTAGGTTTCATGCCATCAGGCAGACAAGAGGCCAACAAGGAATAGGAATAACTGGGGTTGTGATGTATAGTCAGTTGACTACAGGCTCCAAAACACATGTTGTTTCGAAGATTAAAAGTGACTCTTCGGCGGTATATGTTGATCTTGGTGTGGACACGAAGAAGAACAAGGCGATCAAATCTGGTGAGAGGAGAGACATTTGGATAGACGATAAAACTGGTAATGAGATATCCCACGGTCTCAGGATAAGAACTCAGATGAAGGCGAAGTATCAGAGAGGTAGGAAATCTGTCTACCAATATCTTAGAATGACGTCTATTGTTAATCCTCATGCTTCAATATCACTGGTTGTGTATGACAAAGAGGGCTCAGTTGTTGAAGAGGGGAGCTGGATTAGGACCAGTAACAAACTACCCAGGGTAGTCGAGGAGATCAAGCCACACCCCCATGGGATACAACTCGGAACATTGCAAAGAATGCTCAGAGAAGCTAATGACAGAAGAATGACTTCATTCCTAAAGCACAATTTCTCGGGAGTCAGTCCTAGGGCGGCTAAGGAAATTTTGGCTATAGCGGAGGTAGAGGAAGGCAGAACCCCAAAGAGGATTAAGGCAGATGAGGCGAAGATGATAATTGCCGCGTTTCAGACGGTCAAGCTCCTCAAACCACCCATGGATTGCTTGTCCCCAATCGAGGATCTGCTGATCAAGAAGGGGCTCTCCAAAGCCATAGATTCTCGGTTTGCATCCACAGTTACAAGGAGTCCCTCTGTTAGTCAGGGCAATCCTTTCCAAATCGAGGTTGGATTGGTTTTTGGGGGGGATCTGACCTCTGATGGGCCTATAGAGATCCTGAGATTCGCTAATAGGGTCCCCCTGATGTATCAGCAAGGAGGGTGCTTATTGACCAAGGCCCTTGAAGCCGTGAACTGGAAGAGTTACGGTTTGGAACAGCCAGGAGGAAGCGGAATACCAAAGGGACCTGCGGCGGTCTTGATTCATCTGGCTTCTACTAATGTCCAATTCACCAGTGAGGCAAAAGAGGCGGTCTCGTATAATGAGGAGGTTTTTGATGAGATAAGAAAGGCGATGCTGGAAGTTGGAAGGGGGCTCAAAAATCATCTGAAGAAGAGTTCCCAACGGAAGAAAGCCAAGGAGAAGTTTGAGCTCGTGAACATTATACTTCCTGAGATTTCCAAGAAGTCATCAGAGCTACTTGGGAGGGAGGAGCCGGATTTGGCTCCGGTAATCACTCAGATTATGAATGCTGTATTCCTTGAAGAGGTTCTGTCATGGGATAAAGAAAGGAGGCTTTCTATGTGTACAATAACAATACATAACTACACCGCCAGAGCCCGAGCTTACACTATCTTAGCTAAGTGGCCCGAGAGTTCTGGGACCTCAATGGAGTTCAACCCCAGGGGAGGGAGAAAAGAGGCCCGGGGTTTGTGGGCTTGGAGATTAGACACCTTGGATCCTGGAACTTCTACAGTTCTAGAGTTTGGAATATCAGGACTGACTAAGGGAGATTGGAATGAAGCGGATATATTCTTCAGAGGGAATGGAGAGATTATTGGTGCTACAAAGATGGATGAGGCACTGTTAGATGAACAACGCAAGGCTGAGGCTCTGGAGGCCGCGGTAGAGGAAGTTAGGAGTAAGGATGTTTCTTCGCACACTAATGAGATGAGGGCTGAACAAAGTGTTTCTGATTTGAGTACTGAATCGTCCGTAAGTTCAGATGTTACGGAGTTCGTTCCATCTGCTGATACCGACTGGTTCGGAATGGAGGGTGATGACCAATGAGCGATTCAACCAGAAAGAGCAGGCAACAAGTCGTAGACTCGTTACATCAAGTAGCGGCTGAGATGCATAATAGAATGCAAAGGGGCGACCCCCCTAGGATGACCCTTCCTGTGCGTTCAAAGAGTAATATCTCCTTTGACAACAGACTTGGGGTTTTCAAGTATGGAAAGAGTAAGACTGTCAGAGATGCGACTAAGCTGGGGTCTGCTAGACAGCTATTGAGGACACTTCATATCACAGAATTCATTGAGGAGATGATTGACTCTGGAAAATCCTCTACGTTGAGAGAGATGTACTATATCTCTGAAGGTTGGGGTAACGGTAAATTTGGCTCGCAAAATGAAAGTAATAATCTAGCTGAAGATCTAGAGATAGTCACGAAGTGTCTGAGAGAGGATTTCAAGCTAAGGCCTGAGGAAGACGGAGCTAGAATCATTGGTAATATCACCGTTGAAGAGAGGAACAGGAGAGGCGAGTGGATGACAATAAACTGCAGAGACGATGTAGGTGATTCTGGATATGGAGTTCCGTATAATGTGGAAGAGGAGAAGTTGAGGCTCGTTGATGAGGATATTGACTTCGTTATGGCCATAGAAACTGGCGGTATGTTTGACAGGTTGATAGAGAATGGATTCGACGAAGAATCGAGGTGCGCGCTTATTCATCTAAAGGGACAACCGGCTAGATCTACAAGGAGGATAATGAGAAGGATTAGTGACGAGTGGAAGAAGCCAATAGTGGTATTTACTGACTGTGACCCATGGTCCTTCAGAATTTTTGCCAGTATTGCTTATGGAGCGATAAAGACCGCCCATATTTCTGAATATCTAGCGACCAAGGAGGCAACATATCTAGGAATAACAGCAGACGACATATTAGCATATGATCTTCCAAGTGACGATTTATCGAAACAAGATATCAATGCCCTAGAGGCTGAGCTGAGTGATCCTAGATTCAACACTGGGTGGTGGCAGGAGCAGATCAAACTCATGCAGGAATTAGGCAAAAAGGCAGAGCAGCAGTCATTGGCCAAGTATGGTCTTGACTTCGTTACCGATACCTATCTACCTGAGAAACTAGATGGGATTGGGCTTGGATACTGATGACTAATACTGAAAGCGTATAGCCTGTGGCTACCCCATGAGCCGAGATGTGATGGGATGGGCCAAGACCATCTCAGCGATTTCTTTCTTCCTTCTTTTGATGGCCACCTTAGCATGGAGCTCGGCATCTGAGCAGAGTGAGAAGTATCTCGATCCTGCTCAATTTAACGAGGCTGTCGTTGGACCTGGCGAGAGCGTCAGTGTGAACCTCTCATCTACTTCCATTGTGGGCCAGAGGGAGTATCTTGTAATGCGGATAGTAGAGGATGGTTCTCCTGCGCCTGATGTCCGCCTAATTATCGATTCAAAGGATTGTGAATGGAATGAGCCCGGGTTCTTGCATGTAGATAGGCAGATAGACGCAGATTCCCCTAATTTTAGGACGGTTAGGGTATTCGTACCAGAGAGCAGCGGCACATATACACTGTACAATGATGCTGAAGAAGGGGACTTGTGGCTAGTGGATGATATCAAGTCTCAAACTAAGTTGCTTGAAGATAGTCCGGTGTCAATCCTAGTGATGGTTGCAGGGTGCTGTATCGGGGGTCCCTTCGGAATCGTTGGGCTGGTTCTTGCTCTAATTGGGTGGAGAAGAAAAAAGCCTACCGTTCAAGTAAACATACAGACTCCTATGATGACCACTGATGATATTTACAAATCGTTACACAGAGAACAGTTTTTGGAAAACGAGGAAGAATTAGTGCCGGGGCCCTTCACTGATGTAGAAGAAGAGCCAGATTTGGAGGATTTCCCAGAATTAGAGGATCAAAAGGAAGGCGGGAGCTGGGAAAACTGGGACAACGGATGATTTCCTCAACGTTATCAGTCCTCACTCTTGTTCCAGAAATTTGAAAGTATAGGAATTACAACTAGGAAAGCTCCAATGATGATTAAGGGTAGGAAGGCCGACCTTAGGTTATCCCTCAAATCTCTAGCATCCTGACATTGCTCTTCATCAGCTCCAATGATCTCTCCAATTGAGCCTACGGTATCCTCACATTCCTCTGATACCCTGCTGTCAATCTCATTAGCGACGACCAATGCTCCAAACGATGCTAAAATCAATAAAATTCCCATAATCACGATCACGGTCTTAATGACCGTCCTGGCGGCGCCCATGATACCACATCTATTGGCGTAATATTATACTATGCTCAAGTTGGGTTTTTAGAAGAGGGCTGATTAGACAACTACGGGTTGGTTAGAAATGGTGGATTTTGAGCATGCCATGAGCATACTCGAGAACTCCACCAGAAGGGATATACTGAAATTCCTTGTTAAGGAGCCACATTACCCTCTTCAACTGTCAGAGATGCTTGATGTTAGTCAGCAGGCTGTGATGAAGCATCTAAAGGTCCTTGAAGAAGCAGGATTTGTTGATTCGGATAAAATCCCTTCTGAGAAGGGGGGGCCGCCAAGGAAAGTCTACACGGTCAACCAGTCGTTCTCGTTGAGATTGGATCTTGGTCCTGATCTGTTCAGAGCAGAGCATAGAAAAATGCCAAGGGGAGGACCCCTCAGGCTTTCTTCAAGGCTGCCTAAGGAGCTAGATGGCCTAGTATCCCAACTGGGAACTAGAAGGAGCATCCCTCTAGTCGAAGGTATGCAGGTACTATCGGAGCTAGATGAGTGCCTTGAGAGGATTGATGAGAAGCGTGATGCAGTGATTGCTCTTCATCAGCATGTGATGAGTAAAGTATCCCCGGGTCTGAGTAAAGGTTTGGATAGTTATGAGGAGCGCCAGTTGGCGCATGCGTTAATGACTCAACCTAGAAGGCCGTTGGACTTGGATGTCTTCGCTCAAAACATGAGGATGCGATCAAATGATGCTGAGGAGATGATGACCACTCTCCGAGAACGTCTTCTCAGGGACCTTGCGGTGAATCAAGGAAAGTTCGTAGCCGCGGGGAACAACACGCCTCTTCCATGGTGGATGGTCAAGTAATCAGAATGTCATATCGTCATCCGAAAGATTGGCTAGAAGACTGCTCTTTTCTTGGAACCTCTGAAGAGCCTCCATTCTTCTACCGTACATAACTACCCCGACTACTCCGAAGAGAGCAAACGTCGCCCCCAGGATGATAGCTGGAACCGAATATTGTACTATAGCCTCCACACCAACGTCTAGAATTCCGAGATCCGAACCCATCTTTCCATTCACTGCTTGTACGTTATTATCCTCGTCGGTTTCGACTACTAAGTTGTCTGGATCGAGTACTACCACGATATCGTGGCTTCCAGCCTCTACCATGTACAGCAACGTAATGATTGGTGGATCAGGGTCCTCGGATGGCATTATTGCTTCAATGGTCTGCCTATATGCGATATTCTCCTCTTTGCAACCGTTCTTCTTGATGTCGGACTCACTCTGTCCAGAGCAGAGAACAATATTGACATCAGTTGCATGCGCGTTTCCAACATTTCTGACTTGGACATTGACGGATAACATGTCGCCAACGGAGCCTCTCTTTTCATCAACCGACACGGAGTATATCTCCAAGTCAGGGGCTCTTAGTCTGAGTTCGACTATTTGTTCATTGGTATCGCAGTTGGGGGAATAGTTGTCAGGTAATCCATCATCATTCAAGTCCAGTGTGCAGGAGTCTTCCCAACTTGGTGTTTCATCATGATCTCCGCCTGCCTCACTAGATCCAAAGTCTGACATGACCTTGATTCCAATCTCTCTGTCTGCTAGTGTAGCTTCTGGGTGAATATCTACTATTGCCACAATATTCAGAGTCGTATATGCTTGCATCTCTGGAAGAGTAAGTGAGTTGGTAGTAGCGGAAATATAGCACTCATCGACTGGTATCGGATCGGTCATTGTGAGCTCGATACAGTTCTTCTCTGTTGGGAACTCAGAGTCAAACCCTTCCAGCAAGGCGAATCTGATTTGCCACTTGTCCAGTTGATTCATTCCGGGCTGGAGGTCCCACTCTCCTGCTGCGTCTATGGTGTGATTGTGCAGGGTTGGTATGTCAGGAACGTTACCAAAGTTAGTGACATTCATAACGAATCTAACTGTTCTTCCGGGCGCGGTTGTCTTTATCTTACTTTCAACCAGTGGGTCGAGCACTATTCTCATGTCATGGAATTCTATTATCTCCACCTGCAGTGTGATTAGATCTCTGAGCCTAGTTCCATCATATTCTTCCTCACTCATTACTTCTAAGACAATGGTGTATTGGCCCGCGAGGGTCTTCTCTGGTACACTAATGGTAATCGGTATTTCTTGCGATTCATCCCTATCTAGCTCATCGAATAGGACTCTGGGTATATCGATGTCCCAAACGTGTGTGTATCCTTCTGAGTCGGTGATTGATTGAATTGCCATATCATATCTATCGGGTCCGTTACCGACGTTATCTATGGTAGTAGGCATCTCGAATTGCTGTCCGGGATGCAGTGAAAGAATTGTATCTGGTACAGATGCCTCAAGATCGTAGACCTGAATCACGTTTGTCAATAAGACGACGTTGTCACTGACCTGAGGAGCACCCTCGAGATACGCACGGAACGATACGGAAGTGCCTAGCCCGGCAGTAGCATTGTAAGGAGCGCACATCAGAGCCGTAACAGTCTGAGGAACACCTATCTGGGACCAGTATCTAGGCGCATTGTCGGGAATACCGTTTCCTCCCGGAGCATTACTGAAGTCGAGGTCTACGACCCAGTTATCGTATCTCCATGTATTTTCAGAAATCTCGGAAGGCCTCTCATCGGGACCTCCTGGAGTGCTGAAAATGAGGTGTCCGGGTGTGAAATGCTTGGTAACATCGACATCGAATGAAGAGCATTCCCCTGGGAGAACATGTTGCGTTGTTTCTCCGAGCTGGAAAACAATATTTCCAGTAGTCCTAACTGATACATTCACCCAGAGTTCCAGAATATCGAAAGTTCCTCTATCCACAGATAGAACGGGTTCCCCAGTAGACCACCCTTTGAGATAGATCACAAAGGTTCCCGGCTCTTGAGATGTCGGAACGCTGACCTGAAGATTTCTAGTGACCGACTGGCTCGGATCCAGAGAAAGTGACGTCGGGAAAGAAATACCCCAGCCGAAGGGAAGTGCCCATTCGGTCTGTCCCTCAAGCGTGGTCGGGTCGTAAAATGCAAATGTATCGTATACATTTCCCGTATTAGTTATTGATATCGAGAAAACGGCGTTTTGACCCTGTTCAACATCGGCCTGGTAGTGACTTGTATCTAACTGAATGCCGTGGACCACATCCATCAGGACGAGTGTGATTTGCTCATCTCTGATTGCTGGATCCTTCTCGGATAAGGCTGTTAGAACAATTGTTGCTAACTCGTCCTCATCTGCTTGATAGATTGTCGGCGACCGGATTCTCATGTAGATAGGCTCAATTTCTCCTCCCTCCAAGAAGATTGGGGTGGATGGGAATATCGGAGTATGATTTGTTGCGAAGAATAGCGTCGAGCTCCAGTTATTCGGTACCCCTTCCATTGAGACGAAGAATGTATCAGAGACTAAGTCAGGAGGCCCTGGTGTCGGATTGGATATAGTCAGATTGAATGTGGTTTGCCCACTAGGCTGAATGGTGTGATAATATGTCTCAGTTTCAGCAAGGCCGATGTCCACTAATCCAGTGAGAACATGAACATAGCATATTGTAAATTTGCCTCCATTGTTCTCATCGGAACACTTGTGATCGTCAGACCAAGAAATATGGGCACCACTACCTAAGTCGTTGGCGAACGCTGGTGCCTGACCTAGGTCTGGGGAGGCAGGAGAGTTTGGCCCTAGCTTGTTAGAAGACCATGAAGTGACAGGAATTACTTCCCACTCATCGAGAACGGATGTAGCCAGGGAGTTCAGGGGGAATCCGTCAGGATGTGAGTTGTGAGTATGGTTGAGTCTGGCATACATAACAGTCTCCATCTGACTCTCATTACTATTGTCCAGCCAAGATAGGTGGACGTTGTCGAAGTCGTCAGTCAAAATTGAGGGCATGTGAGAATTTGCTCCGTAAGGACGGTTTGAGTCGACTCCACCAAGGCCCTCGACGGTGGATATGGCGGAGTCGGTAATTTGCTTGATACCAAAGGAGGGGAGGCCTTCCTCAACCCCATCCCACTCTGCTACACCTTGGAGTCTTAGTCTGGTGTAGTATACCTCGTAATTTACATCTATTTCGAATCCATATGCTCTACCGTCCATCCATGCAACATGGGTATTTCCAGAAGTGTCTACTGCGATTGAAGGGTGAAGGCTAAAGGCGTCATTCAGCGTTATTCTTGTATCATTTACTACTACTAAGTGCCCATATCCGAGAGAGTCTAGAGAAGGACCTAAATCTTCTGTGTAGGTATCCGCTTGGGTGTCCACAACTGTCCCTGGATCTCCCTTCTGCCAGCCTGGATGCGGACTATCGAGAAGAGATTTTGGATCCAAAACTGTCATGAAAATCTCTCTTGAATTATTAGTAGCTAGATAGACCAATGCCTCTACCATGAGCTGTAGTTCTGCCGCGCTAGAGGCTCCAGTCGGAAAACTGTACATCTGCCCACCTGCATTGGTGAGCCTTACTGATGTACCCGGGCAGTTTCTAGATGATGATGAGCTCACAATACCGTTGGGGCATTGGGCTAAATCTTTCATTGAAGAGCCAACGTCCTCGTTACTTTGAGCCCATAGAGGGGTTGGTATTACGCCGGCGTTTACACATGCATCATGTGCCTCCAGTATTGTGTTGGTATCCTGAGAGTCCCAGCCCGTGCCATCATATGGTGGCTCATCCGAAACCGGGATGACGATTTTCGTGGCATTCGGGTTCCACTTGTGATCGAGTTGCGTGGGAGGGTTACCAGGTACGTTGCCTTGAGCGTCTTTCCACGACAAGCAGGCCCATGTGCTTGAAGGGCCCCATGATTCTGAGCCGACCCCTCCTCCATCGTAATTAATGGTCAGAGCACCGCCATTCATAATAACGCCATTGAGCTTTCTAATACCTCCGCTGTCATCACCTGGGACTAGTCCCAAGGCAGTATTTCTAGGCCCCTGGGATCCGCTTCCTCCAGTTGCAAACGCTGTGGCACAATTGCCAGATGTAGCTGCTGAGACGCTAGTATGCCCCCCTATCCCATAGAGAGTCTCGTAAACTGTCATGTTAGCTCTAACTAGTAGAGGCTTCAGACCTTGGAAATATGAGCCACTGACGAAGTTTCCTCCGTAGAACACGACACACATGTCTGCCCATTCTGCTAGCATGGATCCAGATGTGTCAATGGGAATAACCATCTCCACTTTTCCTCCTCTTGTATCATCCCATACAACTTGTACAAAATCATCTAGATCGATTGCGATATCTGGGTGACCCTTGTGTCCTATTATTGGAGTTAGCAGAGTCTCTCCTACTGCGAATTCTACTGTTCTAGATACTACGTCTGCATCAAGCATCGCATAGTAAATCTGGGGTTGTTGATAGAACTTATCAAGGGGCTCATAAGAATCCTGCCAGACTATGTGTGGGTCATTATCGGAGTCAATATCGATGGCTGGCCAATCCCTATTCTGGGGGTGTGAAGATACCTCGAAATCGTTGACAATAGTAATGGCAGAATCTGTTGTCTCGTCTCCATTTTGATCATCCAAGGAAGGATCGAGGAGGGTATACATTATCGTCCATTGGCCGGCTTTATCGGTCCATGTCACGTGTACCATATCATCATGGTCGACTCTGACGTCTGGGTGCCATGCCCTGTGTGCTCCAGCATTCGATATTTTTGTATCATCAATGAGGACCTCTCCCCTAGCGTCTAGCATCTTGTAGTACAGATGTTGTGTGTTTCTACTCCAGATAAAATGGACGTTTCCTTGTGAGTCAGCATCGATCGAAACCATTCTATCGCTGAAGGCACCATCGGGGGTCACTTCTATTGCGTCCGTCATTACAACCTCACTAGCCGAGGCGATCGGAGCTCCGAGTCCAGCGAATAAACTCACTACCATCAAAAGAACCATTGCAACACTATTTCTCTTCTTCGATCTGTCCATTTGTGATCACCCAGCGATTAGCTATAGCTCTATTAGAAATATTTCATACTTAACCTACTCGGGTTGCGGTCACTCCTTGTATGAAAGAGGATTAGCATATTATGCCCAGTCTGCTGGATCAAAATCTCTACCAAACCCGCCTGTCTCATCTGTGTCAACTTCGCGGGGCGGATTGGAAGGAGAAGGGGATTTCCTAGTAGATTTCTGACCCTTCTGCTTGTTCCAGTCATCGACTGGCCCGGGTTTCCCCGAGCCCGTTCCGAAAAGGAATTTAATTCTGTGAATCAGAGAGAGCTTTGTCAGCCAGACTCTCCTCATTGTATGCATAAAATCGTTCTGGGTCAGTCCATCCAGCCACGTTGGTCTTGAGAGGTTGAATGCCTGTAATGGTCCGGGAGTATCCTGTACCTTGTTACCAACGTGGAGGACCCAATCCAAGTCAGCCCTAGTTAGATCTAGCCTGGTGTTGTGAAGCCACTTCTTCCACTCGTTCGGGTCTTCTGAGGAGAACTCCTTCATCTTATCTTGCTGCCCCTCATCGACTCTAGTGACAGAATATACCAATACGAGATCTCTGTTCTTTGGAATTACGACATTAAACAAATGGCCTCTCTTACTTGGAGGGTACTTGACGTGCATGTGTAGATGTGCTTGCTGATCTTCTACATCTCTAGCTTCCAGCTTCTCGCTGAGTAGCCATTTTCTTACAGAATCGGCGGCCTCTCTCTTATTCACGTACTAGCGAAGGGCATGTCCTATTTGAGAGCCACTAGTTTGGGGGCAATCTTCTGAAGGAGCTCTGTGAATTCAGTTCCTTCATCAGATCTGGAGAGGTTGATTCTTCTTCGGGAAGCGGTATAGTCTGTCCAAAGGTCATAACCTGATAACATGACCATGTTGGAAAATTGGGTTGCCATCATCGTTATGAATCCCCCAATAATTAGTGCTGATAGCGTGATTTCTATTGACAAGACTTCGAGCGTGTAGTAAGAAAAGAGGAGCGCGAATAGGGGCCAGAAAGTGATAGGAGAGAAGAAAACAGCAAACATATGGTGTGTCGTCCTTGCATCTACTCCTTCATCGGAGTTGTTACCTAAATACCAAGCAAGGATTGTTTGTATTCCTGTTGAGGGTATCGAGATGAATGAGGCCATCGCCATTAAAGTCAGACCTATCGCCCCCTTCAATATCTCTGGCTTCTTGTCCAAGGATATATCATTAGATACGGACCTTCCATCCAGATCTCTGGAATGTAAGATTGTTGACGCCCTCCTTGCGTCATCGGCTAATTCTGATTCATTCCTATGAGTCATGATTTCGCGTATCTTCCTAGTAGCTATTACCTCTTGAGAGAAGCTCTCGAGGGTTTGTTTCTCCTGTCTTGATTTGATGTGTGCTAGTAGCTGCCATGCTCTATATGTCTCCCAGTCGGGCGCTTCTGGAGTGACTTCTGCAAGCCTGTTTTGTAACTCATCTCTCAACTCTCTGACCATGTCTTCCGGGGGTTCCATCCAAGTTCCTTCGTTAAGTCCCCGGGAGTGATTTTCTGTTTTTACGATGGGGATTTCGATGGGTTCTGGATATTCGACAAATAAATCAGTCCTAAACCAGTGATGGCACCTGAAGTGTAGACCAACTGGTTGGATAACTGGGCTTGGCAGTCCCTTTGATGATGCTATTGTTGAGGCATTGATCGCGAATCTCATAGCTCCCGTTCTGAGTTTGTGTAGCTTAGAGTCTTGGTGTGATTTTCCTTCTGGCATAACGACTGCCCCATGTCCTCCTGAGATGCAGTGAGACATTGTTAGAAGTGTTCTGTGATTGATCGACTTGGCAAAATCTTGGTCTGAAACCCCCGATTTCTGTTCTGCTCTTCTGATGACGGGTTGATTGCCCATTCTCCTAGTTAGCCAGCCAATGAAGGGCATAGTTGCTAAGTCATGCCTTCCCATTGTTATCGGTCTCTTTTCTTGAGAGAGGATTATTGAAAGAGGATCTACTAGGCCATTGATGTGTATTGATGCATATATCCTTCCTCCATCACAGTTGGTAGGAGATTGCTCTTCCACGGATCTGAAAAGATAGTACTTTGATAGCTTAGCCAGCGACTTGATTACCGACCATGCTACTTCGCTTCCTGGGTGCTCTCCGGTATGGTCCCAAGGAACTTTGTTGAGTTTCTTAGGATTGATTCTGAGTGCTCCGCTGGATAGCACTGGGTCGATGTCCGGTGCCTCTGAGGCGTCACTCACAGTATACTCAGACGAGGTATCAGTTGAGAAAGCACCGATTCTATTCCATGTTGTGAGAAATCTTTTGGGCTAGCTCTGATGCTTCTTTTTTGTCTATTTCCATCGTTTTCCAAGGAAAGCTATGAGTTGACTCGGGATATTTTGGGATTATGTGGAAATGGACATGAAAAACGGTTTGTCCGGCTTGGGAGCCGTTATTTTGTATTATGTTGTAGCTGGTTGCTCCTGTTACTTCTGTTATGGACTTGGATATGATGGATAGGGCTTTGCCAAGCTCAGAAGAAGACTCAGGAGACAGCTCATGCAGAAATTGCGCCGGTTCCTTGGGAATAACAAGAACATGTCCATGAGATACAGGATTGATGTCTAAAAAGGAGTATACATAATCATTCTCAAAGACCTTGAAGCAGGGAATCTCTCCCTCGATTATTCTAGTGAAGATTGATTTTTCACTGGTCATTCTTCTTCCTCGTTAGAAGATATCAACTTTGCAAGAGAAAGTAATCCTTCCACATGAAGAGCTGTGACTAACTCTGTGTTCATTCGTCTCGATGGATCTGTTACTCTCAAACCAAGACTCGATATTTCGTTGATGCTGGCCTGCGCCATTGCCATTGAGGCTTGATCTCCGCTTCCATCGATTATCCTCATTGCAGAGGAGAGTGCCTTGGCCACGTGTCCCACTGGGCTTCCTTCAGAGGAGAACATCTGGTCAATCTTCTTCTGGGATGAGGATACTGCTTGCTGGATCGATTCGTGTCCCCCGAATTGGGAGTTGGTCGACCATTCTGCGGCGTGCTTTCCTGCAACCATGCCTGTGACTACTTCCTCCATGATTAGGTTCCCCGGCAGAGGGGCCATTCCGTGCATTCCAGTGTATGCTGAACGCCCGGCGGCATATAGGCCAGTGTACCACATTTTACCAGAGTCAAATATAGCTCTACAATGATCATCTACTGGTATTCCGCCCGTGGTCGACACTATCATGGGCGAGAGGGGTAGAACATCGTTCCTGATATCTAGTCCTGCCCTATCGAGTACCTTTGACTGGGTGTTCTCAAACCACCCTTCTGCTGATTTCTCCATGGAGCGCATATCGAGAACACATGGTTCTCCTCCGATTACCTCGACAGGACTGGCATCTTCTCCAGATTCTTTCCTAATTCTTCCTCCTGAGCCAAGAATATCCATGGGCAGGACCATTCCCATACCTGCTATTGTAAGAGCATGCATTGGAACGTTTGCCATTCCTTTGAGGCGTATTCCCGCCGCATTGGAAATTACAAGCCCGTTTCCGGGGCCAAGGGAAGGCGTATTCCATATTCCCTGATAGCCCTGTGACGCCACTATGATTGTCTTGGCTTGAATTGGAATTAACTCTCCTGATTCTATGTCCAATGCAACAATTCCCCTGGCTTGGTTGTTATCCATAACTAGGGCCACGGGAAGTAGGTCAGACTTTCTGTTGATTCCTCTCTTCATTGTCTGTTCTTCGAGAGTTCTAGTTACTTCTCTAATGGTACTGTCTCCGCAACCGGCTACTCTTGGAAACGAATGTCCCGAAATGTCTGCCATGTGAGGGAGGCCGTCTTTTGACCTCCTCAGAACCAGCCCCCATCTCTCTAGCTCGGATAGAGCCTCTACAGCCGAGCCACAGATACGTGCTACAGCTTCCTTGTCGGTGTGATCGCCGCCTGCTGAAATGGTATCTTCTATGTGAGCGGAGGGGGACGTTTCATTCAGTGAGGCAGAGAAACCAGAGATAGGTGGGAAGCCAGAAGCAACGCCTACTGAAGAGCCACTTACCAAGAGTGGCCTTGCTCCTGCGTCTGAAGCCGCGATAGCGGCTCTTAGGGCTGCTGGGCCCTCTCCGAGTACCAAGACGTCCCACGACTCCATCACTATCGGTGCTTGCCAACAGGGGAGGTATGATGAACATGACGCTCCCAACTTATGGCCTAAATCTGCCTGTCACTGAGTGGTATTGCTATTCTCCTTACTGCTTCAGACGCCTCAGTCATTCGAACCGCGGCACTCTCGGGATTTACCCCGGTTGTGAGAGATGTCTGGACTACCATAGATGATAGTGTCTCTCCCGACTCCCCCTTCAGTGTAACTTGTACGGGGTGGGGGCCTGATTCTGAGTCTGGCCAAGCTATCCCTATCCACAGGACTACAGCTCTTTCCAGCATTGTAACTAGTTTGCTGATTTTGTCTACCTGATCGCCTGAGCTCATGCTAGGATGAGGGGTTGTGGGCGCACTTAATCTAAGGCTCTGAAAGGCCGGTTCTCCCTTTGCTACAATTATGTCAAGCTCAACAGTTTTGGCTTCTCCTGTGTGATTGTGAAGCATGACGAATAGCTCACCCTGGCCTTCAGAGCACCTAGGTGGTAGGTCTAGATCTAGTCTCCATTTTTCGAAATCTTCTCCTTGGGGCCCGGCAACGGAGTCATGTAGTCGGTCTAAGAGCCTGAATAGCCCGGGCTCCCATGCCCGCGTATGAGCTAGGAGTTTGCTTAGAGATGAGGCGTTGAATTTGTTTGAGCTGTCAAAAAGAGAGTCAGTAGCTGCTATTTTGAAAACTGTCTTTACTTCTGAGATGAGTCTGTTCCTATCTATTATCCCTCTCTGCTCCCAATGGATGGACTGTAGAACGTGCTCTACTGCTGTTCGGGGGGTTTGGCCCGTTCTGACGCTGAACTCCAGAGAGTCCATCCATTCATCCCACAAATCACTAGTCTCTGGATCTAAATGGGCCTTCAGTGAGTCGGTAAGGACTGATTTCAATATACTGTCATGCAGGGTTGGTGCATGAAGGGAGAGGAGAGTGAAATCGTTAGATCTCATGGGCATACTTCCCTCCAGTCTTAGCGAATTTAGAATGCATACTGTCCCAAAGAAAGCGCCGGAGGCCATTAGAGACGGTGCGAGTACGGTACCTGGATTTAGTCTGAGGACTACATACAGCGAGGCCGCCCCGAGTATAGCTGATATTAGCCTGAGTCTCTCTCGGATGACCCTGTCCCTCAATGTGCTAATTATCCTTTCAGAACCAGGATAAGATCCTTTTGACTTGTGTCCTTCTACAGTGAGTGAAAGTCTATCTCTGGCGACCATGGAAGAGAACCAAGAAGCCATATTAGTAGGGACGTAAAGTATAGAAATTATCGTGAAGAGTCCGATGCTAACCTCGATTGAAGAATGCTCCCAACCAACGAGAAGAACCGCGCAGGATACGGTTGCTATTGCCGGCAATGTCAATCTGATTTCTGATGTAGTACGTATGGAGGATAGCCATGTCCAAAATCTTCTTCCAGCATCTCTTCTGGCTATCATCCTTGATAGGGCTCGCTCGTTCTTCGCTCCGAACCCGCTCTCCTCTCGATATGGAGTAGGCAAGGGAGACAGCGTGCCTTCCATGTGTGAGCGTGCAGCCCATGGTGCTTCATGGCATCGGACGATAGGGGGCCCAAAGGGGCGTTTTTCTTCGCTAGACTTCTTGAGGGGTAGGCTTTGCGGAAGACGGGCGTGTAGCATAGCCTGGATAATGCACTGGCCTCCTAAGCCAGGGACCGCGGGTTCGAATCCTGCCGCGCCCGCCATCTGAGTGCCAGTGTTTCATCAGGAGAATGCAAGGCCGTGTAACTCTCCTGCCTCGGCTGTTCTGTGCAAGAATTTCTCCAACGGAACACGAGCATGCATAGATTTCTTTAGGTTAGTATCGCATTCTGCAAGAGCCTCGAGAAGATTGTCTCTCAGCGGATCCGAGATGGACAGCCTCCTGCCCACCAATACCGCGTGTAGCTGTTGAACAACATCATCGGCATCTAATCCATGTTCATTCATTAGACGATCTGTCTCTGCTAAAGCGCCGACAAGTATTCTTTTCCTCCTTCCTGCCTTGTTTTCCCATTTCCACTCAACAACTCTGCCTCTTAGTGCTAGCTCGACAAGATATCTGCCGGCCTGGAGGGTTGTTGCCTGAACCAGCTTATGTACAGCCGATCTATCGGCTCCCAGCCCCCTAGATTCGAGCATTTCCAACGTGAATATGGCCTTTCGGAGGTTTCCATCGCAAATGTAGGCAATGTCTTCAATGACTTCGCGTGTAACGTTGGTGTTGGATTTCTCTGACACAGAGGATAGTGTAAGTATGATTTGTTCTCTATCTGTGGCTGGAATCCTAATCATCCTACTTCTAGATCTGAGGGCGTCAATAATGCGAGAAGGTGCCCTTGCCACTAGTATGAACCTAGAGGCGTTCCCGACCTTCTCCATCATCCTACGAAGGTAGGCCTGCCTGATTGAGCCAAGATGATCTGCATCTTCCAGAACGATCAGCCTGCTTACTGGGATAGTGCCTGGTTCAGACTTGGTCTCAAAGCCCGCTGGTGCCTTGTCTCCATCGGATGGAGTAGCCATCCCTCTATCGAATGCATCGAGACTTGTTCTGCCAGCCAGAGTATCTGTTGATCCTCCTGGCCTTAGGAAGTTCTCGAACTTTGCCATAGCTCCTGACTGTCGAGCAAGATCTCTGCATTGCAAAACATGGGTAGTAGATTTCCATCCTGGACCAAGGATTTGGCGAGCAACTAACCTCCATGAGGCCGTCTTACCCACCCCTGGAGGGCCTGTTAGGAGTAGATGGGGGGGATCGGCGGTTGCGGACGAAGCAGAAAGCGCGGCACTGATTCTTTTTGGAACGGCCAGGTCATCGAAAGCCTTCGGTGAGAACGAGTCCAACCAGCTGGGCATGGTTACTGGTAGAAGAGCAGGGTCTTGAAGTAAGCGCTAAGCTAGTTCAGAAAGAACATCTGAAGAGTGTTGGCTCTATATGGCTCTCATTTTCTTGATTGGCCTGCCTTGGCTTCTGGGCTTGGAGAAAACCCTGTACCCACACTTGTGACATGACTTTCCTGTTGAGCCCGCTTCTATCCAAGTCAGATGTCCACACCTGAGACACTTGTATCTGATTTCTAATGGATCCATCTTCGACTCGCAGTGGTTACACTGGGGTGGCTCAGATGGGTTCCAAGCTCTCCTGTCTGTACGATTGCACTTACGGCACTTGTGGTTCACCATGTACTCTGCTTCACTCGCCATCGAGCCCGCGACTTTGCCGTCCTTCTTCAATCTGTCCTATGCGTCAAATACCGCTTCTGGACCTTTCACAGACTTTCACGAAGTTCTGGAACATGACTCGCCCATACTCGGAGTCGTTCACTTCTGGATGGAACTGGAGTCCGAATCTATCACCAGCGGAGTTCTCCATTGCCTGAACTTCACAAGATTCGCTTCTGGCTGTTATCGAAAATCCATCGGGGACCTCTATGACCTCGTCATTGTGGCTCTCCCAGACCGTCTGATTGTCTGGAGTGCCGGCGAATATGGCGCCTCCGTCTCCGATGAGAGAGATGGTGGCGGCACCGAACTCTGGTTTTGGGGCCTCGCCTGACTTTCCACCGTAATGTCCGGCCATGAACTGATGGCCCGCGCATATTCCAAGAATCGGGACGTCTAGGGAGAGGTATTCTCCGCATTTACCGAGTTGTCCGGTAAGGCCAACTCTTGCAGCTCCTCCGGAGAGGATCAGTCCGTCGACCTTTCGTAAATCTGAAAGCGGAGTATCATTAGGTAAAATCTTTGTATCTACTCCGAGATACCTGAGCATTCTCCATTCCCTATGGGTCCACTGTCCGCCATTATCTATGACGTCAATGACCAGTTTCAGTCCCTCCATACCCCTCCAAGAGGCAGGAGGATGATGAACAATACCCTCTCAAAGGTTGAAAAAGAGAACCCGTGTCGTAGGGTTCCAAGCCCCGATGGTGTAGTGGCCTATCATGCAGCCCTGTCGAGGCTGCGACCCGGGTTCAAATCCCGGTCGGGGCGCCACTCAACCCCCTGAATTATCCCTCACTTGTTGGGTTCCTGTTCAGGCTCTGGTTCGGATTCTAACCACGCCTCAAATGAGCATAGTCTGAGTTTTGAGCTGTAATCTCGCTTGATTTTGAGGGTTGGCTCAGGGGTGCCCTGTAGCCTAGGGGGCAGAGTCTTTCGTATCGCTTCATTGACATCTTCAATCTCCGACTCGGCGGCGATAACCCTGCCCCTGATCATG
Source organism: Euryarchaeota archaeon UBA463 (assembly GCA_002501805.1). Lineage (GTDB taxonomy): Archaea > Thermoplasmatota > Poseidoniia > Poseidoniales > Thalassarchaeaceae > MGIIb-O5. The sequence goes on along the minus strand of DAOI01000003.1, from coordinate 4,595 downwards.
GATGTCCCAGTTCTGTCGAGAAGTGGGATCAAGGAAGGGAGGAGCTCAACTGTTCTGTGTGGCAGGTTGACCAAGAGCAGGTCCCATGCGCCTGAAATTGAGGGGTCCTCATGCAACTTGGTAGCATCGGCGATACCGACTATTCGATCTTCGTGTAATCTCGATATCTTTTTTGCTTCACTTGGGTAGTCTCTTCCGTCCCATCGACGCAGATTGTCCAAAAGAAGCTCTATAGCATCTGGATTTAGATCCGATGCTAGCACCCTCCCCACGAGATCGTTTTCTCCTAGTAGCGTCGCTAAAGCAGGGCCAACCCCACAAAACGGATCGCATACGCGAAGAGGGCGTCCGAGCATGGAGCGTAACTCCTTAGCGAGCCTAAGTGTCTCCAGTCTCTCGGTCTGCAACTTGGTTGAGAAGTACGCCCGTCTGGGGTCACAAAGTATGGACTTGCCAGACTCTCTGACCAAAACTCTGGTATCACACAATTCCTCTGATAAGCCTCCAGTGATTATCTCTGAGTCCTGCCTTAATGCGATAGGAGATAGGTCCCTGATTCTTAGTTCTCCTTGTACTCCTCTATCTTCCATGACCATCCTTATCTTTGGATGGGAGGCCATCTTTGAAATTGCTATTTCTTCCTTGTAACTAGAAATTTCCTCATTAATTCTAACTACCATTATATCTCCAATAAACTCGTGATTGGAGGGCCAACTCTCTCCATACTGTCTGATGGTGTCCTCCCCGATAATTTCTGAGAGGTGTTTCCACCAACTCTCATTTGGTCTTTCATCAATTTTTCCTTCGTGGATGACTTCCTCGAATTCGCTGAAATGACTAGGTAGGTTATGTGGTGCACTCTCTGAAAGTGGGATTAACCGGTGTTTACCATCACTGTCTGGGCATATCATCATACCTTTGTTCAGCATGTCATTGTCTTTCAGTAGGACGATTACGTCCTGTACAGACTTGTTTGGGACCCTCAGATGCCGCATCACGTTCATCATGGGCAACGGGTCAGCCCGCTTCACGATGACGGCTGTATTGGAGGGCCCGGGGCTCTGGTTAATCGGATTAGGGCCTGGTGATTTGCGTCACATGACATCGTTTGCATTGAGTGTAGCTGAAGCCTGCGATAAGAGGTATCTTGAGGGGTACACTGCTATTCTCCCTGATGATCAAGAAGAGAAATTAGGGGATTTGGTTGGAGATTGGGATAGGGTAATGAGAGAGGATATCGAGAATCCTGATGAGATAATTCGCCAGGCAAAGAATGTCATGGTTGGAATCATGGTAGTGGGAGACCCGATGCAGGCTACCACCCATATCGATCTGAAGATTAGATGTCAAGAGTCGGGCGTCCCCTTCCGTGTGGTTCCTGGACTTTCAGCTACTAGTCTGGCTGTGTCTCTATCAGGTATGCAGTCGTATCGGTTTGGTAGGCAGGTAACTATCCCCTTCCCCTATGGAGACTACCTGCCTACTTCTCCTCTGGAGATAATACTGAAGAATTACTCCAACAACCTCCATACTCTTGTTCTGCTAGATCTTGATCCTACGGGAATGGGTTTAGCACCTCCTGAGCCAATGGCTCCCAAGCAGGCTTATGAGATTCTAAAGGCTATGGCCGAACGCTATGGAGAAGGAGAGGAAGGGGGGCATGAGTCCTTGTCTTCTTCTATTTCTGACTGGAATACAATATTGCTAAGCGATATTGGCACGAGTGGTCAGAGAGTTGTTTCTGGGAGCCTTTCTGGCATATCAGAATCTGAAGGAGGATTGATCCATTGCCTAATCCTTCCGACAGAATTCAGCGGTATGGAGAAAGAGATTTTTGAGAGCCTAAAGGCGGATATGTGAATTGCTAGAAGGTGTTCCGACATTAAGGGAGATGATGAGAGATGGCGAAACCACCAGCCGAAGTTAGGTTTCCTGGAGACCGTAACAGGAGGAAAAAGGTTAGAGTCAGAGGAATTAAGCAGGCTTCTAAAGAAATTCAGAGAAGGCTGGAAACCAACTTAGAAGGGCTATTGGACGACCCCGAGTCATTTGTACCTGAGATAACAGGAGAGTTAGGAAAAATTTCATTCTTCGGCCATAAAGATAAGATGGCTATGACACTGAAGGAGATTGAGATTGTTGCTACCAAGAGGAATGATCATCGATGGCTCAAGAAGAGGATGGTGAAGAAAGGCGGAGACGAGGTCTGCAGGGCGCTGGCCGGGAGTCTCCTCGCCGCGGGTGAGGATGATCTGTCTACAGTTTCAGTGTTCAAACACCCGCTTTACGGTACCTCGAGTTACCTGAGGAGGGGGAATGGAAAGCAGAGCCACCTTGCTGGAATCCAAAATTTCAATCATCCACGGCTGAGGCTCCTTGTGTGGGATGGGCACGCCAAAGCCGGACAGTACTTCTTCTCATGGGAAGGGGGCTTTGTCTGCTCTTGCTCTTCTCCAGATGCCCCTCCTGAGTGGATCAGTTGGGTACTTGACAAGTCGTCAGTTGAGCTAAGTGGAAAGGACGTACGATGGACCTCTGGGCTTTCAGAAGAAGTGGTAGAAAACGGGGAGTTGAGTGAGAGTGGTTGGTTACGCCTAACATTTCAGGACAATACCAAGGTGGGTATTTCTCCAGCTTCATTGGCTAAGACAGAGGAGCCCTTTGCTCAGAGCTTAGCCATATCGATGATGCCCCCCAACAAGCTTGGGTCAATTTGTGAGGCAGAGTGGATGTGGAGGCCCAAGGGGTGGCCTGAAGGAAGAGATCTACCAGACGAGGGGGTCGAAAGACTCGGAGAGGTCTTAGATTCCTGGCTAAGGATGTCCCTGGATGACTCAAGGTTATCTGAATCCTGTAGAGCCAGTATCCTAAATTCGATTGAAGAAGGATATGTGGTAGGCAACTCGTGGTTTGACGTGGATGATAGAGTGGGTTTTCTCGACTGTCTGTCTGGGACGGACGACGAGAAGAACGCTATTTCGGCTGTACTCGATTCCCTGAAGGGAGGAATACATGTCAGAACTGACGGGGTAGTATTGGACTTGGAGTCCGATGTAGTGAGGATGGAGGAGGGGTCTTGTCACCCTAACCTAGTATCACTGTGGCCTAAGTATGGAAAGACAGTGCTACAGGGTCTGTATGGGCTTAGCGATGAGGACTCTGTGGAGATACTTGAGAGGCAATCGAGGAGGAAGCAGGGGTTCGGGGCATTCCTCAGAGAGCTCGGGGAGTCCTTGGATACAGAGATGAGGCTCAAGAGGCTGCCTTGGGAAAACGAGGATCTCCCTCCCCCTCTCAGAATGGCCGATAGCTTAGTCAGAAAGGCAGTGGGAGACGGAGTCTCGTCCACTGTATCTCTAGCAAGGAAGGGAAAGGGACTTGACTCCTCGATGGGTTGGGCTTGGCTGGTGGTTCACAATAGGACTGAGTCGGACGCGTGGAGGTTCGATGAGACCATCAGAGACAAGGGGGGAGACTGGGTTCCAGCATTGCAAGCACTCTGGGACGCCGCAGAAGATCTGCTTCTGAATGATATCGAGGAAGCAGAGGAAGACTACACCAACGCGATGAAATGGTTGGCTGAGTCTAGTGGGGTCACCGAGTTCCGTTGAAACTATGAAAAACCAACTATGAATACCCTCATTCTATAGGTCATACTTATTATCATGTAGGACGACCATCGTATATGTCAAGAAATCTGACACCGATAATGCTTGTATTTGGACCGTTGATGCTGGTGGGGGCCTTCTTTAGCTGGCCCATCCAGAATGAAGTTGGGATGGAGGCTGTTGAGCTTCTGAGAGATGACGCGTCAATTGTCCTAGCCGCGGTTGGGGTTCTGGGAATGTCCCTAATGTTCGGCGGACTACATCTGCTCTCGATGGACATGAAGAAAGGCGCTGACAGGATGTCAACTCAGCTACTTAACATGGCCGACCTGTTCATTTTCGGGACATTCGGCCTTTTCCTTTCCGGATTAGGTGCACAAACAGCAGTAATCCTACTTACTAATGACACTACTGCAGTTTACGAAGACCAGGCTACTAGGGAAGCTGTGGCCCTGATGGTGTTCAATGCTGGAAATGGGCTCTGGGCCCTTATCCCTGTATCTTGGGGTCTAGCGATGATCAGCATGGGACTGGCTCACGTCGGCCTGAAGGTACCAGAGGGATTATCCGAGGGCGCATTCTTCATGCTAATGCCAGTGGGCTTCGCGAACACACTTCTCCCCTTGATACAGGATGCTGAACAGGCTGAGTTCCAAATCGTGTTTCCACTCACCATGGTGCTTTACATCACCATTGGCGGATTGATGCTAAGTGGCAACATTGACGAGCCTGGATCCGAATAAGGCAATTTAGTGTGGCAAAGCTATCCATATCGCCACCGCGAAGAGCGATAGCCCCATTACGCGATTCAATACTCTTGCAGACTCAGGAGTGCTGAAGGCTCTTCTTAGGACTGTCCCGAAGGCAGCCCACGTCATCACTGCGGGAAGCCCGCAGGCGAGGTTCAGCAGCACCAACAACACCTTTCCTGTGAATCCGGTACCGAATAGCGTTCCAAATGATGTCATCAGGACTAGGAAGTGAATC
>DAOI01000026.1:33853-34073 GCA_002501805.1 Euryarchaeota archaeon UBA463 | reverse complement strand
CGGGATCTGACGGAACGGGGTACGGGGACAACAGCGATGCCTTCGTCTCCGACGCCTGCGCCAACGTGGACACAGACAGTGACGGAATGCCCGACACCCTAGTCAGCGGTTGCACCACAACCCTGGTAGCGGACGTTGACGATGACAACGACGGAGTATCGGACGCATTCGATGCATTCCCTCTCGATTCATCCGAGACAACTGACACTGATGGTGACGG
>DAOI01000026.1:20298-33556 GCA_002501805.1 Euryarchaeota archaeon UBA463 | reverse complement strand
CACTGATGGTGACGGTATAGGAAACAACGCCGACACAGATGATGACGGCGACGGATACGCTGATGCCGACGATGTCTCCCCTCTCGATTCCGCCGAATGGTGGGACACAGATGGAGACGGAATCGGTAACACTGCCGATTCTGATGACGACAATGATGGAACTCCAGATGAATCCGATACCTACCCAATGGACAAGGACAATGACGGTTGGGATGATGTCTACGAAGACGCATGTGGAACAGACAAGAACAGTGCCACCTCGACACCGAATGATAATGACGCTGACACTGTCAAGCTAACTTACCCAGGAACAGGCGGACAGACAACCGCTGTCAACATGTGCGATGCAATAGACACCGATGACGATAACGACGGCTATCTAGATGCTAATGACGCCTTCGACTTCGACCCAGAAGTTTGGGTTGACACAGACGGAGACGGACTTGCTGACTTCATAGATCCAAACTCATCGGTAAATGCATACTCAACCTCCACGCTTTGCACACAGGGCGGAAGGTACGTGTCATTCAGCTCACTGAGCTGCACATTCACCCTTCCAGCCGGTGAGACACTTGACATCACCATGAACACGTACAGCTATGGAAGTGAAGCTGGATTGACCTTAGATACGCCAACGACAACCGGCGTTAACCTAGAGACCTCTGGATACTCTTTCTTCGCAAGTTTCGGTACATACACATGGTCCTATAGTGATGCAGGATCTTACACCCTAACAATCACTGACAGTTGGGGCGACGGTGGACAGGATGTTACCGCAGCCTACACATACATATCAGGAACGACTGTACCGTCCGTTACCACGGCTGGTACAGCTGTTGACAGCGACGATGACGGGGACGGCTACTCTGACTTAGATGAAGGAGACGCTTACGACACAGCTACCACCGCCCTCTGCGACGACGGCTCTGCTTACGCCTCCTCGAGCAACTCGCTCGACAGCACAAGCACCCCTGCAGACATGGATGGAGACTTCACTTGTGACGCTCTTGACAGTGACAGGGACGGAGACTCCTACAGCAACACAGCTGACGTCTTCCCAGACGACTCAACCGAATGGGCTGACTACGACACAGATGGAACCGGAGACAACGCGGACACGGATGATGACGCCGATGGCACACTGGACGTGAACGATGCCTTCCAGTTTGACATATGCGCCGACACCGACACAGACAGTGACGGCAAGCATGATAGCATGACCGCCGGTTGCACTTCAGATCTCGCACTTGATATGGATGATGATGGTGACGGAGTATATGACATCGAAGATGCATTCCCACTGGACAGCTCGGAGGCCACTGACACAGACGGTGACGGCACTGGAGACAACGCCGACACAGACGATGACGGTGACGGTGTCATTGACACCCAAGACGTGTGGCCACTCAATGCATGTGCCAGCAGTGATTTCGACTCTGACGGTATGCCGGACTCTCTCGTTGCAGGATGCACAGCAACCGCGGCATCAGTAGGATTCGAGGCAGCGGGAACTGGTACAATTTACACCGATACCGGCAACGAGACTGTCGACCACGCCCTGACCAACAATGCTGGTGAGGCCTCAGTGACCTATGATCCATCAGCAACCACCCTGTGCTCTTACACAGCAACAGGATGGGGAGGAGGACCTGGCACTTACAGCTGCAGCTTCACCGTAGCACAGGGCGAATCGCTGTTCGTGACAATAGACTCCTACTACAGTGGTCACTATCAGCCACTAACGCTGATGGGACCAGACGGATTCTACCTGATCAACGTGCCTTACTCAACAAGCTCGGCCGACAACATCGATGGAACATACGGTCCCTTCGTCACACCCGGTACATACACCTGGGATGCGGGGGCAAGTGGGTTCACTACCAGTTACTCACTGAACACCTTCACAGCCAGTGTCACCGGTAGCGACACGGGATACGACGCTTACTACGTAAGCACCGGTTCCGTTGGACTTACCGACGGAGACTACGTGGGTGTGACTAGCTACTCCACTACCGTGGGATCATTCACCGAGGGAACACAGGGATACCAGATGTCAGATACAGATGGAATCGTTATGATGAACACGAGCACTGTATCAGATGTTGACAGCGTATCGTTGGACCTATTCGTTCAGAGCACTAGCTGGGAAACGGCGGACTACCTTACCGTTAGCTTCGTAGGAACCACTACGACCGTTCTGCTGGACACCAACGGATACGACATTGACTTGGACTTCCCAACATATGAAGGAGCATGGACGACTGTTTCAGGCGCTGTTTCAGGAACCGGATATCTATCAGTTACATTCTCCTCGAACGCAGCAACAGAATCCATCTACCTGGATAACATCATGTTCTACTCGGATGGATTGGACCTGGATCTCGATGACGACAACGACGGATACCTAGACGTCAATGACGACTGTCCGTTCGATGCCACTGAGTACCTGGACACTGACGGTGATGGCTACTGTAACATACAGGACACCGACGACGATGGAGATGGAACCTACGACTGGAACGATATCTATCCGTTGGACCCAACAGAGACAGCAGATGCTGATGGAGATGGAATCGGTGACAACGCCGACCCCGATGACGACAACGACGGAACACCCGATACATCGGACGCATTCCCATATGACCCGACAGAAGACTCTGACGCTGACGGGGACTTCATCGGAGACAACGCCGACACCGACGATGACAATGACGGAGTATCGGACGACCTGGACGTATGGCCACTTGACGGCACACAGAGCACTGACACCGATGGAGACGGCATGGCCGACTTCCTCAACTCAATCACGCCTGGTGAGTCATTCGACTTCGAGACCGGGGGAATACCCTCTAACATCACCACTGCATTCGCGTTCTCGCAGTGCACGGGTGGCCAGGGATTCACCACTCCAGCAGCATGTATCCCAAGTACGATACACAATGACTGGTCAGTGACCTCGACGACTCCAATAGCTGGAACATACTCCCTGATGTCAGGACAGGCTTCAAGCACATATGCTGAGGTCACGGTCTCTGTATCATTCTACACCACTGGTGGCGACATGTCATGGGACTGGAAGGTCAGCTCTGTAGAGAGGACCTCCACCACCGGATATACAGACGGACTCAAGGTATACGTCGACGGAGTCCAGATCGACGCTTCGCAGTACGGTGGATGTATCAACGGTGAATGGTGTGGCGAGGATACAGGTAGCATGACTTGGAACGTGCCAATGGGTAACCACACGGTCGACTTCACATTCGACTTCGGAACTAGTGGCTCCGGTGGTTCAAGCACTGCGTGGATCGACAATCTGGTTCTGCCAAGCGTAATGACATCATCCAACTATGACCTGGATGACGATAACGACGGTGCGGATGATACAATCGATCTAGACAGCATGGACCCATGTATCGGACTAGACTCCGATGGAGACGGACTTTCGGACACGCTAGGCGTCCTATTCAACGGAACCGCCTGCGACGCCTCGTTGTACACCATCGACGATGACGATGACAATGACGGCTGGACGGATGCAGAAGAGCTAGCTTGTGGAACAGATACTCTAGACGCTACTTCACTGTCTCCCGACAACGATGCAGACGGAATCTGTGACGGCATGGATGACGATGACGACAATGACGGCGTACTCGATGTCAATGACGCGTTCCCAATGGACTCCAGCGAGTTCGCCGACAATGACGGAGACGGAACAGGTGACAACAACGACACCGACGACGATAACGACGGAGTAACCGATGGATTGGATGCGTTCCCACTAGACTCTAGCGAGACTACCGACTATGACGGAGACGGAATCGGCGACAATGCTGACACCGACGACGACGGAGACGGATGTGAAGATGCGAACGATGCGTTCCCATACAACATCAACGAGTGCGTGGACACGGACGGAGACGGCCTTGGGGACAACGTCGACCCCGATGACGACGGAGACGGAGTGGCTGACGTTGCTGATCCGTTCCCTATGGACCCAAGCGAATCCGCTGATGACGACGGTGATGGAATCGGCAACAACGCTGACACCGATGATGACGGAGACGGAGTCGACGACTCTGACGACGCGTTCCCAATGGACCCAAGCGAGTCCGCTGACCTCGATGGCGACGGACTGGGAGACAACTCAGATGCGGATGACGACGGAGACGGTGTCAACGACGGTATCGATGCCTTCCCAACGGACCCTAGCGAGACTGCAGACCTCGATGGCGATGGAATCGGTGACAACACAGACACCGATGACGACGCAGACGGAGTAGACGACGCTGACGACGCGTTCCCTTACAACCCAGGTGAGTCTGCTGACTTCGATGGGGACGGAATCGGAGACAACGGAGACAACGATGATGACGGCGATGGTTATGCAGACGCCGACGACTGGGCTCCAATGGATGCAAGCGAGTGGCTCGACACCGACGGTGACGGAACCGGCGATAACACTGATGACAACGACGACGGCGACGACTACACAGACGCGTACGAGATATCCTGTGGAACAGACTCACTGGACGCGGACTCGGTACCATCCGACTTCGACGGTGATGATCTTTGTGACGCCCTAGACGATGTCGATGACTCAGCCGGAGAAGGAGACTCTGAGACTGAGCTCGGATGGACGAACGCAGTCCCAGGATTCCCCGCTCTGCTAGCCGCCATCGCTCTCGTGGGCGCGGCTCTAGTCGGTCGCAGAAAGGAAGACTGAGCAAACAGTCAACGAAACCCGGCCCGGGGGCAATCCTCCGGGTCGGGCCAAACAGCAATTCAGTAGTCCAAGAGACTGCGTACACTGGTAATGCTGATAAGTCGACTCAATCAGGAGTCAATGATAGCATGCCGGGAACTACGAGGGTTGAGATTAGGACATTGAAGGTTGGAAGGTACGTCGCTCTCGAGGAGAACGCCTACAAAATACTGGGTATGAGCAAATCTAAGCCAGGAAAGCACGGTTCCGCCAAGGCCAGGATCGAGCTGGAAGACATCTTCACAGGACAGAAGAGAAGTCATGTCGGAACAGTTACCGACACCATCCATGTACCTCTCATAGAGAAAGGCTCGGCCATCGTGACTCACATTCAAGGGAATGAGGTACATGCCATGGACAACAAGACCTACGAGACCCTCATCCTACCCATGGACTCTGAACTAAACCTAGTCTCCGGAGGAGAGATCCAGTGGATGGAAGCGATGGGACGATACAAGGTGACTAGGGACCACTAGTCCTGAAAAACACCTCTAAGGGTCTCATTCGTCATGAATCTATAAGCCACTCACCCCAAGGCAAGCATGGGCGTTGTCATGGGAGATGTAGAGAAATCAGCCTACAGGCAACCGGTAACCGCCTCAGGCCTAAAGGCCATCGAGAAGGGTACCCTCACTTGGCTAGACGAGGACATGTACAACAACCTAAACACGGGTGTGCTGGAGCAATACCTGGAAGAGAAGAACCTCCGGGAATCATTCGAGATAAGCCACTGGAACACAAGGAAGGTCCTGATCGGGGTCCTAATAGGTGCTCTATTCAGCGGTGTCACAGCATATATCGGACTTAAGATCGGAATGGCAGTCTCCGCGGCATGGTATGTGGCATACCTACTGGGAATGGCTCTGAAGTGGTCTCCCTCAGAGGTCAATATCGCCACCAGCGCCACTACTGGGGCCACACACGCCTCAACTGGCTTCATTTTCACATTCCCAGCCATTTTCCTCCTCGCCTACTCGGATTCATACCGAGTTGGTGACGGATTTCTGATCTCTTCAGTGGACACCCTACAACTGGCATTCATAGGAATAATCGCATCAATGTTCGCTGGTTTCCTGGGTGTAATGTACTTCATAATTTTCAGAAGGGTATGGCTGGTCGAAGACCCCTTGCCTATGCCCGGTTTTGAGGCTACTTTGAAGATGCTGGACATAGCTTCTGATGTCAGTACGGGCGCCGCAGACGCGGCTAGGGACTCCTTGAAGACAGTGGGGGTATGGACAGTGGCCACCATGGGATTCATGTTCATCATCGACTATCCGATAAGATGGGGTAAGAAATTGGCAGGAGCGCCGAGCAGTATTGCTGACTGGGTAGCCATGACCCTCTCCGGTCAGGACTGGGGACTGGCATCGGTTTACACAGAGAGGTGGATCCACCAGCCCAGTAAGCTGGAAAACGGATTCGCCCCGTACAACGGGATCACACCATACTCCAGTTCGAATCCGTTCTCTTACACTTTCCTAGGTATCGAACTTAGCCCGACCCTTCTGGCTATCGGTTGGTTCATGAAATTCAGAGTCGCCTTTCTTGTCAACCTAGGCTCAATTGTAGCATGGTTCTTCCTAGTTCCACTAGTGGTAATCCAAGATGTCCCGGTATACGACCCCTCTCTTGGGTCATATGTCAGTATCACCCAGTACTCGGACCCTTCTTCTGGAGTATTCAACCCCACGATTCAGTGGAAGGCATTCTCATCAGTGGTAAGGACGATTGCTATTGGGGCGATTCTGGGTGGGGGAATTTTCGGACTGATCAAGATGGCCCCGACATTCATCTCTATCTTCGGAGACATATCCTCTGCATTCACCGGTGAGAGGGGAGACGAGTTCATAGAGAACAAGGGTTGGTATGAATGGCCACTCACCCACATCCCAGTCTTCATGGTAATCTCATTCTTCGCAATGATCCTTACATTCCTAGTCGGGGGCTTCCCCCTGATGCCCTCCGCAATATTCGCCATTGTACTGATATTCACCACCTTCCTACTGGGGGCAATAGCTGTCAGGGTGATGGGGGAAACAGGCATAGAGCCAGTCTCAGGAACCTCTTTCATTGTGCTACTGATGCTACTACTGATATTCCTTAATCTGGATGTTGGACTGGACAAGGAGGAATCGGTCCTGATCGCCTTAGTCGGGACCACTGTCTTCGGTTCTGCCATCAGCATGAGTGGCACCGTGGTGGGCGATTACAAAAATAGCCTATACATCGGCAACAGGCCTTATCATATCTCCAAGGGAAACATCATGGGAGTCATTCCCGGGGCCATACTGGGAGCAGCAGTAGCTATCTTCCTGTCCAAGCTACTAGCGGACGGCACAATAGACCTACTAGCCCCCCAGGCGAACGCTTTCGCGTACTTCACCACCATACTGGCTGAGGGTCAAGGCGACTGGGGAGCGCTGGCCCTAGGGTTCGCGCTTGGGGCATTTGTAGAGTGGGCCACAGGAATGGGCACCTCGTTCGGCCTTGGCATGTATTTGCCCACGCCAGCGACCTTCCCAATGCTCCTAGGAGGGGCGGCTAGGGACTGGTGGGAGAAGAGAAGACTACAGCCTAAGGTGGATTCAATCAGAATGGAGAAAGGACCCCAAGAGGCAGAGAGATCAAGGGCGTTGATGCTACTCTACACATTCATGATAGCCGCAGGGGCACTGACCGGTGAGGCATTCTATGGAGTAGAGGCCGCGATACTCGCCGTTCTCGATGACCAGATAGGAACTAGCCTCTCGAACTGGCCGGCAATTAGACTAGCTGGCTTCATAATACTCAATGCTATACTAGGGGCCTTGATCTATATCCTATTCAGTAAAGCCGGAATAATCGGGACCAGTAATGGCCCAAGTGAACCGGATTCCAAGATTATGGATGCAGAGCTTGCGTGATTCCATGAGCCAGATAGATTCCGCTAAGCCGGGGCATTATGCCCTCCTCGCAGTCGCACTCGTGGCTGTATCCAGCGCCGGTGCCGTTCTCCAGCAGATGGAGGGGGTACCTCCTCTACTGAAGGCCTCATGGAGAATGTATGGGACATCGATAGTACTAATCCCGGGCTTCATCTATCAGTGGAATAGGATGGAAGAAGGCACCCTTCAAAGCAGAGACTGGCTACTGATGTCAATTTCAGCCATCTTCCTAGCTCTTCACTTCGGCAGCTGGATCTGGTCCCTAGATCACACTAGCCTAGTCCATAGCCTACTTTTCGTTACTAGCCACCCACTGGTCGTAGTCGCATTAATGCCCCTCATCGGTGCATCCGTTAGAAGAGGTCACGTCTTTGGCGCCGTCATAGGTTTTCTCGGGGCATCCATAGCCCTGCTAGAAGTGGAGAGTAACAGTCAAGTGACCTTGATTGGAGACGCTGCGGCTTTCCTTGGTGCAGTCACTGTTGTCGGGTACCTAATGATTGGAAGGCACCTCAGGTCTTCTAGAAGCACCCCGGTATTCATCTACGCATTCCCAGTCACGCTCTTAGCGGGACTGATGCTTACGATAGGCTCGGTCACTTTGGAGGGAACAGCCCTAACATCCGCCACGCCCGAACTAAGTGCGTTAGGCTGGATGGATGCCGTATGGCTCCCGTGGATAGCATACCTGTCCCTCGGCCCGGGACTTTGCGGCCATACGGTCATAAACGCAGCACTTAGGTGGATTTCCCCGATTGTGGTGTCTGTCGCTCTGATATTCGAGCCAGTCATTGGAGGGGCGATCGGATGGGCTATAACCGGAGAGGCCTATATAGGAACATGGACATTAATTGGTGGCCCGTTAATGCTAGCGGGAGCTATAATGGTCACCTTGGAAGAGAGTAGAAATAAGCAAAATACAGACACGCATTCATGAACTCCCTGCCTGTCGCACGTACGTGAAGAAAGCGCATCTCCTTGTAACCAACGACGATGGAATCGATGCGGATGGCCTAGTTTCACTAGTAACGAGGCTACACTCGGAAGGACATCCAGTAGTGGTACTCGCCCCACAGAACGAGCAGTCTGCCACTGGAATGAAGCTGACTCTTTCAAGTGGCATGCAATTCACAGAGAGAAAAGATCTCTCTGAAGCTATCAAAGTGGAAGGCGGTCCCCCGCTCAGAATGTTCTCCCTGGATGGCAGTCCTTGTGATTGCGTCATCGTGGCGCTCGAGGGAGGGCTGAAATCATGGGCTCCAGAAATAGATCCAAAGCTTTGCATCTCTGGAATTAACCACGGTCCGAATCTATCTGTCGATGTACTTCATTCAGGTACCGTATCCGCGGCAAGAGAGGCGGCCCTGTACGGGATGCCAGCGATCGCCACTAGCCTAGCGACATACAGTCACAGAAACTTCGAGGACACTCTTGAGGTCGTAATGGGACTTGTCGCCAAATGCGAAGAATCGCTGCCCGCCCAACTTCCCAACTTACTCAGGCCCAACGGAACCGGGAACAAGCCATCTGGAGATGACGAAGGCTCATTGTTGAGATCTGCCTTCCATCATGGGGACATCCTCCTCAACGTGAACCTACCAGAGAAGTGGAATGGTTCCATCACTACAGTTTCATTGGGTGCGAGATGGTACAGAAGTGCTTCTGATATGGATCAGGCGCCTTCCAAGGGAATAGAATTTGAGGTCGGAGCTGCCACCATAGTCGAGGAGGATATTCCAAGAACAGACTGCAATGCCATCAATGACGGAAAGGCGTCGATAACGCCTCTCGGTAGCTGGCCTTCTAACCATCCTCTCGGAATTAGTGAAAGACTGCTAGAGTCTTCCATCAACGAGTCTCCAGATGGCCTTCCCTATTGGATATGAGAGTCAATGATGTGATGAATCACAGAGATGCATGAATGCCCCTGTAGCCAAGTCCTCCCCAATGACAACGAACTGAGAGGGAAATCTACCTCCCCTAAGTCCAAATCCAAATCATCCGAAAGAACGAATCCACACTTTCCTGCAACATCAATACTTTCGAAAATGCTTCCTCCAGCATCCATAACATAGGACTCCACGCCATCCATATTCCACTCCCTCAGCGTCTGATAAATATCGCCACCGGATTGCCTTATTCCCTTGGAAACCTCCGTGAAATGTCCGATAGGGGGAACCTGGGTCTTCATCAGGGATTTGAAGTGTCCTGCTATTGATCTCTCATCGGGCCTAACGCCCCTAAGCTCGCAACCATCGAAGAAAACCCTCCTCGGTATCCCACCTCCCATAAGGTGGACAACAATCTGTGTATCTTTTCTTATCCCGTGAGAGATGAATAGCGCAGAATTTACCGCCCTCACAAGGACGTCCATCCGTCCACCATCTCCTGGCAAGTCATTCAGGTTAAGCTTCCCACTACTGGGGGTCCTATTGCCAATTATGGCAAATCTCCTATCCAAGGGATCACTCCATGCCTAGTTCGGAGTCATCGAAGTCCATCATGGACTGCATCTGTCTTCGGAACCTTCTGTCACCCTTCATACCGCGCATCATCTTCCTGCTCCTATTCCACTGTGCCAGCAACTCTTTGACATCTTTCTCAGTCGCACCGGAGCCTCTTGCTATCCTCCTTATCCTACTAGATTTTAGCAACAAAGGCTCATCCTTCTCCTTCTGGGTCATCGAATCCATAATTATCCTGAATCTCTCAAGATTGTTCTGCATCTGCTTTTTCTGCCCAGTGCTGAGATTTCCCATCCCTCCAAACATACTATCCGGCAAGTGTGAAAGCAGTTTATCCATGGTGCCAATCTTACTCATCATCTCCATTTGCGAGTACATGTCAGTCAGAGTGAATCTACCAGACATCATCCTCTGAGTAATCCTCATGGCTTCATCCTGATCTAAATCTTCAGGTGTGAGGTCAATCAGTCCCTTGATGTCCCCCATGCCGAGTAACCTAGAAATGAACCGATCCGACTCAAACTTCTCAAGATCTTGTATTCTCTCTCCCTCTCCCACGAAGACTATGGGGGCCCCAGTAGCGGAAACAGCGCTTAGCGCACCTCCGCCTCTGGCCGTTCCGTCAAGCTTGGTAACAACAGTTCCAGTCACTCCTACTAACTCATGGAATGTTTGAGCTACTGGTCCAGCAGCCTGGCCCACCTGAGCGTCAATAACAAGGAACCTCTCAGTCGCATTTGCGATTTCAGCTATGGAAACGAGCTCTTCCCTGAGGGAGTCATCAAGACTATCCCTGCCAGCGGTATCGATAATTACCACATCAGAGTTACTGAATTCCTTCAGTCCATTCTTCACGATTTTTGAGGCATCACTCTCGCCAGGTTCCCCATATACCCCAACGCCAGTTCCCTCTAGTAATTGGCAAAGTTGCTCATATGCCCCAGGCCTGTGGGTGTCTGCCTCTATTACCGAGACTCTGACGCCGTGACGACGTCTCCACCAATCTGCAACTTTGGCAGTTGTAGTTGTTTTTCCCTGCCCGTATAGGCCAACCATCAATATGGTCTCATTATGGGGTCTGATATCCCTTGGAGGGCCCAACATCCTGACTAATTCAGTGTAGATGATATTCATCGCATGGGTTTCTAGCTTGGTACCCGGACGCGGCTCTTCCTCAACGACCCTCCTCTCAACCTTCTCAGTGAGCTCTTTCGTCTGTCTGACGTTGAAGTCCGCCTCCAATAGGGCCCTTCGTAATGACTTACTGAGCTCCTTTAGCGTGTCCTCGTCAATTTCCCTCTTGCCTTTCAGAAGTCCGGCTGAACCCAGAATACGCCTCTTCAAGCCGTCCAGCGCCATGTACGCGGGTCCCGATAGGGTGGTTTGAACATTGTCCGAGGCAGATGGACTCAAATGCCCAGTGCCATGGCGAAGCATGGCTACTGGCATGTGGCAAACCCAAGCTGCTTTCGCCATCGGTATAATCGGCGTTTTCATCGGATGGAGGGGGTCTATCGCTAAGATGACAGGTTTCTTCGACCTATCAGGCTCAGTCAAATACCTACTCTACGGCATCGTCTCTGGAATGTTATTGGCCTCGGCAGCCGATACTCTGATACTCTCTGGAATTATTACCGGGCAAGTGAATATCATCACGGCCAGCTCATATGCGCTTCTTATTGCGATATGCGAGTCAGCGTTCGTTCTTTTCCTTCTAGGGAGGCCGAGAAACGTTGCATTGAGGGCATCTCCTCCGTTCGGGTGGACTTTGGGGCTCGGGATTGGTGCTATGCAATCATCTGTTCTGGCATTCAGGCTATTCGATGAAGAACTGAACTCATCATTTTCCGGATTTTCCATGTATTCAGTAGCTATCTGCCTCCTGATATCAGTTACTGCTTGTACGGGGCATGCGGTTATGTCCGCGTATCAAGGTGCGATGATCCTAGAGCCTCGAAGGTTGGGCCCCTTCTTCTCTACTTCTATACTCAGGTCGGCACTGTTAATTTCCCTCATACTCTCAATATACACCCCGTTGATCCTTGTCGCCCCATTAACTGCAATAGTTGCTGCATGGGCCCCTTCTCAGGAAAGATGGCTACCTTCGGGACTCACACCAGCAGCCAGACAAGCCTACAGAAGGACAACCAGGCAGTCAGATCGTCACAGAATTGCTTCTAGCTCTAGGACCCGTGGATTAATGATTGATGAGGAAGAATAGCCAATAAACCCTATATTGAGGATTTATCGGACATACGTATGGCGCATGATTATATCCATCCGTCCAAGGGTGTGGCCCAATGAGGGTCATTATTGCTGGGGCCGGAGAGGTCGGCAGAGGTGTGGCGGCGGCTCTGCGTCAAGAGCGAAGGAGCGTCGCTTTGATTGATCCCGACCCATCAGCGATAAATGAGTCACAATATTTGGATTGCCTTTTGATTACAGGGAGCGCCCTATCTAGGGATTCTCTGATGAGGGCGGGAATTAGCGATGCTGAGATTTTCATAATGGCTACCAATGACGATATGATAAACTTACTAGGGTGCTCATTCGCCAAGAAAGTCTACAGCGAACTAGTGGGCGAGAGGAATGCCACTGGACTGAGGGCTATCGCCAATATCAACGATCCAGGGTTAGAGCATCCATCTAGGGGAGCTGGCCCTCTCAGTAACTGGACTAGGGCTGATCACATTGTCAGTGCCGCAGATGAGATTGTCGGCCAACTTGCTGCGAGCCTCTTGGCTCCTTCGATAGACGAAATCCTCCCTCTTGGGGAGTCATCGTGGATCGCATCTACCGAGGTTACAAACTCATCTGCATTAATCGGGACCACCACAGGAGAGGTCGGAGGCATCTTCGCCGGGATGCCCTCAATTTACTCCATAAAAAAGTCCGATGAAAAGGGGGCACTTAGCAAGGGTGATGAAATAATCGAGCCGGGGGACATCTTGGTTTTTGTCTCCAACTCCACTGACCAGTTCTCCCAGATAACCAGAAGCGTTGGAAAGTCTGACCCCGAACTCAAGGAGAAGGCACAGATAGCAGTTTTTGGCGCCAGTCAGTTCGGAGTCAGACTGTCGGATTACTACCTGAGAAGAGGGCAC
>DAOI01000026.1:0-20137 GCA_002501805.1 Euryarchaeota archaeon UBA463 | reverse complement strand
TTACTACCTGAGAAGAGGGCACAGTGTCGTAGTAATAGAGCCAGAGCTAGACTTGGCCAATGAATTAGTAGGATCTAGCGTAGGAAATAGCAAGAGGCTCGATGTAATACATGGAGATCCCCAGGATGAGGATCTTCTCAGGGAGCTCGACATCCATAGCCATGATATCGCTGTGGCCGCTCTGGAAGACGACAATCTAAATATCGCTATATCGATGAGGGCTAAGGATAAGGGCGTATTGAGGACAGGGCTCGTCCTAAGGGATCGTGCTCTCGTCGATGCAGTCCAGAGGATTGGCTCGATAAACCCGGTCAGCAGAAGGCAGGTTGTAGTAACTGGAATTTTGAAATCCATCCACATGAATGTCCCTGGAACGTTCCAAGTCATACCAAACGTACCAGAAGTGATATCAATTTCAGCCGAAGTAAAAGCAGAACAAGGTATCGAGGGCTGGTCGATATCCAAGGTCGAGTCAAAATTCGGAGCAAGAATTGCCATGATAGACAGAGAGGACTTCGATGGCAAGGTTTCAGTCCTCGATCCTAATGAGGTTGACACAGTATTACTTGGAGACAGGCTGTACATCCTCCTGCTGAAAGACGATTTGAAGAAACTCGAGAAGATCCTAGGGAGCTAACCATGCGCTGGGATGTCGTCGGGTTTGTCCTGGGGTGGACAATTAGACTAGTCGCACTACCTCTAGCTTTGGTGGCCGCATACAGTTGCTACTTGCCTTCAGAGGGATATGAGTTCGCGGCTAGGACGTACTTAATCCCTCTGATTTTAGCCGCGTTTGTCGGACAGAGCCTAGTTTCCTTGGCCAGAGGCGCCGATACCGCCTCCAGGCTCAGAGATCGAGAAGCATTCGCCTCTGTCGCCCTTGGTTGGATTCCTGTTGTGATACTGGGTGCATTGCCATACTGGCTAGGAGGTGTTTTCTACGGTCCTGCCGATCTATCGGTTGAATCCGTCGCAGTAGCCGACGTCTTATCTGGGGCCATCCACTCATGGTTCGAGTCAATGTCAGGGTTTACCACGACAGGATCTACCGTGATAGATCACTCAACAAGTCCACGATGCCTCGAGGGTACGGATTGCATCAGTTCCCAACCGCAGAGTCTGATACTATGGAGGTCACTCACCCAGTGGCTGGGTGGAATGGGTGTGATCATGCTGGGACTCCTCATACTTTCTCAGGCTCTTGGAGGCGGGATGTCATTGGCTAGGGCCGAGCTCACTGGACCCTCTCTTTCCAGGTTGGGACCTTCTCTGCAATCTACGGCTAGGAGACTATGGGCGATATACATAGTCCTCACAATAATTGAGATGGTCTTGCTTAGATTCATAGGCGAAATGAGTGTGTTCGACTCGGTTAATTATGCCCTAACTACACTATCCTCAGGTGGTTTCGGCACTACTGATAGCGGGGTTATGGCCTTCAGTTCGGCTAGGATCGAGGTCATTCTGATGGTCTTCATGGTCCTCACTTGTATTAACTTCAGTCTCCTCCATTTAGTTCTCGTAGGTAAATCAAAAGAGGCTTTCAAAGATGGTGAAGTCAGGAGCTATCTATTCATTCTAATTGTTGCATGGATTGCTATGGCCTTCAACATCTACAGTGCGGGGTCACAGGATTTAGGGTTCTTAGAAACCATAAGACATTCGATGTTCCAAGCTATTTCGATTTCCAGTACCGGGTACTCTTCAGCAGATTTCGCTACATGGCCACTATTCAGTCAATTTGTTTTACTATTGTTGATGATAATAGGAGCGACTGCAGGCTCTACAGGGGGGGGCCTCAAGGTGCTAAGAATTAGAATCGCCTTCGAGCTATCAAAAAGAGAAATATTGAAAATCATCCAACCTAGGAAAGTTGTTGCAATCAGATTCAATGACGAAGTAATTGATGAGAAGAGGATATGGACAGTACTTGGAATGCTAAGCTCTTGGACTGTTCTCGTTACTGCATCGATATTGGCATTCTCATTATTGGAGCCATCATTGGATATGACCGATGTTCTTTCCGTTTCCCTATCCCTTCTCGGGAACACAGGTCCAGCGTTAGGTGCGTTCGGTCCGACCGCGACTTGGGCCGCACTGGGTGAGCCGTCTTTGATAGTGGCATCTCTGTTGATGTGGCTTGGGAGGCTAGAGTTGCTAACCGTCTTGGTTTTGTTGCACCCAAAGACATGGCGCAGTGACATCTAGAATGAGTCAAGTGTGAATTGTTTGCCTTCAGTAGGTGCTTTTTCGTCCTCTGACTCAATTTCTGGAGGCAGTGCGGAGGGGGGCTCAGGCAAAGTCTCCTGATCATTGTACTTCTTAACAATCGATTTCCCCTTTCTGCTACTCTTAGATATGCCGTGTAGAGAAAGATGCTCCTCAACACCCAGCCCCATCTTCTTAGAGATACTGAAATCGTCGGGGTCTCCACCCAGTGAATCATCATGCACAGCTAACAAAAGTGGCCACAGCTCCTCTCTGAATGATGATTTACTGGTGGAAACATTCTCTGACATAGTAGTGACAACATTAACGCTCCTCCAAGATTCAGATCCCCTTCTTAGAAAGTCAGGGTATCCCAGATATGGGTCAGTCGTAATCGGGGTCTGGGAAACCGCAGCCTGAGAGGTCAGGGCAGATCCCCAATACCACGATCGGAATGCACGATTTGTAAACTTAGTAGCTAGAGACCTATCAGCTAGCTGCATCGCATTACTGATGGAAGCAAGGCCAGAAGAATCGAAGACAGATTGATTGTTCCACGAGAACCATGCAAGCATCTGATCGGGATCCTTATCGCTATTCCTGAGAATCTCTGACGCCTTAGATCCATTCTTACTCGAGTATATCTCTTTCATAGCCCTGAATACATCAATCTGAGAATCCCTTACAGACACCTCTCCGAGACCCTTGACATGGTCTATGGTGATATGACCTTCCACTAGTGATGAAACAGCCTGCAAGTCCCTCACTAGCGCCCTTAGGTCACCCGGATTACCAGCAATCAGCTCCTCTAACGCCCCCGGGTCAATAGATAGCCCCTCTCCATCAAGAATCCTGTAAGCTATTTTCCGCATATCCCCGCTGTTAACCCTCTTGAATTGTACCATATCGGATAATCTGAGAACCCTGTCTCTGTTCATCCTCCATCCTCTGCCACCACCCCAGAGCCTCATCGGATCGTTACAAGTCATAATTACGGGTTGCATAGTGACGGACAGCAGGTGCATCAACTCGGCCTTTCCTCCTGAATCCCCTGTGATGCTCTTCGTCTCGTCTTCCGATGAAATCGACCTTCCGATCCTGTCTTCTGATATTTTTGAAAAACCGCCTGCGAGATGATCTACCTCGTCTAAGAGGATTATTGTCTTCCCATCTGGTTTGGAATCCCCTGAGAATAAATCTAGTGAGATGTGTTGTGACCCCCTGGTCGCGGCTTTTCTGATAGAGGCCGCATTTCTCTCCTCAGACGCGTTAAGCTCGATTATCGCCCAACCCATCTCCTTGGCTACGGCCTTAGCAATAGTTGTCTTGCCTACTCCGGGTGGGCCAGAAAGTAAGACTCCTCTCTTTTTTGGTATTTTTCCAGTCGACCAAGTGTCCAGCCATTGCCTAATGGATCTCACTTGAGCCTCGTTACCCTCCATCTCACGAATGCTATTGGGGCGATATTTTTCGGCCCAATCATCACTCTCCCCCATGGCAGACACGTTTGCCGGTCAAGTCGGGACTCCATGAAGATTGGGAGTCAGAAAAGAGATGAGACGTCCCTATTTTCTATATGAGTAATCAATTTCTCAGCTGTAACCCTGATCTGTTGTTGGTTGTCTCTGTTCCTTACAGTGACTGTTCCATCTGCCAGGCTCGAGTGATCCACAGTGACGGCCCATGGTACTCCTATCTCATCAGCCCTGGCGTATCTCTTACCAATAGACCCACTAGAGTCAAGATTTACTTGAATTCCCCGTATAGCAAGTACTTCCGAAAGTAAGGACTCAGCCAGAACGTCCATCCCGTCCTTGTCGAAGAGTGGCAGGATAGAGATGTCATAAGGGCAGACTTCCTCATTCAGTCTAAGCGTCACGTAATCCTCTGACTCCTTTCCATCCTCAGCAAATGCATGATCTAGAACATGCCAGATTATCCTATCAATTCCGAATGCGGGCTCTATCACATGAGGGGTGAACCATTCTCCATGCACATTCCCCTCCTCTTTCTTCGGAGTGACCATCTCGGACGTTATCTCCACTTCTGAACCATCTTCTAGACTCAGTATGAATGGCATGGATGAAGGCGGATCGTCCAACTTGCTGATTGCAGATACTACTTCACCAGCTCTCTGCCTGAATATGGGCCCAATAACGGAACCATTGGGAGATAGAACTTCTTTCGAAACCTTCCGTGGGTTTTCAAATTGCCTCCACGCCCGTAGAAGGTTAGTTCCCGAATGGGCTTCATGGGACTCCAAGTCATGGCAGGTCCTGTTAGCGATACCTACGCACTCTATCCATCCATACTCTCCTAGAATCTCACAATCCCAGCAATCCGATGCATAATGTGCCATTTCCGAACCAGCGTGCTGCCTAAACCTGATCTTATCTCCATCAATCCCAATTTTGACTAGGAAATCATAGGTTCTTACAAGGAAGGACGCAACAGTTGGGTGCCTGACTATTCCCTTATCTAACGCATCTCGAAAAGAAATTCTATGTTTGCCCGGATATTCTCCTTCTGGGTCTGATATCATCTCAACCATGGTACCTTCATTTTCACCCAGTTCATTCCTCCCTGGTGGGTCTTCAGGATCAATGAAGTACTCCAGTTCAGCCATATTGAACTCCCTTAGTCTAATCATGCCTTGCCTCGGGCTGATTTCATTCCTATATCCTCTGCCAGTTTGAATTGCCCCAAATGGTAACTTCTGCTTGAAATGACGATATAATGAAGGATATAGCATGAACATACCTTGTGCGGTTTCAGGCCTCATATATGCCTCCCTGCCACTGCTCATAGCTCCTATCGTTGTCGGGAACATCAGATTCATGGGCCGAGCATTAGACCAGTCGGACTCACCGCATTTCGGACAAGAAATATTGTTAGAAGAAATTACTGAGTCCAGCTCTTCACCGCTTAGTGAATCAGGATTCTCATGCAATCCCTCAATCAAGTGATCGCTCCTAAATGCTGAATTACAGAATAAGCATTCAGACATGTAGTCATTGAACTCTCCTACATGGCCACTGGCAACCAAGACCGACTTAGGCGTGATCGTTGGAGAATCAACCTGTACAATGTCCCCCCAAGAAGTCCAGTGATCAATCCAACTTTCGATAACCTTCCGCTTAATTGTGGCCCCAACGGGTCCATAATCTACCAAGCCAGCTACCCCTCCGTATATCTCAAAGGAGGGGAAAACTATGCCACGCCTCCTCATCATGGATGTGAGCCTGTCCAGCCTCCTTGATTCGGGCATCGTATCTCCGACTTGGCCACCCATCTTTCAAGCCATCCTTGGGAATGGGCTATCGGTGTACGTACCTTAGGGTTATTGATAATGCCATTAAAGGCCTTTAATGAGGTTCTTAGAGAAGCATTGATGTACTCATAGGAAGCCCAACCGAGTGATAGGTGCAACAAAAAATGCCTGAAATCGAGTATGTAGAGGACAGAATGGAGACTGAAGAGCTCCTGGAGAGACTATGTCCACCCGTTAGAAATTGGTTTATGGACAAATTTCCAGACTTCACAGAGCCACAAAAGGTAGCTATTCCACGAATTCTGAAGGGAGAGCACCTCTTACTTTGTTCCCCGACTGGCTCTGGAAAAACCCTTACAGCATTCCTCACGATAATAGATGATTTAGTGCGTGGTTCTCTTGATGGAACCCTTCCAGATTCGGTCCAGTGCGTATACATATCTCCAATCAAGGCCCTTGCCAATGATATCGAAAAGAATCTTCTTGGCCCCCTTGGTGAAATCAAGGAGAGATTTCTTCCAAGCAGAGCCAAGGAAATCAAAGTTGGACTGAGGACGGGCGATACCCCTCAGAGCGAGAGGGAGAAAATGCTTAGAAAACCTCCACATATATTGATTACAACGCCCGAGTCACTTGGATTGGGACTTGCTTCCAAGAGGTTTAGGCCAATTTTGGATCAAATGAAATGGCTCATCATTGACGAAATGCACTCATTAGTTCCCACAAAAAGAGGCACTCATCTGTCTCTAAGTATGGCTCTGATGGATACTGTAGTATCGTCCGACGTCCAGAGAATCGGCATCAGTGCAACCATGGAGCCTCTAGATGCGGTAGCTGAATTTCTAGTTGCTAGCGATTCAAGGGAAACCGACGCAGAGCCCCAAAAGGTCGCCATTGCGAAAATATCAGGAGATAGGGAGCTCGACTTGGACATAATTCTGCCAACTCCCAGATTCAGCTCTATTCCAGTTAAGGAAATTTTGGATCATAATGTAGACAGGATCAAAGAATTAGCCGAGGCTCACACTACTACGTTGGTTTTCGTCAATACTAGGAACATGACAGAGACAGTAGTGCAGAGATTGAAGATAGCTGGGATGGAAGGTGTAGAGGGGCATCACGGTTCAATGGACAAGGCAATCAGGCTTGATGTGGAAAGTAAGCTCAAGAATGGATTACTGAGATGCGTTGTTTCATCGTCCAGCCTTGAAATGGGTATCGATATAGGTTCTGTTGATTTAGTCATTCAAGTTGGCTCCCCGGGTTCAATCGCCACGGCTCTTCAGAGAATAGGTAGAGCAGGGCATCAGGTTGGCGGCTTGCCCAGGGCCAGGTTCCTACCTACCTCGCCCCATGACCTGATGGAACTCGTTGCATTGCAAATGGCTATTTTGGAGGGAGAGATGGATTTACTAAAATTTCCTCAGAATTCACTCGATGTTCTGGCACAATTCCTAATCGGACTCACCATAATCAAGGAATGGGATATCGACGACGCCTACTCTCTTGTGACATCATCATGGCCATACAAGTCACTTCCTTACGATGATTACATCGAAGTTCTAGACATGCTTGATGAGGAAAGAAGAGTCTGGCTTGACTGGGAGGATAACAGATTCGGAAAGCGTGGATTTGCGCAAATGATCTACTACACCAACATAGGAACTATTGCACCCGATAACAGCTACTTGGTTTTCACCGGAGACGGAACTTTGGTGGGGCAGCTTTCATCCTCTTTCGTTTCAAGTCTCAGGAATGGGGACGTATTCCTGTTGGGTGGATCTACATATAGAGTAGCTAGTATCAGAGGCACCAGGGTAAATGTCACACCTGCAACCGGATACAGGCCAACAATACCCTCTTGGACAGGCGAGGCTAACAGTCGTACACATGAATTAAGTCAGGCCGTTCTCAGATTATTGAGTCAGATTTCCGTAGGGGCAAGAATGGCAACTGATTATGAGCCAATCCTGACAGAAGCATTACAGCTCAATAGGCCTGTAGCATTAGCGCTGAAACAGTTCCTTGACGAGCATGTCGCTACAACGTTCCAAGTCCCTTCCAATGACAGGATACTCATCGAGCAGGTGGACTCCCCCCTGCCAACTTATGTTGTGACTACCTGCAGGGGAAGGGCATTCAACCTCGCTCTGGGCTACCTCTTCGCTGGAATCGCCTCCAAAGAAAATATAATCATCCACGAGCTTTCATTTGACGAGAATGGATTTATGGCAAAATTGAGTCATGAGGTTGAAATTTCTAAGATTCCGGAGGTATTTAGGAATGACACTAGCGAGGAAATACTCCAGAGATATATGATGGATTCCCAACTGTTCTCAAAGAGGTTCAGGGAAGTATCCTCCAGGAGTATGCTGAATCCTAGAAGAATCGGTGCCGAGGAAGTTAGTCCGAAGCAATTCCAGCAGAAGGCAGAAGCGATTATGACAAAACATCGTCAGATGGACGGCTCGGTCATAATTAGAGAAGCGATGAGTGAAATCCTAAATGGCGATCTAGATATGGAACAATTACGTAACTTCATCTCCAGGATGGATAGCGAGGATGTCAGAATTGTACATAGGCGCGTGAAAATGCCCTCCCCTCTCGGAATGACGCTATTCATGTCCGCATTTGAGGATCTTCTGAGCCTAAGGACTAGAGCTTACCTGATCAAGGATGTAGACCCGGAGATCCTAAGGCGTCTTCTGGGTGCTAGATCTCTAGCTACCGATCTGGATAAGGAGATGATTTCTGAGTACTATCAGTCAAAGGTAGTCACTCCTAAGAATGCTATTGACCTTCTGAGACTAATGGATATGGGAGGGGGGCTAGAGCGAGGTCTCACCAATCCACTTTACAATTCGAAGCTCAGTGGAATCGAAATCCCCGTGATTCGAGAATGGGTATATGAACTAGCGGAGAGAGGATTAATTACCAAGGTGAGAAATACAAATCACGAGCAAATCGACGATAAATGGTTCTCCATTAGAATGGCAGGAGTCCATGGTACTCTTGGCTGTCTTGCTGTTGCAGGAGCATCCGAGATGGAGGACTTACGAGCTCTTTACACTGGTGGACTAACCTATGAGATAGCCGAAGAATTCTCTGGCACCACTCCTTCTAAATGGGCATCTTCGAGTCTTTCCGACCCTCTAGACTGCCTCAGACTGAAGCTACTTGACATGCTTGGTTCCGAAGGCCCCCAGACCCTTGATCAACTCAGTGATAGGCTACCTTTCCCTGTGGGACAGGTAGAATCAGTCCTACAAGAGCTAGAGATGAGGAACTTGGTATCAATTGGCTTCTTCACTCAAACAGATGAAGGGGAGTTTATTCTCAGAGTAGACGAATATCGAATTACTGGAGGTAGCGTAGAGGTAGTGGATTATCGTACTCTTCAGACACTTCTCCTACAGAAATCCTTCACGGAGTTTTCTGAACCTTCTGAAGCGATAAAATCACTAGCTTTGATTCAGAGAAGGGACGAGCTACTTCATAGGGTCAAGAACTTCAGATTCAGAGACTGGAAAGACTTCAAACACGACTCTGACGTTTACAACGGAAGACTATTGCACAACAGGGTAGGATACACAACTCTCGATCAGATACCCATGCTTCTGGGACTTCGTTCGGAACCTTGGCTGGGATCTTTAGAAGAAGAAATACTCGAGAAGATACCTGAAGACGGCATCACAAGAACAGAACTTCTTTCTGAGTATCCTCGAGGTAAGGAAAATCAACACATTCAGAAAAGTATCAAGAGGGCCATATCTAACCTAGAGCGTCAACTGGTTGTTGCCAAGCAATATCTAGATGTCCCTAATAGAAAGAGATCAATAGCACTATTTAGGAGAATTCATGGTGTTGTTGATCCACTGGACTTTCCCGAAGCACTAGCTCAATTAATAGCAAAGATAGGGCCAGTAAGGTTGCATACGCTGAGGTTTTTCGTCAGTAGGCCAGTTGAAGAACTCGCTGAAGTCCTTAGGGAATTAGAGAATGAGGGCACGATTTGTAGAGTCGTCGCATTACAGCCCGACCCCACAGACTATTACTCGTCTCATGAGGATGCTGAGAAGCTACTCTCGCCATTAGCTGAAGATAGAAAGATGAGAATTTTAGCGCAGTCAGACCCGTTCTGCAGTCGCTTCATCCAAGAGGTTAGGATGATACTGAAGCAAGGTTGGTACCATCCGGTTTTCAAAGGCGTGGACCCGATAGGCAGGATATTGATGTTCGTGGTTAACGACTATCTTGAGATTAAGGACGTTAATATACCACATTCTTACCTAGACGAATTCAAGGACACATTCAATGAGCTCCTGGAGAACTATCGTGATAGGTTAGTTGATGTCTCTGTAATGCACTCTTTCAATGGAGTCCCAGTACATGACTGCGATGATAATATCCAGGGTATACTTTCTGAGCTTGGATTCGTCTCCATGGGGGATGGAGAGAGATACATACGTGGGGGAATCGTGGAACCTAGACCAAGAAATGAAGTTAACAGGCTTCTTTTCCATACGCACAATATCCATCAGATAAGTAGGTGGGAAAATGAAACCTATGCTCTGAAGGAAATCGATGAACTGAGAGACGATTTCGCACTCAGGGGACGTTGTGAAATGTTCAGAGTTGATCTACAATCTATGGCCGCAACCGAGCAACTCCACCAAGGTACTAATCTTAGGGGTCATCAAGTTTGGGCAAGGCTTCCTCACTTCCAGAGATTACTAGCAATTAGAAACGCACCCCCTATTGATGATGATTTAGGCGTCTTAGAATTCTTCAGGAATCATAACGATCCCTCGG
This sequence comes from Euryarchaeota archaeon UBA463, assembly GCA_002501805.1. GTDB lineage: Archaea > Thermoplasmatota > Poseidoniia > Poseidoniales > Thalassarchaeaceae > MGIIb-O5. Next base: position 9,846 of record DAOI01000026.1, on the reverse strand, counting down.
TTTTCATGGAGAGGCTAGCCATGCGTAGGGCCGAATTTAGGAAGCTTATCTCTCCACTAGTGAGAAGTGGGCACCTGGTCCAAGACTACAGAGGGGGCTTCAAGACCGTAGAGTCACTACAGAGTTCCGACCTATGGTCAATAAAAAGGAAGTATCTAAGAGAACTGGTTGAGGAGTACCCTGTTATTTCGATGAAGCAACTAGAGAGACTAGCAGGAACCCCCTTCTCTCCTGAGGAGATTAGCGATGTACTTCATGAATTCGAAGAGGACGGAACTCTCATCAAAGGATTCCTAGTTGACGATCAGCATGATATCAGCTGGGGGAGGAAGGAAATTTTAGACTCAAAAGAGATTCCAAAAACTAGGGACCTGGTCATTCCGCCATCGGACCCATTGATTCACTATTTTGGATCAATTCTCAGGGAGAGATTCGGATTCGGTTCGGCTTACTTAGTATTTCACAAGGAAGAGCCCATTGCAGCTTTCAAGGCCAATACAAGAAACTCGACAATAGACGTTACAGACTTCGTGGGGGACTCGGATCTAGAGAAGGAGGCTCTCAGGGTCATGAAAGAATTCGCATGGGAACATCAAATGCCATTAACGGGCGAGCTCTATGAGAAGTTAAGGTCAAGATGACTCGGCTTTAGGCCTCATGAAAATCTTAGTGACCGGTCTAGAGATCCTCAATATGTGGCGGTGCAACTCTGGTAGCAGGTCAAAAAGGGCTGTGGCCAATAAGAACATAGCGAACAGACTGGCCACCTTTGCAGCATAACTATGTGTGAAATCAAACATATCAATGTCGGAGCCAGGAAACAGCCTCCAACCAATGTAAGTATCACTCAGCCAAACAATTCCCGCATTTCTGAATACATTGAGTACGTGTATCGTGGGCAATGCGATTAGTAATCCCCTCGCCTTACGCTTCCAGGAAACGCCCCTTAGGGCTACGATCGCACCTACAAAGATAATCATCGACTGTAAAGCCGAGCAGGCCAGTATGAAACTAACACTAACTGGAGTTCCGTCAGAATAATTGAACGGAGCAAAAAATCCTTTGTCTCCAAGTGGCTCAGTTAGAAAATATCTACTTCCCTCCCATTGAGAAGCGGCGACCACTCCACTAGGAAGATCCACCATAATTTCTCCAACCTCGAATGACCCCAATCCACAGAATTCTAGCAGCCACTCCGTACTATGTGCAGTCATCTCAACGAATTGCATATTCAGAACAGGTATGCTGTATACGGCATAATATGGAATCACAGACCAAGCCACGGCTCCTCTGAGCCAAATTAGAGAATCGTTCTGAAGCTCCCAGTTCCTAACCTCCCAAATCCCTAGAGCGATACCAGCTGGAAGCGCTCCAGCGGTCATTAGAACTAGTAAGGGATCTTCAATCTCTATGAAATGTCCAGATTGCATGTAGAAAAAGAGGCCAAGCAATGACCAGCCAACTGCCGCAGAGTACGCGGCTATGGGAGAATCTCCCCGATGAAAACTGAATCCCAGAGATAGTGCACCAATCCAGCAAAATGACAGCCAAAGAGAGAATTCGGGCACTCCTATTGCACCCGCGAGACCACCCACCAAGACGACGATTGGGTCTTCCATGACGTTAACGAGCCATCAACCCGTAAATATGATGCCCCCAACCGATAGCCGGGTAAGCACATGGCTGACGACTTCACTGAGTTTGCAAACAGCTACCTTGCAGACCTCAAAAGTACGCTCGATAACTTACCGACAACAGAAATTTCGAATTTATATTCTATGGTAATTGATGCCTGTAATCAAGGGGCCACCGTTCACTTCATAGGAAACGGGGGAAGCGCAGCCACTCCATCTCACAGTGCTGGTGATTGGTCAAAGGAACTCGGTCTGAAAACTATAGCTCATTCCGATAATACCTCTTCCTTCTCAGCATGGGCGAACGATGAAGGCTACTCCCAGGTATTCGTAGGCCAACTTTCCACATTTGCTGATAATGGCGATTTACTAATCGCATACTCTGGTTCTGGTAACTCAGAGAATGTAATTAACGGGGTTAAATTCGCTAATGAGATTGGATGCAAAACCGTGGCAATTACTGGAAATTATAATGGAATGGGAGGGGGCGAAATCGTAAATCTAGTAGATTTATCCATAGTTATCCCTAGTACTTCCATGGAAAGAATTGAGGATGTCCAATTGGTGATTAACCATATCATCAAAGAGGCAGTGAAATCAAACCGCGAGCAGTGATCACATGTTCCCGCCGATGAGGGATAGGGAAAGTCTGTACTCTCCACTAGAATTAGAAGCTCTCCCGTTCGAAGGAGAATGGCAAGGAAAAATAGCATATCTGGACAGGGATGGAGTAATAATTAGGGGATTCGAAGATTATGTCAATTCTCCCGATGAGGTCGAGGTTCTTGCCGGAGCCCCTAAGGCTATTGGAGACTTAAGAAGGGAGGGATTTAGAATATGTATTGTTACTAACCAATCTCCTGTTGGGAGAGGAATTTGGAGTAGGGAAAATCTAGCTAACATACACGATAGAGTCCGTTCAGAGATTATTTCAGAAGATCATGATGCGATTCTGGATTTGACACTTCACAGCCCTTACGCTCCTTGGCATAATTCGTGGGCGAGAAAACCCAATCCTGGTATGCTAGAAGCAGGTAGGCAGATTATTGATGCCGCAGAGTCTCAAACATTACTATCTGCGGGCGACATAAAATTTGGAGATGAATGGAAACACCGGCCCTCTGAGGCAACATCTGTAATGGTGGGTGACAGAAATGTGGATATGGAGGCTGCAAAATCATTTGGCGTTAGGTCATTCAAATGCGATCCAGACGAGGGGTTGAAAGAAGTAATCTCAGAAATATTGGTGAGGGGAAATGAGTAAAGAACTCATAACGGTCAGAGTCGGCCTAGATGATACCGATCACCCAGAATCCGGTTGTACCACTCATTCTTTCAACTCTCTACTGCATAAACTATCTAAAATCAAAGGAGTAGATGTACTAGATAGGATGCTTATCCGACTTTGGCCTTATGCCACAAGGAGAACTAGGGGTAATGGTGCACTTTCGTCTCGACTATCGTTGCCAGTAGCATCAAAAGAACAGTTCATGCAAACTTGCTCTGATTGGTTTGACAAACTTCTACATGATATTGCCGAGTTCCCCCAAGATCAAAACTCACCATCCCCTGCTCTCTTGATTTCTTTTGGAAAGGTACCTGAGAACTGGTATTGGGAAGCTGTCAGGGGGGAGGTCGGACTTGAAAATAGGGAGGAAGAAGTAAATTCATCTGGAATAACGGTTTTTTCTCACCCCGACAAGTGGGGGATAATTGGAGCTAGCTCGGCAATCTCTTGGAATCCTCCGAGTAATCATTCGTGGGAGCTAATCGCTTGGAGGAAACCCCATCTTATAGGCACAAAAAGAATAGTTTCTAAGGACTCAGTGATGCAGTTATCCGAATTATTCGCGGACACATTCATGAATAGAGATCCCACTGCAGATAAGGGCATTATCGCACCAAGAACTCCCTGCCCAGTACTATATGGGATACGTGGCGCAAGTAAAGAAGCTGTAGAATCAGCACATATCTGGATGCAAGATGTTGGAACTAGTGAGAAGTGTGACTTGTGGGCTTCCCACATGTCAAATCAACTATCTGACGACCATCTTTCAGGGCCATCATTTGGTACAGTAATATCTGATCCAAGAGTCGTAAAGGGAGCACATGCCAGTCTGAGGGTGATCTCAGACGGTTCGGGAGAGACCTTAGTAGCTTTCAGCGAAGGAGGACCGGTAAACAGACTCCTACGACAACTCTCCCCCGGTGATTTGGTTTCTTGGATGGGACTGAGATCCCCGGATGAGGCCATCCATCTTGAAAAATTGAAGATAGTCTCGGCATCTCCCAGAATTACTTCCCGACCTAGATGTTGTGGAAAGTCCATGAGGAGCAAGGGCAAAAACCAAGATTTATCGTGCGATAAATGTAAGAGGAAAGCTCCAAAATATTGGCTTTCAGACGAATGGTCTCCTGATATTCCAATTTCATTCGATGGTTGGACTCAGCCACCGCCTTCTCAGAGAAGGCATCTTTCCATGCCCTTAGAACTCGGCATCCCGTCTTAGGTGATTATTTATCTGATATTATGCTCAGACTGTCGTGGATACTGAATCAGTAATCCAGTTTGTGCTCGCAGTAACTGCAATTTTTCTGCTGTCTTTACTGATTCGCAATTTCAAGTCGAGCAACAAAAACGAGAAACCCCAATACTCAGGATTAGCCAGATCCCCAGAGGAACTTTACAATCCGTCGGAAGAGGCAATATCAGAAATGGAAGAACTAATTTCAAAGCTCAACTGACTAATTCCTTTAGTCCCTCCGAAGTCATCCTGGCTAGAACTACTAAATCTTCACCAGAGATAATCCTTATGCCCTCCTTTTTGGGGTGCTTAAGGAGTAAAAACGTCGCAAATGAATTCTCAATCTGAGTACCTCCACGAGTCAACCAACCACTGTCAGAAATTCCAGACGCGTCTTCGTATGATGACGAAGTAATGATTAGGCTAGTCTTTTGAGCAATCAAAGCCAGTTTCTTAGCAGCATAGACGTCATCTTTCCTAGCCCTCCCATGACCCTCACACCAGTCATCAACAATCACAACATCATCTCTTCCGAAGTCTTCAGCCCCTCTGAGAATTAAGCCCAAATTTCCTGCAAAGTCCGATGAGAAATTTAGAATCGATATTCTCATTAGGCCCTGCTCATCAATATCGTGCAGAATATCCCTAAACCTATCTGGATCAGGCATTTTTCTACAGGCCCATATCACTCTTCCCCCATTCAATATTGTGTCTAAGACAATCCCCAAGCAAAGTGTGGTTTTTCCTGCCCCAGGCGATGCCGAAATATGAACCGCCCTTCCTTCGAAGTCAATCACGATTTACCGTATGTGACATAGTCAAAGAGGATTACTGAGGCATTTTTCAGAGAAATATAATCAATCCCTACCTCATCAGCTGTATGGGAGAACCATGAATGAGAGAATTCCGAGGCGCGAAGCGCCTGATTTTAGGGACTCTGAAGACGGACTAATTTCGTCAATAGTAGAAGATGGATTTCTGAACGTAGCTCTAGATGATGCAAATCAGTACGGGCCCCATGCGATGATCATATTCCTTGGTTTCGCTTCAGTTCTGACAGGCTCTATTTTGGGATTAGCTATGATCGATCCACTGATCTCGGCCGGGGCCTCAATCCTCCTAGTTGGAGCCCTGCTGATTGCGAAGTTTAGATTCTCTGGGAGATAGTTGGTTATATGCCTTCATTGAGTCTCTAAATCTACATGAATCCTCGTGCAATAGAAACTGCATTATCTACGATTTCGCCCGAAACTCCGAGGTGACTCTCTGGGGAGAATAGATAATTCAACTCTTCTTCATCGAAGACAGAGCTAATCTGCTCATTCTCTGAACATACGGCCTTCAAATGCCTTCCAGAGCTCAATGCCTCCATCGAGCAACTCCTGAGGACCTCATGTGCCTCATCTCTAGGCATGTTACTGTCTACAAGAGCTAACATGATTTTCTCAGCCATCACTAGGCCTTTCTGGGATTCTATATTCTGCAACATCCTGTCTCTGTCGACTACCAGTCTAGACATCACTTTGTCACACTTCGCAATAATATCATCAAGCAATATCATTGAATGTGAAAGCGTGAATCTCTCGGAAGAGGAGTTTGCAAGATCCCTTTCGTGCCAAAGAAGTGCATTCTCGTAAGAAGGAATTATCATCGATCTAACAATTCTTGCCAGCCCACACGCGTTTTCCGCCGTAATGGGGTTTCTTTTGTGAGCCATAGTGGAAGATCCAACCTGCTTTTCAACGTCAAACGCCTCTGCAACCTCTGCAATCTCACTTCTCTGGAGATTCCTGACCTCTTGTAGTATCTTTTCTACAGTTGTTGATACATTTGCCATCCATCCTACCCATTCAATGTAGCGATCTCTTCCGACTACTTGCGTAGTGGCCACTGGAACTTCCAAACCCAACTCACCAAGGATAAGACTCTGTAACTCTAGCGCATTTTCTCCTTGGGCGGCTCCAGTACCAACCGCTCCCAGGAACTTACCAGCAATAATCCTAGATCTCATTGAGTTGAGCCTTTCTAGGTGCCTCCTAAACTCGTCTACCCATACCGCAACCTTGATTCCGAAGGTAATTGGTACGGCGGCCTGCCCATGAGTTCTGCCGATCATAATCGTGTCCCTCTCCCTCTCAGCTAAATCACACAATGTACTCATTAGTGATTTTAGTGAGTCTAATTGTAGATCTACACTGTCTTTTATCTGAAGGGCAACAGCAGAGTCAACTATGTCATTACTTGTAGCTCCTAGGTGTATGCACCAGCCCGCTTCCCCAGCGGCTTCCGCCATAGCCTTGGTAAGTGCCATGATGTCATGTTTGGTCTCTGCCTCTATTTCTTCCACTCTATCTGCTGTAACTATTCCCGGGTCTGAAATATCTGCAACTATATCATAGTGCTCAGCACTAACTCTTCCCATCCTGCAATGGGCCCAGACAAGAGCTCTTTCCACCTCCAGTTGTCTTGAATGACGCCCTTCTCTCGACCAAATTGCTTTGGCCTCTTCTCGTCCATATCTGTAGTCTAGAGGTGAAACCGACATTGTATCCTCAAACATGCGACCGGTACTTCCGGTTTGAGCCTAGCGATTAGAAGTCAGTCGACCTGAGGAAATATTCCAAGATCCTCTGCCCCTTTGCCATGACATTTCTCCATCTAGAATAATCTTCTTTTCCATGTGAGGGGAGCCCAAAACTAATGTCTCGTATTCCCCTCCCTCTCCATCAGCATTGAATCTGAATTTTGATGAGATGCCAATTAGCTCTTCCACATCTGAAACTCCTAATTTCCTCCCTATCCACTCACTATCAAGGCCATCAGATGTTACTGAGGAAATCCTGACATCAAAACCAAGCATTGGCAAGGATCTAATATGTTCGTTAGGACTATGGTGCCAAAGTGGTGAGAATGATTTAATGCCAATATTGGAACACATCCTCTCAATCCTGGTCTTCTGGTAGTCGGATCTAAGAGCGCCCGAGACTAGGGCATCGATTTCTAGTTCTCCTTCGTGCAAAACTATGCCTTCGCTGTCCCAATTATCAGGCCAGAACAGATTGAAATCTTCAGTAGGATCGCTTATCCCAGATAATCCCCTTTGCAAATCTAGCATCTCCTCCTCTTCTATGCCGTCTGTAACAATGGGGAGCCATGGGATTTTGGAAGAGGCCGATTGGAGTCCTGCGACACAGACTCCTCCTGTTTGAAACATCATTGAATCATCCCCCGTAACGCACAGTGTAACTAGAGCACGAACATCCCAGCCCCTCATCAGGGCCCACCAAGTTGCATATGTCGAGTCCTTCCCACCGGAGCATAACACGGCCACACGCATGTATCCACGAACCAACCATTCGGCTTGAATGCAACGAAGGAAGACGCTCTACTCAACTAACCTTGATAAGAGGCCGTTGATGCATGCATACTGATTACGATGCAACCGAGCGGCCGCGGATACGACTCTTCAGTAGGAACTTTCTCACCAGACGGACGACTTCATCAAGTTGAGTACGCCAGGGAATCAGTAAAGAGAGGCTCTACGACTGTCGGTGTAAAATTCAGAGATGGCGTCATATTGATAGTAGCTAAGAGAATACCCAGTAAGCTTGTAATCCCTGAGTCAATAGAGAAGATGTACAAGATAGACGATCACATAGGAATAACCACATCTGGATTAGTCGCTGATGCAAGACAATTGGTCGATAGGGCGAGGGTACAATGCCAAATTAACAAGATGACCTATGGGGACTCCATTGATGTAACGACCCTGGTCAAGAAAATGTGTGATTACAAGCAATCATTCACCCAGTATGGCGGTGCTAGGCCTTTCGGAACTGCGTTACTGATAGCTGGAGTAGATTCTGACGGGCCTCACCTGTACGAAACCGATCCTTCCGGAGCTTATGGCTCATATCAGGCAGGCGCTATTGGAAGCGGGAGAAGCGAGGTTATATCTTTCTTTGAGGAGAAGTGGAAGCCAGATATGACGGAAAATGCGGCAATAAAAATAGGTTTAGAGGCACTTTCAAAAACATTCGAAGATGGCTTGTCCGAGGAATCAGTAGAAATCTGTACCATAGACTCTGAAGGTTACAGAGAGCTCACCGCTACAGAGTTGGAGAAGCATATTTCCAAGCTCTGAAAGAATAACTCCACTATGTCCTTATGCTTGTAGCATCTACGACTTACATGGTTAGTCTTGACGATGCGGTTATCGCTAGACTAGAAAAGGGCGGTTCAAGATATGAGATTTTAGTGGACCCTGATTTGGTCAATGCTTGGAAGGAGGATCCCTCTTCTGTTGATTTGGATGAACTTCTGGCTGTCAGTGAGGTCTGGACAGACTCTAGAAATGGCGAGAGGCCCACATCAGATGCATTGGAAAGCGTATTTGGAAGTAACGATCTTCAACAATGCGTGGAGATTATTCTGAAGCAGGGATCAATTCAACTAACTACTGCTCAGAGAAAGAAAATGGTCGAAGAGAAGAAGCTCCAAATCATCAATGAAATTGCAACCACTGCTACTGACCCTAAGACAAGGATGCCACATCCTAGGACTAGGATAGAGAATGCTCTCGAAGAAGCTCGTTTCTCAGTCGACCCATTCAAGTCCGTCGAGGGTCAAGTTTCAGATGCCGTAAAGGTACTGAAGCCACTAATTCCCCTCCAATTCATTACAATACGTCTGGCCTTCAAGATTCCCGGCTCATCTTACGGTTCCGTTAATCAAATTCTTAGAGACCTAGTAATTCGTCAAGAATGGCTCACTGATGGGACATGGGCATGTATCGTTGAGGTCCCTGGGGGCATGAAGAACGAGCTGATTAGCAAGGTCGCAAGTAGGGCTTCTGAGGCCGAAGTCAAGGAGCTTGACTGACTTCCCACCGTAGGTGTCGACATCAACGGTTATGAATAGTAGGCCGGTCGGGCAGCTCGATAACATGAGTATTGAGAGCAGCGCGGACGGTCCGCGAGACACGCAACGCACCCTCGTCGTTGTGCCAGGAGAAGACCTGGGGTCATCAGAGGGAATTGAAGCTGGACACGGCGTTTTAGTCGTCGGTGACAGAGTCATATCGACAAAACAAGGAAAAATGAGTAGAAAGGGAAATACAATTACTGTTAGCCCTTTGCATACAAGATACATGCCTAGGCCCGGAGACTTGGTGATAGGTCACATTGAAGGGTGTACCAACAACATATGGTTTGTTGACATAGGCGCCCCATTCAATTCAATTTTACCAATGAGCCTCGGCCCGGCTAAGGTTGAGTTTGGAGGCACTAGGAAAATATTAGACATTGGCGACTCCATTCTTTGCAGGGTTCAGGAGGTCGAAGAAACACACCAGAGTGTCGTCACAATGAAAGGAATGGGCCTCAGAAAGATTCGTTCGGGCGCACTGGATGAATTAGATCCGCATCTCTTAGGGAAGCTCATAGGAAAAGGAGGGGCGTTCCTCAGGGAAATGAAGATGCAGACTGACTGTAGAATAGTCGTCGCCGATAATGGCCGTCTCTGGATTGATGGAGAGCTTGAAAATATATTAGAGGTCAGAAAGAGGATTAATAGCATATCTTCAGAGGCCAAAATGATAGGAGTTGATGCATAGTGGGTGGTTACGGAGATGTTCAGATGATTGATGAAAACGGACTGAGGATGGATGGCAGAAAGCCGGGAGATCT
>DAOI01000027.1:1069-4618 GCA_002501805.1 Euryarchaeota archaeon UBA463 | reverse complement strand
AGCCACCCGGTGATGTACAATCCAACAGTATTGGACGTCCAGACCAGAACCGCAGTATTGAATGCACTCATGTCAATGAATTACGAGACGTACTACGTCAATTACACAACAAGGGGCGAAACCTTCACTGGTTGCTACGATATTACAGTCCATGTTCTCGATGAAGAATCCCCTCGTAATACATGTGCTTCGGAAATTCTTCAAAATGTTCTGAACACAGACGGCCTTGTTAGAACAACATCCCAAAACCATTTAGGAAGCTATTCAGACCTGATTAGCAACATTCCCGGAATATCGGCATATTTCGGAGATAAATTTGAGATCAGTTAGTATGTAATTGCATGGTTTACCCATTTTGGTGTCTGATGATTCCCCCCCACTAGAACCATATACTCGTTTAGGGTCCCCTAAAGATAAAGGTGTCTAGTAAGATGCGACTAGGGCAAAAACTCTCGAAAATTGAAAATATGGGCGACGAAAGTATTCCCACGGGGATTGAGCATAATCAGTCCGAGTCCGAGTGGTTGGATCCCGAGGCCGATAGCCAATCACCTGTTGTGAGCCTCAGGAACCTCGTGATAGGATATTCCTCAAAAGATCCACTAGCAGAGATCCCGAGTCTAGATATCTTTCCAGGAGAGATTGTGGCTATTGCAGGTCCATCAGGTATCGGAAAAACGACACTTCTGAGGACCATTGCAGGTATTGTAAGGCCAATATCTGGAGATGTCCATGTTTGTGGATCCACCAGCCCCTCTTTGCCGAAAAGAGGTCAACTTGGATATATCCCTCAAAGACTAGGATTGGTTAGACACGCTACTGTTATGCATAACGTACTTCTGGGATCGAACGCAAGTCATAGCCCGAGATTAGGCATATTCTCATCTAGAAAAGCCAAAAATGAAGCTAAATCAGCGATTATTTCAATGGGTCTAGAGGAAAAAATGAATGAACCAGTCAGGAGACTTTCGGGCGGACAACAAAGAAGAGTTGCTACTGCCCGAACCTTGGCACAGTCGCCTTCACTCATCATGGCAGATGAATTCCTCAGTGAGTTGGACGAGGAGACCATGAATGTAGTTCTGAACAAGGTCACTGAATTCGTTAGAAAATCAAAGAGCGCCCTCCTATTCGTCGAGCATGATATTTCCAGAGCAAAATCAATTGCCGACAGGTTACTAGTAATCGATGATGGAAGGGTCAATCCGTTCATCACCGAGATAACTGCCCTGGAGGTCAGTACTTGAGATTAACAAAACAGCGTATTATCGGGGCTCTGGTAGCGACTTTGGTATTGTCACTACTCCTTGTTAGTAGCATGGTAGAAGATTGGGGGAGGCTGTCGGATGGTCCTGGCAATCTGATCATATTCATCAACGAATCACTTTGGCCTCCCGATTGGAGTGTAATCGAGCCCCAAGCATACCCTGTTTGTACTGTGTACCCCCTCTTTGATTTCACATGCTCAACAGCATGGATTGGCATGGTCGAGACAATCAAAATTGCATTCGTATCCACAGTTTTTGGTATGATTATCTCCCTACCTATCTCACTTCTGGCGGCAAGAAATCTGAATACTACATCGGTCAGCCTCCCAGCAAGACTGGTCCTCTCCGTTTGCAGAAGCCTCCCTAGTATTATTTGGGCTATTTTCTTTGTTATTCTAGTCGGATTCGGACCTTTTTCAGGTGTTCTCGCAATGACAGTTTACACCGTGGGATATCTTGGAAAGCTACAATATGAAGCAATCGAGGGACTCAGTAGGACTCCTCTGGACGCTTCGAGGGCAATGGGCCTGTCAAAAATCGAAACTGCTCTTGGTGTGGTAATCCCTGAATCTGCTAACGAACTAATCTCACAGATGATTTTCATGTTTGAATACAATTTCAGACATGGTACTGTTATTGGAATCGTTGGTGCTGGTGGAATTGGCTATTACATCAACCTGTATCTGAAATTTCTTCAGTATGACAAAGTAATTGCTTACTTAATCATAATTCTTGTAGTGGTGGTAATAATCGACTTCTTCTCGATTTATGCCCGTTCATTCTTCAATGAGGAGGGCGACTCAAGGAGGCCTTCTTGGCTTGATATTTTCATCCCGGATATCCTAAGAAGGTAGATCTGCGACTATCCTAATAGAACCATCATCGTAGAAAATCTGAATATTCTCCGGTACCTTCGTAGTGAGTGACGCCAGAGCCTGGTAAACCTCCTCCTCCTCAACCTTGAACGCTTCAGCCGCCCTCCTGGTTGACCATGGGATCTCCACAAAATCAGAGGATGAAATCCACCTGATAAGGCGACTCTCAAATTCTGTCAGGTCTTCTATGGACACCGTAATCAATACTCGGAGGTGATTCGGCAAATCAACCTATTCTGAATAAATTCAGTATTCCACCATTCTTTTCACAGCCTCGTCTGCCGTGATGTCTCCGTCTAACAGCTCTCCTAGTGCCTCAATGAATGGGGTCTCAATCCCAAGCTTCGGGGCTCTGGCGAGGAACATCCTAGTGGCCCTCACTCCTTCTGCCACCATATGCATCTCTTCCAGCGATTGATCAAGGCTCTTGCCAGATCCAAGCTTCTCTCCGAGTGTCCTATTCCTGCTCCTCGGACTGGTAGCGGTCACATACAGGTCTCCAAGTCCAGCTGGACCAAAGGCAGTGGATGAGGACGCTCCCATGGCACCAAGAAGAGAAATCCCCTCACTGAATCCCCTCAATACCAAAGCCGCTTTGAGATTATCCCCCCCTATAGTTCCCTTCAATCCATCTACCAGCCCACATGCGAGAGCGACGCAGTTCTCGTACGCCCCCCAGAGCTCGGCACCATTCGGATCATCCGCGGCCACTAGGAATAGAGTCTCAGTGGACAATCTCTCTGATATCCTCTCAGCCACGCTTTGATCATGACACGCGACAAGAGCTGTAGTGATGACCCCCCTAGCTACCTCAGGTGCGATTGTGGGTCCAGTCATCACGATAACTGGATTCGATTTACCTGCCACGTGAAGACGCTTCTCGATCGAATCAGATATCAGTCCCGATCCACCTTCCTCCTCAGGAGCAAGCCCCTTTGCAAGGTCAAGTAGGACATGGGAGGGCCTCAGATTTGGAACGATTCTATCAACAATATCCAGTATGACCCCACTAGGCAGGGAGAGTACCAGTATCTCACAAGTCTCTACTACGTCAGAAAGCTCCATTGTGACTTGCAGGTCTGGAATTTCATATCCATCCAAGTACTTTTTATTCACCGAATCGGTCATCAGAGTCTCGTAAACCTCCTGCTCAATCGTCCACCCTAGGACGTTGTGGCCGTCTTCGCACCACACCTTAGCTAGGGCTGTGCCCCAGTTGCCCAGCCCGATTACCCCTACACGTGCCACATGTCACCGCCGCAAATGGGGGTTAAGACCCTATTCGATGGTTACCCCTCCATACGTTGAGTTCTTGACTGATGAATGACCCCAAGCGGTCAAGCAGGGGTACCCGAGTGGTCAAAGGGGCTGGGTTTAGGTCCCAGTGCGTAGTGCTTCGCAGGTTC
>DAOI01000027.1:413-864 GCA_002501805.1 Euryarchaeota archaeon UBA463 | reverse complement strand
TTCAAATCCTGTCCCCTGCACCATAATCTTCTCTTGTGTCGCCACATCGTTCATAAGCTCGGGTCTGCCGTATCAGTAACATGACTAGAATGAATGTTATTATTGCCAGCTTGTTGCTAATCGCGACCTCTCTCTCGGGATGCATCACCGAAGAACTGGTTGATGACATACTAGGATGTATGGATGAGAACGCCGCCAATTACGAAGAAAATGCCACTTCTGAATTATTAGGTGACTGTATTTACATGGCTACCGCGGAGACTTTCATGGAAGCCATGACTGATATTGGGAGCATAGAGGATATGCTAGAAGACACTCCCAAGGCCGGTTACTCTCAGTCGATTTCATCGAGCGAGTGGAGTCAGGATTTGGGGATGCAGATGGACGTCGAGATAGAGGACATCGTAATGGCGGATCTTAATACCGACTCAGTCTACGTTCACAACTCAAT
>DAOI01000027.1:0-181 GCA_002501805.1 Euryarchaeota archaeon UBA463 | reverse complement strand
CTCAGTCTACGTTCACAACTCAATGTCAATTGCAGGGCTATTGCAAATCGAATATACTCATGTGCAGGTCGGCGAGGTTGTCAATGTCCACGTGTTGGTGGGCGGAATGGCGCTGGCATCTCAAGGAGAGGCAACAACCGGCTCCTACCAAACTCGAGATGCAACCCCCAATGTTTTGGAG
>DAOI01000016.1 GCA_002501805.1 Euryarchaeota archaeon UBA463 | reverse complement strand
TAAGTATTAACAATTTCACATTTACTAGTTATGATTTACAATAATACCATTGGCAAGGGTTTTGAAAATAGGATTCATCCCAGGAGATTGACACCATGATTCAACCTTCTTGGAATGAAGAATGTTAAATGATGCTGAATTATTTTCTGTAATCACTCCAAAATTATTTTTTTCATTTTTTACCAAAGTTGTTGATGGGTTTCTAGTACTGGCAGCTAAAGCTGTGATCGGATCGATGCCACATCTGTGTGTAGCAAGAGACCCGACGAAAGGCATGGAAATTGTATTACAATTAGGATTGAAATCTGAAGCGATAGAAAAAGCCCATGAATTTTCTATACATTTTTTCATTGGAGGGAATTCATCCATGCCCATTACGTATTGAGTGCCAGGGAGAAATGTTTGCATTACTCCATTATCATTAGCTTTAGCTCGAGACTCATCATCTGACTTTGCTACGTGATCTGCGCTAATTGACCCTAACTCTGCCGCAATGCCCAGTCCTCCCGAATCTACAAACTCGTCCGCATGAATCCTAGACCCTAATCCCATTTCCTTAGAAGCTGTGATGATTTCGATTGTATCATCTACTGTGAACCAACCGGGTTCACAAAATACATCCGCCCACTTAGCAATACCTTGCTGTACAACCATTGGTAATTGCTTACCGATTAACTCTTCGATATATTCTCCCTTATTTTTCTGCTTGGGAATATCATGCGCACCTAACCAGGTTGCTTGAATATCACATGGTGAAATTAGATTTACTCGTGCTGTGGCTTCGAGTAATTTAAGCTCAGACTCAGTACTAAGGCCGTACCCACTTTTAGCCTCCATAGTGGTTGTACCCAGCCTCAATGCGTCTGAGGCCCTCTGAACTCCAAGGTCTACCAATTCTTGAATCGAACAACTTCTTGTGCTTTCAACTGTCTTTGATATTCCTCCGCCCAATTTTGAGATTTCTGAGTAAGTCAAGCCCCTTTGCCTAAGCGCCATCTCGTTACTTCTATCTCCGTCCCATATCAAATGAGTATGTGAATCTACAAATCCGGGCACTATTGCTCCTCCTTTTGCATCTATGATATTCATATCTCCCAACTTTTCTGAATTTTTATCCCATGATCCTGCATATTCAGAGATTAACTCTTCCGAGTCTGCTATACTCTGTATAAGCCCATCTTCAACTAAAATCCCCAGTCCTTTTGAGTAGACATTCAGATCTTTATCGCCCATATCCTCGCCTGTGAGAGGTTTTGCAGTGTCGCCATGGGACATGTGGGCTATTTCCCCGGAGTTAACCACCAGTGTTCGCACGACTCTCGACAGTAGTGATGCTTGAAAGCACTACCCTTCTCGCAAATACGTGACAGGACTAATTGTGGGCATCGAAAGTACTGCTCATACACTATCTATTGGCTTCGTTGATGAATCAGGAAAGCTATACTCATCCGAATCAGCATTATTCAAGCCAGAGGAAGGGGGGATACATCCACGCGAAGCTGCGGATCATCACTCTGTAGTTGCACCGAACCTCGTCTCTTCTCTAATGAATAGGGAAGATTTCAATCAAGACGATATTGTTGCTGTTTCATTTAGCCAGGGACCGGGTCTTGGTCCGTGCTTACGTATTGGAGCTTCAGTCGCCCGTTCACTTTCGTCATTCTGGAAGGCTCCCCTAATCGGCGTTAACCACTGTGTTGCACATATTGAAGTAGGCAGGAATCAGACTGGTTGCGACGATCCCGTTTTACTATACGCAAGTGGAGGAAATACGCAAGTTATAGCTAGATCTGGAGATAGATACAGGGTTATCGGGGAGACTCTGGATATTGGCATTGGCAATATGCTGGATAAATTTGCTCGTAACCATGGAATTGCCTTTCCAGGTGGTCCAGCTATAGAGAAGCTATCTCAAAAATGGGCTGGGAACAAATCTATTGATGAGACAGAGCTACTGACTCTGCCATATGGTGTGCATGGTACAGACTTAGCCTTTTCAGGACTATTGACATCTGCTATTTTTCACTCTAAGAAACTACCATTGGAGCAGGTTTGCTACTCTCTTCAAGAGCACGCGTTCTCTAGCTGTATTGAGGTTGCTGAAAGGGCTATGGCCCATACTGGTAAGTCGGAATTACTCTTAGGGGGCGGTGTTGCTTGTAATGGGAGGCTTCGTGAGATGAGTGCGATAATGTGCGAAGAAAGAGGAGGACGATCTTTCTGGCCGGAAAAGCAGTATTGTATAGACAATGGAACCATGATTGCTGAATTAGGAAGAAAAGAATTTCAGTCTGGAAGAATTACAGAATTAGATGAAAGCGCTATTGACCCATCCATGAGGACCGACTCTTCAACGATAGCATGGACTTGATAGCACCAAGTCTTATGAGAGGCCTTCATAGCGGAGTATTGGAGATAGTGTAGTGCAGAGGAGAAGAAAGCCGAGGGCAAAACCTCGTGATGTGTTTAATAAATCCTCTTCGACACCCAGTAAAATTACTAAAAATCCTCCTCCAAGAGAGAGTAAAAGGCCTCCAACTGTGCCTCCCTCTAAGCCATCAGCTCCTAAAAAAGTTTCAAAAAAACCATCCGATAAGATTATCGATAATGCCAAAGATACAGCGAAAGTCAAGAATGACGAGTCAGTAACTTCTACTGATATCATTCAAAAAAATATTTTGGGAGACTCTAGGAAAACTATAGGCCTAAGGGATAAAATAGAATCATTAGAGCCTGATATTAAGGAAAATACCACTAGTAAAAAGGCCCAAGATATAATTGACAAAAGTAGAGCAAGGGCTATGGAATCCTTAGTTAAGAATACCATTACTGCCGATTCTACAGAGAAGCCAAAACCATCGACTCCACCTAAGAAAAGAAGTAGGAAGACTAAGAATTCGTTCCAGCCCGCTGAAAGAAAGAGGAGACTTGACAGAAGTCGACATATGGAATACAAATACGAAGTCAGGAGATTATTGGTCGAGTTGAATGTCGACGAGGAACACCGATCTAGCCTATTGGGAACCATCTGGGCTAAGGGTGAAAGGCAAACAGTATCTGATGCTAAAGATTTCTTAATTTCCAAACACTCAGAGGGAGTCATTGATGAACATCAACTAGAGACTCTCAATAAGGTTGTAGATGGATATACGGTTAGACGCTGAATACGCATAATTCATTTCCTCCTCCCTGTTGGATTATACACGGGTGAATCTGAGGTACCGCCAATGGATAAAAATTTAGAAGCCGGAAAACCACCGTATACTAGTGGAATATATCCCGATATGTATAGAACTAGGCTTTGGACAATGAGGCAGTATGCTGGTTTTTCTACTGCTAGACAGACCAATGAAAGATTCAGATTATTACTAGAACAGGGGCAGACGGGTCTTTCTGTAGCTTTTGATTTACCCACTCAATTAGGGCTAGACTCTGATAATGAGCGGTCTTTAGGAGAAGTAGGGAAAGTAGGTGTACCAATAGACTCTATTTCTGATATGAGGGTATTATTTGACGGAATAGATCTTTCCACTGTCTCAACATCAATGACAATAAATGCTCCAGCCACTACCTTGCTTGCACTGTATGTTGCAGTTGCAGATGAGCAGGGAGTTGATAGGAAAGATCTTAGGGGAACAGTTCAAAATGATATTCTGAAAGAATATATTGCCCGGGGACTCTACATTTATCCTCCAGAAGCTTCTATGAGATTAACATCTGATTTAATGAAGTGGTGCTCTGATAATGCCCCGTCCTGGAATACTATTTCAGTAAGTGGATACCATATGAGGGAAGCTGGATGTACCGCTGTCGAGGAAGTCGCTCTTACAGTTTTGAATGGAATTGAATATGTTAAAAATGCCATTGATAGTGGAATGTCGGTGGATGATTTTGCACCTAGGATCTCATTCTTTTTTGCTTGTCAAAATAATATTTTAGAAGAAGTCTCAAAATTCCGTGCAGCCAGAGAGATTTGGTATGAGTTGATAACCAGTAGATTTGAACCAAAAAATCCTAAATCGGCTATGCTCAGATTTCATACGCAGACGGCAGGAGCTACCCTAACTGCTCAGCAGCCGTTCAATAACATAGTAAGAGTGTCATATCAAGCACTCTCGGCGGTTTTAGGCGGTACTCAATCACTCCATACCAATAGCTATGATGAGGCTATAGGACTGCCGACAGACGAAGCAGTTACAATCGCACTAAGAACTCAGCAAATATTAGCCTCGGAAACAGGAGTTGCGGATCATGTGGACCCTCTGGCTGGCTCATATGTAATCGAGGAAATGACATCTGATATTGTCAAAAAATCCTTTGAATTAATTGAAAGAATAGAGTCACATGGAGGTGCGTTATCAGGAGTTATATCAGGCATCCAGCAGAGGATGATACATGAGAGTGCATGGAAGCATCTTAACTCAATAGAGGAAGGCTCATTGAAGGTCATAGGCGTTAATGTTAATCAGCAAGAAGAGGACTCTATTGAAGGGCAGATACTGGATTCGAAACTCGCCGATAATCAGGTATTATCGTTGAATAAATTTAGATCCGAGAGGGACAATGAAGATGTTAAAGAATCGCTAGATAAACTTAGAAAAGCTTCCCAATCCGATGATAATCTAATGGACTTCATCATACATGCAGTCAAATCAAATTGTACGGTGGGTGAGATAAATCAAGTACTTAGTGACTCATTCGGTACATGGGTTTCTCCGAGCGGTGTTTAGATGACTAAAATAGACCATATAGGAATCGCGACGAAATCAATCCCGGATGCAATCCCATTCTGGGAAGCTCTGGGATTCACCCCTTCTGGAGGGGGCCTAGTAGAGGAACAAGGCGTGAATGTTAGGTATTTGGTTAACGAATCTGATACGCGGATTGAATTGCTAGAGCCAACTGCTTCCAATACACCAGTTGGTAAATTTATTCAGAAGAAGGGAGTGGGTATTCAGCAGTTAGCAATATCTGTGGATGATATTTCAGAAACCATATCTAAACTTCTAGATATGGGAATCAGGATGATAAATTCCGAGCCACAAATAGGCCACGGAGGTAACAAAATTGCATTTGTTCACCCCTCATCTTCAGGTGGCGTGTTAATAGAGCTAGTCGAGCACGTTTGAAAATCATCAAAAGGACCTCTACGTTCGGAGCTTCATGATTACCTCTATAGACAGAGTTACTGGTCAAGAGACTCGTATTCCTAGTCAGATTACTGAAGAGGTAGAGTTTCTATCTTCCACACTTAGCCTTCTGAGGGATTCAGAAGAGATTTCCAATGATGAGTTTTTAGAAGCAGGCTCGATACAGGGTGGCTTGAACCTCCTATCTGCTATGATTTCTAATGGTGCGGAAGCTGATGAGTTAGAGATTCAAATTTCTTCTCTGAAAGATCGAGCACTATCGATCTGTGAAAGATTTCCTAACTTAGATGAGAAAATTGAGAGTAGGAGATAGCCTATCTCCAGAGGTCCCTGGTAGAGGGAAACTCCTCCCTACAATATTCGTACACTTTAGAATAAAAATCTTTAATTTTTTCTTCAATCTCCTGATTAACTATGGTTGGAGATTTTGTCTTGTTCACCCTGACGGTTGCAAAATCATACATTGCCTTTATTCCAACAAAATTTGAAACACTGTCAATCTTTCCTGAATCAAACATTTCTTCGTAGATTCCGATGTATATGTCCTCTTCATCGAATACTTCTCTAACGATCTCAATCGTCTCATCGTACCTCGTTCTAATTGTACAGTGCTCAGTCTTGTAATACTGTTCTAAAGATTCTAAAAAGCCCGTCTCACCAAATTTTATTCCTTCGTCGTAGTTTCTTCTATCGAGATTGTACCTTACAGCGCTCTTTATCCTATCAACAGGATCCCTCAATAAGAGTACTGCCTTGCAGTCAATTCCTCTTTCTTGGAACTCTGAGTAAATACTACTTAACCTAGATTTTTGTAGGCCGCTATACGATGGAGTAATGTCCCCCGTAATGGTTATCGAATCAGAAAAAATAGACTCAAAATAATCAAAATATGCCTCATTATTTGTCTGCATACGATATCTCAAATAATTGCTCTTATCTATCATACTACTAATTAATCCGGGCTTTTCTACTCTGTTATAACTCAATAGTGGTATATCTATTGCGTCCCAAACATGATACTCTTTCAGATCACCTCCATCGAACTTTCTAGATTGCTGTAAGTAACTGTATAGCCAGCTAGTACCACATTTTTGAAATCCGAGTCCCAAAATAAACGTATTTTTCGACTTTCTCGGTTGCATCGACATCCCCATTTGTCGAAACCATAACTACTATTTTAACTA
>DAOI01000009.1 GCA_002501805.1 Euryarchaeota archaeon UBA463 | reverse complement strand
GGGCTTTCATTGTTTTGGTCCGAGAGCCAGCCGCTTACCCCAGAGAGCAACATGAGACCTCCCACTAGCCCCCCGGGAGCCATGACGTTGGGGGGCGGATTACATAGATGAGGGTATGCAAATATCGTCATTGGTACGAAATGAGCTATGCGAGCCCCCTATATGGGACAATACCTTGGGAGGTACTGTTGAGGAGGGATTCCATGCATACCAACATACTTGTCGTTTACAAGAAGAACTTCGAAGAGGTACATGATGTGGCTTTAGCAACCGTTAGACAAGTCTTGGATGAGCTTGTCTCAGAGAATAGAGTTCGTGTTGATTACACGGCTAGGGAGACCGTAAGGAGGGCCGATTTCGATGGCCCCGATCTGGTTATCGTTTTAGGAGGAGATGGCACTCTTACTTCAATAGCCCATTCCATAGATGACTCAACCCCGATAATGGGTGTGAACAGCCATCCTAGGATGAACGATTCTGATGGTTCCTATGGTTTCTACATGGGAAGCGACCCGGAGAATTTCAAGAGTGATATCCATGCTGTTATGGAAGGCGAAGGGATCATCAATGTACTCCCTCGTTTACAGGCAGAGATTGTGACTACCAGTGGCAACAAGATTGTCACTGATCCGGCTCTGAACGACTTGCTAGTTGCCAATACTCACCAGTATCAGCCATCTAAGTACAGACTGCAGAGGCCGTCCGAGGGAATCGATGTCATCCAGCAATCTTCCGGGTGTCTTTTCTCGACATTCCTAGGACAGGGAGCTTGGTTCAGGCATGTGGCAAACATTGAGGGCTCAGTGTTTCCGTTGAAGGAGATGGATAGCAAGTACCTGTTCGTGGCTAGAGATCTACCGAGGGACGACCGCGTCGATGACGGCTCTTACTGGGCTTGGACGGGAGAGCCAACAGTGATGACTAGTGACATGCACAGGGGCTATGTTGTGGCTGATGGCTGGGACGAGTTTCACTTCACGAGAGGAGCCACAGTGACAGTAGACCTCAATGGCCCAACACTACAGCTCCTAACCTTCCGTAGCACCATACATGACAGAGTAGCCCACTGGATCGGTCAGCAATAATCAGTCAGTCATTGTACGGACTCAATCACAGAATCTGCTCTAAGAATAGCTTTGTTCTGTCGTTCTGAGGGTTGTCGAAGAACTCATCTGGAGTATTCTCCTCTATCAAGAGCCCCTCGTCAAAGAGTATGACTCTGTCTGCCACTTCCTTGGCGAAGCCCATCTCATGGGTTACCACTATCATGGTCACATCCTCCTTCGCTAGATCTACCATCACATCAAGAACTTCCTTAATCATCTCCGGGTCGAGAGCTGAGGTGGGCTCATCGAATAGCATGATCTTGGGGTCCATGGCCAAAGCACGAGCTATGGCAACCCTCTGCTGCTGACCGCCTGAAAGCTCTGATGGGTACTTGTAAGCCTGCTCAGGTATGCCTACCCTCTCCAGAAGCTCTAGAGCTCTTGATTCTGAGTCAGATTTGGACATTCCCTTGACCTTCATTGGAGCCAGTGTGATATTCTCCATTATTGTCAGATGAGGGAAGAGATTGAATTGCTGAAAGACAAAACCTACCTCTGATCTGACATACTTCAAATCCTTGATGGAAGTATCTTCATCAATAGTAATTCCGTCTATCTCAATTGTACCTGCGCTATGAGGCTGGAGCCTATTCAAAGTTCTAATGAATGTAGATTTCCCGGATCCGGAAGGCCCTAGAATTACTATTATCTCGCCTCTTGTTACTTCAATGTCAATTCCATTAAGGGCCCAGAAATCTCCAAAGTTCACTTTCACTCCTTCTGTCTTAATTATCAATTCGTTGCTAGTAGTCATGCTATGTCTCCTCCTCCTTCCTTAACCAGCCCAAGGCTCCTCTCCACGTTCATGGAGACCCTGGAAAGGTAGAATGCGAAAACCCAGAATATTAGGGCTGTAAAGTAGACTGGCTCTAGGAAATCCCCTAGGAACCTCAGATCGGTATTTGCCATTGTCTTGGCGATTCTGAAGAAATCGATAATCTCGATGATGAATAGTAGAGTAGTGTCCTTCCAGAGGCCTATGAAAACACTGACGATGGACGGTAGTGTGGTCCTGACTGCGTTTGGTAGCTCGACTTGTAGCTTGATCTGCATCGGACTAAGGCCCAGGGCGAGGGCGGCTTCCTTCTGACCGCTATCCACTGCTTGCAAGCCTCCTCTGATGACCTCGGCTATGTAACAACCTCCAAAAAGACTGAATATCGCCATCATCCTCACAATATTATCGAAATCCTCGGGGTTAGTGAAGAGAGGATCTGCGACATCTGGTAAGAGATACATAGCGAAATAAAGCCAGCAAATCAGTGGACCTGATCTGACTATCTCTATGACTCCGATTCCTGGCCATTTGAGGATAGGGAGATTGCTCTGCCTGGAGAATGCCAGGAAGACCCCTATGGCGAAACCCAGGACACAGCCAGCGGCAGCGACGACCAAGTTGATTAGTAATCCACCCCATCTAGCTGGAGGGACTCCGTCTCGGGTAATGAGCTCCAACTGGGCCTCAAGAATACCGAAACCTGCTAGGGCGCTGGCAATGTCCTTGACGAATTCTGGCGGATCGAGCAGTATGATCGTAAGGAAGAATGTAGAAACCGCAATCAGTCCAATATTCTTCTTGGCACGGTTGACCCTGTACTCCTCAACTCGTAGAGAGTAGGTTCTCATTATGGCAAAGCAGGCTAATGAAATCACAGATGCTAATACGAGTCGGAAAAGGACTCTATCGATATTGTAATTGGCCTCGAGTGGGTTACCAGCGAATAGAAGCACCACTGCAGTCACTGAGCCAAATCCGAAAAGGAACGATCTCACCGAGGTATTGGAGGTCCCATAGGCCGCGCCTGATAGCGCCCAGACCAGGAATATAATCGGCCATATCCTCCAATTCTCGGAAACCAAGTAATCCTGAGTCATCGCCTCAGTTAGATTGGGACCTAACATCACAGAGACCCTATTGGCCCAGACGATATCCCATCTCATGCTGATCACCAGTATATCGAAGATCCACTCTACCAAGAATAGCATGATGAATGACGATACTATTCCAAGAAGTGCCGTCGAGCCGAACCAAGGCAATCTAATACGGCCATTGAAGGCTGGAGCCATCCTAGTGCGTTTGACAACTGAAATCAGTATTATCCACGAGACCGCTAACCATGAGAGTGCAACGGCCGTCGAATAAATCCAGATATCTGCTGTGCTTACCTCCCCTCCGATATCGATTGAAGATTCAGTACTGAGTAGCATAGCGGCCGAGAATAAGCCAGATAGAGCCATACACAGTAGTGAAAGATTGGTATCCATTCTGGAATCCAAATCCCATCTAGACCTACCAGCAACTCCTCGCTCTAATTCGAGAATTCTCCTCATGGAGGATTCGAAGAAGCTGTTATCCTGACTCATATCTTCACCCTCGTAACTCTTGCATTGTAGAAGTTCATTATGCCTGAGATGAGTAGGCTACCTGCCTGATAGATAACCAGAAGAAGCAGGAATAGAGGTATTAATTTCCCCACATTGTTCATCATGACGAATATGACATAGAAGATATCGCTGTATGCCACTATAATGGCGAGGCTGGAATTCTTCCAGACGTTCATGTATTGACTATTGAGCAGGGGTATCATGCTCCTGAGAGCCTGCGGGAGTATTACGAGCCGGAGTCTCTGATACGGAGATAGGCCCAGTGAAACAGCGGCCTCAACCTGCCCTCTCGGAAGGGCCTGTATACTGCCCCTGACAATCTCAGCGACAACAGATGCAGTGAAGAGTGTGAGCCCTATTATTAGGGCCATGAATGCTTTTGTGATTTCGAATGCCGATCCTTCCTCGATAGTCCATGTACCTGGTATGTTGGGATTCGACTTAACGTAATTAGGGAGGGACATGTCGCCGGTCAGTAGAATCCCTAGACATGCTACTAGCGCCATAGACCAAATTAGAGATTTTCTGGTCAGTGCCTCTGGCGAGTCATCAATGCCGTCTCTATCTCTGTAACGTCCCCATGCCCACAGCGAGAAGACTATGGCTAGTGCTATAATTATCCTGAGAGTCTCTGGTCGTGGAAGGAAGAGTCCTTGATTACTGTAGTATATCCAACCAGCGATATTAGCCTCTTCACTGAATAAAGGCAGAGTTTCTCCAAGCTGTAACATCACCAAGAAGAGTAGAACTGCTAGAGGCATATTCCTGAATACCTCTACGTAAACGGTAGCTAATCCAGATGCGAGCTTATTGCTTGAAAGTCTTGTGACTCCGATAATTACGCCGAGAATGGTACAGAGAATGATACTCAGTAGAGTTGCTCTTGCGGAGTTCAATATAGCGCCGAAGAGGAACTGCCACCTGGTATCTTCTGGGAAGTCAGGCTGTATGGGCCACGCATTGATCTCGAAGGTGTTCTTCATATCCATGAAAGACCATGAGAGGTCCCATCTCTCCCTGGTTACTGAATCGGGGTTATGCAGAAGGAAGAGTAGTCTAGTACTGAGGTAAATGATCAGGGGCAGTCCAATGATCAGTATCATCGTTGATGATCTACGGTCATGAGTGAGGGGGTTACCCGACTCTGAAGATATCTGATAGTAGACGAATAAAACCATTAGAATAAGTATTACAGAGAAGAAAGAGGATATTTCCGAGGAGATAATTGGAGGTAAAAATGAGATATTTGATGCCATACCGATGAAAACTGAGAAGATGATCACTGTGTTGATAATACTCGAATTGCTTCTGGATAGTCTCTTGAGAGGTAAAATCTCTGAGTCATCCACTACTAGCAGGGACGCTAATACGATTGGAGTCCCAATTAGTAGAAACGGCATCCCCTTTGCTGGAGAGAAGTCACCCATAACCGCTAGGGCAATGACCAGAATCGAGATTATCAGGGACGATAGGGTCAGAGATATTGAGGTGATTTGGAAATTCTTAGATCTGATAGCGGGAACTATCTCGTTCCTAGCTAGCATCATGAATATCAGGAATGTGAAAATTATTACACCTGATAGTGAAAATGGTTCGTAATATGCTGGATTTTGTTGAACGCCCCCTACCACGAAGGACCTAGACATACTAGAGACTGCCTCGATAGAAGGCGAGAGCATCTTGTTGTTGTACGTCCACAGAACTACAACAGCCAGCAAGACTTTCAGAGATGAAAAAATATTAGCTCTGTTTTGGAGAGATTTGAAATCCATGCAAATTCTTCCGTAGTAATGAGATTGATTGAGGCCCCCGAGGGAGATGATTCCCCCACGAGGGCTTTCGTTTACCTATTTGCTGTCGACTAAACGATCAGCGCATTGGTGGTGCGAACTGCAGGCCACCCTCAGAAACGAGAGCGTTTGCAGTTCCTACACGGGAAAGGACGCATCCTTCCATAGCGGCTGAGCCACTGGTCCCGTCATAGGTCCCATCGCAGAATGAGTTGTCCCATGCCTCTCCGTAGTTTCCGGAGGTGGATAGAACGCTCTGCATCCATGTTGCTGGTAGCGGGTTAGCGTCAGTACCTAGACCTAGGTTCTGGTTCAGAAGCCTGTCAACCGATGGATTAGTCATGTCTGCGTCCATGTAGTTCTCAGAGTCGATTCCCATCTCTTCAGCGGTAACCATTCCGAACCATACCCATGTCACGACATCCTTCCAGTCGGAGTCCATGTCACGTACAGCTGCACCTAGAGGTTCCTTGGACAGTAGCTCAGGAGCGATCCACAGATCGCAGTCAGAGCAGTCTCCAGCAGCCTCAAGGGTGTACTTCTTTGCAACCATTGCTGACATGTCGCCAGTGAATGCGTCACAGGAGCCAGAAACTAGCTCTGCAGTTGCCTCAGCGGCGTCAGCGACAGGAACTATTTCCATACCAACGCTGTTAACTGTGTTCCAGTCAGCGATGTTACCTTCAGTGGTTGTTCCAGTTCCTACACAGACCTTGGCGTTCTCCAAGTTGTGTGCAGTGTTTTCCATTGCATCCTGCGGGTATGCATCTCCTCTGATCAGGATTCCCTGACCATCGAAGAAGTTCATTCCTGCGAAGTCAGCATTCAGTCCTACATCACGGCTTGTTGTCCATGTGGTAGTCCTGATTAGGACATCGATCTCTCCAGAAGCAAGCTTCTCGAATCGGTCTCCAGCGCTCGCTAGGATGTACTCAATC
This sequence comes from Euryarchaeota archaeon UBA463, assembly GCA_002501805.1. GTDB lineage: Archaea > Thermoplasmatota > Poseidoniia > Poseidoniales > Thalassarchaeaceae > MGIIb-O5. The sequence goes on along the minus strand of DAOI01000009.1, from coordinate 480 downwards.
TGAGTATCTGGGTTCAGTCCGATTGCAGCAGCTACAGCCCTGCAGTACTCGATGTCGAGTCCGGATCGAACACCATCAGCGTCAGCGAAGCCCATGCCCCACTGGGAGTCCTTAACTCCACACTTCATCATACCACGGTCGTGGATAGTGTCCAGGGTGCTGACTGGTGTTGCTTCGGCAATACCGGCTAGTCTTCCCTCTTCTCTCGCGGCATCCACGTCCTCATCAGTAAGGTCGGAACCCGCACAGCCCGCAAGGGCCGCAGTCGTCATTAACATCATCATTGTCATAGCGAGCATGCGTCGCATGGCCTCGCTACGACCTATAGATGGTATATACCTTCTCCAAGATGTGACTTAATCTATTGATTATAGAGTTTGTAAATATTCCAAAATAGATTATTTGACGTGATTTGAGGTTGGGAGAAGGGGTGGCCGAAGCCACCCCAACCCCCGTTTTCCGAGTTTCGTAGGAGGTGAT
>DAOI01000035.1 GCA_002501805.1 Euryarchaeota archaeon UBA463 | reverse complement strand
CTCACCTGCCTCTCCATCTCGGGCCACCAGATCGTCGCCGATACCATGGAGTGAGCCCTAATCTCAAGTGACTTGTCGCTCTTCAGGTTAGTGAAGAATCCTATGTCGTCGCCTTCGAGGTACTTCAGTAGGACCATCCTGTTCCTCGGGTTACCCTTCGAATCCACCGTCGCGATGTTCATCGCGTTGGGCTCCGTCACCCCGCCGTCGATAGCGTCCTGCATCCACCTCGATAGGAGATCCAGCGGGTTGCCGAGGTCCTCGATCTCGATCGGGCTCCCCTTGCCGTAATCTCTCCTGACGTCTCTCATGAGCTTCAGAGGGAAGGCTCGGTATTTCTATCCGTGTCTAGTAGACGAGCTGAACCTCGGAGGCCGAGCTTAGCTCTATGACCCCTGGTGGCCCGCTCCACTTGATCTTGTCATCGGGGACGATCAGAGCCCCGTCGCCCTCGCTGTGCCCCAGTGTCGCCTTCACAGATGCGAACGAGCAGTAGAGGGTGGCATTATCGATGATAGTTCCCATCATGTCTGAGACCACCGTGGAGTCTTCCCCCATCTCCTTGTCCAGCTCCTCGATGTAGGCAGGTTCCAGAAGACGGGTCCCGGCGGCCGCGAAGAAGACGCTCACCTCATGGCCCTCGGAGATGGCCCTAGCGGCGCACGCTACCCCTACGATCGTCTTGATTGTGTCATTTCTCGGCTCTGATACGAACTTCACGAAGTACTTCCTGCTCATGGTCTGGTCAGGGGCTATTCGGTACTTGATGGATTTGCATGTCCCATGACCAACGTTGATGGGCGTCTCCACTAGTCAGTGCCATGGATCTTGAGGCCAGGGGGCTCGGTGTGATCTCCAGGATGATGGGCATAGATGGAATCTCCCACCTTCCGGTGGAACAGCTCCCTGCCATCCCCCTCGGCCTGCTCAGGAGGAACGCCACCAGGCTCCATGCCGTCTGCAGGTACAGGAGGGGCGTCAGGAAGAAGGAGGGGGTGGCTCCCTCGGACGTCAGGTGCATAGACGTCCATCCCTACGCCCTCACCGATGAGTGGTCGAGGTACGCAGACTTCCTGCTGTACCACGAGTACCTCCACGCCCTCGGCCTCTCCAATCACGGAAGGGAGTTCAGGGAGCTGGAGTCCCTGTGGCCCGATACCGAGGCCAGGTCGATGGGCGAGAGGTTCGGCATGCACCTCCGCGAGAGGTCCGCCAAGTGGCTCTGGGTGTGCCCGTCCTGTGGGAACAGGCACCCTAGGGCCAGAAGGGGGAACGGCCGATACAGGTGCAGGGATTGCAAGGTAGTGCTCGAGGACCACGAGAACACGTGACCGGACTCGCTCCCCTACCCCCCTTCTCAAAACCCAAGGTAGGCACATTAATCCGGAAATCCTCGTCCTTCCAGACATGGGAAGGGCAACGTCCGCGTCCGCGACGCTTGCATCGTTAGCCATGATCGTACCGTTCGTGCTGCTTTCTGGATGCATGGGTCTAGCCAGTGATGACTCCTCCGGCTTCGATCTCAATGTAGAGGCAGACTCCCAGTATGGGGTGATCCTGACCTCGTACGAGGATGGTATGCAGAAGAGTAGCTCGATTCCCGTAATCACCTTCGACTTCTCGGAGTCAGCCAATTACGGGCATGGGTCCTCCTTCGGAGTAGTTCCGGGGGACGGTAGGGAGCCAATTACCACTGACTCAGTCGATGCTACGGAGATCGCCGTCGAGTTCACCTTTCACGGACTCTACAGCGTCACGGCCTTCGGTATCGACCAGGACGGTCACAGGGTCGATCAAGTGATCGAGGTGATGATAGAGCAGCACATCGACTGGTACGAGAACGATACCGGGACCCCTGAGGAGTTCATCTTCGACTCAACGCCTGGCAATGAGGGGCCCATACCCTCTCACTTCCTACTGAACTCCACGGTCCAGAACCCCAGTATCATAGATTTCGACGGTAGGGATGTGGATGTCAGATGGGACGTGGTAAATCAAGAGGGTGTTTGTCAGACCGCGGGAGAGAACATCGGGAACGGCGATACAGGTTTCTGGAAGACACTTCACTTCGGACCATTGTCCGTCCATGAGATCCACTTGATAATTGAGGACGGCCAAGACAGGGTAAACGTACATCACAGTCTTGAGATAAGGTATTCAGGGTCAGATTAATTTGCCACCGCTCCCTCAAAATACCATGAGGAGAACCTGCTCGATACTTCTCACAGTGATTTTATTTTCCTCAACTCTAGCAGGTTGCACTGGCGTACGGGAAGATGTTGAACAGGCCTCTGATGAGGAGGCCAATACCGATCTGGTTATTCCTGATTCTGATACTTACCAGTGTTTTGAGTTTGAGGGATGGGAACGATGCTGGCTGACGTATTTCCCCGAAAACATCAATTTATCCGTTAAATCACCGATAATTTTCGAGCTTCACGGATGGGCCGCATCGTCTTTCGAGATGAGAAACTACACTAGCATTACATCATTGGCTGATCAGGTAGGCGCAATAGTAGTCCACCCAGAGGGGCTCGCTATTCCGAACAGCGGCGCATTTGGTGAAAACCAAGAATCATGGAATGCAGGGGTTTGCTGTGGGGATGCCAAGGCCCAGGAAATAAATGATGCCGGATTCCTCATTGAGCTGGTAGAGAACATCACTACAATGTACCCAGTAGATGAAAATAGAGTATACTTCACTGGATGGTCCAACGGATGTCAAATGTCACAAAGAATGGCATTGGAAGCTAGCCATCTGATAGCCGCTGTAGCTTGTACATCCGGGTATCTAGGCTTTACTGACAACTCCGCATATTCCCCTATCCCCGTAATGGAGATGCACGGTTTCCTTGATGAGATTGCGCAATACTCCAATTCAGGAAGGTTGACATTGTTTGAGGAAGATGCTAGGACCATAGAGGCAGTCCAGAACGGAGCTCATGAGAATCTCTACGATTGGGCTAACTACAATGACTGTGAGGGATTTTTGCCTGATTCAAACCAGCCGGGGGCAGTATACAGCATCCAGAGTTTCACGTCATGTGAGAATGGCACTGAGGTAGTGCTGCTCACTTCTCACGGTGGGGGACACAATCTCTATGTGAATGACATATGCGATGGTGTGCCATATGATTTCATTTGGACCTGTGCAGGTAATCAAGGCCTGTACGATACTCATCAGATAATGTGGGATTTCATGAGCAGATTCTCCAAAGAGGTTAACGAGGTCGAAGCATAATGCCAAATATCGACGTCAATGGACACAATTTCCACTATCTTGAGATTGAAGGAGAACAGCCCGCTGTTCTTATGCTCTGTAGTACCGGTCTCGACTCAAGGCAATGGAGAGATATGCTACCTCTGATTGAGGGCAGGAGGATCGTATGCCCCCACTACTTGTGCTACCCCAAGTCCGGGAATTGGAAGGGCGAAGGGGACATAGATTCGTGGACGGACTACCTCGCCGCAGAGAGTCTACTGCTGAGGGAGGATGGACAAGTCGATATTCTTGGGCACTCATATGGAGGTTTCATAGGACTGATGCTAGCTGTCAACCACCCTGAAAAGATTAGGAGGATGGCGTTCCATGAGCCAACCGTCTGGGGGTGCCTGCAACACACGGATAGGGAGGACCTCAAGAACGAGTTCGGGGAGGTGGTCGAGACATTCTTCACGGAGGGACTGGAGCCAGAGGACTTCCTGAGGGACTTCGTCGACTACTGGAACGTCCCAGGTGCCTGGGACTCCATGTTGGACATCCGTAGGGACATGTGGAGGGAGCTACAGCCGAAGATACTCAGTGAGGTCAGGATGCTATGCTATGACAGGACCCCTCCCTCGTTCTACGCTGAAATCAAAATTCCGATCCTGATCACCCTCAGCGATGAAACGCCGCCACACCAGTTCGAGGCCTGCTCCCTGCTCTCCAGGGTGCTCCCTGACGCCAGGGTAGAGTATGTCCCCGGTGGGCACATGGGTGTGATCACTAAGTCGTCCGAAGTAATGCCTCACCTGGCCGAGTGGCTCAACAGCTAGGGTATCAGGCGCCCTTCCATTCCGCCTGCCACTTCGATGACCTGACCGGTGATGTGGCCTGATATGCTGTCGGATGAGAGCATTACAACGACTCTAGCGACGTCTTCGGGGGTTGCGAGCTTCTTGAGCGACATAGTTGCGGTGGCTCTCTCGACCATCTCGTCATCAACGCCCTGCTCCAGCTTTTTCGGCGTCACAGTCCACCCGGGTGCGACAGAATTCACCCTGACCCCTCCCAGATCTGAGACGTCATTCTTGAGGGACATCAGTAGGCCGGAAGTGATGGCTCCCTTGGCCGCCGCATAGTCGGAGTGCCCCGACTCCCCGTAGATCCCAGCAGTCGACCCCACCATTACCATTGATCCAGCTTTCGCCTTGGAGGCGTGAGACAGGAATGAGCGGGCCGTGTTCACAGTCACTCCGAGGTTAGACGCCATGGTCTCTGACCACCTGGCTGGCTCGATCTCCCAGAGGGGCTTGGAGACAGGGGGGTAGTTGCCCGCGTTAGCTATGCAAACGTCCAGCGAGCCAAGCTCAGAGATTACATCCGAGATCAATCCAGATGTTGCTAAGGGGTCTCTGAGATCAGCGCCCATAGCCACTCCTCCAAGCTCCTCGGCCAGCTCTATCGCCGACTCCTCGGACTCGTGGTAATGAACGACGACCCTAGCTCCCTCGGAGGAGAACGCTCTGCAGATGGACTGGCCGATGCCACCGGCCCCGCCAGTGACGAGCACCACCTTGCCGGCTAATCCAGTTTCCATGACCAACGGACGCGGTCATGCTACTTATCTGGTGCTAAGACGATCTCAACTATCCGAGATCCTCAGGAACATTCCTCTGGAGTTTGGAATGGTGGGCTTGAATCCCCACCTCTCATAGAAGCCGTCGACATCAGCCATGAGGTTGATGTACGAAAGCGGGGATGCCTCCTTGACGATATACTCCATCAGGGAGTCCATTATCATGGTCCCGCCTCCTTTCCCCTGCCACTTCTCGTCAACAGCCATATCGCAGATGTGGAAGACCGTTCCCCCGTCTCCGACTACCCGGCCCATTCCCACTGCCTCCCCAGACTCACTCACTCTCAGAATGACAGAGAAGAGCTCTGAACCTAGTCCCTTGGTCGCTCCTTCAATCGTTCTGCCCCTCATTCCAGCCTTCTCGCGTAGCTGCAGGTATGTATCGACGTCGGGAACTCCCGCTTCTATCGAAAACAGTGAATCACTTCCTACCGAACTTCTTCTTCCTTTTCCCACCGGAATTCTGTCTGAAGGACTTCCTCTGAGCCCTCTTCTGCCGATTTCCCTTGGAGGGAGAGGAGGACTCCTTGACGCCTTCCTCTTTCGACTTAATCATCTGTTCTCGCATGACAGCTCCGATCACTCTGAGTATCCCCTCTTTACTTGATTCGCCAGTGGCTTCCATCGCGTCACTGGAGGACAGTATCAGCCTCCCCTCCCTGGCGAATGGCCTCGAAGGATGGCTTGCCTCGGGCTGTTTCTTCGTCTTCCTGATTCCAGCCTTGTTCGCAGCCCAAGCCAAGGCATCTAAAGTGGGCTGTGGAATACTCGACTCCCTGCTGACCCTACGTCCAGCGGATCTTGAGAGTTTGGAATCGAAGTAACCGGTCCATACGGTGATCTTGCTGGGGTCTCCGGCCATGCTATCATGCCTCTCTCAAGGGTCGTGTGACTTGAGGGCTTCGTGCACTCAGTCCTCTAGGAGGATTCCTGATGCGACTCCATGCATACCCGGCCTGCTGGTGATTTTCACCTTGCCCATGCTGGTATCCACTATCGAGCCCTTGGTTACGATGTTCCTCCTGATGAAGTTTGGATCCGCGTCATTTGCGATAACGCTGTTGATAGTAGCCTTGACGGTCTTGCCCTCCTTGGGAATATTCACGTTAACGGTGTTAGCCGAGAGTAACCTTGTGGTTTGGGAGCCAGCGTTCTTCCTGTACATCTTCCTATCGTCCTTTTCGCCGATGTAAGCGTACTGTGCTTCGCTGGAAACCTCGGTCCTCCTCTTTCCTCTGTATCGGTTGGGGCGCTTCAAGCGTCCGCCAGAGGGCTTGCGTCGGGAGATGCCGTGCCACTTCGCCATGCGTCCCGCCGACCGACCTCCCTTATTTCAATCGATTGGAGGTGACAAATCGTCCCAAAGCCAGCATTACGTTATTGGAGTACGTCCCTCAGGCTGGTCCATGAGCGAGGCACGGGTCAGGAAGAGGAAGCCCGTACGGCATAAGCAGATGCGCGATGTCGAGAGGCAACTCACTGAGGCTATGGGACTGGAGGTGGACACGTCATCTGCTTTCATTGAGCTAGCTCACTTCGAGGGGAATGACATCCTACTCCTGGATAGGAAGATAGTGGCGATGAACATGGAAATACACGATTCAAGGAGATGGGTCCCAACAGTGAGGGGAATTATGTTTTGGAAGCCAGAGAGGAGCTGGGCTGCTGTAGACAAGGGGGCCATACCTTTCCTGATGAACGGCGCCGATTGCATGGGGGCCGGGATTCACATAGCCGACCCGTCAATAGAGCCCGGAGGATTCGTTTGGATCAGGGACCAAGAATCAGGAGCCCCACTGGCATCCGGAATAGCGCTGGTAGACGGGGAAGAAATGATGGAGATGATGAAGGGCAAGGCCATCTCTACAGTCCATTGGATTGGAGACGAACTGTGGAATATCGAGACTTGAGCCCCCATCTTTGATGAAGGGGCGCGTGTACGCAATCTCATGCGGAGCACTTCCATGATGCTTGTTCTCCTCTTGCTTATGCCGGCTCTCACAGTGGTTGCGGAGGGGGGCGTCAATGAGCAGACCTCATTGGAGGGGACACCCATCTCATCAGTTGACAGCCACTCTGAGGCATCCGCAGGAGAGCCTTTCGACATCTCTGTAACCATCACTCAGGAGGCAAGTGAGAATATCACTTCCGTAGACTGGATAACCCAGATATGCATCAACTCTGGAGTCTGCTACCCGCCAGAGGCGCAAGCATTGACCTCAGATGACGGACTCCTCTGGACCGGGCAAGTAATTCCAGTTCAGACAGTTACATACGTCAACTGGAAGTTTGTGCTGCACCACGAAGACGAATCAGAGACGACTATTCCTGAGAGTGGCTTTGGTTGGAAGGTATGGTCAGATTGCTGGTGGGACAATGGATCGTGGGGCGGAGTGTCGACGTCCTGCCAGGATGACGAAGAGGGCCTTCCCGGTCCAGCGGCCCCACTGGTGGCCCTATCCCTTGCAATGGCAGCCTTGATGGCTAGACGCGACTGAGCCCCACCATGTCCGAAGCCGAGGAGGAGTCGGCCTTCATCACTCTAGAGTTCGCAGAGCTTCCCCCTGCGGAGATGTCCAGACGAGCGGATGAGTTCTATGAGATGATGGATAAAAGGCGTACTACCAGGCACTTCTCCGATAGGGAGGTACCAAGGAAGCTCATCGAGAGAGCCATACAGACTGCAGGCACGTCACCATCGGGCGCTCACCTACAACCATGGACATTCGTAGCAGTCTCGAACCCCGAGATCAAGAGAGGTATCAGAGAAGCGGCAGAGAAAGAGGAGATGAAGACCTATTCGGAGAGGATGCCAGAGTCATGGGCCGAGGTCCTCAGGCCATTGGGTACCGATCATGTCAAGGAACATCTCACAGAAGCTCCATGGGTGGTTGTCCTGTTCAGACACAGCAAGAGAGTCAGGGACAACGGTGAATGGGCTCCCACCTACTACTCACAGGAGTCATGCGGAATCGCAGCAGGACTCTTCATCTCTGCAGTTCACAACATGGGTCTTGTCACCCTAACACACACCCCGTCCCCAATGGGCTTTCTCAGGGAGATACTTCAGAGGCCAGACCATGAGCATGCCATGCTAGTTCTTCCAGTAGGCTTTCCAGCCGAAAAAGCCAGCGTGCCAAACCTGTCTCGTAAAACTCTCGGAGACATCTCGGAGTTCCTGGAATGAACTCCGGCCCTAAACCATTAAGAGAGGCTCTTGAGGCGCCCGGCCCATGACCAAGTGGATTAGGGCAATGACAGACATAGGAATGACACGAATCAGAATGGACGCTATTTGTGCGTACCAGTCGATTGACAATGATGGAGGGGACTCTAAGTCTCTTCTGATTTATACATCGGACAACACCCTGTTCGAAATCATCGAGAATATCGATGAATTGGTTGGCGTACTAGACTCCGCGTTTGAGTTCCATAACTGATCAGGAATCCCCTGGAGGGGCCATGAAGATCAGGGCTATCCCTGAGCCTACGATTAGCAACCCACCCAGCAAATCTGATGCTCCGAGGGACTCGTTGAAAAGTGTGAAACCGTAGAAAGTAGCTACAATCACAGTGAGGTAGGAGAAGGCACTAACCCAAGCGGCATTGGCTCTATGGTAGGCCATGGTTATGCCTACCTGACCACCCCCGGCACCGATTCCTATTCCGATAAGAGCAGCGATAGTCTTCCACTCCAGTCCGGCCACGTCAGGAAGCGCTTGGAAGATGCTTCCCACCACTGAGAAAGCTGCAAACCAGAACACCACGGAGGAAGCGGAGTCTGTATTCCTGAGCTCCCTGACATACATGTACGCCATGGCGGCAAAGAATCCCGAGCCCAGTGCCAGAAGAGCGTCCGAGTCAATACTGGAGAGATCAGGCGAGACGATCAGTACAATTCCAGCGAAAGCGGTACCGACAAGGAGGGCTACCACAGGCTCTACCCTCTCTCTAATGACTCTACCAGATAGAAGTGCCACGAAAAGAGGAGCAGTATACTGAAGCGTCACTGCCTGGCCTATTGGGATTCTTCCTAGTGCAGTGAAGTAGAGTATCATCGCAGTCAATCCCACAACGCATCTCAGTAGCATCGTCCGCTTGTCACTAACCTTCAGAGACAACCCTCTACTGGCGGCAAAAATAGCCACAGCGAATGCGATAACCGCCGATCTGACCATTATGATCATCCATACGTCTGCATGGAAGCTAGTCCATTTTACCAGTGCATTCATCGTTCCGAAGCATACACTGCCGAAGATCATCCACAGTACCGCAATTCTCGGTGAGTCAGCGGGAGCGATGTAGGGAGGCCCCCGTCCCCTCAATTCACTCATCTTTTCAGACCCCAGCGCCTCTCCAAGACCGAAACGACATCTCTGTAATCTTGCCCTCCTGCACTATTTGGCTGGTGCAGATGTATCGGTATTCCATGACTGGGGGCCTCGGCTAGCCTGATGTTCCTCCTTATCGCTGGCTCCACCACCAGTCTCGGGAAGGCCTCACGAAGCTCCGAGGCGACCTGATGATTCAGCGTGGTGGGTGCATGCATTGTCATAAGCACTCCATCAACTCCCAGAGTCGGATTGAGGAGCGCCCTAACTTCTCTTATGGTTCCGGATAGCAAGGCCAGTCCTTCCAGAGCGAAGTACTCAGTCTGTACGGGAACCACTACGCCATCGCTTGCCACCAGTGCATTTACCGAAACTATCCCCAAGGAAGGTGGCGTGTCAATCAGGATCAGGTCGTAGTGAGGTAGCAAGGGTGCCAACGCCTCGTCCAACCTGCGCTCTCTGCCTAGCTGTCTCAGCATCTCCTGCTCCAAGCCAATCAGGGTCTTATCGCCCACTATCATGTGAACATTATCAACAGCAGTGGCGTGCCTCGCATTTATGGCCGTCTCCGGATTGAGAATTAGATCCCTGGTCGTGGTTCTGACCTTGCTCTTATCGACACCTAGGCCAGTGGCGCAGTTACCTTGCGAGTCGGCATCCACCACGAGTATTTTGTAGCCCCTGAGGCCAAGTTGAGAAGCTACGTTGATCACTGTGGTAGTCTTGCCTACCCCTCCCTTCTGATTGATTACAGTCACTACTCTTCCTCTTCCCTCTGGAGTGGGTATCGAGGGCGGTAGCTCCATGGGGCCGGATGCTTTCTCGGTCTCCACCCTCTCGACAGAATCTAGTATGGGCGAACCAGCTACCTCATCCGTCTCCGTGAACTCTACATCCACTATCAAGGGGGCTTCTTTCGCATCTGGAAGTACGCTCCGTTCATCGTTCACGAGCGCCTACGGCGCTCGGAAGACCATTCAACGTACCGCTGAAAAATGAGCCATCAAACCGATTCTTAGATTAGTCAGAAGAGCTCGAAGTCAGGACCCAACCAGCCATTCTGGATGTCTCGGCATCCATTCCAAATCTCAGTGAGTGATCGATTCCACTATCATCGGCCCAAGATCTCTGCCCAAGTAGGGCTACTCTTCCATCCCCAATCCCTCCTGGTAGCGATGAAAGGAGATCATCCTCAGGTATGGTGACCAAGTATCCGAGCTCAACATCTGTAAACCATGTTCCTTGGGATCCTTCAATCATGGAATTCAAGTCTGAGTACCGCAGGTCATCGAGGAGCCTTCCTTCCAGAAGCGACAGTGTGAGAGTATCAGGAACTGCTTCCCTGTCCCATGATGCAGTTCCCGAGCTGTACTGACTATCTTCGATTAGATCACAAGATTCACCTGACTGTCTTACAGTAGACCATCCAGAGGCATCGTTTTCCATAACCCAAGACATATTCCACTCTGGAGATCTAGTTGGTTGTGACCAGTATGCCTGCCAGATGTAGCCAGTAGACTCCAGAGCGTTTGCTACCCCGCTACTGGGATGGTTCTCTAAGGTGCACTCTATAGCTTCTTCAAGATTGAAATCCCTGCTTTGGGACTCATCTGGCATTGCTGATATCCACTGTCTCTGGGATGAGCTACTAGGCTTATCCTGACTGGGCCCGGGTCTACTTTCATATGTCGAATACCACTCTATGTCTTTGCTACCAGATGAGCTGGTCAGTTCTGACATCGTCATCGTAATTTCTATCCTCCCTTCAGGCAGTGACATTGCCGCTGTTCCGGCAATCAATCCGCAGTTACCTGTCTCGAGACTCTTGTCCAACCGTAGATCAACCGTCTGTTGAACCGGCCAAGGACTACCACTCTTCACTAAGAGATTGAGTCTGGCATGACCTAGGCAGTCTTGTATGTCCTGGTTCCACATCTCTATTTCGTAAACGTAACCAAAGTCATCGGTTCTCTTTTCCGAACCGACCGTCCACCTCCACTCGGAGTTCCAATTGTCGTCATCGGTCCAGCTACTCCCCTCCGTGAGAACCATGTCTCCGAAAACTTCGTGCAGTTCTAACGGGGTGAGAGGAAGTAGGAGAGGAGATATTCCGCTAATTCCTGAAAGCTCCTCAAGATCGTAGATTATCGCATTCGCAGTTGATGTCTGCTGATTGTTATCTGTGAAGTCAACATGTAGATTCGATCTAATGACCTTTTTCGATGTAATCTCAGCCCATTTCTTTGATGTTATATCTGCAGTGTTATCGGGCAGACTCACCCTGCCTCCGCATTCGCCGCTGCTAGTCACTCTCCTGAATGTGAGGTCCATATCCAGGTCGTAATCTAAAGTGTGCTCTGCGGCCAAGTGGTCCCTGCCATAGGCATCGGGGGATGAAACAGCTCCGACGAAGGAAAGGTCCCCTGCATCCTGAATATCCGATAGGGAACCCTTTCTCATTACCGAGGAACCAGAGCCCGATACGATATCAACAGAGATCTCATCACAAATTTCATCCAAGGCACTGGGCGAGGCGGCATCCCTAACGAGAGAGATCATTTCGTCACCAGTTATGCTGATCATGCCGTCGTCTATTGTGAAAGTCATCTCATCTCCATACTTGAGCTGCCTGGCTTGGAAAGAAGAATCGGCCCCAAGTATGTAGAATGCTCCTCCGCCGGCAATCATTACAGCTACAATAACAGCTGAAATCGGTTTCCAGTTCTCGAATAGAGAATCAAACGAAGGGAGTACAATGACCATCGAGGAGCTATCCTGGCCGTTTGCAGTAGGAATGTCTGCCTGTTCACTCTCGGGGATTTTCCAAGTATCCTCGTCGTCAGACTCAGTGCTGGCAGGCTCCTCAACGATATCTGCCACCATAATCTCGCCTTCTTTGCTAGTGGGCTTTTCTGGATCCTTCTCACCTCCTCTTTCCAACCACTCATTACCGTAGTGAGCCCACTGTTCCAAGGTCCAGCCATCGGGAAGCCCCTCCTTCGGGATTTCGGGAGCACCTTCTGGAAGAGCGGCACCCGAGTCATCAAGCTCCTCTTCAAGTGCCTCAGTAGCCTCAGCTCCCCCAAAATCGTCCTTTCCCTCAAATTTCGCGAGAAGGCGATCTACAGCGTCTCCCACCTCTGTTTCAGAACTAGTTTTCACGATCTCTTGGGAGATATCAGAATCAACCATCTCAGCATCCTTAGGCCCATATTGAGATAGTATCCTATCGATGAGATCGGCCTTCTTGCCAGATACCATAAGGCCTAGCTCACCACACATTTTCCTGAGCTCGTCGACCTTCATCGCCGAGAGCTCGTTATGAGTCAGCGCATCGCTCCCAGACATCCTTATCGTACTCCAGCCGACTGCCGGGCCTTTCAATTCCTTCGCCAATATGAACACTAATTACATCGCTATGGGTAGTTATGAGGCATACCGCAAGACAATATACTCAAGAAGTCCCCTCTAGGCGCGAGAATCATGAGGCCTCGCCTAATCATACTGTCCAGGGCACCTAGCCTGTACAGTACTAGGAGGATTTTGGAGGAAGCAGAGGCGGTCGGTTGGGACGTACAGATAATTGATCCACTGAAACTTGATGTTGAAGTGGGAGACAACGGAGTCGAGATATCTCACAAGGGCTACGCTGTAGGTTGTGAGGCTGTAATCCCCAGAATTGGTCATTCTATTACCAGGAAAGGCGTCCAGCGTGTCAGGGCATTTCAGAGGATGGGAGTAATAGTACTGAACGAGGGCGATGGAATAGAGTGTAGCAGAGACAAACTCCGCGCATCCCAGATGATGAACGAAGGGGGAATCCCGTTACCGATTACTGCATCCGTTGCTACATGGCAAGGTACTAGGAGGGCCATCGCCAGAGTAGGTGGTGCACCTTGCGTCATCAAGACCCATGAGGGAACTCACGGTTCGGGGGTCTTCCTAGCACATACCGAACAACAGGCAAAGCAGTTGGTTTATCAGATGCTTGAGAGAGGCCTAACGCCACTGGTCCAGGAATATATCAGGGAATCTCATGGACAAGATATTCGCGCCTTCGTAGTAGGGGGAAAGGTTGTTGCATCCATGAGGAGGAAAGCCAAGGGAAGTGAGTTTAGGTCTAATTTCCACTTGGGAGGAGAGGTCGAGCGTATAGAGATACCAGAAAAGTACGCGGAGATAGCATGCAGGGCAGCCGATATCATGGGCCTTCAGATAGCTGGGGTGGATATGCTAGAGTCAGATAGAGGGCCACTCGTTCTTGAGGTAAACTCGAGCCCCGGCCTCGAGGGGATAGAGGCCGCTTCAGGGGTTAACGTAGCTAGTAGGATAATTGCCAACGTTGTCAGACTCCATGATTCTGTGGAACAGACTGACAACAATCAGGAAAACCATGGCTCTGAAAAGAGCAATGAAGGAGCAACAGGAGAGGTTTGACGGCACGTCTCAAGACGTCTTGAAATACCCTCATTGAAGATGGTGTTCAGAGAAGCATTCAATACCTCGGTAGCTGGCTTGGGTACGTCCTAAGGGACAGGGATGCACTACCGCTTGCGGTTGGAGGCGAGAACATGAATTACCGTGAGGAGGAAAGAAGGGAGCAAAATATCCTATCTGTATCCGATAGAAACTCCATCCTACCAATCAGGCTCCAACGACTTTCTGCACTTCCTTGGTACGACTGCTGGGTCCAGCAACTGAGAATAGAGAAGAAAAGTAAGCACACGATTAGAGCATACACACTATCCGCCAAGACGTTCAGTCAAACCAGTCTTCCCGGGGAGGATGAAAGAAGTTGGGACGATCTTTCTCAGATTTCCGTGAGTGAATTCCACCAGAGGGCCAATCCAGATAGGGGCAGGATGGATGCATGGATGAATACTCTGGGGAGCCTGAGTCCATCGTCACTCAATGCTAGGATAGCGGCTACCTCACATCTGCTCAAGTGGCTGGGCCATGGGGTTCCTGATTGGATTCAGAGACCTTCCAAGAGGAAGTCATTGCCTCGGACCTTAGGGAGGTCAGAGCTTTCCCGCCTTAGAGACGCATCCAACAACTCGGAAGACCCCCTGTCCTCCCCGATTGTCACAATACTGCTTGATACTGGACTTAGGGTTTCGGAACTCTGCAGTCTGGATATAGAGGACATTGACTTGGATGACCTATCTGCATTGGTTATTGGAGGGAAGGGGGAGAAAGACCGTACAGTACTGTTCACGTCTGCTACCGTAAGGGCCGTGGAATCATGGCTACCTATCAGGAAATCGAGAGCAAGGCTCACAGGTACTGGTGATGAGGAGAGAGCACTACTTCTGTCTAGTAGAGGCAGGAGGATGAACCCCCGTTCGGTTCAGAAACTAATCGACAGGTTAGCTGATGACTCTGACATCCCTCGTTCTAGGTTGAGCCCACACACACTCAGGCACACGTTTGCAACTGGATTGCTTGAGAGAGGAGCTGACTTGGTTACCATCCAGAGATTACTAGGTCACTCTAGTATAGCTACTACTAGGGTCTATCTGGAAATTGGGGACCAAACTCTAAGAGAAATCTATCACAGAGCTCAGAGGACCCCCCCAATCGCCCCTCTCCCACTAGAGGGCGACAACTCAGATGTTGAAAGTGAGAATGAATACCAAGTAATGACTCGAGTAGAGTGATATCATTTCTTGGCTGGGTTTCTCTTGTTAGTACGTTTATCCACCGAATCGGGCCCCTTCCACTCTCTACCTGCTCCTGACTCATTCCCTTGATGCCCGGGTATCGGGCAATGCTTTCCGGACCTGCATCGACTACAGTTATCCCGAGGAGGGTGATCCACAACCTTCTGAAGACGACCATACTTCCTACGTGGCACAAATCTCCTGATATCAGGAGGGACTTAGCAATTACTAGGACAGCAACCTTGAACCTTAGCCCCCTCGCCATGATACGTGAGCCCTGAGCTAGCATCATTTCCAGACGCTTCTGCGTCAGTTTTGTTCGCCCAGGTTTTGGATGGCGATCCACGAATGAAGATTGACGGTGAAGGGTATCTCAGGGCAGAATCTTGGCCAGGAGACGGAAGATCAGTATTTCTTGGCGATGTCGCCAAAGCAGTATTGAGATTCCTGGGTCCTCATGACCCGCCACAGTTCTCGTCCGAGCCAGGATATGACGAGCAAAGATGGGAACTCACTTCCTCATCCGGAGATGTCTCTGTAAAGATAACCAGTGACTCATATTGGGGATTCGGACTAATCGCCAAATGCTTCTACAATAAAATCGAGATATACGGCCCCCTATCACTGAGGGCTAGATGCATTCATGATGTCGTAGCTTCTTTGGGGAGGAATCCATGGGAGCCATTCTGGATTAGTAGGTTCGAGAGAGTCACCGGTGTAAAATCTGAGGAACACCACAGGGATTGGATTAGCCTGGTAAAATGGGCCTCGGATGATATGGGATCACAGATCGGAGAGCTGGAAGAAAGAGTAGCCCAACTCTCCTCAAAGGGTGACCGAGAATCTCTAACCCGAGCAAAGATGGCCCTCGAAGAAGCCACAGCAGCACTGGTGGATAGAAATGCACCAGCAGTAGAAAGGGCATTGGGACGAGCCAATAGCGCTCTGATTGAGGCTGACCCTAGTACAGAGGTCCTATCATCAGAGCATGCTTCAATCGAAGTAAAAGTACACAATGAAGACGACATTATACCGTTCGTTGATCTATCCGAGGAATAGTCCTACAGTCCTATTGTTTCGCCCAGCCATGACAGGACGTTATGGTTAGCAAGATAAATTGTAATTGAGAAGACGAAGCAGGCCACGTAAATCATGGTCTTAGAAATCTGTATCGCGTCCTCGGACTCCTCATCGAAGTACCGAATCAAACCAGCAGCTTGCTGGATTCCACTGCCCTTCTTCTCCTTCGCCATTGAACCGCCGGACCTGCCTACAGTATTTCAAGGCCGCTAAGGCCCCTATCAAGGCTCCAACGTCTCGATGAGAACACATCCGCCATCCAGCTCAACAATCTTTGAAGCCGCGCTAACTGCAGTCTCCAAGCCAGCAGTCATCAGAATTTCTCTCCTCGATCCGATATCGCTTTGGAAAACTAGTCTATGACTAAGCATCTCTAGTACCTCATGATCTACGATTTGCCAAACCCAATCTTCACCTTCAATTGTAACCAGGGCCTCGACAGGAGTTAAAGGCCCCTGATCTAAGCCGTTTGACTGAGCCCTCTCGACCAGCTCAACCAGCTTTCTTGCTGACTTGCCCTGATCCAAACTCACTCGTTCGCCTGCATTTCTAGAAATTCTTCTCCTTAGTGTCCTCATAGCATCCCACCTGCGACAACGCCGCAATACGTGAGCTCCTCATCTGATGTTTAACCGTTTACGGAATTTACACTTGCCGACAAACGTTTCAGAGACCAGAATGATTTGCCAATAGATACGAGCCATTGATTCGACAACGCCCTTTCGCATGCGCGTGGAGGACTCTCAGACGCCATGGTCGGACCTGGCATCATCTAGCCTTCTCCTAAAGGCTGTATCCAGTTGGAGGGCAGAT
Source organism: Euryarchaeota archaeon UBA463 (assembly GCA_002501805.1). Taxonomy (GTDB): domain Archaea; phylum Thermoplasmatota; class Poseidoniia; order Poseidoniales; family Thalassarchaeaceae; genus MGIIb-O5. Next base: position 12,928 of record DAOI01000035.1, on the reverse strand, counting down.
CCGGGAGAATGGCTGGAGAGCGCATTCGATAGACTTCCAGAGACAGTCAGAGTCAATCCTCTAAGGCTCGATAGTGAATGGGTCGAGGGATGGCTCAAAGATGTGGGCGCTCATAGAATTGAGTGGTTCAAAGGTCCTGGAAGTGCATGGGAGATGCCATTCACCAGGGGGTCTGCTGAAGGAGAGGTCCGGGAGCTCCTCAAGTCTTTACATGAGACTGGTAGAATAACAAGGCAGGAAATAGTCTCCATGATTCCTGTTCTGGCAATGGATATTACTCAGGGCGAGCTAGTTCTAGACATGTGTGCATCTCCTGGGTCTAAGACAACTCAGATTGCAGAATGTCTCGGCGACAGTGGTGTCGTGTTTGCTAATGAGATTTCTAACTCCAGAGCAAACACGCTAGTGTCAAACGTTCAGAGGCACGCATCTAGGTCTGCCATAGTAATCAATCACGATGGAAGGCATATCCCTAATGTCCCAATGGGGGGATTTGACAAGATTCTGGTTGATGTCCCTTGTACGGGATCCGCGACGACAAGGAAGAATCCGGAGGTTTGGGGGAAGTGGAGTCCTCGTGGAGGGAGGTCATTGCATGATCTGCAGATCAATCTACTGAGGAAGGCGGTCAGCCTTGTCCGGCCAGGCGGAGTTATTGTCTACTCCACCTGTTCACTAGATCCAATCGAGAACGAGGCAGTGGTGGCTGAGATAATCAGAACTGAGGAGAACTTAGAGCTCCTACCGGTATCAGAAATAATTCCTAACCTGCCAGGAAGAGATGGGTTCTCCTCGTGGCCAGATATTGATGATGATGCAATGCCTTCATCTATCTTAGATCTAGAGAAGTCCATGACTTCACCAGTAGAGGATGAGATTTCTGAATCCTTGAAGAAATGCATGAGAATTTGGCATGATGATATAGGAGGAGGAGGCTTCTTTATCTCAGTAATAAAAAAGTCTGGAAATCTGCCAATGACAACTAAAAAGCCAGAATTCTACAAGTCTCCAGATGAAGTCAAACCTGACATCCAGAGCTCTCCCCAACCCATCAGTCAGGAAATTATGAACAGCCTCAATGATAGATGGGGGAATATGCCCGATGACCTTTGGATGAGGGGGAAAAAGATTCTGTGGGCAAACTCTCAGGCCGAGGATATATGGTCTTCTGAGAGGAGGGTAAGAAATGGGAGGACTGCTATCCCGGGAGAAAGATGGAGGCCACTCAATGTACTCCACCTCGGCCGAGAGATTGCTAGAGTCAGAAAGGGACAGCCGGAAAGAATTTCTGGGAAGGCGGCTCTTGAACTCTCATCATTAATGAGCAAGGGAATCACAGAAGTCAAAGAAGATACGATTGACTCAATACTACATAATCAATTACTGGAATTGGAGGAATCTGGTATTTCAGAGAATATCAGAGGGGGGCATATCCTCATGTCCGAAACGGAGGCAATACCCGTGTGGGTAGGTGGGAAGGTAACAATAATGCTCAATGAGAAAGAAATTTTAATCAAGAAAAAACAGAGAAATCTAGAAATTGTCAGTGAAGACAAATCGTGAACAAGCGACTAATATTTCTGTATTTTAAATCACATATGTTCATTAGCCTGCCACTGTCAAAAGGTTTCCGCGGTGGCTACATGATAGACGAGACAGACCGGAAAATTATCCATGTCCTACAGAAAGATGGCAGAGCTTCCCTAAGGAAGATATCAGGGGAAGTCGGCGTTGCTTTGGGAACCGTGAGTAACAGGGTAAACAGAATGGAGAGCAGTGGGATAATTACCGGATATTCAGTTAGACTGGATCCTGAAAAGGTCGGCTGGAGCTTGAACGTAGTCATAGGTCTGAGGATAGAGAAAGGGAGGCTAATCGAGATACAAGAGAAGATTTCCAGAGACTACAGGGTATGTGGTGTGTATGATGTCACTGGAGATTATGACTCCATGGTTATTGCCAGGGCCAAGGATAGGGAGGACTTGGATGATCTCATCAAGAATGTCATGTCTGTTGATGGTATCGAGAGGTCACTGACCCAATTAGTTCTGAACACGGTTAAAGAGACAGTCACTGTGGCTCCGGAGTAGCCTAAAAATCACTCATCTGAGCTAGTATGGATGCGACATGAGGACGTAGAGACTCAACAGTCCTGCCCTCGGGCTTCATGGTCTTCATTAATTCTATTCTGAGCTCCTCATCTATCTTGACATCCAAGGACTCCATCCGTTCCCTAATTGATTTCTGTAGCCTTCCACCGGTCCTATCCCAGTCCATTAGGAGAATTACTGACCCTCCGCCATCCTCTAGATTTCTGACTCCATACGTACTATGTAGATACGCAACTAACTTGGAGATCGGCCACCCCCTGTTTACCTTCTCAACTAATCCGACGAATCCCAACTCTCTCAGAGTTCGCACATCATTAATTCCTTCCACTACCACAGGGCAGTTGCATCCGCCCATTTCGATTGGAGCGTTTCTCCTGATGGAAATCTGAATTACTTTCGAGGCTTTTTGGAATCTAGAAACTCTATCATGAGGACCCGGGCTCTTTTCACTGCCTCCAGAGCCATTATGGTTCATCATAGCCTGATAGGGGCGATTTTTCTTTGTAGTTATCCCATTCAATTGGAGCAAATATTCAGGCATGTCATCCGTATCCCTTATGAGGGGAATTCATACCCGTCGATACGGGTAGTGTCTTGACCATCCAGAGCACTCTTTTTCAGGGCCTTTGGGACTACTACATTGTGATATCATTTTTTGTATCCGTTTTTACATTCTCTTGGCTGTATCACCACTCCTTCTGGTACCGTTCTGAAGACGCCGATGACTACAAGAATCCTGATGAGATTGCTGTGGGCGTTTTTCCTAAACATAATGACGATATGAGGCTCGAGGTAGCATGGACTATCGCGCCTTTCATACTCATAGTTTGGCTAACCTATGTCTCATGGGTTCCTCTAGATGCGGTATGGTCAGAGACAGGTGAGGATGGGTACCATGGTGAAGAATGCGAGGAAGGACAATCCTCCAACAACCAACTCGATGATTATGGCGTAGTCACGTCTGAGTGCTACCATGTAATCGAGATTACTGCTAAGCAGTGGGTTTGGGCGTTCGACTGTCTCGATCTTTCAACTGAGATATGTGACACAGGGAGCGATAATATCGAAGTTTACGGAACCGTTCCCCTACTTTCTCTGAAGACCGGTGAGACATATCTGGCTAATATGAGATCAGAGGATGTTACACACGCCCCGTGGTTCCTCGGTATGGGAGTAAAGGAAGATACATTGTACGGAGCCCAAATAGGGCCATCTGAATACAACTGGCCTACTACACTCTGGCTACCGATAAGTGACATCGTAGACGATCAAATTATTCTCTGTACTGAATACTGTGGAGATGCCCACTCTGTCATGGCAGGAAAACTGGTAGTCCATCAATAGGAGATGACTGAATGAATAGGAAGTCGATGAGAACTCTACTTGTCCTATCGGCTATCGCTATGGCTATGATAGTCTCGCCTGCAGTTGTATCATATCCAACAGGTATTCAGGGTGTTAAGGACTCAGGTTGTAACTGTCACGGGGCAACTACTAGCTCTGAGGTTGTTCCTTCAATTACCGGACTCCCAGACCAATACAACTACTCCGAGTCATATGAAATTGTAGTATCTTTCGTTGGAGGGCCAGCTAGTCCGACCAACTCCAATCAAGGAGGCTTCAATCTCTGGGTTAGCGATGGAGAGCTCTCTCCTTCAGACGCTACCGTCCAATCGTACAACCCAAATGAGGTGAGCCATACTGAAGCTGGGAATGATCAGACATCTTGGACTCTCATATGGACCTCTCCCTCTTCTGACAGGAACGTGGAATTCATCCTCCATACTAACTCTGTTAACGGAAATGCAGATGGCGCCAATGGCGGTAGCTCTGGAGACATGTGGAACAAACTTACAGCCAAGGTATCTCCACCAGTATTGGTTCTCGAAGAGGCAGACCCGTTCGTTGTATTATCAACCTTGATTGTTGTTTCTGCTATTCTCCTGGCATTCACACTTGCATACGTTTTCTACAGGACAAATCCAGAGTCCTTCACATGGGACTACTTCGCGCCATGGATAGCAGATTGGCTTACTACGACTGACCACAAGAAGGTAGGTACTCTGTACTTCGTTGCTGGTCTCTTCTTCCTAGGAGTGGGGGGAATTATGGCTATGATGATTAGAATACAGCTGGCCGTACCAGGCAATGACTTCCTGACACAAGATCAGTATAACCAGTTCTTCACACTTCATGGTACGACTATGATATTCTTAGCTGCAATGCCACTGATTAATGGATTCGCCAACTGGATGGTACCTCTTCAGATTGGGGCTCCCGACCTGGCTCTTCCTAGGCTGAATGCAATGTCATTCTGGCTTCAACCAGTTGGCGCACTTCTGATATTCACTGGAGTGTTTTCTGGCTCAGGAGCTGATACTGGATGGACTGGATATGCGCCTTACGTAGTCAGTGAGACCGCACACATGGGTACCACTATGTGGGTAGCGGGCCAGATTATGCTGGTAGCCTCCTCCACTTTAACAGGAATAAACTTCCTTACAACAATAGCTGTCATGAGGGCTCCAGGAATGGGATGGCTACAGATGCCATTATTCACATGGTCAATACTAATTGCGAATCTAATGCTGTTCTTATCGATCCCAGCTTTCGGAATCGGACTTATCCAAGTATATCTGGACAGAGTAATTGGCACAGCTTTCTACGATGTCTCAGCTGGGGGAGACCCCCTTCTGTGGAGCCATCTTTTCTGGTACTTTGGACACCCCGAGGTATACGTGGTCATAGTACCTGCCTTTGGAGTGATCTCAGAGGTGATAGCCACGAGCGCTAGAAGATCTATTTTCGGATACCGCTCAATGGTATATGCAATGGCAGGAATTGGTATTGTCTCATTCATTGTCTACGGGCATCACATGTTCACCAGTGGAATGAGCCCGACTCTAAGATTCGTGACTATGCTGACCACAATGCTCGTCGCAGTACCCACTGGAATCAAGATATTCAACTGGCTCAAGACCATGCATGGGGGATCATTAGTCTACAGGACACACACTCTTTGGACGCTTGGTTTCCTTGTAACATTCACACTGGGAGGAATTTCAGGGATGTTCTTCCCATCCATAGCCATGGACCTTCACCTTCACGAGTCATACTTCGTAGTCGCTCACTTCCACTACGTTCTAGTCGGTGGAACAGTCTTCGGCTTCTATGCCGCGATCTATTACTGGTTCCCCAAGATGTCTGGTAGGATGCTAGATGAGAAACTAGGAGTTCTGCACTTCCTGGTGGGCTTCATCTCATACAACGCCCTATTCTGGCCCATGCACAGGCTAGGAGTATGGGGAATGGCTCGAAGACACCACACCTATTTCGTTACCACTGAGGAGGCAATGGGGGCACTTCCCATAGAGGCGGCAGGGTGGAACATGTTCATATCCGTATCAGCATTCATCTTCTTCTTCTCCAACTTCATCATGGTGGCCAACATGATCAAGACCCTAATTAGAGGAGAAAAGGCACCTCCGGACCCATGGGGAGGATGGTCCTTCGAGTGGATGACTGAATCCCCTCCGCCTACCCCAAGCTTCGATCCACACAATCTACCGGTACTTACTGATGCAAACGAGCACATCGCCAATGAGCCGGGAACACTCAGCAAATTATTCAATAGACTAATGGTCAGCGAGGAAGATACTGAGGAGGTGACACATTGAGCGTTCATGATGACCACCACCCTAGTGCATGGGGCCCACATGATTGGAGTCACGGTGCTCCTCACAATTCATGGTCTCCCTTCATCATGAGTGTCGGAATAGGAATTTTCCTTTTCTCCGTAGCAGGAGTCTACAGATGGGGTGAAATGATAGATGCAGGTTCCATAGCTTTAGTCTTCGCAGGTCTTGCAATAATCATGTTCGGTCTGGCAGTATTCTGGCGTCAAGATATGTCGTTCGACGGAGCCTACGAGCCCAAGGCCACTGGAACTCCATTCAGAGGAATTGATATCAGGAAGGTATCAGTTTGGATTTTCCTAATGTCTGAGATGATGGTATTCACATCGCTCTTCAGCACATACATGAGATACAGATTCGGTATAGAGTCATGCGAGTCAGTTTTCGAGTCAGGTCAGTGGGTAGAGGGAACATCAGTCACATGCTTCGAACCGGCAGGACACCTCATCGCGTCATCCTGGTTCCACATAGCCCCGGGTGCGATAAACACATTCGCCCTCATCGTTTCCTCATTCACCGTGGTTCAGGCATTGAGGTATGCCAAGAAGGTGGATCTAGACCATAAGGTAAGGACGAAGCTAGTTACTAGATATCTAGGGGCCACAACAGTTCTTGCCATACTCTTCCTGACACTAAAGATGATTGAGTGGTTCATAGGATTCCCCCTTCCAGAATTCCTCGCAGAGTACAACCACGGAGATACCACAATCAAATCCCTATATGCCGAAGGATACCTAATCAATGCCGATAGCTATCAGCACCATTACTACGATACTGCATACTTGGCCGATCATGGCCATGGTATTTCTCATGATACCGAGCTCTACGCCATGATGGAATCAGGAACTCACTCTGGGGGACAGATGATGGCCAACATCAGAGTCAGCGCATCCACTTTCTATGTTACAACAGGTACTCACGGGGTCCACGTACTTGGCGGGATTATCGGACTAATGTACATGACATTCAAGGCCAGCAGAGGGGGGTACACTCCTGAGAACGCTGTCTCAATAGAGTATTTCGGACTTTACTGGCACTTCGTTGATCTGATATGGGTCATCGTCTTCCCGTTCTTCTATCTGTACTGAGGTGATAAATTGGCGCATTATACTATACTTGGAAAAGACCCATACTGGATGAACTTCATTGGTTTGATGGTATTGACCCTAATTGAAGTGGTTGCTGTCGGCTTCCATCTTCCGGATGAGAGAATTTTCATCTTCAGCAACTACACTCTGATGATACTGACTGTTGTGGCCATTCCTAAATTCATCATGATAGCGCTGATATTCATGCACTTGTACGGAGAGGAGGACTCAGGCATTCTTACAGTGACAGCATTGTTCCCATCATTCTTCATTATCATAATGATCCTATTCATTGGTTTGACTCACCCCGAGGCAACAACCGGACTACCAGCATGGTGCAGACCTGGGACCTACTGATGGAAAGGTTTCATGGCCAGTACCTATTCGCATACTTGCTGCAGACGTCGCTTAGCCTGGTATAGCGCCGGATTTGAAATCCGGTGTCCTAGTGACTCGGGAGTTCAAATCTCTCCGTCTGCGCCATCAAATCAAATCACTCTGTGTTGGGTGGACTATGTCCACCGCGCACATTCAAGACATTAGGATGAAAATCAAATTTTACTGGAGTGGTGATGGATATCTCCCCATCTAGGCTGATATAGAGAGGAGGATCATGCCCTCGTTCGAGCGTTGGCTCGCCGTTCTCATCGAGCGCCCTTATCTCGAATGTCTTGCATGGTTCCATGGTTATCTTTTCCCATTTCCCTACATGCTTCCCCTTCTCCAATGGTCCCATAACAAACAACATCTGTACCTTTGAAAGACCGAATCCTAGGACAATCCTCGAACTATCTCCGAAGGGATGCATCCCTGGAGCTACCCTATATCCGCCTCCAAAGGTCTCAGCTTGCATCATAGCGAAAAGCCCAGTTAGGTCAACCATTCTACCAGGACCGTCATCCACCCTAATCCATGCCATCTGACTCTTCCATCCTAGTATCGCTTTGATTGCTAGGGCAGTGTATTTTTTCTGACCGCTTATCCAAGAGAATTTACCCTCGTCCTTCATCCTGTTGATCGAAGAAGTTACTCCCCCATCACACTCAAGAAAGCTCCAGCGAACCAGATTCCCTTCTCTAGATGGCTCCCCTGTAACTGGATAGTGCTTCGGTGAAGGTATTCCAGGATATTCCGGGGCTCTTAGCCCCTCAACTCTAATTCCCCCAACGTTGTAATCCACTCCCTCCTTCAGTATTGAGACGGCGCCATCTATGTCATTGAGAGGTATTCCAATAGATCTAGCAAAATCATCTCCATTTCCCATTGGTATTACTCCAAGCCTCATATCAGAACCGCGAATACCATTAGCTACCTCATGAACTGTCCCATCGCCTCCCACTGCTACCACTAAATCATAGTCACTGCCTCGCAAATCGCTGGAAATCTCGATTGCATGACCTTTTCCGGCTGTCATGAAGACGTCAAAATCTATTCCCGAGGAATTCAGGGACTCTTCCACCTTGTGAAAAATCCTACCTAGCTTACCGTCTCGAGCATTTGGATTGACAATACACGCCACTCGTGTCACATACTAGCGAGTACTAGCATAGGACTTCAATACTGCCGAAGCAAGATATGATAGCGAAGGTAGTATCGCGATTATACATAAATGAGCCAAGATGAACAATTCATGCGACTAGCTCTTGAGCTAGGATCGAGAGGCGGACACAAGGTGTTGCCTAACCCACGAGTCGGGTGTGTATTAGTGAGAGATGGCAAAGTAATCGCAGAGGGATGGCATGATCATATCGGTGGACTACATGCTGAGCAGATGGCTATCGCTGATGCTGAATTAAGAGGAGTTCCTACTCAGGGTTCCACTGCATTCGTAACTCTCGAGCCATGCAATCACTTCGGAAGGACTCCTCCTTGTACAGAGGCTCTGCTGTGGGCTGGAATAGAGAGGGTAGTTATTGGGTCCATGGACCCAAATCCAACTGTAAGGGGTAATGGAGCAGATTCGCTTGAGGACAATGGAGTAAAAGTCCTCACTGGGGTTCTAGAATCAGAGTGCAACCACCAAATGAGACCTTTCATGCATTGGTGCGAGAAAAGGAGACCATTCGTGATACTCAAAGCGGCTCTCGACTCCAATGGTTTCACGGACTGTGAAATTGACCTAGATCCCATACGATTCTCCTCAGACGAGTCACTCAGACTCGTTCATGAACTTAGAGCTGGATCTATGGCAATTCTCGTAGGAGTCAGCACAGTAACCAGAGACAATCCATCTCTTACTGTTAGAGGGATAGACATGGGTCCAAGAGAACAACCATTGAGAGTAATCGTTGATCCAAACTGCAAAGTCAAAGGAGATTACAAGGTATTGTCTGATGGAGAGGCCGAAACTCTCCTCATTCATATCTCAGAACCAGACTTAGATGATGACTCCGAACTGGTTGAGAGAATCGTATTGTCCGATTCAGAAGGTGAGATTCCCATATCCAGGATTCTTGATATGTTAGGCGATAGAGGAATACAGACTCTTTTGGTGGAAGGGGGGTCAGATACTTGGAATAGGTTCGTCGAATCTGGATTAGTGGACATGGCTCACATATGCAGGTCACAAATAGAACTAGAAGGAGCTAGATTGCCATTCGATGAAAACAGACTTCATGAATGTGGCCTCAAAAAGACACGGACCTTTGACTCCGGAGGTGACCTGATCACCCATTGGGAAAAGTAATGGTGGGCGATACAGGATTCGAACCCGTGTCCTAGCGTCCGAAGCGCCAGATGATATCCAGACTACACCAATCGCCCAGCCATTGACGATGGCTATCCCATTTTCAATCCGCCGGATGACAGACCACGATTGCCCTCACTAAGCTTCGATGAACCCTGACTGGACAGAAAAGATGAACATTCCATCCTATTTCCTGTATTATTGACAATAATTCCGACCATTTTTTTCCCATTACAATAATATCATCATTATTTCCAGAGTTTAATGCTTCAGGACCAGCTGGAAGCATAGTAGAAACAACTCCTTCCGCATCGATTTTTTTAGCTTCTTTGAGAACACTAAGAAATATGTCCAAAGAGTCCGCCGACCTCCATGAACTCCTTCCATATGGAGGGTCGAAAACAAATGAGCAACCTTCTCTTTCCCCCCATAATGCCGAGAGGTCAGATGCATCCCATTTTTTGACCACACACTCCTTACCAAGCCATTTCAGGTTCTCTTTGGTTCCTTCAACCATTCTAGAGTCCAAGTCACTGGCCAGGGCCCTGATGTCCTGTAACACCGCCTCAATTGCTATTCCTCCAGTTCCACAGAAGGGATCTACCACTGCCTTAATTTCTCTATCGGGGACTCTGGACAATGATATCAGAAGCCTAGCTTGTCTGGGTTCAAGTGATATCGGTTTGAAGTAAGGCCTCTCAGTTGGAGATCTGCCAGAGAAACTCTCCTTACTCCAGTCCTTTACTCTTAATCCCCATACGACCATTGTTTCCCCGAACTCAAAAGGCTCTGGATGGGTATCTCCATCATTAGAACCAGCAATAATGATGACAATTTCATTAGACGGGCTTTCTAGATTAACCCTTATTCCATTGGACGATACCACTCTTCCGACTCTATCTTCGAAGCTCCTGCTGCTAATCGTATCAGGGAGCTCACCAATCTTCCTAGTACGAACAGCAAAATCATCTCCCTCAAAATTCTGAATGGCCCATTCACCGATAGTCCTACAGAGAGAATTCTGTAACTCCGGGGACTCAGGGAACATGGAATGCCCTCCAAGAATTAGAACCTCGTCCAGGAGAGCAGCTCCAGACAGTTTCGAGATTTCTTCTCGCCCAATGTCGTAAGAAACGATACGTGGATGCAGGATACTGATATCTCCCAGCAAAGCCTTCATCTCCTCTCTGAATAGCCAAGAATGCCAGCCCATTCCAACCATTGCAACAGTCAACATGCCCCCCTCCTAACCGATGACCCGGACTTCAACCCTAAATGCCTTGACATGACCCCGAGAGCGAGGATGGTAGGATATGGGTTGTAATCTCAAAGATTTGGCACCAGTCAAGCCCATTGAAATAAGCGATCTTTCTGGACAGAGAGTAGCGATAGATGTTTTCTTGAATGCGTACCAATTTATCACATCGATGACAGGCGAAGATGGCAAGCCTCTATCCTACAATGATAAGCCTGTTTCTCACTTAATGGGTTTCCTCGATCGAGCATCAATACTCGTTTCCGAGGGAATTGACCCAGTATTCGTTTTCGATGGAAGGCCGCACGATCTAAAGAGAGCCACTCTAAATGAAAGAAAGACTAGGAAGATTGAGGCTAAGGCCAAGTGGGAGAATGCGATTATTGAGGGAGACATGCCTACTGCAAAGAAGTTAGGTCCGCAAACAGCAGAGTATACTCCTGAAATGGTAGCAGAGACTAAACGACTCTTCGATTGTATGGGTCTGGTTTGGATTGAGGCCCCGATGGAGGCTGAAGGGGCGGCGGCAGTAATGTGCAAGAGAGGAATCGTTGGAGCGGTCGCAAGTCAAGATTGGGACACACTTGTTTACGGTTCTCCTTTCATGATAAGAAACCTAACTGCTCATGGTACTAGGAAATTTGGAAGAGTGATGCAAGCTGAAATGATATCTCTAGATGAGATGCTGGATGGACTGGGAATATCGCATAGTCAATTAGTTGATTTGGCAATAATGATTGGAACAGACTTTCATCCTGGAATCAAGGGAATAGGGCCGAAAACCGGCCTTAAATTAATCAAGGAACATGGAAACATGGAAAATATTTCGTCAGTGAAGGAGTTTGATTTACCTGAAAATCTGGAACAGATAAGATCCCTATTCCTAAACCACCCAACCAATGAAGATCTTGTGCCCATGTCCAGGCCCGCAGTCGAGGAAGATCTGATTCAGTTTCTCCAGATTGAAAGAGGATTTGGAGAGGGAAGGATGAAGAGAGCGTTAGATAGGCTGAGTTCAGTGGGTAAACTGAGGTCCAAGAGCAGACCAACACTGTTTGATTTCTGATTTGTTGCGGCCACCCCGGGGACTGAATCGCCCCCGGGATGCCCTGTCTCCAATGGCCTTAGCCAACGGGCCGAACGAAAAGAGTCAGCTAAGTCAAGTCGCTGTTCTCTAGATCGTCAGGAATACCGTCGCCATCATCGTCATCATCTAGATGATCGGGGATACCGTCGTTATCATGGTCAAATTGACCAGTCATGTCCCAACCGTCGTTCTGTTCGAACCAGTCGGATAGACCGTCGTTGTCGTCGTCGTTGTCGAAGCTGTCTGTAAGTCCGTCATTGTCATGATCGTACCTCCAGACTCCTACTACACCATCGGCTTCATCGACATCCAGGATGTTATCGTTATCATCGTCAGTGTCCACACCGTCGTCCATCCCGTCATTGTCATGATCGCGCGAGTAATCCTCGCCGTTCGGTCCAACGTCGTTCCAGTTGTCAATGCCGTCATTGTCGATGTCGAAGTCCAAGTTGTCACTTATGCCGTCGTTGTCGTGATCGTAGATGTCAGTGTTGGGATTTCCATCGTCGACCTCATCTTGGTCGGCGATACCGTCACCGTCATCATCGTCATCTTCAGCGTCGTCGATACCGTCGTTGTCGTGGTCTTCCGGACTATCGTCTAGGGAATCTGGGATGCCATCATTGTCATCGTCATTATCCAAGTCATCAGGAATTCCATCTCCATCGTTGTCGTTCTCTCCGTTCTGGTTCTGATTGTCGAGCTGCTGGTTTTGCTGCTGGTCTGACTGCTGGGTCTGCTGTCCTTGGCTATCGCCTTGGGTTTGGCCCTGTTGCTGCTGGTTCTGGCCATTCTGGTTGTTACCATTCTGGTCTTGGCTCTCTTGGTCGCCTTGCTGGCCACTTTGTTCGCCTCCCTGCTGCTGTCCTTGCCCATTGTCCTGCTGCTGTCCCTGTTGGCCTTGTTCGCCATCTTGGGACTGCTGACCGTCCTGACCGGACTGGCTACCTTGATCTTGACCTTGGCCTTGTTGACCTTGGCCTTGACCCTGGCCCTGACCTTGGCC
>DAOI01000025.1 GCA_002501805.1 Euryarchaeota archaeon UBA463 | reverse complement strand
TCCCCTGCCACGATTTGCAGACGCTCTACCCCGTCTTGTACCTGACTGGACTTTAGTATCCTCAACTCCCCAATACTGGATGCTTGATCGTGATGCGTGCCTCCACAGGCCTGTATGTCAAAATCTCCAATACTGATAACTCTGATTCTATTGTGTTTGGGAGGTCCTCCTTGGTAGATATCGAATCCATACTTCCTATCGGCTTCTGACCTCTCTAGAACCTCTTTCTTAATTTTTGGATTAGATTCTACAATATTGTTAGCTAGGTCTTCAATAGCCTCTATTTCTCGTCTGGTCAATCTAGAATGATGAGTGATGTCCAATCTGGCATATCTCGCACCCTTGTTGGATCCAGCTTGCCAAATATGAGGGCCTAGAATATTTCGAGCCGCGCCTCCGACTATGTGTACTGCGGTATGGTGATCCATCAATTGTTTTCTCCTATCCCTGTCAAGAATTCCCTTTACCTCGCCTGGGGCGAGCGGATTTTCTGTGAAGTGGAATATTACTCCATCTTGAGATTTAGTGTCAAGTACCACGAACTCATTGTCATCCTGTAAAAGTCGTCCTTGGTCCCCCAATTGACCACCTCCTTCTGGGTAGAATAATGTCCTATCAGTAACCACTGCGTATGAGGGAATAGATTCCACCTCTCCAGAGAATGTTAATCCTGAAATCATATCTTTTGTTAGAGGGATACAATGTAGTACTTCAGCTTGGAATTCCAGAGCGCCTGTATCCTCGTAGAAGTCTAACTGAGTAGCCTCTATGTCACTTATTTCGAAGACTTCTTTCCTATCTTTTGTTTTTGAAGCGTCCTTGGTCATTAGAGCGTTTCTTGCAGCCATATCGGCAGTGAATCCAACCCTGACCTCTAGATTTGGCCACCCAAGTTCCTTAGCTATTGAAACCACCATATCAGGATTTAATCCCCTTTCCTCTGATAATCTGAATAGAATTTCATCATTAATCTGTCTCGAATCGAGAGGGGTGCTCTTCAACGCGGTCTTGACTGCAGCCCTTCCTTTCCTCAGCATCTCATGATATCTGGCTTCCTCCAGTTCCAGAATTTTCAAAATTCCATCCTCAGATTGTACAAACCCGTCTATTTCTAGATGAGTATGGATATGATGTGCGCCTAGCTCTGATAGACTGGCTGGAATCGACAAGGATTCTTTCATCCTACAAACTCTTCTTGCTAGCATTCTCACTAGGTATCCGGCCTTGCTGTTACTTGGCACTAGTCCGTCTCCGAGCATGTTACATATCGCGTGCATATGATCTGGAATGGCATATATCGAGGATAGTGGCTCGGTTACTTTCTTTAGATCATCAAGTGAGATTGATATCCCATTGTCTGAGAGTCTTTCAGAAAGATTTCTGTAAAGTTCCTCTACATCAGTTCCGACATCTATGTTTAGGATACCTGCTAATCTAGAAAGTTCGCTCAGTAGGACTTCCATTTCTACCCTTATATCTAATGAATCTAGGAAAGAGTCGAAACCAGATATTGTCTTCAGCCAGTCGATAGATTCTGGGTATATCGCCTCGTAAATTGTAGGAGTTCCTGCGGCTGCCCAGCAAAATCTCTCAAGCCCATATCCTGTGTCGATGATTTGGAGTTTCATCTCACTGTACTTCTGCCCCTTGATTGTTATTTCTCCTTCTTCGTCCTCTTCCAAATTCATAAAGACCAAAGTAGCAAGCTCTAATCCCCCCACGATTACTTCCAATGCTGGTCCAGCATTTCCCCCTCCTGACCATGGGTTCTCAACATAGGTGATACTAGTGGACTCGATGCCCAGTTTTTCAACTAGCAATTCATCGCAGTATCTTACACATCGATCTATCCAATATACTACGTTTCCATCCATTGGTCTGTTGAAGGCGTGATGTGCCATCATTTCAAATGTGGAAAGATGCCTTCCAGAACGCCCTACTGCGGCTACGTCTGTTAGCCTAATGCATGGTTGACTGATCCCTAGAGGATTTGCTGGAGGAGGCACCATGCCACTGGTCACATGAGGCTGAAAATCAGCTATGCTGGCTATTGTAAGATGGATATCATCCCTCCATCTGGCGATAACCG
This sequence comes from Euryarchaeota archaeon UBA463, assembly GCA_002501805.1. Classification (GTDB taxonomy): domain Archaea; phylum Thermoplasmatota; class Poseidoniia; order Poseidoniales; family Thalassarchaeaceae; genus MGIIb-O5. Next base: position 8,236 of record DAOI01000025.1, on the reverse strand, counting down.
GATATGGGTCAATTCTAGTATGCCCCTTAGAGTCAAAGAAGCTCAGGAAAGTCTCCCTCATCTCATCTTTGAGCTGTTTTCCCCTAGAATCAAATCCTTCAATAATCGGATTTCCTATAAATGTGTAAGGATCTTCATTGGTATCGCCGCAGGTATCTCTATTGATATCCCTGGTCCAGAATCTTAAACCTGTTACCTTACAAATTTTGAGTACGTGACCAGATTCTTCCCAGTACGGAATACTGATATCGCCGAACCCCATTGTCGCCATCCTCGCTCACGCATTGAAGGGTTTGACTTGAATTCGATTGTTTATGATGTAACGGCGCTTTGAAAGGTTATGCATGCGACGAGTGACTATGGAGGCGCTATGGAAGAGGCATATGAAGCCGGATGGGCCTGGGAGAATTAGGATCTCAAAACACGGTAGGATGCTTACAGATGCAATACTCGTTTCGGATGAGGATCACATGTCCGACCATACTGATGATAGATCACCTACCCAGCTAGTGAATACAGCTAGTCTTCCAGGGATCGTTGGAGAAGCATGGGCCATGGCAGATTGGCATTTTGGATATGGTTTCCCAATAGGAGGAGTGGTTGCCACTGATGTTGATTGGGGGGAGCAAGGGGGCTCAATTTCTCCCGGTGGTGTTGGCTTTGACATAAATTGCGGAGTGAGATTATGCTCCACTGATCTTCATATCTCAGAAATAGATCCAAAGCATCTGGCTGAGGAGCTTTCAATGAAAATACCAGCAGGTGCAAGTAGGAAGGGTGGCGTTTCTCTAGGAGACTCAGAATTGGATGATATCCTGGCTGGCGGGGCTTCTGCAGCGGTTGACTTAGGGCTAGCAGAGGCTAGAGACTTATCGCGCATTGAATCAAACGGCTTGCTTAATAGCGAGAATAGGAATGTTGGAAACAAGGCAATGAAGAGGGGTTCGAGCTCACTCGGAACATTGGGATCTGGGAATCATTTCATGGAGTTGCAGGTGGTTGACAGGATTGTTGATGAAGAAGCGGCGAGAGCTTTCGGCTTGAGGATAGGGCAGGTAACAGCCATGATTCATTCTGGATCTAGGGGCCTTGGCCATCAAGTCTGTTCTGAGCATGTAGCGAATATTGAATCTAATTACTCCAAGAGAGGTGATTCTTGGTTTTCTGAGAAATGGGGCTTTTCTGTTCCAGATAGGCAACTAGCTTCTGCACCGATTCACAGTCCCGAAGGTGAGAGCTATTTCGATGCGATGAATGCTGCTGGAAATTTCGCATTTGCCAATAGGTCTGCCCTTACCCAGAGGCTCCGTGAAGTCCTAAGAAATGAGTATTCGGTTGATGGGGGATTGGATGTGGTGTATGACGTCAGTCATAATATTGCAAAGATAGAGGAGCACCATGTCGGTGGAGGCAGGTGTAATTGTTGCGTCCATAGGAAGGGGGCCACTAGGGCATTGGGAGGCAATCATCCTGAATTATCCTCCAGCTTCCCATTGGGCCAGCCTGTTCTCGTACCGGGGGATATGGGTACGGCATCGTGGGTCATGGCAGGTCCTGTGAATGGGGCCAATGATGCTTTTTCCTCTTCGTGCCATGGGGCCGGTAGGAGGCTTTCCAGAACTGCGGCCAAGGCATCTGTAGATTCTGAATTGCTGATTTCAGAGCTAGAAGAAAGGGGGATTCATATCAGGGCAAAAACTCCAAATGTCCTTTCTGAGGAGGCACCTGAAGCGTACAAAGATGTTGATGAAGTCATTAGCCTGACTAATCGTGCAGGGCTAGCACGTCCAGTTGCAAGGATGAGGCCGGTATCTGTCATCAAGGGATGATTATCTTGAGCGGTACTCGATATCGATAATATCCCCATCTTCCATCATGTACCCCTCATATAGGGAATTCAATTCTCCATTGATTGTCAGAATCACCTCGTGTTCATCGTCTGCATAGTGACCCAATATCTCTTGCTCGCTGAAAGACTCACCCCAAATCTCGAAGAACGCACCCAATGGGGCAGGCATTGGACTTGGGGTTTCGATATGCAACCTTCCAGAATCGTCATGTGTATGTATTCCCTTCATACCATCACAACCTGGTTCTCCAATTCCAATATTTGGGCTGATTTCAACTTGTGTCCCGTTGATAATGATAGTTAGTTGCACGTGCTCATGGGTGGCCAATGAGTTATGATCATCTAGACAAACATCAGATATCCGCCAATTATTATCATCTTGGACCGTTTCTGGTGATGTGACTACCAAAAATAGGAAGATGACAGTGCAAACTCCGGCTATGGAAATTATTACATTCTCTGCTTTCATGGAGATGGGAGAAGGCCAGTAGTCTTGAACCATTAGGCACTCCAAGTACCATGCCCCTACAGGGAGATAGGCCAGAATATTGGGATAGGGCTAAAAAAGAGCTGTCTAGAAATGACGAAGTACTCCACGAGATAATTAATGAATTCGATGATCTAGAATTGGTATCTAGGGGAGATTTATTTTACACGTTGATTAGATCGGTAATCGGCCAACAAATTTCTGTCAAAGCGGCTTCTACAGTTTGGTCAAGATTCTGCGAGAGGATAGGGGATATCGAACCCAATAATATTTTATCAGCAGATATTGAAGTATTGAGAAGCTGTGGTCTGTCCCAGAGAAAGGCGGAATATGTAATAGGAATCTCTGAATCTTGGTCTGATTATGATTCTTTAGAATGGAAAGAGATGTGTGATGAAGAGATAATACAGGAATTGATCAAATTAAGGGGAGTAGGGAAATGGACTGCAGAGATGATTCTGATTTTCACCATGCTTCGTCCTGATGTCTTTCCAATCGGAGATATAGGAATGATTAGGGGGATTGAAAAATCATACAACTCTGGGGAAAGGATGTCCAGAGATGAGTTGTATGCTATTTCAGAGAAGTGGAAGCCATGGCGTACTGTGGCTTGTTGTTTCATGTGGAGAACAGTGGATCCAGAGCCTGTAGAATATTGATCACATACAATATCCGCGCTTTGGCTGATCAGGAATTGAGGGGGCGGAGCCGGTTTGAACTCCATCGGCCTCTTCCATTATTATGGTCAACAGTGTCTTGACTAACTGTCTAAGATCATCAACTTCTTCCCTAAGCTCTTCCAAAGATAAACTATCGTCCATTGTTACCACGCATCCCATCTGAGGGAATTCCCTCATGACAAAAATCACGATTTGGCCTATAAATACAAGAGGTAGTGAAGGGGCTTTGATGCCGTTTTCCTCACGACGAGTAAAAAGTCGCTAGTTCTCGTCGTCTTCCTCATAGTATTCGTAATCATCATCGTCGTAGTAAACGTCATCTTCACTCCCCTTTCGACTCATCAGGAAGCCTATGGCGGCTACAGCAATTGCGGCAATTGCACCGATCATCATTATCGAACTGTCCGAAGACCCTTCGTCCTCTGGAGGGGGTGGTACTACGCTAATCCCCCCAATGGCGATATCAGCGGCATTGAAATCGGACTCCCCGATAGAGCCGTCTCCATCAATGTCAGTAACGATGTATAGGTTGGGTTGTCCGGGAGATGTGGCTTCCCACCTGAATGTGACCCTTACACTGGTGGCTTCTGCCTCTAGTGGTATCTCCAAGTTAGGAGTCTGGGCTGTAGTGAGTGATTCCTTCCATCTCTCGGAGGACTGTCCATTCTCATCTACCTCATAGATTAGCTCGTAGAGTCCGACAACCAAAGTTCCGTCTCTCTTGCCTGTGTTTTCCCAGAATGTCTCGATTGTCACAATCTCATTCATCAGAGGTGCGCTAGGTGAAGATACTGCCCTCACATATTCGCCAATGAACTCCATAATCCTCAATGCGGGCGCCCTTGGTATAGATTCACTTCCGAGGCCCGATACTTCATTGCCCGCCTTGTCAGTGGATGTAATCCAGAAGGAGACCGAGTCTCCTGCCTCAATTGACATTCCATTTTGTGGAGTTAGATCTAGTCTTGACTGATATACATCAGACCACTCAGAGGATGATGATCTGTCTCCTTCAAGGATCATCATTAGCTCGCCACTGTCTTCGGTACCTGTGACCGGTGAGTTGCCCCTCATGTAGACCCAAGAGACCTGGAGTGGACCGTCTTGCATCCCTATCTGGTCGTTCATTGTGACTGTTACCTTGACGTCGTCAACCATGTCTGACTCGATTATTGTGAGAGAGGAGTCGGGATACTTTAGCTGATCGAAAAGAGCTGTTGGCGCCCTACTATCTACAACTATCGAATAATCCGAATTTGCTGTTGATCCTCCTAGTCCTGGGACATTTAACACATTAAGAGAAACTGCCATCGTAGGGTCCAGGGGTACCCTGTCTGGTAGAGTAACGGTAATTGAGAACGTCGAATCCTCGGCCAACTCTGTTTCACTAGAAATTTGCTGTGATCCATAAATAACGACTGCTTCGACCCTTAGGTCATCTGGAATACTGTTTATCGGCATTCCCGAGCCTGCGTACATCAATGAACCAGTGACAATGAATTCGTCTCCCTGCCTGAGGAACAGCTGATCGTCGACCTGATCCATCATGGGAGACGTAAGATCGGTCATAGAGTCGGGAATAGCCAGGAATTGGTTATCTAATAGCCATGATAGCTCCCCAATATTATTCTGGTAGGCCACGGTATTCAAATCATCTAATATCGAAACGCTGGGTTTGCAAGACGGCTGTCCGTCTTCCCAGACATAATCCCATGAGATCTCGAAATCTATGCTCAGCTCTGTTACAACAGCGGTTACAGATTGGGTCTGCACAGATAGGGGTGTTACCATACTGTCGGGAGCGGACCATAGAACACCTCGTGAAGGGTCATAGGACATCTTACCGGCGTTACTTGGGCCATCGCCACACAGCATGATAGTGACGTTATCTAGAGTTTCGATCCCATTAGGCTCATCAATCTGCATTGAGAATGTATGCCTATGGCCGGCCATTAGGTATCCGAGTTCGGCATTCATAGAATATCCCGAGGCTGGTATGGTAGTAGGCTCATCAGTTGCGACAATCACAGAAGCCCATGAGTTTGAAGCTCCTGCAGAACCTCCAGTACCGCCCTCTTGGTAAGTAAGACCTGCCCAATCAGTGCCCTCGATAAACATATGAACCGGACTGTTGAAGTCCTGCGCTGAAACATCTATTCCGATGAAGTTCACCTGCTGTTGTCCTGTCATACCGGAAGAGAGTGGCAGTGTTTGTCCCAGATACTCTGATTCATCGGCGATCCCATCCATGTTGACATCGTCAGATGATCCTCTCCAATACTTCAGAGTAATAGATTCGCCTCTAGCCTCCGATTCGTCTATGGTGACATATAATGATAGGGGGACAGTTGGATCCCACACTTTTCCATGAGCGTCTTGGAGTCCGGTGGGTGTATTCACTTGCAGAGGGCCAGCTATCGGTGCTGAAGAGTCGATAATTACTGTAGTCTGAGGAGGAGTTCCAGAAGTATCCTCAGCTCCAACTGTCGAACCCGAAGGACCAACAGTGAGTATTAGTGGAGAAAGGGTTTGTTCACTTGAGGTGGCAGATGTTAGCCAGTCAACGGTTGTTTCGAAGGAACCGTTCTCGCCCATAGTCATGGGATATAGTGCGCCCGACATGTTTAGTCCAACCAAGAAGTCTGAAGGCTGAGGTCTGGAATCAGAGGCATCTTGGAATCTAACAGTTCCAGAGACCATGATGTCATTTGATGACTTCACTGGGAATGGATAGAATGTTGAGAACTGGTTTGAAAGCAACCTTCCTTGTTCATCACGCACCTCGAACGACTCTAACTGTAAATCGTTTTCAACCGCCTTTGAGCTACCTTGTCCGCTGAATGATACCGCAGGCCACACGAACTCTCCATTCTCATCCAGTGCAGTTGAAACCCACCTTATTGACTCTACGTCATCCCAATTCCAGTTGACGTCGAACATCCAATTGACTACGACATCGTCATATCCATCAGAGTGGGTTACTATCTCGACATATGACTGTGATACATCTAGTGGAGCGACACTGCTTCCAGATGTTTGGCTAATCGTAACCGGGTCAGATCCTTGACCCCATAGTCCGTCATTGCCATTTTCTGCTCTGAAGGCAATGATTTGACCATCAGATGCAGATCCAGTGAGCTCTATCGCATTTAGCAGAGAGTTGTCATTTAGGTGGTGATGTGCAGTTTCAATCTCGTTGATGACCCCATCTGGATAGAGTGTATTGGGTACTTGGAAGTCTCTGTTGGTCATGATGAAATCATACACTAGATCGCCAGCAACTGATATCGAACCAGTCGAGGAGGAAATAGTCACAGGTATGGCTATCTCCACTGGTGGTGGATCGGCTTGGGAGATAGTAGTATGATAGTCAGCTATTGGGGTGGATATATCTGACACGTTCTCGAACATGGTGTATCCAATTGCGAGACCCGTTAGTGTGACTGTTTGACTTTGTGTAGAGGAAAGAGAAAATTCCACAACTCTCCAATCTCGGTCAGTTTCAGTGTCCGTCCAACCAGATGCTAGTGAGTTAATGCCTGAGATTTGGTACTGGTTCATCTCAGAAGTAAATCTCTCGGCCGCGGAGCCAGTTGAGAATGTTGCTCCCGCGATGCTGATGTCCACCGGGGATTCGAATCCGTCGGAATCCGAAACTAGTGAAACTAGTCCGCCATTTACACTTCCACTTGTGGGGATGATTGCGAATGCAGTAGAGGGAGTAGATCCTATCTGCATTGTTATCGATCTAGATCCGTCCAAATAGCCGATATCAGATTGGCTTCCTAGTAATTTAGTCTGCCAAGCATAGTGCCCTCTGGAAAGGTCATTGGGGAATGACCAGTCAAGGTTTCCATCATCTGCAAAGTCGACCTCTACATTGGATGCAGGCTCCCCGTAGAGATGAGTAGTCTGAAGTCTGTCGATATATCCGTTTGTTGGCAATGTTACATGAAGTGAGTAACCTGTTCTAGGAGTGGCGAAGACTACAGATCCTCCTTTGGGGGAGCTACCAATAGAATTGCCCGATTCGTCTCTGACCTCTATTTGCACGTTCACTGAGGAGTTGCCTCCGAAGCTTAGAGCCTTGATCGGCCTTACAGAGTGAATGTAGTCTGAAGAAATAGTGCCAGATATATTAGTTGCATTAATCAATCCGTCGATAACTTCGACATTGGTCATCTGCCAACCGTTAAGCCCCATCATATCTGCAGTAAGGAGTCTGTTTCCTCCAACTCTGATGAATTCTAGCATCGGTGTGGATAGGGGGTTTGTGGTATCCATATCAACAGTCAGTTTAACCAATGGATAGGTGTCAGAATCTAATCCTGCCAGACTAATTGGGAAATCAAGATTGGAGTATCCTGGAATACTGGCTCCAGATGTAGCGTCGATAAGCGACCCTGTGAGCGTGTTATTCGCATAGTCATCCGTCGTTCCATCAATCTCAATGATTCCCCTGTTGAATGCATTTTCACCAGATATCGAGAAGCTTGGGCTCGACCAGGTTCCTGATTGACTGAAGTTACCCATCTTGATACCTACATTATCGATATGCCAACCTGAGTTCCCATCAGAGAATCTACCTCCATAGGCAAACTTGAACTGTACATCATCGCCTTTGTAGTCAGAGAGATCGACCTCATATGAGTCCCAATCGTTAGTGTTACAATGTACTCTAGTCCATATTTCTAGACCGTCATTGACTGTGTAGGAAGCACTTGTGGTACTGTATTGTCTGTCGGTGTATGAGGGCATATCCACGTGTTGCCATTGGCCACCGTTGACCTTCATCCACAAGGCGCCACCGACATAGACGTAGGCACCAGTACCATAGTCCATACATGCATTCATATCGAAAGAAAATGATGACTCCCCTATTCCCGACACTGTATAGATGGGTGTCACTAGGCTTGATTGGTAAACTGCATCAGTTCCGCCATTCAAGCCAATCTTGTACATGTATGGGAAAGATGAAGCTCTTTCGGGACCAAAACTACCGGGCTCAGAAAGCCTCCAGTCACACCTCTCGGAGTTGCAGGCACCCTGATTTCCAGAAGATTGACGATAGATATTATAGAAGCCTGAATGGTAGTTACTAGGAGGAGCAGAAACCTCTGAGTCTTCAAATGCATGACTTGATTCCACGAAGCCACAGTTATCGCATAGATATTGCCAGTCTTGCAATTGGCCAGATACGGAAGCCGTACCCGGCATAGA
>DAOI01000011.1 GCA_002501805.1 Euryarchaeota archaeon UBA463 | reverse complement strand
CCCCGCGCCCGCCTGCCGGCTACAGGACCGTGGTCGATTTTGGACACCGAGGCGGGAAGGAAAATGGCAGTAAAAAGCTCAACTAAAAAGAGGCTTATCGAACTCGGAGTATCCGAAGAGCACGCACACAAACTTGCCGATGATGCAAACATGGACGCTATCAAAAGAATGACCGTCGAAGAAGTCGCCAAAAAGGTAGGCTTAGAGTCGGGCGCCTCAGAGTTAGAAAATATAATGGGAATAATCCGCGAACAAGCCGCTTCCAGGAGAAGGAGCAGATCAGGAAGGGTTACCATTTCCAGAACGGCCCTTCTTGACGAGGATATCCCACTTGGGGAAGATAGATTCAACGTTCTAAACCACCAGTTGGTCCCTCACCATTCCCTTGTACCAGAAGAGGAGGAGGCTTCAGAACTATCTCCATGGGGATTAATGGAAACAGAAGTTGATGGAAGCAAAAGATTGGCTAAGGAGCTTCTTCCAAAAATTCTGATCACAGATCCATCCGTACAGGCACTGAAGGAAATGGAGGAGTCAGAGAGAACAGATCTTCCGGCCGGATGGCTGAAAAACAGGGTCGTCAAAATTTTCAGATATAGTAGGTCAGCAGGCGCTAGCACTGCATACAGACTAATCGTGGAGAGCAATTAAGGAGGAAATAGTATGAAGGAGATAGTTGAGAGTTATTTCGCACACAGAAGTATGGTGAATCACCAGTTGGCATCATACAATGATTGCATTCCTAGCGGAGATGGCAAGAGCAGTCGTATGGAAAGGATAGTCAGAGGAATTAGAATTGGTAGCGACGATCCTCTGGAAGATGTTCCAGGCGGACCGGATGCAGGCGGAATGATCAAGCTCGACGTCTTGGATAAGGAGATTTACATCAGGATGAAGGGTATTCGTTTGGGCGCTCCTACCGTCAGAGAGGCAAACGGTGCAGAACACCCGGCCACTCCACTTGAATGCAGACTAAGAAAGCTAACATATTTCTCACCCATATACTTGGATTTCAAGATATACAGGGATGACCTTCCACCTTCTACCTTAGAATCCGATGTTGGGTTCATCGAGGAAGAGGGCGTCCATATAGGAAACCTCCCCATAATGGTCAGATCTGGAAGGTGTAATCTACATCCGGACCACATTGCAGGGACACAAGAAAAGTCTCTGAAACTGTCTCCTACGACTTCACCTGAAGATGCTCTCAGGCACAAAGAACTTCTGAGGAAGGCCGGAGAAGATCCACTAGATCCCGGGGGCTACTTCATCATTAACGGTACTGAGAGGGTTCTGATTTCAATGGAGGATCTAGCTCCAAATAGAGTTACAGTGGAAAAGAACAAGAAATATGCTCATGAGACAGAGGTAGCAAAGATTTTCTCTCAGAAAGATGGCGTAAGGAAACCAATCAATGTCGAAAAGAGACGTGATGGGATGCTCATGGTCAAGATTCCCAGTGCGGGAACCACAGCAATTCCAGTAGTTCTGCTAATGAGGGCTCTTGGAATGGAGAATGATAGGGATATCTTCTCTGCAATCGCAGGACCTGTTGAAGCAATGAAATATACAGTTGCAAACCTCAACGACGTCAAAGATAACCCAGAGTATGGTGTCGATAATACTGAAGAGGCAATGGCATGGCTCGAGAAGAAATTCGCTGCAGGTCAGCAGAAAGAGTACAGGGAATCCAGAATTCAGAACTTATTAGACAAGGAACTGCTCCCTCATCTTGGTTCTGAAGATGATGTTAGGACAAAGAAGGCTATATTCCTTGGTAGGATTGTTAGGCAAGTCTTGGAGATGGCAATAACTAACAGGGACCCCAACGACAAGGATCACTACGCCAACAAGAGAGTCAGACTCGCAGGAGATTTGATGGAGGATCTTTTCAGAGTTGGTGTTCAGGGACTAGCAAGGGACTTGAAATATCAGCTTGAGAGGCATCACAACAGGAAGAGAGAGTTGAAAATCAACTCCTGCCTCAGGCCAGATGTACTGACTTCCAAGATAATGCACGCTCTAGCTACAGGAAACTGGGTTGGGGGTAGATCAGGAGTCAGCCAACTACTGGACAGGACTACTTACCTAGCTTCTCTGTCTCACATGAGAAGGGTTACTAGCCCTCTTGTGAGAAGCCAGCCTCATTTCGAAGCCAGGGACCTCCACCCAACCCACTGGGGCAGACTATGTCCAAATGAGACCCCAGAGGGTCAGAACTGCGGACTTGTCAAGAACGCCGCACAAATGATAGATGTTTCAGAAGAGGTTCCTGAGGATGATGTCAAGGAGCTCTTAGTTGAGGCAGGAGTCAACCCCAACCCAGAAGGTTGGGCCGATGGTTCTAGGATTCACGTGAATGGGGATATTTTCGGCCTGCATAAGAGGCCCAATAAACTCGTTTCGCAGTTCAAGAGAAGAAGGAGATCGGGAAGAATAAGGCCCGAGGTAAGTATACGTCATGATACTGAAAATAGGGACGTTTACATCAATACTGACCGAGGGAGAATAATGAGGCCCCTGCTAGTTCTAGAAGACGGTTCTCTAAATTTAGCCAAGTTCCACTTGGAGGCCTTAAGGACAGGCGAAATTACATTCTCTGATTTGGTTTCTTCAGGAGTCATAGAGTGGGTAGACGCCGAGGAAGAGGAAGATCTTCTCATTGCTCCTAGGCCATTCGATTTACCGGAGCTTTCTCCTAAGAACAAGAGGCCTATGGATCCAGCTAAGGTCGAGTGGACGAATCTTGGACAAGAAGAGATTTCGAAGGCTAAACTGAAGGTAGAAGTTCAGATGCCAGACGGGAGTACAGTTTCCGAAAAATTCTCAGTACCACTCAACTATCACCAGAAGGAAATCGAAACTCTTCGTAAGAAAGAGAAGAAAGACAATACTGTTCTGGTCTACACTCATGTGGAAATCGATCCTCAGCTAATTCTGGGAGTATGTGCCGCATTGGTCCCATACCCTGAGCACAACTCTACGCCTCGTGTTACTGGAGGAACTGCAATGGTAAAGCAGAGCCTGGGTCTGCCAAGTGCCAACTATCGCCTCAGACCAGACACTAGGGCGCATGTGATGCACTATCCACAGGTCTCCGTGGTGGGGACTAGGGCAATGGATACCACTAATTTCAACAGCAGGCCGGGTGGTCAGAACTTTGTAGTCGCGATAATGAGTCATCACGGGTATAACATGCAAGACGCTGTCATCATGAACAAGGCCTCGGTAGAACGTGGCCTTGGAAGATCAACATTTATCAGAACCTACAATGCAGAAAATAGGAGGTTCCCTGGGGGTCAGGAAGAGAGAATAGAGGTCCCTGGAACCGGACTTGATGAGGTCAAAGGTATGAAGTCATTCGATAGCTATGCACATCTCGAAAGAGACGGTCTACCAGTGCCTGAAGAGTTCTTATCGAGTGGAGGAGGGCCAGATTCTGCTGTACTCGTCGGTAAAACCAGTCCTCCGAGATTCCTCGAGGAGGCTCACGGAGCTTTCCTACAAGCTCAAGAGAGAAGAGAGTCGTCAATGATGGTTAGGCACGGAGAATATGGATGGGTAGACAATGTATTCGTTACCGAATCACTAGATTCAGGAAGACTTGTCAGGATTACTGTTAGGACCAATAAAATACCCGAGCTTGGAGATAAGTTTGCCAGTCGTCACGGTCAGAAAGGAATCATCGGTAGGATAGTCGAAGAAAGAGATATGCCTTTCACCGCAGATGGAACTATCCCAGATCTGATCATCAATCCGCATGCCATTCCTTCGAGAATGACTGTCGCGCACGTACTAGAGATGGTTGGTGGAAAGGTAGGGTCGCTCGAGGCCAGAAGAATCGACGGAACGGCATTTACAGGGGAGAAGGAGGACTCACTGAGGGCGGGTCTTCTGAGAAATGGCTTCAATCACACAGGTAGAGAGAATATGATTAGTGGAGAAACCGGAGAGCAGTACCCCGCAGAGGTTTTCGTCGGGGTCATATATTACCAGAGGCTTCACCATCTTGTGAGCAGTAAGTTACACGCGAGGAGCAGGGGAAGGGTTCAGATCCTCACCAGGCAACCGACCGAGGGGCGAGCCAGACAAGGTGGTCTAAGATTCGGAGAGATGGAAAGAGACTGTCTAATTTCTCATGGAGCTTCGATGGTCATCAAAGATCGTCTACTGGACGAGTCAGATGGATGGCCATTGATGGTGTGTAATACGCCGAGATGTGGACATATAGCATACTATGACTGGAAGAGGAGGACAACTGTCTGCCCTTCCTGTGGGGACAGAGCGGATGTACATTCAGTCCAGACATCCTATGCATTCAAGCTACTTCTTGACGAGATGAAGAGTCTCGGAGTAGCTATGAGACTTGAACTGGAGGACAGAAGATGAGTGCTAAAGATGCAGCTAAGATACCTAAGAGAATTGAGGCTATCAAGTTCACCTTGATGGACCCCAACGAAATTCGAAAGATGTCTTCTGTCGAGGTAAAGACAGCGGATACTTACAAGGATGATGGACATCCCTTCAAGCAAGGCCTAATGGACCCAAAAATGGGTGTAATAGATCCAGGAGTAAGGTGCGAGACATGTGGTAACAAGCATGACGAGTGCCCGAGTCACTTCGGCCACATAGCTCTCGAATTGCCAGTAATGCACATAGGATTCACCAATCTGATCAAGACCTCTCTGAAATGTACTTGTAATACATGCAGTAAGATACTTCTCCATGACAAGCCGGATACTCATCCAGTCGACCCAGAAAAGTCAGAACAAGACTACTACAAGGACAAAGTGAAGGATGTCATCATAAAGCACGGTGTCGGCTCTAGTGAGTTTAAGAATACAATCAAGGATATTGAGAAGGAATGTTCCAGCAAAAAGAGGACTATCTGTATGCACTGTGGTGCTGAGCAGGGTAAGATTATTTTAGACAAACCTTCAACTTTCAAAGAAAAGAAGGAAAACAAGGGCGAGCACAAGCTAAACGCACGTGACATCCGCGAGTGGCTTGAGAGAATTCCTGATGAGCACCTAATATTCCTCGGAATGGACAAGGATGCTGCAAGGCCAGAATGGACAATCATGAAGGTACTTCCTGTTCCTCCAATTACGGTTAGGCCATCTATCACGCTTGATAGCGGAGACAGATCAGAGGATGACCTAACACACAAACTGGTGGATGTTTTGAGAATCAATCAGAGACTCAGGGAGAATAGGGACGCAGGGGCGCCCCAGCTAATTGTCGAGGATCTCTGGGAACTCCTCCAGTATCACTGTACTACTTACTTTGATAATCAGACTAGCGGAATTCCACCTGCAAGGCACCGTTCTGGAAGGCCTCTGAAAACATTAGCTCAAAGACTCAAGGGAAAGGAAGGTCGCTTCAGAAGCAATCTTTCCGGAAAGAGAGTGAACTTCTGTGCTAGAACTGTAATCAGTCCAGACCCCAACCTTGGAATTAATGAAGTTGGAATACCAGTTCAAACTGCTAAGGAACTAACCGTGCCTATCAGGGTAACCAGTAGAAACAGGGAACAGCTCAGGCAAATGATTCTGAGAGGGCCCGATGTTCATCCTGGTGTAAACTACATCATCAGAGGAGATAGGTTTAGGGTAAGAATCACGGATCGAACCAAGTATATCTGGGCTGGATTTAGGTGTCTTAACCCCCAATGTCACTCAGGTAGTGACGATGAACCATACAGTGGTTACAGGCCAGACCTAAACGATGTACTTCCAGCTCCTAACTTCCTTCCCGGTCTTGTTCTCAAACAACAAAAGAGGAGAAACTCGTTCGGAGAACTAGAAGAAGAATGGGGAGTAGATCTAGACTCGACACTTTCCAATCTCAAGGGCGAGGATGAGAGAGGCCTACCTCTTCCTGAAAACGATCCCAGGGCGGCAATCCATTACAGGTGGAAGTGGGAGATGGAAAACCCTACTGAATACCTGCCAGAACACTTAGAAGTCACTTGTCCACATTGTGGTAGTCCAGAAATTGAGGACGAGTACGGAAACGCAATCGGAACTGATATTGAAGATAGACTCAGCACACATGATCTCGATGGAAACCCACGACCAGGAGTCGTGGTGGAGAGGCACCTAATAGACGGAGATGTAGCACTGTTCAACAGACAACCATCCCTTCACAGGATGTCCATGATGGTGCATGAAATCAGAGTAATGCCCGGAAAGACATTCAGATTCAATTTAGCAGACTGCACGCCTTACAACGCTGATTTTGACGGTGACGAAATGAATCTGCATGTCATACAGAGTGAAGAAGCTAGAGCTGAAGCCAAGATTCTGATGAGAGTTCAGGAGCACATAATAACACCCAGATACGGAGGTAGCGTTATCGGTGGAATCCATGATCATATTTCAGGAGCATACCTGCTTACGCACGGTAATAGAATTCTGCCTAAGAATCTGGTAATGCAAGTTCTTGGAGACACAAATTGGGATGGAGAACTTCCTCCCGAAATAGAGGAAGACGGAGTAGTGGGATACAGAGGTAGTGATGTTCTGAGCCTAATTGTCCCAGAGGGATTCAAGCTTGACTACATTAGTAGAATAGGAGATCAGGTCAATGTCACTAAAGGTAACGTCTCAGGTACGATCGACAAGAGAGGGATCGGAGCTGAAGATGGCAGACTTCTGGATGCCGTTGTTCACACCCACGGTCCAGACGCCGGCGCTGAGTTCTTGGACAGAATGACAAGAATGACTATTTCCATATGTACTTCACTAGGATTCACCACTGGGATAGATGACGAGGACTTGCCTCCAGAAGCTAAGGAAGAAATATCCAAGATTAATCAACGTGGAAGCGATGCTGTCGATGCCGAGTTAGAGAAATTCGGAAAAGATGGAAGGAGATATGAGACACGCCCTGGGAGAACACCACTAGAAACTCTAGAGGAGAATATTCTGATGATTCTTGACGAAGCTAAGACTGAATCAGGAAATGTGGCCAAGTCATTCCTTGGTTCTGATAACGCCGCTGTAATGATGGCTACCTCTGGTGCCAGAGGGTCCATGGACAACCTTGCTATGATGGCAGGTTCCATAGGGCAACCAAAGGTTCGCGGTAAGCGTCTGGAAAGGGGATATCAGGACAGGGTATTGGCTCACTTCGCAAGAAATTCCAAGGGAGCCCAGGAGAAGGGTTTCGTTGGCTCTTCATTCAAGCGTGGACTGGAGCCGACAGAATTCTTCATGCTGTCTGTATCTGGCCGGGAATCACTGGTTGATACAGCTGTTAGGACAGCTAAGTCGGGATATATGCAGAGAAGGCTCATCAATGCAATGGATGACTTGAAGGTCGTTGACGATGGAATGGGTTCCGTCAGGAATACTGCAAATAGAATTATTCAGTTCGAGTATGGAGAGGATGGCGTTGATCCAGCTCGAAGCCGTGGAGGGGATCCATTTGATGTAACAATGGTACTCGATGACGCATTGGGAGGTGAGAACTGATGGTCGTTAAGAGTGCAACAAAAAAGAAACTGATGGATTTACAGATTGATGAGGAGTATGCTCACAAGCTTGCTGATGACAGAAAGTGGGACGATGTCAAAGTTTTAACACCAGGTCAAATAGCTCAGATTTGTGGTATCGACTCAGGTACTGCTCAGAGAATTAGTGACCTAATGGCGGCATCCTCAAAATCTGCTAGAAGCGCGGCCGCTTCAACCGAGAAAACCGTTGTCAGGAGAAAGTCAGCAGCATCTAGAAGGAGAAGGAAGTCTATGCTTCCTCTAGAAGGATTTGACGATGATCACAAGCTATCCCAGATACTCAGAGACGTTGACCATCAAGACGAGATTTACCAGCATCTATTATCTGCTTCCGTGGATGCAAACGTCAGCCTTACCCCTAGAATGATTATGGATTTAACAGAGGGAATCAGGGCTAGAGGTTTGAAGAAAATAACACCTGCAAAGGCTAGGAAGGTGATCAATTCTGCCAGTGAATCATTAGTAGCCTCAAGAGCCGATCCACACGAGGCCGTTGGAATAACCACAGCGCAGTCAATCGGAGAACCCGGTACTCAGATGACTATGAGGACCTTCCACTACGCTGGTGTGGCTACTGTTAACGTAACACAGGGTCTTCCTAGAATAATTGAGATTGTAGATGCAAGGAAAACACCTAACACTCCTACTATGAGGATTTACCTTAATGAGAAGAACTCCAAAGGAAAGCCACTGAGGACCAATGAGAAGCTAGTCAGAGAGATTGCGGCTGGACTAGAGGCTACTACCACTAGCGACATAGCAAATATTGATGTTGAAGTTGCTCAGAGATACCTAAGCCTGAAGCTTAACAAGTCCAATATGAGGCTTAAGAACATGAATGGCGCAGAGGTAAAAGACAAGCTCAGCAGAGCACTCAGACTTTACATTCAATCCGACAAAGACGATAAACCATCGGAGCTGAAAATTATTCCGGGTGTTGCTAAGAAAGAGGATTTGGAGACTCTGGCGACAGATCCGCCAACCTATACCGACCTCCTCCAGCTCGAGGACAAGATAAAGAAACTCCAACTGAAAGGCATTAGAGGAGTTGTGAGGGCAAATGTACAAGCTGGAGAGAACGATGAGTACTACATCTCCACAATCGGATCAAACCTTGCCAAGGTCAGTGAGTTCGCAGGTGTCGATAGATCCAGAACGTACACTAACAACATCAATGAGATACAGTCCTATCTTGGAATAGAGGCCGCTAGACAGGCCATAATTAATGAGATGCTAGACACCATGGAGGGAGCAGGACTAGATGTTGATGTTAGACATCTAATCACAGTATCAGATGTCATGACCAGCACTGGTGAGGTAAGGGCTATCGGAAGGCATGGTGTTAGCGGAACGAAGCATAGCATTCTTGCTAGGTCCGCCTTCGAGGTTACAGTTTCTCACCTACTAAGGGCTGGAATCATCGGAGAGAGAGACGAGTTGAGGGGCGTTACTGAGAATATTGTCGTGGGACAGCCAATAGCACTGGGAACGGGAAGTGTTGATCTGTTCTATATCCCAGACGAGGCATAGAGGTGAAAAAATGGATTTAACAAGAAACCTAAAACAGGCGTTGAGTACTGGAAAAATTATCTTCGGACAGAGAGAAACCATGGGTGCCTGCTCTAAAGGGGAGGCTAGGCTAGTTTTAGTCGCAGCAAACTGCCCGGAAAGTTTCCTATCCGATTTATCTACTACTCATCCCGGAGTACCAGTCCATAGGGTCCTTATGGTGAATAGACAATTAGGATCTGCATGTGCTAAGCCTTTCGCTGTCAGCTCACTATGCGTAGTAGACCCAGGACAGAGTGATCTTCTAACTCTCCAGCATAACCTTTGATAGTCTGAAAAGAACTCTCTCCTGCCGTCGTGCAATAGGACGCTTCAAGTCTGTAAACTCTTTCAGTATAGCGTGGAAGATGCAGTCAGACAACTCCTAGCAGTTAGAGGGGTACGCCTACATGAGTCGCCACAAGGCACAACAACCCCTGGTTTCATACTCCTCGGAGTAGCAGAGAGAGTGCCAGAATTTGGAGTAGTGAAAGGTTCGCCCGTTACTGTGTGGCATATCCCGTCCGATATACTCCCCATCAGTAGGGCTGAGCTTGAGAGGTGGTGCGTAGATGTACCGCCCGGTAGGCATTGGCTCCTCAGTCAAAGGGAGCTTCCCGATGACCCCTCCTCGATATTTCCTACTGACTCACAAGTGGTCGCATGGGGTCCTAGTAAAATGTCAGTTTGGTTTGGGGAAGCAATACTTTCAGGAGACTTAGAAGTTTCTCTACCTCATGAACACGGACTCAAAATGAATTCCGAAACCTCGTCATCAGAAAATGAAAGGAGCGAAATAAGGCTTGTAGAAGCACTGATAAATCTAGACTCATGGCTTCTACAAAAAAATCTTGAAAACGCCCTTACATCTCCAGTATTTCTGGAAGGTAAGATATGGGAGGTTAAGGGGGAAATTGTTTCGCCCGAAGGAGACTCAGAAAGAGATACCTGGATGATTATAGAAGACCCATGGTCTTCCAATCTATCAATTTTCGAAGATAAAGCCAAAAATTTTGCGACCCCTAACCTTAGGATCATAGTGCCTCCCGAAGCAAGATGGATGAAACGAGAAAAACTAATATCAAAGCTACCCTCACTTTTAGATGCAAGAAGACAGGGTGAATCGGAACAAACAGAAAACTCAGTGAGGAGCATCTTGTTGGAATGGTGGAGAGTCGATTTGGAATCAATAACAATCCGAACTATTGGTGCAGTATTTCCCGCATGGATACTGAATTTAGAGGGCAGAGAAGATGTCCTGTTGCATGCCATAAATGGCAGGACATACCCATTACCCTAATTACGTTGCAGAGACATAAGCTCTTCTGTAGAGAGGGTATCTCCTGACATCAACTTGGACATGAGATCAGAGACCTCAGTCTTTCCTTCAGATGAATTCTCATCCGTTCTCATCTCAATAGCATTAATCAGGTCTTGAATAGAGTGAATGCACCTCAAAGAGACGATATATAGGCTATGTATGGAGTCAGCCTCCTTCTTAGATTTAGTCAATCCGGAATGAGCGGAATTAGCCTGATCACGCAACCTGTCAACCTCTTCTGACAATTCCACCATCAAGTCATGAGCCTCCTGTGCTAACAATACTGCCTTCTCAACTCTGTTATGGGCTTCTTCTTGGGCCCTTTCAGCGCTACGTACACTGGACTTCAGATCACTCAGCCTTCCTCCATCTTTATTCGATTCTTTAGCTTCCTTCAAATCTTGACTTAGCTTCTTCATTTCTCTGAAGAAACCCTTCTCACTAGCACCTGTGAAGCCCCCTCTTTCGTATTTCCTCTCAAGGGCATCCATCTTCGCCCGAATTTTAGCAGGGGAAGGTCCAGAATTTCTCTTAGCCTTCTCTCCGCTATCTTCCAATCTAGACAATATCTCCCTTAACTCGGTTCTGATTGATTTCAACTCATCAGACTTAACAGCTCTTTCGAGCTTGAGATCCTTGACTCTGGTATTGGCTTCATCGCGAATCTCTTTTTGTGACCTTACTTCGGAAATGAGATCTTTGACCTGCCTATTTACTTCGTTCCTTGTATCCAAGTAAACTCTAACTTTGGCATTCAACTCGTCGCGTAACTCACGCTTCTCGTCTAATCCTGACTCTAGAGATTGCTTCGCGGGAGCGAAAACTTCTGTTATCTCGTCGAGCTCCAATATGTGACCCCAACATTACCGAATTTGTACTGACATTTAAGAACATAGTAGAGCAACAATTCACTCAATCTTCCCTCTTAGTTGCGAGATTGCCTTTTCTAGGTCCCCTTCGAGATACTCCAATCCTTCTCTTCTTCTTAGTAGGCGTATTCTTAGCATCAACTTTGGACTCAATATCTCCAGTCTCACCAGTCAAGTCCGATAGACTTCCTGATCCCAGAAGGGCATCTAGTTCTACGGTACTCAGAGAACCACCTGTTTTGGCTTTGGCTTTGATTTCAGAGAATCTGACTTTCCTATTCCTCCCACCAGTTATCCTCTGATACGTCTTAACTCTGGAAAGCCCCTTCCTCAAAGACTTCCTTTTTGACTCAATCACATCTATCCGCTTATCGATTTTTGAAATCCTCTTACTAATTTTACTTACTTCGGCTCTACTGGCTTTATTTTCATTTCCAGACTCCGATGTCGCCTCATTCTCCAACACCTCTTTTTCCTTACGTCCAGCATCAAGTTTTACGGTTACTTCTCTCATTTCCTTAGCTTTCTCTACATATTCCGAGTGAGCTGTTTCTGATTCGGCCTTCTTTATAATAGACGCTTGAATTTCAAAAAATCTTCTGAATGCCTCCAACTCTCGAGAGAGTGTAGGGACCGCAGTCAAGTCGTTGTCAATAGTGGTCAATCTCCTATGTGTTTCAGATAGCCACTCCTTCAGTACATCCATTGGAGGGGGGATGAGCCTATTCACATCGTCCCTCTTCTTTCTAGATGAATCTGCAGCTTTTCTTATTTCATGAAATTTCCTTAATAGGCCCCTTCTCTCTGAATTGGCCCCCTCCATCTTACCTACGATGCCACGAAGGACTCTAACCCTGTTAACTAGGTCCATCCTCTCCGAACGCAAGTCTCTCTTTTCGCCCTCAATAGAACCCAACTCTCTTTCAAGACTACTCCTCATTTCTTGAACCTCATGGCCATCAAGATCTTCTAAGTCATTGAATAAGCTAGCGGTATTATCTTCACTCATTCCTCTTCCTCCTCCTTCTTGGATTTCTTCCTTGCAAACGAAGAAGCACCGCCATCTAATACCCTATTCATATCTGTGAGAAGATCATCAAATCCAGTAGAACTATCTCCGAAACCAGCAGATAATTTCCCCTCCCACAATGAGATTGCATCTGATGACTGGGCGTATAGCTCTCTAGCTCGATCTAACTGCCTCCTTATATCCCTGATTTCAGACTGTAGTGATACCTTTTTTTCATACAGAGGCTGTGCCTTTTCTACTGCCTTCAGCATCCTTGAATGTGATGCTTCTGAAATCCTAAAATTGGAAATCATAGTCTTCCTTGATTCCACATACTTAGCCATCTCAGGATTAGACTCTCTCCTATCTTTGAGCCATTTCTCATTCTTTTCAATGAGTTTCCTTCGCTTGGCAATCAGCTTCCCTTCTTCTTTATGGTCCAATGCCGAGGTTTCTATCTTTTCTTCTATATCCTCAAGCTCTTCAAGAAGCTTCAATTTCTTCCATTCGGGATCCAGACTTACCATCCCGCCCTTCTTGGAGAGTAACTCTATCGATTCTTTAACTTCGGATAATTTAGATCTAGCAACGGCCTGTGAAGAATCTCTTTCAGTCTTCATTTCAGCTACAATTTCATTTGCTTTACTATGGGAATCAACTGCTCTCTTAACACGTGGAGAGAGAGCTTCCTCCTCTGCTTCCAGATTCCTAATAACATTCGGAAGTTGCTCTTCTAATGCCTTCCATCGTGCTAGCAAGCCCTTTGCTAGCTCATCCGGTTTTACCTCTAGCAACTGTTGGACGTCCATTGTATTCGGCTCCAGCCGGGACCGTCGGTTAAAGGTCACTATGTGACCTTGGAAGGGGTTTGTTTCATACGCCCGCACATCTCGGAAGTTTTGAGGCGAGGATATGAAGCATACCGTATCATACATCATATTACTCTCTTTCATACTTATTTTTTCCAATTCTGCATCTGCTAATGACTCACAATTATCAGAAATGGAAATTCAAGACTCCTCTGACTGGGAAATATTGGTTATTGATCAGTCTACTTCATTGCCGAATGGCAACGAAACCTTCTCTGATGGCGATTATGTTAGGATCTCAGTACAGGTAAGTAACACAGGAAACCAGGAAATAAACGGTAGTTGGAAATTAAAATTATTTTCCGAAGGAGTATGGCACCCATTGGCCGGTCAAAACGAGACATGGGGTGCTAATGAAAACCAACTTTCTGAGATGACACTAGGTCCACTCATTGAAGGGGTTATGAAACTAAAATTCGAAATTTCTCTGGAAAACTCTACTTCTAATATTTCTGAAACTATAGAAATTACTGTATCTCCAAATCCAATACTCTTCACTTCTGCAGGAGATGCAATTATCGCAATAACAGGTGAACCGGCATATGTAGGCGATATTCTAACAGCCTCAATATTGGTGGGCAATGGAGGCGATTCGGAAGGTTCAGTTATGCTCACGCTCTATGACACCGACTCAATTATATTATTCTCGGGAGAACCCGTTTTGATTACCCCGGGCTCCAGTAGGGAGATTTCAGTAGATTTCAACTTCTCTTCGTACGGTGAAAAATGGCTCCAGTGGAAAATTAATAGTGATTTAGGAGGGGTATCTCCGGACTTATCTGGAAACCATACAATTACCATTCTTCCACAACAGGATGTTAGAGTGGGCCTTTCATCAAGCGACTGGTCAGTTTCTAATGGAATATCAATCGACTATTGGATTTCTCTCTCAGATGGGTCTGAAAGAAATGTACAAGTTTCGATAAGTGAATTTGAATCTGGCATCTCCAAAGAGCTTCAGAAATTTACAATCACATTAAGCCAGGGTGTAAGACAACTCAATATTCAAATTACTGATCCTAGTCCGGGATTAGATAGGATAGAAATTTCTGTAGATCCACTGAGTTGGCATTCGAAACAAATTCCAGATTTAGATATACAACTAATTAGTCCACAGCCAATCATTGAGATTTCTTCATGTGTTCAGAGCCCAGATGTTCTAGAATTCTCAGATACACTAATTATCACATGTACAATTTCAAACACAGGCAACTCAGATTCTCTACCTGGACATGTTTCACTGTCAAGGGTCTCAGATGGTTATATTTTCAGCGATTCAGGATTGTCAATGATTCAAGTAAATGTTGGAGAGGAAAAGCCGATATCATTGACTGTCCCCAATTGGCAGGATGAAGGAACCACAGCCTTGCAAGTAAAATTTTCATCTGCCATAAGCGCATATTCGGGAAGTATAGCGGTTCAGGCTAATCAGAGGCCTTCGGATGGTTTTGAGATACCATTCGACCCAACCGCGGCACTCTTGGGTGTAGTCTCCGGCCTAGTTTTGATGATGATCTTACTCGCGTTCTGGAGAGTTGCAACAGAAAGGACCCCCGACACGGAAAAGAAGAACCTTGACTCTACTTCAAGAATCGAGAAAAGGAGGGAGCTAGATAACATAGAGGCATCATGCCCAACGTGTAGTCAAAGACTCAGTATCCCAGGAGATCATGTAGGCAGAGTACGATGTCCTGCATGCTCAAACAGCTTCGAAGTTGGAGTAAGAAAGGAAATCAAAATTGGCTCTGACCCACCTGCCATAGAGGAAGAAATAGAAAGTAAAGAAATAGAAAAAAATATAGATATTTTCTCTTCCTCAGATAACGATATACTTTCATGTCCTTCTTGCGAACAATTACTCAAGGTGCCATTGGTCAAGAGGCCAGTAATGTCAAGATGTCCTGCATGTAGATGTGAGTTTATGGCTCTTGGAGGTGATTTGGATGAGTGAACTGAGTGAATTCGAAGAGATGTATCTGAAGAGAATCTTTGAGATTTATGATTCAGAGCCAAGTACTATTGTCAAGACCTCCCAATTAGCTGACATAATGTCAGTTAGCAACGCTTCTTCCACGGAAATGATACAAAGACTATCGGAAAGGGGCCTATTGACATATGTTCCTTACAAGGGGTGCAGACTCACCCCGATAGGGTTTAACACGGCAGCTAGGATAAAAAGAAGGGAGGGCCTGTTGCAGATTTTACTTACTGACGTAATTGGATTTGATGGCGACGTTGATGCCGCCGCCTGTAAGATGGAGCACAACATGTCAATTGATCTAGAGGAATCACTAGATAGAATGTTAGGGTATCCGAAACAGACTCCAGCAGGTAATAAAATTCCATCTATAAAGCGTTCAGTAAAGCCGATTTCTGAGGGTCTATTGTTACCTATTTCATTCCTCCCTATCGGCTCTTCAGCAACAATAGAGGTGATTGCACTTCAGCCAACTGATGTGAAGACACTGGAATTATCAGGCCTAGGGGCTGGATCTAGAATAGAAGTTCGCGAAGAGGGGGTATATTCCAATGGTCAACTAATCGTCATTAGTGAGGCTATCATGAAGAGGATTCTATCACGTACGGAGGTTTACAATGTCGATTAAAGAGCATGAAAACATGGATCTCGATTCCATGGCGGATGACTTGTCTGGTATTGCTCCACCAGCTCCTTCAGTCCCAGTTTCTAATATTTCAACATCGGCTACCCCCTGGATGGACGACACACTCCGCTCAAAAGAATCAGCACTTTTGAGGTTAGATAGACTACTGGTGAGCGGAGGGGCCAGACTTGTACTATTCTTGCCATTGTTGGCAATTGTCCTACTTGGCGCAGCGCAGTCATACGGTAGCAATGATACGGACTGGTGGAATGAGACTCTAAGGGAAGCGGCAGGTGGTTTTTCATTGGTCCGGACCACATATGCCACAGCATTACTGATACTGATAGCCGATATTTTTCTATTAACAATCTTGCTTAGGATGATGACATATTCAAGAACAATATTTCATTACGAAGCAGATGCACTAACTTCCTCGGGCCTAACGTTTAGGAGTTCTCATGGTTATGCTGAAATGAGGGCTACTCTAGATGGTTCGATTAGACAGGTTACAGCAATCTCATCATTGATTGCAATCTCATCAATTCTTCTTGCATTATCCCTATGGTTCCCCTCTGGTCAAGAACAGGTCAGTCCAGTACTATTGGCACTATCTACTGGGTCCCTGCTAGCAGGTTATGGAGTCCAACTTATCTCCATCAGATCTAGATTCAATGCATCCGAACCATGGGGCATGCTCGAGGCATTTTCTCCTCCAATTCACCCGGCCTTACTAACCAGGCCATTCAACGATGTGATAAAAGCGCACATTGACCCACTCCTTGGAATAAGAATTACTGAGTACCTTAAAACGGTTAGATCGGAACTTAGAGAAGGCTACACAATGTCCGAGTTACAAGAGTCCTTGTTCTTATTACTTCACTTGAGGAGATCTTCCCTAATATCCGACTCTGAGTTCAGAAAAAATTTAGAATTGATGGTCGAACCAACGGCAATAGACGGACTTTTCAGACACCCAGAAGTAGGTGAGGAGACTTGGGATAGGCTTCTGCAACACGCTAGAAGTGAATGCAAGCCATTTTTTAGACTACATGATAGGATGAGAATGAGAAGAGGAATCAGTAGCTCAGATGGAGGCTTCTGGTTTGATGTAGATATGGAAAATCTGGTTGTAGGACAGGCAAATTTATTTGCTTTCATACTCAATTCCGGTGATGAGCCAAAAGATCTCGTTTTGAAAATACAGACTCCTGACTTCAAACCGAATGAATGCGTTTACAAATTACATTCATCCCCTCTAATTTCGTCATCAGATCCACTGAATCCCTCTTCACTATCTTCTATGATTCAAGAAATGACAAATAGTACGAGTATTGTCTGGCAAAGTCTGCTACCATCCATTAAGGGAGAAGCTACTGTTACAGTGAGACTGGAAGACGACTCTGGCAACCTCATCTCAGGAAGGGTCCTAAATGTCCAAGTTGGGAGCGATCTAATCACAAGAACAAGAAGGACAGTCGGTGCAATGTTCATGTTTGGGGCTCTAATTGCTATCACATCTCCATTGTTGCCCTTAGCTGGTTCAGTACTTGGGCTACTTTGATGAGTTCCATTCAAGAACTTCTACCTCGTCGCATGGACGTGAACGATGAGGAAAAGGGTCCTGATGATGACCTAAAAACTAGGCTCCACGCTATGGAGGCTAGGCTTAGGAGAATGAGGGACCAAAGGGCATCTCATAACGAAGACGCTAGAAGGGCCGCCAATTCAAGAAACTCAGTTCAGGATCAGTCTAAGGAGATAAGGTCCAACATAGAGGAAAAATTATCACAGCAGAAAGAAGTCAGAGCTCGGGCTAAATCCCATCAGGCCCAGAGGGATGCCATACAGTCTAGGATCAGGGAGATAATCAACAGTAAGAAGGGTAGGAGAAATGAAGCAGGAAAGGCCAAGTCTGACGTGGTTGAACTATCGGAAGCTATTGCTGAGATTTCTCAAATTGAAAATAAGCTGATGACGGATGGTACACTGACTCTCAAGGCTGAGAATAGACTTCTTAGAAAGCTTAAGAATTTGGCATCCAGGAGAGACGAACTACTTCCAAAGGCCGCCGAGTTTGAGGCCATAAATATCGATCTCGGAGATTTGGAAGGCACCATTCAGACACTTAAGGCAGAAGCCGACGCGCAACATGAAGCGATGAAAAGTGCCCACCAAGAAGCCGACGATATTTGGGAAGAAGTAAAACCAATGCTCGAAGAAAGAGACTTCCTAAGATCCGAGGGAGACCGTCTCCATGAGATATTTGTAGAATCTAAAGAATTGGCTAACTCCGTACATGCTGAAATTGAAGCCCTCCTGAAAGAGGTAAACGAGGCCAGAGATGAGATGAAGTCAAGGAGAGAGGAAAGGGCCAGAGTAATAAGGGATCATAATGAGTCCGTTAGGGAAGCCCTAAAGACACCTGATAATGACGAGGTTCTAGCAGACTCACTTACTGATAGGTTACTTTCTGAGGGTTCACTAACCCTAGGTGGGTCAATGTCAGGAGATCCGCAGGCATCTCCAAACGCAAATGCCACTGCTCCTCAAAAAAGAAGGAAATCCAGGAAAGTTGGCGCCTTTAGAAAAACCAGAAAGTAGTATTACCATCCTCTCTCTTCTAGCCTAACTTCTAGAGTCTCAATCTCTAGTCCGGGCATTGCTTCACCAATCATCGAACATGCTTCAGAAACGATTGATGGGTCGTTGTAGTGGTGGGTAGCCATGACGATGGCCTCTGCTGTATTAGCTGGATCCGAGCTCTTGAATATTCCAGAGCCTACAAAGACGCCATCCATCCCATGATTCATCATCAAAGCCGCATCTGCTGGAGTTGCAATGCCTCCCGCGGAGAAAGTAACAACAGGTAAGCGCCTATTTTGCACTACCTCCGAAATTACAGATTCTACTTCAGAACGCAGCTCTTCCATTTTTCCAAAGGGCGTTGTCTTAGAGTGGAGATTAAATTTTGAACCTTTCTTTACCCGATTGTATCCGTCCATAATCGATGAAATGACCTCTTCGTACTTTTTGCTATCCGAGCTCTCACTAATTTCGTAAGCATACTCAATTTCTTTACTGACGAGAACAGCGTGTTGTACTGCGCTGACAACGTTGCCTGTTCCTGCCTCTCCTTTCGTTCTAATCATCGCGGATCCTTCAGCAATCCTTCTAACCGCCTCGCCTAGGTTGGTACATCCACACACAAAAGGAATTGTGAAATCGTTCTTGGGTATGTGAAAGAATGGATCAGCAGGTGTTAAGACTTCAGACTCGTCTATCATGTCCACTCCTAGTTGCTCTAATACACGGGCCTCTTCGCTGTGCCCAATTCTGGCCTTGGCCATTACAGGAATACTAGTAGTTTCTATTATTTCTTGAATCATCTGTGGATGACTCATCCTTGCAACTCCTCCCATGGCACGAATATCTGCAGGAACTCTTTCCAACGCCATAACCGAAACTGCACCAGCATCCTCGGCAATGTGAGCCTCTTCAGGTGTGACAACATCCATGATCACCCCTCCCTCTTGCATTTTGGCAAAACCCCTCTTCAGGAGCTCGGTTCCGTGACGCATCTTCGTCAGATCAAGGGTAGTACTCATGTACACCGCTACAACAGTCCACTCAAGAACCTATGTAATGACAATCTTAACAATTAGGCTAGAACAGGAGAGTCCCCTTCTGCAATTGGAAGGTCTGGGGCCTCTTCCTCATTTCTATCGAGCCATTCCTCGAACTCATCTGGCAAATCAGTATCCGCAAATATGGCCTCAACAGGGCACTCAGCGACACATGCCGCACAATCAATACACTCATCCGGATCTATGACCAGGTAATTGTCAGCTTCTCTGAATGCCTCGACCGGACAAACGGCCACACAATCTTGGTATTTGTGATCAACGCATGCTGAGGTTACTACGTGTGTCATATTATCATGCTTACTCCGCAGCCAATACATTTGAACTCTTGCTCTTATTCACGAGGAATAAACAACTATGTCATGCTTCTCACTAATTCCGTAGCAATCTCGAGATGATTATCACCAGGATAGGACTCAATCTTGAATAGCCCCTTTACGAAGGCCTCACTTCTATCTCTTGTACAGAGCCTGACTTCTCCCTTGACGAGTTTAGAAAGAGAGATCCTAAGGTGCATATTCTTGTCATCGTCAATCCTCTTTTCAAGGCCATCTGAAAGTAATTGCTGTAGGGTTTCACTACCAAGCCTACCCAGACTCTCTCTAGCCAGTTTTTTTCTTCCTATCTTTACCATACCGGTACTTATCGGGGGGCCGTGAAATGACTTGTCCTTTTTCCAGACAACACAATCATCAATCCCTGACAACCACTCCAGAGATTTCTGGATTAGAGCTATGTCATCAAGCTCGCATGCATGTATCCTCCACTCAGCTCTGAGTATCCCCATATCTTTGGGCGGGAATCGACCATTCATAGTCACTTACCCAAATAGACACCATTGGGGCCTGTTTCAAATACTAAGTGTAAGTCGGAGGGGCGCAAGCGGGGAAGCCCCCGATGATGAGGTCGTTGTAATGGCAAAGGGAGCAAAGGCGAGAGCAGCGGCACGAAGGCAGAAAGATAAGTGGAAGTCCAAGAGATGGTTTTCCATAAGGGCTCCAAGAAATCCATGGTCATACAGAGTTATCGGCGAGACTTTGGCAGAAGAGCCAGAAATGCTAATCGGTAGAAATTATGAGATTATGCAGAATGAACTTGATGGCGATTTCTCAAAAATGCATGTCAAGATAAGATTCAGAGTCTCTGATGTTTTGGGAAGCGATGCAATCACTGAATTCATTGGGCACCAGATGATGCAAGATCACGTCCGAAGGCAAGTAAGGAGGGATAGAGGCAAAATCGATGACACCGTGGATGTTGTTACAGAAGACGGATTCTATGTAAGGTTTAAACCGTTAATTTTGACAAGAGAAAGAGTCAAGTCAAGTCAGAAGAATGAGATTCGATCTGTAGCTAGGAACACCATTTTGAAAGCCGGTGCCTCATCAACATGGGTTTCAATGCAAAAATCAGTTATGGATGGTGAGCTTGAGGCCTTAATCAAGGAAGAAGCATCAAAAATTAGCCCTATTAGGATGGTTATGATTAGAAGAACTCAATTAATACAGTCAGGAGTTGTCACAAACGATGGCCCAACACTAGAGGAAATCATAGCAGAAGAGGAAGCAACGAAGAAATCTGCTCCAGAAGTTGAAGACAGCGAGGATAATACTGAATACCAAGATCAAATTGAGGATGAAACAAATGACTCGGAATCTGAAGACCCAGACGAAGAGATAGACTACGAAAGTATGACAGTAGCAGAACTAAAAGCAGTACTCAAAGAAGCAGGCAAGCCAGTTTCCGGTAAGAAAGCCGACCTAATTTCTAGAATAATGGAGTAATACAATGTCCCGCATTGCGGTGTTGTGCGGTACCGGCATGAGTAGCTTATCAAATGACATCTCTCCTTCGAGCGAAAATACGATCGTCAGGGTAGATACAGATTGGGGCGAAGTCCCTGTGACAATTTCTCATTTGCAGGAAGGCATGGTAGCGGTAGTGGATAGGCACCACTCAATCGGAGAGAAAAGGACCCCTCCTCACATGATTGAACACAGAGCAAATGTGATGGCTGTAAGAAGTTTGAACCCTGATCTCGTAGTAAGTATCAATTCCGTGGGCTCAATGAGGGATGATTTCCCACCTGGTAAAATTGGCATCACTTCAGATATTCTGGATTTGGCTATCAAACCATGGACATTTTATGACGATAACGCTCAGCATTTTGATAGGACCTCACCATTCGATTCAGATGCCATGTCGATTTGTTCAAAATCACTTTCCAAAAATCAAGGAGATGCCCCACAGGGAATCATTGTTGCCCAATGCATAGGACCTCAATTCGAATCACCTGCTGAAATTTCAGCACTAGAGAGACTCGGTGCTGATACTGTGGGTATGACATTAGGGCCTGAAAGTAGGCTGATATCTGAATCAGGAATTCCACATGTGGCTCTCGCGTGCTCCTCAAACTGGGCCGCTGGAAGGGATCCCACTGATCCAAGAGCTAATATTGACCATCACTCAGTTGACAGACTTGCCTCTACTATGAGAGAACTAGTCACTTCTTGTATCAAATCTCTTCTAATCGAATACACATCATAAAAGTCAAAGTTGATTTCTAACCTACCTCTCCGACTGTTATGAACAGGAAAGTCAGTGTAGATGACTGGATATCGAGTGACGTGTCTGTGAATCCCGATGGGTCTTGGCATACTATGATGGAGAGAGTCGCACAATTCCACCATAAACACTCTTTCCAGTCCCCAGAGAATAATGGCCATGATATGGGCTATAGATTAGCTCTGACTGTAGAGGAACTGGGCGAACTATCCGCAGCTATAACCAAGGGAAAACCACAATCTGAGGCATCTGAAGAGCTTGCAGATCTCCTAATACTCATTCTAGGACATTCTCTAGCAATGAAAGTCGACCTGGAGTCAGAATTTCATAAGAAGATGGATAAGATAATGAAAAGGGACTCAAAAAAGGGTGGTCTGGGAATTAGGGTTACAGAATATCGTGAGGGTCAAGACTCAACCAGCTTCTCCAGTTGAGGGGTACTGAGCTGAATGCCGAAATCATCCTGTAAATCATAGGCCGCCAGATTGACCGCATTCCTAACCATAAGTAGCTGATATGGTCTTTCGAGAACATAGGTGAGCCTCCAAATAACAGCATTATTGTCGTTTTCCCTGATTGTTATCTTGGGCTCTCTCAAGGAATCAAGCGACGAGCTAGATTCTGATGCTGAATTGTAAACAGCACTGAGGTAGGACTTCACGGTCTCACTTGGTATGCCATATCCTATGTTAAACTCGACGAAATCCCTGAAAGGCCCTCCCTTGGATTTCCTCAGGTAATCGGTCCTGTACTGTAATAGGCTGTAATTTGGAATTTCTATGTCATGCCCCTGTGCCAAATCTCTAATTCTAGTTTGTAACCCTCTAATTTCGAGTATTATCCCTAGTATCCCAGCTTCGGGGATAGATATCACATCCCCTCTTCTGGCGCTGTTTCCACCAATAACTAGTATGCCACTGAGAAAGTCTCTGAGCCAGTAGTCTTTGGTGGTGAAAACGATAAGCGCCAGGAATCCAATTACTCCCGTAGTCTCAAGAAGACCGGTGATTCCCCAGACATTGATCAATCCGATCGTTGCAGTCATAACAATTAGTGAGAAGGCGACCAACTCCAATGTCCTAGAGGTAGGAGTCTCAACCTTTCTCGAGACTCCCATTACCTCAATTTCCTCTCCATATTTGGATAGTAGAAAAGCCTCAATTCCATTAAATATCAAGTATGACGCTAGTAATGTAAGGGATGTTCTACTTATTTCATCTGCTGGGAACTCTCCTCCATGAAAAGCAAGTGATGCAATAAAAGAGATAAATACCAAGATGTTTAATCCATGTACTAATCTTGTTCTTGACCTGATAGTATCCTCATCGATATCCCTGTGATGGGAGACTATACTACTTGAGAAAAGATAGACAAAAATATTGAATCCGAAGGTAAAGTACTCAATATTTGAAAGCTCCAAAAACCTATCTGATAATGTATCTAGCATGTATATTCCCATCGGTTTTCAAACATTAATATATTCCCGGACCACAACCTACTCACGGGAATCTGTAAAACTATATCTGAATTCAGCTATCCATAGACTGATTATAATTCCGCCAATTTGAAATAGAAGCCTTACGATATGACCAGTCGGAGATAATGAAGCCCCATCTCCCAATTCGATATCATAAATCCACATGTAAAGATTAGCGGGGTAGAGCATTACGAGAAGAAGGGCACTAGCTAAACCAGCCTTTCTCCTGAAATAACGTCCCGAGCTAAAGAATATCTCCAAGCCTGAGATTATCAGTCCCAAGCCAACGAGTATCTCGGCGACTCCACTGACTAAAACCCAAAATCTCGCCGATCCAAATATCGGTGGAACTATGGGCTCAAACCAACTAGTATCTGTAAAATGAAGGACTCCTACATAGAAAAAGAATGAGCCACCGCAGAGAGCAGAAAACCCTTTCACAATTTTAAGAATACTACTAACGAAAATCATTCACTTCCGCTTCCATATTGAATAGGTCGTCCGGAACTCATTATTCTCATCAATCTCTGTATACTCGACTTCCTCTTCTACCCAATTCTCTCTACTCCATTCTGGAAACTTAGTATCCCCACTTCCAGATGTATGTACTGTCGTCAAATGTATCTCACTGACCTGTTCAAGAAACATTTCATAAATTTGTGACCCACCAATTATCCAACATTCTTCACAGCCATCTGCATAAGCAATTTCAATCGCTCTACCTGGGTATAGGGCATTTTCAGCCTCATCGTGGTGCCACCCGGTATCTCTGGACATTACGATATTGAGTCTTTCTGGCAGTGGCTGAAAGCTCTGCGGAAGAGAATCCCAGGTTTTCCTACCCATAATCACCGCATTGAATCCATCACCTTCTGTGAGCCTCTTGAATCTGGATAAGTCACTGGAGAGCTTCCAAGGCAAACCATTTCCCAGACCAATATATCCATCTTCATCCATTGCAACGATTATTGAAATATTCATTTTATTACCTCAAACCGAAATAGGAGCAGGAATATGGGGATGATGTTCGTAGTCCAGAATCTTGATGCTAGAGTAGTCAAAATCATCAATCGACTCAACATTATGGTCTAACACTAGCTTAGGCAGTGCAAGGGGATCCCTCTCTATCTGCTTTCTAGCTTGTTCTATATGATTACTGTAAAGGTGACAATCCCCACCAGTCCAGATAAACTCCCCGGGCTCAAGGTTACAAACTTGTGCGACCATACATGTCAAGAGACTGTATGAAGAAATATTAAACGGCACTCCAAGAAAAGCATCAGCACTTCTTTGGTACAGTTGACAAGATAGCTTCCCATCTCTCACGTAGAACTGGAAGAAAGCATGACAAGGCATGAGTGCCATATGATCCAACTCCCCAACATTCCATGCAGAAACTATTATTCTTCGACTCTCAGGATTCTCCTTTATCATC
This sequence comes from Euryarchaeota archaeon UBA463, assembly GCA_002501805.1. Classification (GTDB taxonomy): domain Archaea; phylum Thermoplasmatota; class Poseidoniia; order Poseidoniales; family Thalassarchaeaceae; genus MGIIb-O5. Next base: position 50,804 of record DAOI01000011.1, on the reverse strand, counting down.
TCCACAGCATTGCTGATTTGATCTACTACCTTTCCATCGGGAGTTTCCCATTTTCTCCATTGCTTTCCATAAACAGGACCCAGGTCGCCATTCTCATCAGCCCACTCATTCCAAATTCTGACACCGTTATCTCTAAGATAACCCACGTTAGTTTCTCCCGAAAGGAACCAAAGGAGCTCATGAATAACACTAGGCCAATGCACTTTCTTTGTGGTTACTGCCGGAAATCCCTCGGAAAGATCAAATCTCATCTGGTGCCCAAATAAAGAAACAGTTCCAGTACCAGTTCTGTCTTCCTTAACAGACCCCTCATCGAGAATCCTTCGAAGGAAGTCCAGGTATTGTTTCATCAACCCTACGTCATGTCGGCAGTCCTTCAAGGATGCGGCTGTTCAGGGTGCTCCCATTTGTTCAATCGTCCACATCAATTGATCTGTGAACTTACGGTATAGGGACTTCATTATCGAGCTTCTTCCATGTTCATCAACTGAACTCAACATCTCTAATTGACTCTTGCTGAAGTCACCACCATCGTCAGAGATGAGCCATTCTCCGAATGTTACAGGCTCTCCAATATGGATTTCGATGGCTTTCCAGAACCGAATAAAATTTGCACCCGGGGGCATCACCTCCCTTGAGCCAATAATGCAGATTGGAATTACAGGAATATCCGGGAAACTAGCCGCGAGCCTAGCCACGCCGGTCTTTCCTTTTTGTAAGAATGGAGCCCTCTCATTTCTAGATCTAGTGCCCTCTGGAAATATTCCTAATGCAAACCCAGAGGTTAACACATCATGAGCTCTAGAGAGTGCGTCTTTACCACCTTCAGATCTGATAGTCTCAATCATCCCATTACTCCTCATGATAAATCTGTTAGGCTGCTTCCGGAAGTGCCCCTCTTTGGCAAGATAAAACACATGTCTACGTGCGGCAAGAATCTTGAGGATAGGATCTAGGTTAGACACATGATTGGAAGTAATAATCATAGCTCCCTTTCTTGGTATTCTTTCCAGTCCCGTATAGTTAATATTGAAGAAGAACCTAACTAGGGGTGAAAGGTACCTGATTAGAAACCGATAAATCAAAGGAATTGAAAAGGACTCTTCAGTGCCCCCAATATCCGATAGATAAGAGAATGAACGAATATCCTCAGCAGAGAGCTTATCCACGTAACTCCGACAAAGAATGTCATTTCACTCTTTGTGATACAATGACAAGTATTCTAGACATTTACCCCCTGCCAAGTGCATGCCACCGCGCAAAGAACTCTCTCTGATACTGGCATCGATATTTCTAATTCCTATTCTTTCACCCAGTGTTGTAGGGGAATGGTCCGATGATGGATGGCTGACCAACCTCATTGGGCCCGAGAGGATGGAAAATGGTGATGAATTCGGATGCCATGGATTCGAAGACATAGATACATTGGAAGAAAACTGGGTCATTGAAGCATGTAGGGAATACCTGGTTTCTCACACTAACTCTTCCAGGTGGGGGAAAGATCCAATCTCTTTCGGAATCACTGGCGATTATGTAGACAATCAAACAGCACTTGCTCTAGTAAACTCGGGCTTCTTAATTACAGGCGATATGATTCAAACCGCCCCAGAGGGATTAGTGGCATTCTCGAGAAACGGAGGTAGCTTGGAGAAGAATTCTGCAAATATGGAACTACTGGAGTCTGCTGAAGAAGACTCCCTAGTTAGTATTTGGTGGAGGGCTAGGGTTGATGACATTAAGGTCAGGGAAGATAAAGATTTGATGACTTGGCTCGAAGAACAAGACGTATGGTTTACTACTTGGGGGGAATGGTATTTCCATGAAATTTCAAGTGATGCCATTGAAGTTAACGCTCAAGAAAATAAGATAATTATTTCTAATCCAAAATCGTCAAATGCCTGGGATGTTCCGGGCTCGGTTAGTTTGCAAATCGAAGGAAACTTCATCGAAGTTTATGATAATGAAGGTGAACAATTTCCAGATTTGAGCATCACTGAAAGGAAATTGAAACATGGCTGGAGGACACATGAAAATGGGGCCTTATTCACAATAATGCCCGGGTCATCTGTAGAGGTTACCATCGATGATATGCCCGATGAATTCTCATTTTCCCCGTTGCTTACTTTCAATGATCTACATCATGCTGTTACAGTAGTGGGGCACCACACAACAAATCTCTTCCAATGGTCTTCGGACTTTCAAGAATCGATTTTGACCTTTACTTGGCTAGTGGAAAGACCCTCCGTAGAGGAGATTAATTGGAGCCTCCCTATTATTGCATTATCAGTCCTAATAGCGGTTCCAGTTGTTGTGAAGAGAATAGTGGAAATGGACGATTTAGAATAACAGATTTTTGCCCTAATTTTAACCATTATTATCAATTGATATTAGGGCCAGTAATCTCTACTCCGTGTTCTCTCATCATCTCAATAATTGAAATCATAACGTTTCTTGGAAGGCTCTCAGGCGCATGTATTCCCGCCTCAAGCATAGCCGGGTCCTCAATCCATGCCCGAATACATCCTACTGTTACAAGTCCCGTCGTCCGAGCCATGGAAGATCCGTCTTCTCCTCCAGAATCACTTACTATCCAGTCCATACTATTTCCTAGATGATCAATAGCAGTAACTTCCATCCAGGTGAATTCAGGAGTCTCTATATCAAAACGCCACTCGCCAATCAACTTCTCTAAATCTAGCGAGTTAGAATCTCTTTCCCTGATGAATCTCTCTATGTGTCCGGGCCATCTTACCGTATACTCTGACATCTCTTCCGCAGGTATGGAGCTCATGACTGAACGAAGTCCATCTGTAAGAAATGCCTCCATTGTGCCTCTCCCGTCAACGCCTATTGAATGCCTCTCAGTAAGTGCAGGGAGAGTTACCACCACTCCTTTTCTAACCACTCTAGCGGGTCTGGTATACTCTGCTATTACATCCCCCGGAGAAAACGGAGCCATGTAGTCCCATCCACCTATTTTTTCAGCAGGATTTCCACCTACTCTTATTTCAGCTGTCTTCAGACTTCCCAATTTTCTGTATGCCTCAGAGAGGAGCATGTTTGACAGCCCCGGTGCTATTCCAACATCCCAGAGGACTTTAGTGCCAATGCCAATCCTATCTTCCATTATCGTGTCAGGAGTCTTCTCGCTAAAACTAAGATCTACTATCTGCCGACCGCCTACACGAGCGAGCCTCTTTGTAAGATTGTGACCGACCTCGCCAGGTAACATATTCACAAATATGGAATCATTACCAAGAGCATCTAAGTCGTAACCAAAAACATCCCCCACATGCACAGTGATATTTGTGTACGCCTCAAACGTACTATTTTTTGGCTCTATATCATAAATGTACACAAGATAACCACTTTGAGCTAGTTTTCTAGCCACATATGAGCCTACCAAGCCAGCCCCAAAGCAATGTACCAATTTCATATTCATGCGGGACCGGCAACGACCTATTGCACCTTCGGTTCGCTATTTTGAGTCCTTTAACAGCGATGACTTGATTGAGGACCATACATTCCAACACTCATGAACGAGGACGTCGGTATTGACCCATGGTCTTCGGACGGAGAAACCGACTACTCCAGAATTGTTAATCAATTTGGCCTTGAATTGGTCGATCAAAGCACAATTCCCAATCCGGGCATGCTTCATCGTAGAGGTGTTGTTTTCGCCCACAGGGACTTAGATGTAGCAATACGTTCCATAAGGGACAAGTCGCCTTTGGGCGTACTGACTGGTCTAATGCCCAGTGGAAGGATGCATCTGGGGCATAGCATGGTAATTGAGCAAGTTAAGTGGTTCCAAGGACACGGAGCCGATGTCACCGTTGCAGTAGCTGATCTCGAAGCATTAGCAACCCGTGGGACCTCTATAGCTCAAGGGCGCAAGACCGCATTAGAGGAATATGTTCTGAACTATGCTGCTTTAGGCTTAGACCCATCAGAGACTGAAGTATATTTCCAGAGCTCTAGGCCAGAAGTTCAGAGACTCGGTTTCACACTAGGTAGGAGGACCAATCTATCTGAGTTTGAGTCTATTTATGGCTTTACAGGTGAGACTAATTTAGCTCACGTCCAGGCACCTCTAGTACAAGTTGGGGACATCGTCCATCCACAGCTTGATGATTTTGGTGGCCTCAGGCCTATTGTAGTCCCAGTTGGAATTGATCAAGATCCACATCTCAGACTTACTAGGGATATTGTTGGCAAGACTAATTGGTTTAATATTAAGGAGAAAAAATCAGGTGGCCTAACTGTCTCACTGTCTATGCAACCCGACAATTCTGCAATTTTCGGTGTTGATAGTAACGGTAGGTTAGACCGTTCTTCAAGGGATGTTATTTTCAGCAAAATAATTGACTTAATCTCTCCACTTGGTTTCGCTGACTTTTCATCCAATCCAAAGCATGGAACAATAGATATTCCAGGGGCAACTAGGTCAGACAAGAATCTAATTAGAATGCAGTTATTGCGATTTGAAAGAAACCTAGGAGGCCTAGGGCTAATGCCCCCCTGCTCAACCTATCATAGATTCGCCCCAGGAATGACCGGGGGTAAAATGTCCTCTTCAAAGCCTGAAACTACGATCTTCATGACAGACTCCGTCGAGGCGATGTCTAAGAAGGTCAACAGGGCTATTAGCGGGGGGAAGTCTACAGTTGAGGAACACAGAAGACTAGGCGGTGACTGTTCCAAAGATATCTCTTTCCAATACCTGAAGTTCTTCTTTGAGCAGGAAGACTCTGCAATAGCCGAGATTAGGAGAGATTACGAAAGTGGCAGAATGTTAGCTGGGGAGATTAAGAAATTATGTATCGACAAAGCCTCCACGTGGTTGGAAGAAATCTCTGAGAAAAGAGAGTATTGGAGGGATAGGACTCATGAGTTCATCTCTCATGACTCTGTCTAATTATCACTTGAGACATCAAAAACTGGATATACCGGCCCCGGATCCAATTCCCTTGCATCCTCATCTGAAATTTCTGAAGATACAGCCTCTTCATGTAGAATTTGACTGTGGCCAACAGGATCGAGTAGTTCCAAAGTTACAGTGAGGCGACCATTCTTTACCATATCAATCTTCGAAAGAAGCTCATCGCATTTTTTCAAAATATCTCCATCCCCTTCCGCATCCGCCTGTCTCCTAATCGTTCCTATTGCACTAGAAAATCTATCTAAAACGCCCTCTACATTGGATATATATCCAGTAGAACTCGAACCCGGAGTTACCTCCAGACCAAGCTCAACTATCCTTACAGTACACGAGGACGATCTTACTACCCTAGAACTAATGTGCTCCGTAGAACTTACAACTAATTTCCATGAACCGGCCTTCTTCCCCTCAGCTGGTATAAAATCGGTAACTCTCCAACCACAACTATGGCACGACATTGTGATTTGCGTGTGCTCTCCAAAATAAGGTATTTCAGAGGTGTGTGCCAACATCTTAAGACTATTCTCCGTACCACAAATCGGGCATGACTGCTCTACCTGACTCTCCATAATGACCCTCAATTACTAATTCCACTCGTGAAGCTCGAAGGCAGAAGTAGTAGACGCCTATCTCCTAGTCTGACAACCTCGCCAGCTATATCGTCTTCAACAAATCTTTGAATTTTATTTACAGCCACATTGAGCTCTAGGTCATTTTTTATTATTTCACCCATCTTTACTATCACCATATCGCCATCAGAAATCCAATTCATCAATTCAGAGATTCCAGTTAGGTCATCAAGTTCGCACCTCCTGATAACAACGTCGCCAACGACTCTTGGAACGGGTGCATCGGGGTAAGAAGTTCCGAGGTCGTGATAATCTTGGCCTGGGGCCATAGTGTCCACATTTGGCTCAGATTCTCTCACCTCAATCCACTTCGGCTCCTTACGCCCCCCTCTTGCCACGTCTCTGCAAAATACAGATGCTCCTTGATTTATCCGGTCCCAACCTACGATTAGAATAGCAAGTTAGGGGTTTTCTCAAACCTTGGTCCCGTCGGATTCATAAGGGGCTGTCCTGAGAAGAGGTTGTCGGCACTCACCGGCGGTGACACTATGGATCCCACACTTGATGCAGTTAAGACAGGTACCAGTACTATTGGAATTACCTTTGATGGCGGCGTAGTAGTCGGTGCAGATCATAGGGCTACCATGGGGCACTTCATTGCAAACAAGAGTGTCAAGAAATTGTTCGATATTTCAGACTATGTTGCTCTAACTACCGCTGGCCTTGTGGGCCATGCACAATCCCTCTCTAGAACTCTATCTGCCGAATTGAAGCTGTATGAGCTAAAGCAGGGTAAACCGATGACTGTCAAAGGGGCAGCAACATTAACTGCCAATATTCTAGTTGGTAGGCCACACTATGTCCAATTACTTATCGTAGGAGTCGACAGTTCAGGGTCGAGTGTTTACAGCATAGACTCTGCAGGCGGATCCATTCCAGATGTTTACTGCGCTACTGGGTCAGGCAGTCCTTACATGTATGGAGTTCTGGAAGATCAATTCAAACTCGATATGTCTGAGAAGGAAGCCCTTAGGGTTGCCGCAAAGGCACTGTTAGCATCAGCACAGAGAGATGCCGCTAGCGGTAATGGCATGGATCTCGCTGTAATTACTCCAGAATCTGGCTTTAGACAATTGTCAGAAGATGAGGTTTCCAATCTCATCAAAGCTCTTTGAAATTCACGCTTAGTGCACTTACCTGTTGTTAACAGGAAAGCTAGCGTGAGCAGGAAGTGAAATAATGAGGCTTACTTTCTCAGAAATTAAGAATAAAATTAGAAAAATTGTTCCCGAAGGAACAGAATATGACGTTGATCTGGAAGCTGGCTCTATTTCTGTTATTACTAAGGATCCTGCATCATTCGGAGGAGCAGGAGGGCAGAGCCTTACAGTTAAGATCGCTAAGGCCATAAGAAGAAGAGTTGTTATCAGGCCACATCCAGATCTACTTTCAAGTGAGAGTGAGGTTAATGATGCGGTTTCAAGAATAATGCCAGAAGAAGCTCTAATTAGACGAATCTGGCTAGATCCAGCTTTATCTGAAGTCACAATTGAAGCTGATGACCCCAAGTCAGCAGTAGGTCAGAAAGGAGCTAACATCCAACAGCTTAGAAACGATATTGGATGGCTGGTAAACGTTGTTAGGGCACCTGCGAGAGAAAGCAGGACTCAGACGGATATTAGGAGATTCAGAAAAGAGCTAGCCGATGAAAGGAAAACTCTCCTCAGAAAATTTGGCACTAGGATATACAGGCCTCAAAGGCCCGGTCCATCGTGGGTCAGGGTTACCGCACTCGGCTCATACAGAGAGGTTGGAAGAGCTATGCATCTGGTTACTACCAATGAGTCCAAGGTTCTTGTTGATTGCGGTGCAAAACCAACTAGTAACAGAAGTGAGGTCCAACCTTTCTTTGCCGCCCCTGAGATGCTTCCCCTGGATAATATCGACGCCGTCGTAATCACTCACGCTCACGTTGATCATATTGGGATGCTCCCGGTTCTATTCAGATATGGTTACAAAGGTCCTGTTTACTGCACTCAACCAACTAGGGATTTAATGACTCTATTACAGATGGATTATATTAAAGTGGCACAAGCAGAAGGAAATGAAGCCCCATACTCAAAATCCGATATTCAGGAATGTATCAAACATGTGGTCGATGTAAATTGGGGAGAGAAGACAGACATAGCTCCTGACATTAAAATAACCATGGAAAACGCTGGACATATTCTCGGCTCGTCAAGTGTCTACATGCAAATTGGTGAAGGTAGAACTGAGCACAAACTACTATTCTCTGGAGATATAAAATATGAGAAATCTTGGTTATTCGACGCGGCTACAGTTAGATTCAACAAGGTTGACACGCTAGTAATAGAATCCACATATGGTGGCCCACAGAGTATCCAACCAACCAGGCAACAAGCTACTCAAGATCTACAAGATTTGATCATAGATACCTTATCAAGAAAGGGTAAAATTTTCTGCCCTGTATTTGCAGTGGGGAGATCACAAGAGGTAATGATGGCCATTGATGAACTATTCAAATCTGAGAAGGTTACGCCAGTTACTGTCTGGCTAGACGGAATGATTTCAGAGGCGACAGCCATTCACACTAGCCATCCCAACTATCTGAATAAGGACCTCAGAGGAAAGATGCTGAGAGGAGGCTCTGAGAACCCATTTAATTCAAAGTGGTTTAGGCAAGTCGAGTCTAGGGAACAAAGAGAATCAATACTTCTAGACCCAACACCCTGCATTGTCTTGGCAACAAGCGGAATGATGACAGGTGGCCCAATTGTTGAATATTTCAAGTACTGGGCCCCCGAACCAGGAAATACACTTTGCTTCGTAGGATATCAGGCATCTGGAACCCTGGGGAGGAGGCTCCAAGATGGACACTCGCAAGTTCCTTTGGTCGACAAAGGCCAGACGCTAATGATCGATGTTCGTTGCAATATGGTGATTATCGACGGGTTCAGTGGACACTCAGATAGAAATCAGCTAATGGACTATGTCAAAGCGCTAAACCCCACCCCTAGGAAGATAATTTGTCACCATGGAGATCCACAAACCTGCAACGCCTTCAGAAAAGGACTTAGAGAGAGATTCAAAGTACAGACATATGCGCCTGATAATCTTGAAACCCTCCGCCTGGTGTGATTAAAGAACGGGCGTATCGAATCCAAAGTCTCCGGCTTGAAGATTCTTCTCAACATCGGCCTTTTCATCCTCATCCCATTCTTCAGAGATATTGTGTGGATCAATTTCTCCTCCTTTAGATGATAGTGCTAATGAAACGGAAAATGGTATTAATAGCAGGAAAATCCAAGATTGATGCCCTACTTCTCCGGATGATATTATGGAATACAAAGATAGTATGATTAAGACTAGAGAAACTATCCAGCCAATCGCTCGAATAACGCCACTCATAGTACTCTGTCTGGGTTGGGATTAATCAGTCAACCTCTTGTACCTCGGATTTTATTCAAATTCATGGGAGGTATTTGGGTAATGCTGAGATGCCAATGCGGAAGGAATTTCGGATCCAGGTCCAACTCAAATTCCAAATGCCCAAGATGTAACAAAAAAACATCTCTATCCACTATCAAATCCTTCTCCTCATCTTCAGAATTAAGGGATGCGGTGTCCAAGGCAAATGTTCCTGATGAGATTATCAGTGAGCTATCATCAAGATTAGCATCATATGAAAAATCTGAACGTTCCAACGAGGGACTTACCAGTGATGATATCCAGAAAATTTTGTCTCTTGCCAAACTACCGGATGACTCAGTCACTCTTAGCTCAGTAAATGAATCAATGATTACATTAAACCTCGAAAAAATGAGTCCAGAGAGGTTGATGGAGCTTCTAGAAACATCTTCTATGGTTCTTAGAAATCCAAATAACTCTTGGTCGGTTCTCCAGTAACGTTCATTCAAGAGATGCCTTGCGCATCCATAGGGGCCCGTGGGTTAGTCTGGTCTATGCTAGATGCTTTGGGAGCATTTGACCCTGGTTCGAATCCAGGCGGGCCCACCATTATTTCAGTCTATTAAGTGCCTCAATATCAAATATAGATACTGCATTATCTATAGCATCTGAGATGCTGAACCACATCGCCTCCTCAATCTCATCTTGCTTAGGAGTAATTTCTTCATGCTCGATTTCTGCATGGCATTTGTACGTAAATGAAATCCAATTTATCCCATCCTCAGTAAAAATTTCTTCACGGATATATGCGCCATCGTCATCACCAAAAGACTCGCCAGTTTCACCCTTAGGATCTTCAATAGCGATATCAATACCAAGCTCCTCTTTGGCTTCCCTGATTGCCGCTTCTCGAGGGTGCTCACCATAATCGACGAAACCACCCGGAAGTGTCCAGCAACCCGTAAAAAATCCTCTTGAAACCTTCGCCATCAAAACCTCTCTTTTCGAATTCAAAATTAGTACCTTACTGACTACTCTGTGTATAGTTCTGTATACGGATTCTCTAGCAACCGGGTCAACGGCATTATCACTAATTACAGAATCCTTCCATGCCCATTCGCCCGGCCAGTCAATTAGCGGCTTTCCGTGAGTTACGACATGGTCCTCCTGAGCAAGTCTAAACCTGTTGGTACGAATCTCTTCCCAGGGAATTCCAAAACTCTCTAACTCCTCTGCAGTCGGTAAGCGTATCAGTTCTGAGCTCGAATCATATTCAACTCTTCCCATCTGGGGGATTGCTGGACCACTGCCATCACTGTACACTAACAGCAGTTTACCATCCGACTCTAGGTAAACATGCTTGCCCATTGATACACCCATCTAACTTCTCAATAGTTCGCTGACCGCATTTCTTTCTTCCAAAAGGACTGCAATATTCTCATCTATCTTTGACTGTGTAAATGCATCTATAGGAAGGTCTTCGACTACCATAATATCTCCATTTTCACATCTACATGGGAAACTGAAAACTATTCCTTCAGGAACGCCGTACCATCCCTCAGAGGGAATGGCCATAGATACTATTCGGCCGTTAGATCCCTGCCACCAGTCCCTCATATGGTCTATAGCAGCTGATGCCGCAGAGGCTGCAGAAGATGCCCCCCTAGCTACAATGATGGCCTTTCCACGAGTTGAAACAGTTTCTATGAACTGGCCTTGCAACCATTCTGAGTCAAACAGGTCAGTTATGGGCACGCCCTCAATGGTAGCGAAACGAGGGTCCGGATACATTGTATTGGCATGATTGCCCCAGATGAATACATCTCTAATGTCTGAAGCAGGAACTCCGGCGCGTTCTGCTATTTGCCCAACAGCTCTATTCTGATCTAGGCGAGTCATTGCAGTAAACTGCCGAGAAGGTATACTCGGTGCATTAGCACAGGCTATCAGTGCATTAGTATTGCAGGGGTTACCCACCGTAATTACCTTCACACTCGGGGACGCTACCGATTCTATCGCCTTACCCTGTCCGACAAAAATAGGCCCATTTGCCGCTACCAGATCAGATCTGTCCATGTCTTTAGTTCTGGGCCGTGAACCAACTAGAAAAATCACATCTGCATCTTGAAATGCAATATTGGGATCATCTGTACCTATTATGCCGTGGATAAGAGGAAATGCAGAGTCATTCAGCTCCATCATTACTCCATCCAGACGTTGCATACCAGGTGGTATCTCGAGAAGCTGCAGATTAACCGGTTGGGTCGGTCCAAAACAATCCCCGCTCGCTATCCTCCACAACAGAGCATAACCAATGTTTCCAGCTGCTCCTGTAACAGCAACACGAATTGATTTATTCATACAGCCTTTCGTAACATCAACGTCCGTATTTTTAGTAGAATCTGTGGACACTATCTCCCCTCGTACCGGCGGTAGTGATTGGAGTATTAGCACTTTGCGACAGAACATTCCGTATGGGCCTTCGGAATATCGTTCATGGACAATGAGAATAGTGAGCCGACGGTTTCAATAAGCGCCAACATCTCGGAAGTTTAATCTTGGTCTTAGACCTACGAGTGATATTATGCGACTAGGAGTTCTCAGAGAGCCAGAAGGGGAGATGAGAGTAGCTTTAGTGCCCAACTCTATTCTCAAATTATCCAAGTCTGGATTTGAAGTATTCATAGAGAAAGATGCCGGAGTCACTGCAAACCACTCGAATGAGGAGTATGAGGGAAGAGGTGGCAAGATATGCTCAAGGGAAGATGTATTATCCTGTGAAACGATAGTGTCCATCAGGACTCCTGATTTGTCAGGAATCTCCGAAGGCACTGTACTAATTTGCGTAGCTGACCCTTTCAGGAACCCAGATACTGTTAGGCAAGCCATCTCTTCTGGCATTACATTGATCAGTATGGATATGATACCAAGAAGGCTGTCTAGAGCTCAATCTATGGATGTAAACTCTAGCCAAGACAATTTATCTGGATACAAAGCAGTGTTGATCGGTGCATCGGAGGTTCCCAAGGCAATACCAATGATGACTACCAGTGCGGGAACTGTAAAGCCAGCAAAGTTTGTAATCATGGGCAGTGGTGTTGCAGGACTTCAGGCTATAGCAACCGCTAAGCGAATTGGAGCGATAGTATATGCATCTGATGTTAGAAAATCTGCGGCCGAACAGATTGAATCTGTAGGTGGCAGATTCATCGAAGTTGAGGGCATGGATGATTTCGAAGATGAGTCCGGATACGCTAAGCCCCTTACGCCAGAATTTATCCAGAAGGTAAATGATACTGTGTGTGAAGTAGCCAGTGATGCCGATGTCATAGTTACTACAGCTAGAATTTTTGGCAGACCCGCACCCATCACGATTCCCGAATCTGCCGTGCGCTCCTTCAAGAAAGGTACAGTGATTGTAGATATGAATGCCGATGTCGGCGGAAATTGCGAGCTGACTTCTCCGGGTGAAACAGTTGTCAAACACGGAGTGAAAATTATTGGAATTAAGAATCTTGCAGGGACAATCCCCTCATCAGCTAGTATGCTCTACTCCAACAATATCACTAATTTCGTTATTTCAATATCTGGGGACGATGGTCTAATTTTAGACTCCGAAGACGATATTTTAGTTGGCCCATCTGAAGACTCCGACTTCTTCGTAGAAGGCATGGGGGGCGTTCTAATATGCAGTTCAGGTGAATTGCATAAAAATCAAACTAGACTGGGGGGAATTTTGTAGTGTCACTAACATTAACCGCACTGATTGGGAGCATAACCGTATTCGTACTTGCTATTTTTCTAGGATTTGAGCTAATTAGCAAGGTTCCCCCTACGTTGCATACTCCTCTAATGTCCGGTGCTAATGCAATCTCTGGAATCACAATTGTAGGGGCACTAATTCTTTCCAATGAGAGTTTTAGTGGAATGGATACGTCCTTGGCCGCGGTTCTGGCTTTCCTAGCTTTAGTAATGGCGACAATAAATGTTGTCGGTGGTTTCATGGTCACAAATAGGATGCTGGAGATGATTGCTGGTAAGAAGAGAAGAGGTGGCAACTGATGGTCGATCCTGTAATATGGGACATTGGATACCTATTGTCAGCATCCATGTTCATTGTAGGGATAAAGAGACTTTCTAGTCCTAGAACAGCTCCCTCTGGCAATAGACTTGGTGCCCAAGGGATGCTACTTGCAGTGCTTGTCACCCTTCTGAAACTTCAATCCGAGGGAATAATTGGCTGGGAACTCATTGTTGGAGGCCTCGCTATTGGCTCTCTGATAGGCTATCTAATGGCAACTCGTGTCGAGATGACGGGGATGCCCGAACTAGTTGCCCTGTTCAATGGGTTTGGGGGAGCGGCCTCAGCTCTCGTCGGATTATCCGAAGTACTGAAGAGGATATCTGATGGAGTCCCAGAACCTGGCGTTGAGCTATATGCAATCTGGATCGCAATTGGGCTTTCAGCCTTAGTTGGATGGATCACACTCTCCGGTAGTCTTGTTGCTATGATGAAATTAAAGGGAGGATTCTATATTCCGTTCAGTAAGAAGGACGACAGAGGAAGAAGTAAATGGGTTTCATTTCCAACTTGGGGCCCTCCATGGCTCAATTATGTCAAAGTACTGTTACTACTATCATCCATAGCACTCATCGCCATGACCATACATGAGCCAGAAGATAAGACGTGGATATATTCGTTGGTGGCGACATCTACCTTACTAGGAATTTTGTTCGTATTGCCGATTGGTGGAGCAGATATGCCTGTGGTTGTAAGCCTACTAAACTCACTATCAGGAATAGCGGCCGCATTTACTGGTTTTGTAATTGGTAACAATGTATTAATCATAGCAGGATCCATGGTTGGAGCCGCTGGACTTATTCTGACTTTCATAATGTGCAAGGCCATGAATAGAGAGCTTTATGATGTCCTTTTCAAAGCATTTGGTGGTTCTGGAGAGAAAGATCAATTGACAAGAACAAAGGTTGGAAGCGATCCAGAAGAAGTAGCAATGGTGCTTGACGGAGCTCAGAAAGTCATTGTTGTGCCAGGCTACGGTATGGCAGTCAGTCAGAGTCAGCACGCAGTAAAGGAATTTGCAGATTTGATGGAATCAATGGACTGTGAGGTACTCTATGCTATCCATCCAGTAGCAGGAAGGATGCCGGGACACATGAACGTCCTTTTAGCTGAGGCAAACGTTCCTTATGAGAAACTAATCGAGATGGATGAAATAAATTCCGAGTTCCCTGACTGCGATGTAGCCATTGTGATAGGTGCTAATGATACTACCAATCCCGCTTCTAGATCCGGAGAAGGCCCATTAGCAGGAATGCCAATATTAGATGTCGATAAATCATCAGTTGTTGTTATCATCAAGAGAAGTCTCTCAGTAGGGTACGCAGGCGTGGACAATGATTTGTTTTACATGGATAAAACCATGATGCTGTTCGGTGATGGAAAGAAAATGATGAATCAACTGAATACTGCTGTTAAAGAATTATAATTGGTGGACACGTACATGACTCCGAGCAACGGTTATTTGTCGCATGCTCCGGATAGTCACATGGGCGTGCGCATGGTCGGCGGTGTCAAGAGGGCGTTTGCGATACTTCTGGTGCTATCTATAATGTCAATTCCTGCCATGGGAATGAGTTCGGGCCCGGGCTATGAGAACTCCGATGGAGATCCTACAGTGAAGTATGGGTGCTCATGCCACAATAACGGAGCAGCATCTACCAGAGCCGTAGTGATGGTTACCGGCGTCCCCGTCATGTATGAGCTAGATCAGTCCTATGACATGACGATCAAGGTAGCAGACTCCCTCACACTTTCTGGTGGTGACGGCAATACTGAGGGAGGATTCCTGATGACATCGGATGGTATTGGTGAGTTCTCGTGGCCAGAAGGTGAGGATATTAGGGAAGCTGAAGGAGCCCCATCAGATATATCTCATTCAGAAACTGACTCTGATGGAATATGGCAGATCACCTGGACCGCTCCCTCAAATGATACAGGACATGTACATTTCTGGTTGGCGGGAAATTCTGTTAATGGGGACGGAGCTCCAGGTGATGAAGATTGGTGGAATATTCTCTCTTTCACAATAAACTCACCGGATACAATTGAATCTGGTGATTCGGGTGCTACTTTGGAGACCAGGACAGTCTCTGTGGGCGACTATGATACGCTTTTTCTGATAGAAGAATCAGAAGCCCAGAGGGAAGCTGAAAGACAAGAGGCTTTGTCACATAGAGTTTTCACTCAGGGGAACCTATTCTTCTGGACCAGTCTTACGGCTCTGTTAGTAGGGGCATTAGTGCAGAGGGAGATTCTAGAAAGAAAATACGATGATGGTCCTGAGTTCTTAGCTACCGAACTGGCATATCCACAAGCACTTAGGAGGGCTCTCATGAGTATAGTATCGTTTTTGATTGCCATTAGATGGGCTTCTTCTGAGACTCCGATTTACTTCCCCCCTCCTGCTGTGGTAGAAGAGGGTACCAAGGTAACCGATTTAACCGCCTTCCTAACGGGATGCGCATTCCTTGCCAGCGCTCTTTTCGCTTACGGGGTGTATCGAACTATTTTAGCGGCTAGAGTTTCACCCGATGTCAAGGATCGTCTATAGATGACAGATAATGCTTCCCTTTCATCACCTAAGCCCCTTTCAAATCATTTCCAAGATTTGTACTCTATAATTAGGTCAACTGTAATCCTAGTAGCTTTATTCTCCATACTTTGGTCTCTTGCTTCAACTGTCTTACTGACAGAATGGACCCACTCATTTACTTTCAATGACGATTCAAAGAATCTAGTCGTTTATTCGCCTTTCGAATGGGTAGAAATAAAGTGGTCATTTTCAATATTAATGTCTATGACAACTGTAATTCCGATTTCATCATACATGGTATTCAGATTCGCAAAACCGGGACTCTATCCTCACGAATACAGATGGCTGAGGACAGTTCTTCTCATCAATTCATTCATACTCCCACTATTGATTTTTGTAATATGGTTCTGGTTTGTTCCCGAGATGGCAAATACCGCATCTTCACTGTTCGAGTTAGATAACGTTAGTCCCAGATATGATGTGGCAGAATTAACAAAACTTGCAATAGGAATTACATGGGTGACCATTGTATGGGCAGTTTTGTTAAATTCATTAACAATAATCAGATTCACAAACGGAGAAATTGGGATCTATCACTGGGCCAGACCAAGACTGATCATAATATGCCTCGGTCTTCTGATTCTAACTCTGCCCTCAACATTTGATGGTTTGAGAATACTCATATCTGCCTCAATTATCCTTTTTTGCGACTTCCTCTCTAAGTTTGTTCCATTAAGCGGTAACGATAACTAATCAATCCAATATAACACTGCATTGAAAGCCCACGTATAGTACCGATACATGTGAAAATCCTCAGGGTTGTCATTGCTGTCCTAATCCTCATGGGAGGCATCTTCGTCAATTTGAATCCAGATTTAGTAGACTCTCATTACGATTTCGAAGAAACCGATGAGTCTTCAGATCTCGTCGGTTTACAGATTGATGAGAGGTGGTTAGTCCTCAGGGTTTCATTCCCTAACTCGCCACATTCTGAGTCGATCACGTCATCTCTACTGCAGGGTAACGGTTCAGCAGAGGAATACGTCCAGCAACTCTCAGGCGGGTCCTCAACACTGCAAGTTACCGTTACAGATGATGTTTGGGTTTCCGAGTTTGCCGAATCATATTGGGGTGCAGACTCACAAGATGATAGAGACGTAGGAAATAATGGAATGGGTGTCGATAAATTAGTAGAGATTGCCGCTAAAAATCTACTTTCTGGATTGGATCTATCAGATTGGGACATAAATGGAGACGGCACCTTAGACAGGCTCCTTATATTGCATTCAGGGAACGCTCAGGAATCTGGAGGACCTGCAGACTCAATTTGGAGTCATTTCTCTACACTCGCAACACCGATTGAAATTGGCGAGTGGGAAATTAAGCATTACACCATTTCCTCTCTTGAATCAGGTTTGGGGACCCTTGTCCATGAAATGATCCATCAGATGGGCGCATATGACCTGTATGATGTTAATTCTGACCTGCCTTCCAGAACCTGGAATGGATTAGGAGACTGGGATATAATGGCCAGCGGAAGTTGGAATGGCAATGCCATGATACCCGCGATGCCCGGAGGTGCAACACTTGTGACAATCAATGGACTCGGTATCGAATCAGTTAATCCCGAATTGAGTCAAAATATTACCTTATATCCAATGAGCTCTACACTAAACAACACTAGAGTTGTTTCCATAGACACCGCACCAGGTGAGTCCGTACTAATTACTTACAGAGCAGATAGTGGCTTCGACTCTGCCCTTCCCGGTGCTGGACTTATTGTGGAATATCTAGATAGAAATAATGGAAACACAAATGACAATACAGTCAATAGAGACCCAAAAAATCCTTGGGTGATGATTATCGAGGCAGATGGAGATCAAGCTCTACTGAGAAATCGTGATAGTGGGAGCAGTGGGGATACTTTCCAGACTGGTGATTCTTTTGGATCTGAAGGGCACTTAATCAGGGATAACAGAGGCAGGTTAGTTCCATGGTATGTTTCAATTACTAATATTGGACAGGCAAACGCTTCATTGGAAATTATTCCAAACAATGAATTCACTGATAGGATTCTTACACCTAGGTCGCCAATACAACTAATCGAAGGAGAGAGCGCCTACGCGTCAGTAAATACGCAATTACCATGTACCCTGGTAATCAATACCAGTAACGATTTAACAACTCCCGAACCAATTGAAATTGAGATACCTGCTGGAATCACTACTATACCCATTCTCCAATTTTCAGATACGAATCAAGAGATTGGTATTCTCAACGGCAATATTGGTTGCAAGGGAAAAACTCCAGAAAATCTCAGAATAGACTGGCAGGCCATTGGACATAGAATCCCCTACCAAGAGATAGAGCACGTCATAAAGTGGGACCAGGAATCAACAATTTCCATTCCAATCTCTATGATTGGTACGGGATCCAGGAACTACGATATAGCCATAGAAGGGGCCGTTAGTAGGATTGCTACTTCAGAAACTCAAGGAGAGGTGCTTTCTGGTGATAATCTAGTACTCACGATTCAACCTGACGGACTATTGACTCCCGGAATGTACGCGAGGGGGGAGATTGTATTCCAGGACGATTACTCTGTGGAGCAGAGGGTCAAGGTTACACTAATTGCCGAGTCTTCTCTAACGGGAGATGGGATATTAGGATGGATTTCTCAACCTTCTAATGGACTACTGGCGATATCCATACTCCTTGCTTTTAGTATCGTTTTGGGAAGAGATCAAGATGACTAACGTGGAGTGCTCCACCTTGAATCAGTTGGTGGCCGAGAAATAGAAATATAGTCAATCTCACTACTTATGAAAATAGGCATTAACCATGTTTTATTTACTCCAGAAGCCAATCTAGAAGCTAGACAAGCTTCGTTCCAGTCACTTGGAATATTCTCAGGATCTGCAACTAACCAGGGAGCATGAGATTCGCCAACATTACCCTCATAACACCTCCACTTTGTCCCATACTTAAATCCTGATTTTGGATTTAGACCTCTGTTCAACAAATCAAGTAAAACTATGGCACGTGTATCTTCTTCTCCATCTAACAATGATCTAAATGCGGAATTGGTAATTCCTCCACCGAGTAATCTTTCAGAAACTCTGTCTTCTTCAATATCCAAATTAGCTATGAAATATCCTCCACTAGATATCTCATATAACGAGTCAGTATCAATATCAATTTCAGAGTACTCCCCTAACTCTCCTCGGGGGTCTTCAATTGATATTCGATATGTTACAGCGGAACCCTCCTCGTCGACCACTATAATTTCTGGAATTAGTCCCTTGTACTCTACCCCCTTGCACCATGAGTATAATTCCTCAGGGACTATTGCATCATTTGAATTGAATATTTGTAACTCCGAAACAGGGTCACTTTCCCTTGGATGTAAGTTTGAAGGCCATCTCATAGCCCAACTATTTTTTTCAAAATCATAGTTAGAATTCCATTGATCTATGTTCAGGACTACCTTATTTCCTGGAATCCTTAGAGCTTCCATAGCGGCATATTGGACGAGAAAATTTGGGTTTTCTTTCAATTCATCTAGAATCAAGTTTCCATCGGGCGGATCTATGTTTCTATGGTTCACACAGAAGAGGAGCTCTACTGTATTCATGTGTAGTCCCCCTCCTTCAGCAGGCTTACCAATTGCAGACTTATGCCATAATCTATCAGCAGACTTTTCTTTAAAATGCCAAAGTCCGTGATTACGCTCCATGCTCTTCCTAAAGGGTGTTCAATTTCATTCCCTCGGTCCAGAAATATCATTTCCTGTCTCCCTCTCCAAGTGCCATGTCAGTGTACAATGAAGCCGAATCACTACAAACTCTGGTCACTCTTTTGGGGGAAGTTGAAGGAACTAGGGTTACACTGATTGGTGACGTTATGCTGGATAGATACCATCATGGTTATGCTAATAATCTCAATTCTACTGCTCCTGTACCTGCTCTTAGGGTCATTTACTCCGAGGAATCTCCAGGAGCAGCCGCCCACATTGCAAGAGGACTTAGCTCATTAGGACTGTCCGTCGATCTGCATAGCTCCGTTGGAGACGATAATGAAGGAAAATGCATAATCAAAACTCTTGGTGAAGACGGGATAGATACTTCTGGTATAATCGAAGTCGAGGGAAGAAATACATTAACAAAAATAAGATTCTATGGCAGTAGGGAGAATCTACTTGACCAAGAACAAATATTACTTCAGGCCGACAGAGGACCTCTAGATGAGCTAGATCCTAGTATCAGCGAGTTCCTAACCAAGGCATCCTTGAAATCATTATCAGGAAGCCAAGCCTTAGTGATTTCTGATTATAATAAGGGCGTCATTACAGAGGAGGGCTCAGAAGTATTAATCTCAGCCGCCAAGAATCTAGGAATTCCCTGCATTGTCGACCCAAAGCTAACCGGTTTGTCTAGAAGTAGGGGTGCTGATATAGTTATTTTTGGCATCAGAGGCCTCGAGCTTCAAAATAAAAGGCTAATGACCACTTCTTTGGATGAAGCCGCCAGCCAACTTATCGAAACCTACGATTGGGGCGCATTGCTGGTCTTAGGGGGGGTCAATGGAGTAACACTCCATTCTGATAATGGGAGTAGAGTATTCTTTCCCTGCAGGGCAGATGCTCCCAAACAACAAATCGGGCTTAACGATGCTGCTGCTACTGCTCTAGCGGCCGCCCTAGGAAATGGTTTGGATGTCGTAGATGCTGCAGCTCTTTCAGCCGCTGCTTGCGAATGTATCTTGTCCGCAGAAGCCAGCCAGGAATTCGTCGATAGCTCCACGTTACAGCTTTGGCTGGAAGAGCTTTCTTGGAAGTTAAGAATTTCAGATCGATAATCAATATTGCAAGAAGTTCAAATCACTTCCCTATTAGCGAAAGTCATGAGTAGCAAACTGGCAATGCTGTTCTCACTGCTAATCATACTCTCATTTCATTCTACAGATTCGTTGATTGATGATGATAATTACCAATTTTACTCGGATAACATGGATATCTCAGATCCGCCATTGTTAGGCTTTGATCAAGATTTAGGTATGACTTTATCCGGTAATAATACAATATCTGGTTTTACCGTCGCATCAACTTTACCCGACTCTACGGAGTGGCAAATCATTAGACTCTCCAGTGACGGTATTACGACGAACGTATCGAACCCGACTTCCTTGGAAATATATCCATCTACGTCAAATCAAGATGATGGGCTATCAAGATGGTTATGGGAATTCACCATCGATTCATCCTCAATTACTAACTGTACTTGTTTTATCAGTGTGACAACATCGGCTAATCATCTGTCATCATCAATCTCTAGTGTATTCTTTACCGGAGTTACTAACATGCCTGCACTAGTTATAGATGATTGGGCAATCGTAAATGGGGAATATCTTACTTTCAGCGAGCGAATAGAAATTTCAGGTCGGACTTTCTCTCAAAATAATCTTCCAGTAGATGTTTTAACAATGGCAATTAGTTCTGATAACTCTGCAAACGCGTGCTCAGAAAATCCTGAAATATCATCCTTCGACGACATTTCAGGAGATATTGCAGATTCTATTAGTAATTTTTCATCATATGGTGAATTTTCTGAGACTGTAGACTCATCAATGCTTGAAGACGGTTGGTTCTCATTATGGCTATTCACATCTTCACATCAAAGCTCTTCAATAATGCAATCGCTATGCTTCGTTTCAAAGATCGATAATTCTGATCCAGTAGCAATTATTGAAGGGGTTTCCTCCTCCATGGAAGGAGATGGCGATTTAATTTTTGATGCTGGATCATCATATGATCAATATTGGGGAAAGGAAGGTTTGAATTATGTCTGGACCCTAGTCAGTTTGGAAACATCAGGTAATGTTCTAATGGAGATTAAAGAAGGTGGTGAATTTAGTTATTTCATAGTTCAGGATGTTATTTCAGGTAATTTTGAGCTATCTCTTCTAGTTTCCGATATTCAAGGAAAAACAGACTACACAAGTACTTCCTTTTCTATAGAAAATCTACCTCCAGTGGCTAAATTAGTTGTTTCGGACCAGTCTCTAACTGATGGAGATAATTTCAAACTCCCCGACTTAGATGAATGGACACTAGATGCATCCGACTCCATAGACACAACAAATGATCTAGATGGCCTTAGATGCGTTTGGAAGATTAATTTCAGGACTATTTACGAAGGCTGTGAAAGAACTCTGGTATGGCCAGAAGGTGATGCTAATGATACCCTTCTTTTGACTCTTGAAGTAATTGATGACGATGATGACTTTTCTACAATTACAGTAGAATTATCCCGTTCAGATCAAGGAAATGATTTCCCCATTGCCGTAATTGTTTTACTGATTTCGATTTTGTTCTTTGTATCTTCAATATTCTATTCCAGAAGGACCGATGACATGCAAATACCAAAGTGGAATGACTAGAAAGAATACAATTTACCCTCATCACTAAGTAGGAATATATCGGGTGGCAATCATGGAAGATAGCGTAGTAAGCAAGTCAGAGTTCTTCCAACGTCAGGATGATCTAATATCCAAAGCTCTACCTAATTCTCTATTAATCATACCCAATAACTTAACCTCAGTAAGGTCAAATGATACCAAGTATCCTTACAGGGCAAATTCGTACATGATATATCTGTCCAACTGGTTAGAGCCGAACTCAGTATTATCAATAAGTAACTCTAATGGTTCACGGGAAACAACACTGTACGTTAAGCCAAGAGAAACTGAGAAGGAGATATGGGAGGGTAGGATCATTGGTCCCGAAGGAGCGCTCAGTAAATGGCCGGTAGACTCGTCAAACTCAATTTTAGATTTTGAAAATTCCATTAAGGCCCGATTAAGTGAATATTCAAATCTTTACTTAATTATTGGAATAGATCCTGAAATCGATAATATTGTACAAAAGTACTGGGATAAGGAAATACTAGACCCGCGTGTTCATTTGGATGAGATGAGATCCATTAAATCAGACTCCGAGATAGAAATAATGAAGACAGCTTCCTCAATTTCCTCCGATGCACATGTCAGGGCAATGGCCATCTCTAGGCCAGGCATTGGTGAGTGGGAGATTCAGGCCTCAATAGAGGGACATTTCACAATGTGCAGGAGTACAAACAGCTACAATCCTATTGTTGGTGGTGGAGACAACTCAACTATCCTACACTATAACACAAACTCAGAAACTATTGGAGATAATGAACTGGTATTGGTTGATGCTGGGTGTGAAGTTAATGGATATGCATCCGATATAACCAGAACATGGCCAGTTTCCGGTAAGTTTACCCGACCTCAAAGAGACATATACGAACTAGTCCTGAAGGCTGAAATTTCAGCAATAGAGGCCTGTCAAGCTGGCTCTCCATGGGCAAATATGCATAAAGCCGCTTCCGAGGTATTAGCCAAGGGATTGATAGACTTAGGAATTCTTCATTGTTCGTACGAAGAGGCACTAGGAAAGAACTTTGATGGCGAATATAGAAAATTTTTCATGCATGGTACTGGACATATGTTAGGACTAGATGTGCATGATGTTGGTGGGGGCAGGCAAGGTGGCAAACCTGGTCCAGAACTAACTCCCGGCATGGTTGTCACTGTCGAACCGGGATTATACTTCGCCTCATGGAGGGATGATATTTCAGTACCAAAAAAATACTCGGGCATCGGAGTAAGAATTGAGGATGATGTATTAATCACTGAAGATGGTCCTGTGGTGCTTACCGAGATGTGCCCTAAGACAATCGATGAAATAGAATCAATCGTCGGGAGTGCTTTGTAGATGAGTCATTCCGATATACTAAAGTCTCAACTGCAAGATAATCCTCCAAGGATTACTGTAGATGAGGCCATTGAGATTTACGAAAATGCTAATCTGAACGATCTAATGCATGTGGCCTCTGTCGTGAGGAAAAGAATAGTACCCGGTAATGAAGTGACTTATCTTGTTGATAGGAACATCAATTATACCAATGCATGCACAATTAATTGTCAATTCTGTTCATTTTACAGGCCTCCTGACCACAAGGAGGCATATACACAGAACTTCGAACAGATTAGCACGAGAGTTACTGAATTAGAACAAATCGGTGGATCCAGAATTCTAATGCAGGGAGGAGTGAATCCCGATCTTAAATTGGAATGGTATACCGATTTAATTTCTAGATTACGTATATCTCATCCAACTATCGACCTGGACTGCTTTTCACCAATAGAAATTGAGGGAATTGCCGAGGTTTGCGATTTATCCACCTCTGAAGTACTATTGAGCTTGAAAAATGCAGGAATGCACGGCCTGCCTGGAGGAGGAGCTGAAATGCTAGTAGACTCAGTTAGGATGGATATCTCTCCTAAGAAAGGCTCCGCTGATAATTGGATAAGAGTCATGCGCGAAGCACAGGAAATCGGTCTAACTACATCTGCAACAAATGTCATAGGATTCGGTGAAAGTAGAGCAGATAGGATTCTACATATGGATAGAATTAGAACAGCCCAAGATAATACAATTTCTTCTGGTAATGTCGGATTTACATCATTTATTTCTTGGCCAGTTCAATTGGAAAACAATTCTTTTGGAGCTAGAAATAGAGGTCAAAATAGAATACGCTTGGGTGCTTCTTCTACAGAATATTTGAGACATGTGGCCGTATCTAGGATTTTCTTTGATAATATAGTTCATATCCAAGCTTCATGGCCTACCATGGGACTGGAGATAGCTCAGCTAGCACTAACGGGCGGAGCTGATGATGCAGGCTCTACAATGATGGAGGAGAACGTAGTATCCGCTTCCGGGACAAGCAAAACTATGGCTTCTGAGATAGAGCTTCAGAAAATTATTCTCAGGTCAGGATATACTCCTAGAAAGAGGGATTCTGATTATGTTTTAATTGAGACAGATATTATCAGTAGTGCAGAAGTATTCGCCATCACTCCAAAACAGTGATCATGACTCTATACGTCCACTTCTCACTGGTAATTTATCAATAATCGCCTCCCTACCTGTGGCTTCTATGCTTATTGGCCTTACCCATTTCATCCTTGTTCCATCATCCTTCAAAGCTTCAATGACAAGCTCCCAATGAATTGCAATCATTGCAGAATATATATTTGCAGGCCACGGGTTACTGGGCCCTAGAAGAATAACACTCTCGTCACCTACCTCTGTCCAAGGTCCAAAATCTTGGACCCTCATCGGCTCTAGGAGAAGTAACCTCCCTCTGCTCACCGGCATCGGAACGGATTCACCCACTCCAGTTCCATGTTCATCAGCAGTTGAAATCCTCCTTTCCGGTAGCTCTGTTGACATCCCCGGTGCTGGTTGCCCGAATTTACTCCTGCCTATGGCTTCCAACAATACATCTCTCTTTGGTACAGCTACTCCGACTTGGACTCTTGCCTTTGTGGCTGTAATGCCTTCAGGGAGTGTTAATTTACATATTTCCACGCTATCTACTGAGATATTGGATATTTCAACCTGAGGAGAAGATAATGGTTCTGCAATATACTCATTCTGCCTTCTAATATCCATAATATTTGCCACTACCCTTAGTAATATTGGAATGACAAATACCGGGAATGCGATCAAAATCATCAATGGATAATCAAGAGGGCCAATACTGAATGGAGTAAAAATAAAATCTGGAATTATTGCTATACTAATCAAAGCCGGCTCTAATGCGTGTAGCATTAGTGCTACAACAAGTACTATCACTCCAGGAAAAATCATTTTCCTAGCTGTAGCGTGCAATGGATCGGGCTCAATGTACCACCCATTTCTTGTCCTCATGAGAAATGGCAGGGTTTCTGTGGACACTTCTGTATTGATTTTAGGTAGTGAGCCATCGCCCTCTGCCTCACCTCTCCACTCAACTATCCAAGATCTATCATTGCCTATTCTTAGATTTGGAGGAGGAGGATTTTCCGACTCTAGTAATACCTCAACTAATGGAATCTCTACAGGATCACTATTCTCATGATCAAAGGGCGGATATCTTACTCTCTGTACCGATCTATACATACTATCCCCATATTACTGCTGAAGCGGCTTTGGTAGCCAATGATCTGAATTCAGGAACTTCCTTTAGTAATCTCAAACCCAATGGTATGGGATTATCTATTTCACCAGATTGATTAATTATTTCTGTTACATCGGGTCTTGACCAGATTTTGAAAACTTCATCTAACTCATTATCGGTCGCCTCTGTCAAAAATGCATTTCTAAGAGCCCTAATTCTTTCGAGCTTCTTCCTCATCGGGTCGAGCGACTTTCCAATTTTTTGCATTCTTTCCTCCGACAGATCTCCATTAATTATCGATTCTGATAATTTTGGAGCGAGGATATCTACTTGATCGAATCCAGTACTAATGCCTCCACCTGTGGTTGGTTTGCATGCTCCTGAGGCATCACCGAATAGAGCTACTCTTTCCTTAAGTGGATGCTTAATTAGTCCACTAGGAACAGGACCGCCAAATCTTCCGATAATGGTACATTTTTCAAATCTATTTTTCCACATCGAGTCATTCATCAGATTACTGATCAACATCTCACAAGATTTGTCTGTAAGTAGTTCTGCCTTACTCCACATACCGATTCTTGTTGTTTCGCCAGACGGTATCGCCCAAGAAAAAAAACCCGGAGCAATCTGCGATCCTGTAAACATGTCTAGCTTACCAGGCTCATTCGGGTATCCAGTAACTTCTACTTGATAACCAATCATCATTTCCTTAGGCCTTCCCATTCTCATATGTCTTCGTACCCATGAATGGGCTCCATCACATCCACAGACCAATGAACATCTGATTTTCATTTCTGTATCGGCGGTTTTTAGCGTAACTTCTGAAAACTCATCAAAGTTTGAAATATTTGTAGGCCTCGAATTTAGCAACAATTCTGCTCCACCATCCACAGCTAGTTTTACTACTCCTTCATCGAACTTCTTTCTACATACAGACCATGTTCTAATCCTTTCTGGTGAGCCAATATCCACAGTAATTCCATTTGGACTGTTTATCCTCGCACCCCATATTGGGGAAAGTACAGATTTTTCCAATGGGACCCTCGCCATAGCGCTCGGGTTGACTAATCCAGCACACTGAAATGGCCTACCAATTTCTGAATGCTCTTCGATGATAAGTACCGAGTGCCCCAATCTTCTGAGATTCCACCCCAGGTATCCCCCAATGGGGCCCGCACCGATGATAACGGCGTCATAGAATTCCTTCGAAGGAGCTCCCATAATACTACTCCGTTCACTCTACTTTTTTCTACTCTTCTTCCTTAGTGATTTTAGATTTGTAATTATTTTACTCGCATCCGATTTACTAACTTCACTAATTTCTGCTAGATCTGCCATAGCGAGTACATCAGCTATTGGTATGCCTAATTTCTCTGACATATCTATAATGAGTTTTAATTGTGCTTCGGAGGCAGGCAATGAGTTATTATTCTCCTTCATTAGTCCTATCAAATCGCTAGCAGAGCCATTTCTTCCCCCTGTCAGATCATCTAAATCCTTCACTCCAACCAGGGACAGGGCCTCTTCCTCGGACATGTTTGATTTTTCAATTAATGAAATTAGGTAACTTAACTGCTTCTCACTAGGTTTGGTAATGATTTTTCCCTCTTTGGTCATTTCTTTCAGCTTTTCTATAATTTCACTGGCCTCCTTTCCAGATATCTCTGAGATTGATCGTCCATTCAAAATATTATTTTTCTCACTTTCTTCCATACTAGAAATCTGATTTTCTATGGAATATTTTTGTCTAAGCGTAGGTTTCCTACTTTTGATTTCAATAGCCTTTTCATGAGCTTCTTTGAATGAAGATGAGAATCTTAACCACATGTCCGAACCAGTCACCACTCCCTCTTCTACAGAATCGAGTTGCTTCTCCATATCTGCAGTAAATTCAGATGAGAATAGCTCTATTTCACTTTCTTGGCCGTTGTAAATGGGAGCAACCTCAGTCCACAGTAACATCCCATTTTCAGTGGGCGAAAGAGAGCCGCTGTCATTTGTTATGTACTTCCTATCTGATAGTTTTAGTACGGTGCTAACATAAGTCGATGGGCGCCCAATACCTGCATTTTTCATCTTCTTAACTATCGAGCTTTCTGTATACCTTCTAGGTGGTTTGGTCTCATCAGTGGTCATCTTTGGATTCTCATCCAAATCATCAATTTTCCATACCGAACCCACTGTTAGCCCGAATGTTGGCTCATGTGTCCTTGGGACCGGAAGAAACTCTGAGGATGCTATCTCCCATCCCGGATGTATTCTCCACGAAGCAGTACCCGACACTACAAGTCCAGAGTTATTTACAGAAGCACTTATCTCCCTCCTTTCCCTAACTGAATCTGACATCTGGCTAGATAAAAATCGGCTTCTTACCAATCGATATAATTTGGCAGAATCATTGTCTACATCTGCTGGCTCTAGTAATTTTGGATCTGTCGGTCTGATGGCCTCATGGGCATCTTGGACATTAGTAGTGCCCTTCTTGGCGTCGGAACCAAGAGCTCCCGGGCCCAAGTAATCCTCACCATATTTTTCTAGAATGATTTCCCTAGCAATGTCCCTCGCGCCTGTGCTGGTTCTTGTTGAGTCAGTTCTGATGTAAGTGATATATCCCTTATTGTAAAGGTCCGAAGCAATCTTACTAGTTTTTGACATCGACCAACCCAAAGAGCTACTGGAAGACTGAAGCAAGGTATCTGTGGTGAAAGGGGGTGACGGTTTACGATTCGTCTTTCCATTCTTGATTGATACCAGCTCAAAACTTCCGGAATTCTCCAATGCCTTGAATGCATCTTCAGCAAGTACGTGATCGAATGTTCTATCTGAGAAAAATTTACCATTGTCATCCCTCCATGCTTCGTCATCGTTACTTTTATGAAATCTAAATTTGAACGTGTAACCGTCACTAATTGTATGAACTGTATGATAAGGAATCGGAACATGCTCATTTCTCTCATTCTCTCTATCAACAATATAGCCTAACGTGGGTGTCTGGACCCTTCCCATGGATCTCAAATTCCAGCTTTTGGCAAATTTTGAGCATCTGTAACCTACTAGCCTATCCATGAATCTTCTTACTTTCGCGGCATCTACAAGGCCCTCATCTATATCTCTATGATTTTCAAGTGCTTTCTCAACAGCTTCCTTGGTGATTTCATTGAACGTTACACGAGTAACAAATGGGAATTCTGAGAAAATGTGCATTAGTCTCCATGCAATAAATTCGCCTTCTCTATCTGGATCGGTTGCGATATACACTTCAGTTACATCTTTGCTTCTGGCCTTAGCTAGTAATTTATTCACCACCCTTTCTGCCCTTTCAGTCCATTCCCAGGGTGGATCAGGAAGCATTCCTTTCTCAGAAGCCCACATAGCTTTGTTACCCTGACTTCCACTACGAGGAAGATCCTGTACATGCCCAAAACAAGCTTCTACTATCCATCCTTTGCCCAAGTACTTCTTGACAGTCTTACCCTTGGCACCAGACTCCAGAATCATCAGCTTCATGTTTACACCATCATTGACTTGAGATAATTGTGTCCCAGAATATTCCCCGTATAAACATGAGTAAGGTCCGAGCATTACAACGCGCGCGCACGCGTGCACACGCGAGATGTCAGTAAATTCTTGAGCTTGCTTCATCCCAAAATTCTTCTGAACCCGGACCTCCACAACCAATGCATCCAGGGTAACCTGCCACAGCTAATTCCAGTACCATCTTGCTAAAATCACCCCATGGATCACCAGTCTCAGATTTGTGAGATTTGACCCAGCAGTATTCTTCTGATTTTTCCTCTTCACCTATGTTGAAATTATTTCCTGAACATTCAAGTATGATTTCCTGTGATTCAATGTATGACAATTCTGGGAATGATATCTTCGAGGGAGCATAATCGGAAATTTCTAACAACAACTCAATCGCACCTTCTGAGATATTTCTATTCAGATATAGTATTCCTCCTTCTGACCTTAGCAATCTCCTTGCGGCCTCTCGTAAAGAGTCTACATAACTGCCCATGCACATGCGAGGTACACGTAACTATTGAATGGTACTTTACCTCCGGCAGGATGTGGGATTGGGCTGGAAGATATTTGCAAGGCCGATCATTTCAAGATTAGACTCTGAAAGATCCCATGATTTGGCGCTTTCTACACTATCTAAATTCGATAAATCACAATACGGCAAGTCACTACTCAATGGAATGTATCAGTCTCCCGAACTACCAGTGCACGTTCTAGGTAGATTGTTCCATCATCCATTAGGTTTAGCTGCTGGTATGGATAAGGGTGCCAAGGCACTCAGCGCATGGCCAGCACTAGGTTTTTCTTGGGTAGAATACGGCGGAGTGACGAGATTCCCACAAGATGGAAATCCTAAACCCCGAATGTTTAGAGCCAATTCAGAGAGGGCATTAGTAAACAGTATGGGATTCAATAATCCCGGAGCTTCTTCCGTCAGAGATTCATTGGTCTCAAGATATGCCTCTGGTAATTGGCCCAATGTTCCAGTAGCTGCTAATATTGGGAGGTCTAAGAAAGTCAATAATGAGCAGGCTCCATCCGATTATGCCTCTACTTTAGATACTCTCTGGAATCATGCCGATATGTTCGTACTCAATGTTTCGTCTCCAAATACTCCCGGTCTCAGAGATTTGCAACATGAAGATTTGCTTACAGAAGTTCTTAGCCAATGCACTGGAATAAGAAATAGATACGAGTCTGTTAAGCCAATCTTGCTAAAGCTATCGCCCGATTGTTCTGATGATCAAATTATAGAGATTTCTGACATAGCATCAAGTAACGGACTAGATGGAATTGTAGCTACAAACACGACAATAACAAGGCCCGAGCCCAGTAATACTCAGTCCAGAATCGCTTTCTCACAGAACGGTGGCGTCTCAGGGAGGCCTCTCCAAAAGAGATCATTAGAAGTAATTTCTAATCTATATGAGCATACAGATGGAGATATGACTATAGTTGGAGTCGGGGGTATAGATTCACCTGATAGTGCATGGAATGCCATAACCTCTGGTGCGAGTTTAATTCAGTTGTATTCTGGTCTGGTTTTCAACGGCCCGGGTGTTACTTCCGGTATTGTCAGGGGCCTCAAGAGGAGGGTATCAGAAAACGGCTTTAGCGGTATTTCAGAAGCTATCGGTTACAACCATCGCTGATGATTACTCAGAAACTGTCTTCAAGTAAACTCAAGTCCAATATTCATGGCCCTGACACGAACTAACAGGCTACTTGCCGTAGGCGGCTCGATTTTAGTTCTAGTAGTTATGATGCTGGCTACAGTAGATCCTCAGACCCAATACTTCGTAGACGAAGTAATGGATAATCCTGATGAATTCGAAGGGCAAGTACATCTCAGGGGCGAAATAGCCAATGGTTCAATTGATTCTGAGAACTATACATTCATCCTCATGGGCATAGAACATGAACTGTTTGTAGATTTCTCTGGAACCGCTGTTCCAGATGGCTTCAATGAGGGTAAGACAATTGCTGTAAAAGGACTGTTAATCTATGATTCAGGTGCTTGGACTCTAGAAGCCAAGGAGATCCAAACAGGATGCCCTTCGAAGTATGTCTCGGCAGAATGACTCCCGATTCTTTGAAATGGACGCTCTCACCCCGGCATATGGGCTAGGGGGGGTGTTGACGTACTCTATTTTTCACAAATCGTCGAAAATGGTGACCTGAAGTCCGAGGGCGGCGTAAACGAGCCATTGTGGACTCGTCGGTTAACTACGACGCCTCGCCCCCAAGAGATGCAGGTTGTTGGAGTGATGATCCGGAGGGAACATCAGACCATCCTATGCCCGGGAACCAGGTCAGGCGCGGAAGCGAGCAGCCCGACCGGGGATGCTGGATGCCTTGGGGAAGCGGGGCTGAGAAGACTGACGTAAAATCCGCATTGGTGACGAACGTCCACCGAGGACATGCCCATCAATCTACAACAGATTATTTTCCAAACCACCCATATTGCAAACTATGGAAAAATGTTCTTTTGATACGGGCTGGACTGATAATCGCTGTCCTTTTCTTAGTAGTGGCATACCTTCCAAAGCACCATTCGTTCTTAATTCGGGTAGGCTTACTGGATTCAAATCATACACAGGTTCAATATCAACCATTACCCATCTAGGATTTTCCGGGGACGCCTTTGGATCGAAATATTTTGATTCTGTATCCTGAGCTGTAAAATCAGGATATGCACCCTTACAAACTCTAGCCACTCCAGCTATGTGTGGTGGCTTACAATTCGAATGGTAAAATAGAACTAAATCACCAATTGACATATCGTCCCTCATAATGTTCCTTGCCTGATAGTTTCTTACTCCATCCCAATGGGTACGACCATCAATTTTTAGTTGGTCCCATGGGTAAACATGTGGTTCACTCTTCATCAGCCAGTAACTCGTCATGATTTGCCGTGAGGGAGTACGCAAATCAACGTTTCACCACGCATCATCTGTAGAGCCCAGTATTATTGCCGCGTCAATCGTATCTGCTTCATCTCTTGCTATTGCTCTTCGAAGTCCAGCGGTTTTTACCATTGTACTGACGCCCCCAGTTAAGCCTAAATTCGCTTTTATCATAGCTGTGAATATAGCCGGCAATAATATTAGTGCTGATATCGCGGCAACCAGCAGTAGAAGTATAATTACAGTGATAAACGGCTTGATAGCTTCAATTGGAATTAGATAAGCACATGTTAGCCCACCAGCAGTAACAGTTGTAGCTTCAAACAGACTTAACCCAGTACTGGCACATGCTGTCTGTATGGCCTCAATTGTACCTCCCTGCTCCTTAATTCTGTTAGCTATATGTATTGAGAAGTCAACCCCTACCCCTACTAAAATGGACCCAATCATCACTGTAATTAGGGAAAGATCAACATCGAGTCCATCCATTGCTAGCCATTGCATCATTACCGTAAATCCTACAGGAAGTGTCGTCAGAATAGCATATCTGACATCTCTGAATACTAAGGCTAGAGTGAGTACTGTGAATAATAGTGCAAACCCGAGAGATGACCATTGTGAGTCTACAATTAAATTGTTAACTTCTATTGTTATGGAAGCTACTCCAATTAATGTGCTTGATGTTACAGCCCCGTCCTTCTCCTCTTCAGCGTAGCGGTTTACTTCATCTACTGCTAGAGTGGTACTCTGTACATCCATGAAAGGCATATCGATGTATATCAGACTCCTATCATAATCTGGTGAAATAAATAATTCCCTCATCTCAAGCGTCATACTTTCATAGAATACATAAATTAAGAAATTCTGAGATTGCACACCACCAGTATCTTGTAGGTCGAGATAGTTGAGAGCACTCCAAAATGATAGATTTCCTGTCTGCTCCCTATCGAAAATTAGTTCCGCTACATCATTGATTGGCCCGAGATCATCTGGTACTAAGTCACTAACTGGCGTACCCGATATATTCACACCTACCCCTATTGCTTTCATCAGGAAAACAATAGATACAGCTGTAGTATTATCTACAGAGTTACATTTTGTTTCTAGCTGCTCAATACCCTTAAGATTGGAAAAGGGATCTTTCTGAGCACCAGCTTCCGGTATAGGGTCCGGATCTGCATAAATATCCGACTCTATCAGTAGGAAGCCTGGTTGTCCCGCATTAAATTCTTCAGAGTAGATGCCCATTTTATCTACAGCATCTACTCCCGCAGGTGCCATCTTTAGTAAATCGATATTTTCTTCGACATTGGGCCTATTGTAACCTGCAGACATTACCATTGCCATCATGAAAATAACTAGCGTTACCCTTGTCCATTTAATTGGCACACCTACAGCACCTTGGAATACTTTAGGAGGCGGATGTGAGGGCTTCTTCAGGTCCAGCATCATTGTTAGATTAGGCACCATTAGCATAGTCATCAGGTATACCACAACGATACCGCCCGATAATGCGAAACCTATGGTTTGGATAGGTTTCATCGGAACAAATACCAGGGAAATGAATCCAATAATCGTAGTTAGTGCGGATAAAAGAACCGCCCTCCCAGTGGAGCTAATGGCTTCAGACATCTTCTCCCTAGGTGATCCTTTAGCTTCCGCATAACGGTTAGTAATGTGTAATCCATAAGATACGCCAAGAGCCAGAACTATTGGCCCGACGATAATCACTGTCATAGTAACTTCATAATCTGTATAACCAATGAAACCAAGAGTTATCCATACCGAACATAATGTAGGTAGGCCGGATATAATTAGCGTCTTGACCCCTTGGACCCATCTAATTCTTCCAGTCTGTAACAGATCACAGTGGAATAAGAACAGTCCGAACGCTACTATCACTACCCCAACTGGGAATACCTGCCAGAATAGCTGAAATGATTTCTCGGTAATGGCGTTAGTGAGTGGTACGGGGCCAGTAAGAGTCATCTTTAGTCCTAGCTCAGTACCATCGCAAATTTCCGAACCCTCGTCAGACTCAGGATCCACTTCATTGCCATTAGAGTCTTTACATATCCAGTTATTTTCCTCTGAAATAAGGTCGATTGTTGCTTGTGTATCCTCTATAATTTTTGAAATTGTAGTGTCGTCTTCCCCATCTCCATTTAGATCCAGATTACTACTGATTCCAATGATGATAACCGCTCTATTCCAGTATCCAGCTTCTACTGTGTTGCCCTTACCCACGTCCCTTACTAGTTTGTCTAGGGCGTTTTGCGGCATCTCTCCTAGGATTTGATCAACTCTCTCCTGCTCATCTGGTATTGAGTAGTCACCGATTAAATTCGACTGTTCATCTACCAGATCATCAACCTGCTGCGAGAACTCGTCACTACCTGTGGCTTCAGCTATTCCGGAGAAGAAAGCCTTGACTACCCTTCCTCCACTAGAATTTACTTCCTTGACCACTGTCGATACAGATAGCACGTAAATCACGAAATCCTCCTGTCCCTTATCGTCTCTGACTGTGTTTAAGGCACTCTCGACTTTGTCTATCTGTTTAAGTATCGGCAACTGATCAACACCAGTCTTCTCAGATTCGACATAAATTACCATAACATTAGTTGTCCAATTAGTTTCAACATTCTCTATGTCTCTCTGTACATCCGAGCCTACAGGCAAGTATACTGCCATATCTCCATTGACATTGAGTGCTCCCTCTTCATCGCAATAGTCATTTTCGAATCCATCTCTACAGTCGAGAATACCAGAATGTCTACCCAATAAAGCTGTGACTGTGAGACATAAAATCACAGTAATAACCGGCACCTTCGTAATAAGATCGCTTACTGTTGAGTCTACCAAGGCACGCTTTATTGTTACAGGGGACCTCCTTATGGAGCTCAGCACTTTTTTAGAGTCAAAATCTGATGCCTTGCCTCGTAAATATGTAAGGGTATCTTCTGGGGTACGTGCTAGTGACTCCAGTACTTCAGGCAACGAGGAACTAGAATCCTTATCCCGCTCTGTCATGATACCGTACCTCTGCGAGTACCGAAGGGACTTCAACCCCACGCTGTTTAGTTAATCGCAAATGCAATATTATCGGTTCTGAATAATTCGGCAACAGTGAATAATGAGTGTTCTCAGGCGCATAACAGAGTTGCCATATGGGAGACCCAAAGATCACCGATAAGAGGTGGACCATAGATCTAGAAAAAAGGATTCAAGAGTCACATTATGATTCCAATCCATCTAGATATTCTTTCAATCCTAATAGTGAAAAAGAGCTCTTCGTAATAGATACTCCTCCTCCCTATCCTAGTGGAACATGGCATATTGGAGCTGTAGCTCAGTATAGCATGATAGATGTGATCGCTAGAAGCCAGAGATTAATCGGTAAAGAGGTGCTATTTCCATGGGGAGTTGATAGGAATGGAATCAATATCGAGTTTACTGTGGAGAAGAAAACTGGAAAGAAAATGCGGACGTATGAGAGAGGGGAGTTCATTGATCTTTGTAAGGACACAATAGAAGTCTATACTCAAGAAATGAGGCATATTGCAAAAAGAGTGGGACTATCTTGTGATTATCAAAATGAGTATCTGACAGATGATCCAGAATATAGGTCAGTAACTCAATCGATCTTTGTTGATTTGTTCAAGAGAGGAGATATTATTGAAGACTTAAGGCCTAATATTTACGATCCAGTTGAGGGCACAACAATCGCGGATGCTGAGGTTCAGAGAGTTACAAGAGAGACACTTCTATGTGACATAATCTGGAAAACTGAAGATGGCGAAGAGCTTGTGATATCTACTACCAGGCCAGAGTTAATTTGTGCCTGTGGAGTCGTAATGGTTCATCCTGATGATGAGAGATATCAGCATTTGGTTGGCAATAGAGTGATATTGCCCATTGATGTAAACGGCAGATCGAATACTGTGGAGATAATGACCCATCCATCGGTAAAGTCAGATTTCGGTAGTGGAGTATTGATGGTCTGCTCTTTTGGAGATCAAAATGATGTTTCAATATTTAGAGAGCTTTCACTTAAGCCGTTTGTCGCCATCGATTTGGATGGAAAGTTGACAGAAATTTCAGGTCCTTTACAGGGTTTGAATGTCCTAGATGCTAGGAACAAGGCAATAGAGATTCTAGAGCAATCTGGGAAAATGCAGTCCTCGAATAGAAGGATGCAAGAAATTCCAGTTAGCGAGAGAGGGGGAAATCCCGTGGAAATCATTCTACTGAAAGAATGGTATGTTAGGCAAACACATGTTATTGACAGGCTATCGGAGATAACTGCTCAGTGTAATTTCGTTCCTGAGAGAAATAAGCAATTTCTTTTCGATTGGATGGAAGGTATT
The DNA here is from genome assembly GCA_002501805.1 of Euryarchaeota archaeon UBA463. GTDB lineage: Archaea > Thermoplasmatota > Poseidoniia > Poseidoniales > Thalassarchaeaceae > MGIIb-O5. Next base: position 14,424 of record DAOI01000011.1, on the reverse strand, counting down.
TCCATAGACTGGCCCATAAGCAGGAGGAGGTGGTACCATACTGAGGTTCCCATATGGTACTCAGAAGATGCCTCTAAGGTTGTTGTTCCTCCTAACGGATCTTATGTTCAGCCATGGAGAGATTCTCCTCCGAAAGGCTCCGAGGTTCTAGACAGAGTAAATAGGGAATTTATAGGCCTGTATGATGAAATTGCTGATTCACTAGGAACTCTATCGGGTGAGACCAAAGTATTCGATACGTGGATGGACTCCTCAAACTCTAACTTGTATGTTAGTGGTTACATCAGTAACCCGGACATGTTTGAAAGGGCATTCCCAACAGCGTTGAGGCCACAGGGTAAAGAAATTGTTAGAACATGGCTATATTATACCATGCTCAAGAGTGCATTATTGTTCGACAAGCCGGCCTTTGAAAGCGTCTGGATAGATGGGCTAGGAATGGATCCATGGGGAAGAAAGATGTCAAAGTCTCTAGGAAATGGAATTGATGCTGACTCTGTTTTGGAATGTGGAGCAGGGGGACGTACTGGATCATGGAAGATCAAAGGCCCAGAAGGTAAGCAGGTTTCACTCAAGGCTAACAAAATTGGTAGTGAGTGTTTCAGACTTTGGAAGGCATGTGACGCCCAGGTTGGAGACGATTTCCATATCAATCCAGAAGAAATAGAGTCGAAGTATTTCGGTGTGTTGACAAAAATGTTCAATATAGCAAGATTAGCTAGTCAATTTGAAGTTCCTAAGTCTCTTGATTCGTCACCAAATGATTTGGCTTTTGAGGACTTATGGATATTATCGGAATTCGATGAAATGATGCAGAGTGTAAGAAATTCATGGGAAAAGATGGATATCTACAGTGCTACACAGTCGATTAAAGCATTCTCTACCGGAATATTCCCCGGTCATTGGCTCGAGATGTCCAAGTCTAGATTGTATGATGGGGATATTTCCGCAACTTGGACGTTGCATAGAATTGTAAGAGATATATTGACGGTATTTTCTCCCGTATGTCCATTTTTCACAGATTATCTTTCAACTACTCTCTACGAACACAGCGCCGTGGATATCAGAAAATTCCCTAGTCTAGCAGTAACGGAAATCGTCGATGTTGCACCATATCTTTCTATAACAGACGATTTAATTGATTTCAACTCTAGAATTTGGAAGATGAAGAAAGATCGAGGCCTATCTCTGAAATCGGAAATTTCTGACGTTGAGGTACCTTCTAGTTTAGTTGATTTACAAACATCCCTCACTACAATGCACAGCATTGTCAAGTAATTATGCAATTATCTGTTTAAGCATGAGTCAGGAGTCTCTCCTTTACTATGAGATTGTACAATTGAAACTATCTCATGCCCAATGCGACTTTGTGCCTCATTAGTAGAAGCCCCTATGTGTGGAGTTGCTTGGAAACCATCTAATTGCAGTAAATTAGATTTTAGCGCGGGCTCTACCTCAAAGACATCCAAAGATGCTGTGGTGAGTTGACCATTACTAATTGCGCGGAATATACCCTCCTCGTCGATGATTCCCCCCCGTGCGCAATTCACTATGTGATTACCACATTGAATGCCATCTTCTCCCTTTTGAGGCATCAGGGATATCATATCGTAATCTACTAGATGCCTTGTTTCATCAGATAGGAAGCAATGTATGGATACATGAGTACAAGAACTGAACAATGACTCTACTGAATCATGAAACATACAACCATTTTGATCGGATTTGACATAGGGGTCATATGCATGAATTTTCATCCCTATAGATCTTGCAATATCTGCCACTCCTCTGGCTATTCTTCCATACCCCAAGAGCCCTAGGTTCTTACCACGCAACTCTGAACCGCGCAACCCTTTCTTAGCCCACACGCCATTCCTCATTTTTCTATCTCCTTTAGAAATATTCCTGCAACTAGAAATCAGATGTCCAATGGTCAGCTCAACAACTGCATTAGTAGATGCGCTTGGAGTATTACAAACTAGCACTGAATTCTCCGAGGCAGAAGGTAAATCGATGTTATCCACACCGACACCAGCTCTAATTATCAAGGAAAGCTTGCTGTCTTTTGCAGTATTGGCCTTTATCACGTCCGCAGTCAATTTTGTTGCACTTCTGATTACGACAATATCATATTCACTAATACAGCCACCAATCAATTCTTCGTTACTGTAGTGTTTCTCTGAAACCGTATGTCCAAATTCTTCCAGATGCTTCTTCGCATTGACATCTATTCCATCGGTAACAGCTATCCTCATAGATACCCGAGTGCGATAGTTAAGATGAAGTTTACCAGAAGTAGTATTGATATCATACCGCCTCTTCGGTCATATGATAACATGACATTTCAGCTACCTGAATTATCTTACGACTACGATGCACTAGAGCCACACATTGATTCTCTTACTATGGAAATTCATCATAGCAAGCACCATGCGGGTTATACCTCAAAGCTTAATGCAGCCATTAAGGGTACTGAAATGGAGGATTTGTCCATAGAGGAACTTCTCGCAAATCATAGTGACAATCCATCTGTCAGGAATAATGGAGGAGGGTTCTGGAATCACAGGCTTTTCTGGACAGTTATGTGCCCTAATGGGGGAGGTCGACCAGAAGGTGATCTTGCCTCAGCTATCGATGATGAGTTCGGCTCTTTCGAGGCATTCCAACAATTATTCGCTAATGCCGCAATGACAAGATTCGGTAGTGGTTGGGCATGGCTTTGTGTGAAGGATGGTGGAAAGTTGTGCATTTGCTCAACCCCAAATCAAGATAACCCACTAATGGAAGGTGGTTGCGGTGGCCAACCAATATTGGGTCTGGATGTATGGGAACACGCATATTACAAGAAGTTCGGCCCAGGAAGAGGCGATTACATCAATGCGTGGTGGAATGTGGTTGACTGGCCATCTGTAGCCAATCTGTATAATTCGGCTAATTGATAATGACTTCATTAACTACATTTTATCGGTAACAACACCGGTTTCTTCTAAGGGAGGCATTCTTGCCATGTGCCGTGGCTGAACCGGTCGAAGGGCTAGCAACAGGCCTCCTCATACTACTTCTCCCCGTTCTCCTCACCCTTCCTCTTAGATTTGGATGGAAGTGGTGGGTAGGAATGGAGCCCGAGCACGAGCACTACAGAGAGAAGGTTCGTCGGGTACTAGATTCGGGAATACCGATAAAAAGATACAGAACTGAATTGGATTCAGAGGCGAGGAGGCTCCTCATCAACAAGGAAAGGCAATCTAGGATTGAGTCCGATTTATTGAGGCCGTTGGGACCCCAGCACTTTCTTCTTTTACCAGCTCTGATTTTCTCCCCTCTGCTTGGAATTTTCGCCTTCTTTGTCACTATTATTCTCTTACCGATGTTCAGACCAATAGAATGGATACTAATAGACAAGGGACTTCTTTCTTATGTTGCTAATATCATCAGGAGAGTAACTAGGTGGGAAATTATCGGAATACCTAGACTTGATGATGGCACAGGAACTCTAGACAGGGTTCTAGACTCAACACATAGAATGCCTATCACCGTCTTCTTGGGAATTTTCGCATTTCTAATTGTACTATATCTACCCATAGAGCCTAGGCAAGTTATGGTTTTGAGTGCCGCGTTCTACATCTTTTTAGTTTCAGTAATCTCTGTCATTAGGGCCGCAACAATGACATCACTAGTTTTCGCCGATCCAACTAAAAGAAGGCTAATACCAATGCACTCTCTTGTGGATGATGCACTGGGTCCTTCCGTCGGCATTGGCCTAATTTTCCTTCTTTCTAGACAACTAATATACGGAAGCCAGTTAAGATCTGGAGACTTGCTTGGAGACCCCGTAGTATTCTCAATCTCCGTACTATTAGTTCTGTACACTGCTACAATAATTGGAGTAGCTGTTGAATTTGCATTCTTCGAATCACGTAGTGATAGGATAAAGTCACTTTTCCAAATGCAGATTGTAGAAAGACATGATCCCATGGTATATTTATTCACCAGGCACCTAGGCACACTTAGAATTTCACCACTAATGACAATGCGTGAATGGATAGAAAATAATGAGGAGATCACACTTGTAGATTCCGACTTATTCGATAATTAGAATCAAATTAAAGTAAGCTTCGAATATCCATTACAGTTTACTAGTGTCGCATCATTTGACACGTCTACAGAACATATCCCCATTGACAAATGTAAACCATCTCTAAGCGCTTTTGAAGTTACATTGACACTGTTGCCATCCGATAAAGAATGCTTGCCGATCTCTAGGGCATCACCTGTGGCCAATACAACCATCCTTTTCTTTGGCTTACTTCTACTATCCAGCCTTGCATGTATTTCCTGTCCCGGATAACACCCCTTGTTGAGAGAAATCAGATTTATCATTCCTATATCATGTGGCAGAAATTTAGTGTTGGCCTCATTAGATCCTGGGTATCCAACTGTTATTCTTGCAAACTCCCAGTCTTCTAATTTAGAAATTTTGTAATCATGCCTTTCTAACCTGCCATAGAAATCGGTATTATCACTCCTTACAATTAAATCAATTATTTCATGCTCATTGTGCATAAATTTCGAGAATACTACGTTTTCAAATTCTGAATATTTATGTTCAGATAATTCAGATAATTCTGGATAAAGACTCTCTACTAAAGAAGACGGGTGACGACCAATTATTCTGAGATGTTCCAATACTCCATTTCCATCTAATAATGACAGATTTTGATTCCAGGGTATTCCCTTCGTAAGTAATTCTCTAGTACTGTCTGTATTGGAATCTATTCCAACGATCAATATACTCTGCCCCATATGGTAGCAATTTACTATATCTGTAACTCTGCCATTGGAATCACAGATTAATCCATCCATCCTCATGCCTTTATCTAATGAGGTTATATCGGTTGATAGGATATTATTCAAATGGTTTACACATTCTAAACCTTCCATAACTGATATACTAGATTTCACTAGATAAATCTGAGCAGAATTTTCTGAGGCAGTACTCATTGTATCAACTGAAGGATTGGCCACAACCACACGACTTGCTAGCATTTGGGTTCTCTATTTGGAACCCTCCCCCCATCAATGAGTCCTTGTAATCGACACGGATTCCATTTAGCATCGTACTATCTTTATCATGGATGAAAATCCTGATCCCCTCGAATTGAATTTTTTGAAAGCCGGAGTTATCTGGTTCCTCCACAATTGCCATATCGTACATAAAGCCAGAACATCCTCCTGATTGCGCACTGATCAGTAGAACGTGAGTATCCTCTTCACCGGACATAGAAGCAGACAGTGCGGCCTTAGCGGTTTCAGTAAGCTCAATACTGACATCGACCACATCGACTTTGGAAACAACGGGTAGCGAGAAGCCTTCACCCCCTAGGATGCCCATGTGCCTCGCTAACACTCGCTGTATTTGAACAGTTGCGACAACCATCGTCATCTATGAATACTTGAATAGGGCACGATGAGCATGGACAAAATAATTGAGGTCGATATTCAGAAGTTTTCTGATGATACTCATTCCCATGAAACAGACGAGGTCGCAATAGAACGTGCCATGACCATCAAAGTGATACATTTGGGCGAAGAACACTCACTCGGCATTCTAATGAGAACTCCTGGAAATGATATAGAACTGGTATATGGTTTTCTTTATTGCGAGGGGGTCATTAGTAGCTCTGATGACATAGTCGAAATTAATTTCAATAATGATGATTTTGTAGTAAAAATCGCTGATGAATGTGCTTTTGACTCGGCTGAGCATATCAGAAAGACATCTGTTTCTTCTGCTTGTGGATTGTGTGGACGGGGCTCTGTTTCATCTCTTATTCGAGTAAACGCGCCCGTCTTACCTAACGACAAGAAGATCCAATCCTCTTCAATCTCTCAATCAGTAAATTTGCTCAGAAGTAAGCAAGAGCTCTTTTCTAGAACGGGGGGCTCTCATGCAGCTGCAATTATCGACTACAATGGAAATCTCATCTCAATCTCTGAAGATGTAGGTAGGCATAACGCACTTGACAAGCTAATGGGCACTTTCCTAATGGATAATAAAATTCCAATTAATGATGGTTTTCTGGTAGTATCTGGTAGGGCTTCCTTTGAATTAACTTACAAAGCAATAAGGTGCGGTATACCAATTTTTATTGCTGTTGGTGCACCAAGTTCTATGGCTGTGGAGATGTCAATGGAGCATGGAATGACATTGATTGGATTTGTTAAAAATGAGGTTGCTTCAGTGTATAGTTGCCCTAGTAGAGTTATTATCGACTAGCTCTTCTAGCCTGCTCTTTAGCCAAAATCTTACACCTGCTGAGCTGTTTTTTACAGAGTGCCCTATCATTATCATCTAGGCCTCTATCTATTGCTTGGATAAAACACTTAACTGCATCCTGAAAGAGCTCTAGGGAAGCGTATGAAGAACCCATATTGTAGAGAAGTTTCCCACTAACTCCCTCGGGATTCATTGATATGGCAGTATGATAGGACCTAATGCTGTCTCCGTATTTACCCATTTGATACAGAGCATGACCCCTGCCAGCTTGTGCTTTGACACGAAGCTCTAGCTCTTCCTTGGGAGCCCCACCTATCGCCTTTTCAAAGGAACTCAGGGCCTCAGATCCTCTCTCTTCAGCTAATAGATTGATACCTTTATTGTACCACTCGATAGATATGTTGGCATCAACTTCTGGAGAATTTTCTGTATTCTCCATTATCTCCTGAGCTTCCTTTCCAGCCGCTATCAAATCCAGCTCTTCTTCGGGCTCTGAAATTGAGCCATCCCTTTCTTCCATGATCAGTGAATTAGCTTTCTGCCTGCACTGTAATGCCCTATCAACGTGCCCAGCAGCAGACAGTGAATCTGCCATGCCATTCCAAATCTCTGGGGAGTCTCTGTTTACTTCCAGAAGACGCTTCCAGGCTTTTACTGAATTAACATAATCTCCATCCTCAGTTAGAGCCCTTGCAATTGAAATTTTCTCATCGATGGATTCCATAACTAACTCTTCACCACTTTCAATTTCTTCATCTTTGGATACGCTATCTTTGGCCTTCTGAATACGTATCATTAGCTCCTCATCTGAAGAAATCGTATATGCCCTTTCCCAGAAAGATATGGCCTCTTCTGTCTCATTTTGCTGTATCTTTATTTCTCCCATGGAAATCAGGCTATTGATATGTTCAGGATCTGAAATTAGTGCATTCGAAATTGATTGTAATGATTGTTCAATTTTACCTAGTTCCTTGAGAATCTGTGAGTGATTGAAATGGGTTTTTGCTCGATCGTCCCCTATCGCAATAGCATATTCTATGGCCTCTAAGGCCTCATTATTGTGCCCTATCATGTATAATGTAGTTGCGCACAGTGACCATAATTCATAGTTCATTGATCCATCTGTTTCTAATCTAGACCTAATAGATGAAAGTGCCTCATTTGCCCTATTTGTGGCTAGCATTTCTTTAGCATTATTGATGACTTCATCAATTGTTTCTACCGGACGGGCTTCCAATAATATATCCTCTTGATGTTCAATTTTTCGACTCTCTATTATTGGTATTTCTTCTGATTTTGAAAAATCATCATTTGTTTCACGACTCTCCAACATTGGTACTTCTTCATTCTGCTCAATATCCGTTAACTTCACTGCATCACTATCGACTATTGATTCATTGCGACTCTCAATTATAGCAGATAATTGTTGGATACTACCTAATTTACCTACAGCCATAGTTGCAAGCTCGTAAGACCTCACAGGATCAATATTCTCCAATAAGACAGCAAGATTAGCAGCAGTAGGGGCATGCTCTGGATCTAGCATATTTGCTTTCTCGAAAGCGAGCCTTGAGTCATCTGGGAATCCTCTGGCTGTTTGAACTACTCCGAGTCCATACCATGCCGCGGCATTGTTGGGTTCGATTTCTGTTGCCTTTGTATAAAGTTGACTGGCCAAGAGCATGTCTCCCACGTCTGCGTGAGCCTTCGCATCAGTGAGTAGCTGCCTAATCCTGCCCCCATCCATAACCTACCGCTACGCGAATTTAAGATAAGCATTCTCTAGTTACGTACTCTATTGAGTCATGTCCATACCTACACCTTGAAGACGGGTACCTTCTTCCAGAGACATGGGTCAGCCTATACGCGTCATGGGAATTTGTGGGACATATGATTTACAATCTGCAAACGGTAGGATGTTGGAAATACTACTAGATCAGTGTAAAGAGCTAGGGGCTGAAGTAACTGTATGGGATCACGGAGCTAATCCATTGCCCCTAGTAGGTGCCGAAGGCTCTTGGGACGATGAAAATGTGAAGCAGTTTCAGGCTATGGCTACTGACTCTGACGCCTATATCCTTTCCAGTCCTGAATACCATGGGACGATGAGTGGCGTAATGAAGAATAGTCTTGATTGGCTTTACTCTAAACACACATCTGGAAAAGTATTCGGATTGATTTCTACACTAGGGGGACAATCTAGCAATAACACACTTAATCACATGAGGATTGCAGCTAGGTGGATTCATGGATGGGTGGTTCCTGAGCAAGTTGCTGTGCCACACATCAAGCAAGCATTTGATGAGAATGGAGAAATTAATGATGAGGCGATTAGAAATAGGATTTCTGCACTGTCAAAATCGATTGTAGGGAATTCTGTAAAGTTGAGGAGATAAATTGGAATTACTTCCACAAGGTAGCGAGATCTTACTTTTCTTGACGTCATTTTTTGGAATTCTTACTTGGTACTCTAAAAATGTAATAAAATCGATGAGGCTTACTAGGGCATCGGCAATTACCGGTATTTGTTGCATGATTAGCTTATTTACATGGGTGATAATCTAATGAGTTTACAAATTAGATCAGACAGTGTCCCTATTCGACTCCCATGTCATTGGGAACATGGAATTTCCTATGGCACGACAAATAGTGCATTGGAAGATTACGGAATTTCGGATAAGCAGGTTGTTATTGTTATTGAGAAGGATTTTAATCGATTAGAACGGTTACTTGCTAGATTAACAAGGGCACCCAGTATACTTAGAAGGCCATTAGACAGATTGAATTCGGCCTTATGGGATCTTATCGATGGAAATAGGACATTGTCACAAATTATACACATTATGGAGGATTGTTATGAAGAAGAAATAATCCCTGCTAGACAACGTTGCTCAGCGTCAATTTCTAAACTGATAGAATTGAATCTTGTGCAATTGAAGTAGCACTAATTATCTAATGGAGGAGCTTCTAACCTTGTTGACTCATCCTTCCTTGCTTTGTATACTGCAGAGAAATATATTATCAATGGAAGCACCAACATTAGACTGAAGCATCCAATCAGTGTTGCTAGACTGTAAACAGACTCTTCGATAGGGTCAATCTTAAACTCATTGACATCAGTTAACTCGTGATTAACCATCGAAACGAGAATTTCTATTCCAGTGGATTCAAGAGCATTTCCTTCATCATCATATAGGCCAATTCTCCAAGTAATTATTGTAGCCTCTTCTGAAATTAATTCATTGGCCTCATCATAAGCCTCTTCCAGATCATCGGCCTGAAGGTAGCCCAATCCCTCTATAGGTAATACGGAAGAGACGATTCCTCTCAGGGTACTCTCTTCCTGAGTGATGATAATTTCATGATTAGTAGAATATTCACAGGTCTCGACTAAATCCGAATAGTCTCCGTCACCCTCGCAATTGAAAGGATAATCTTGATTATTGCCTAGGAATGGTGAGTGGTACCATGAAGTCCCATCAGCTTGAACCCTGAGAGTTGAATCCTGGGGGGCGCCAATCACTGTAACGTTCACCCACGTAATGGGCATGTTAGTAGATAGAAACCACTCTGCTATGCCATCATCGTCTTGATCAGGCTCTAGAGTCTCTGAGATATTAGTAGTTTCATAACCATAATATTCTGACTCAATTGTATTTGAGTAGACTGCATATCCTAATACAAAAATCAAGGTTAGACCTATGCCTATCATAGTCCTAAGCATGTTAGGATTCTGTGACATTGTCTTCCTCATGCATGTCCGTGACGACAAGGTAATTTCAATCCTTGTAGGGCGATGTAACTCATTTTGGTAACACTTGTTTTGGAGTAACGTGTCATCATGGTTAAATATGAACTGTCAGACGGGCGGCTGCTTGGTGGGCCTATGACTACGTATCACGATGTTCCAGCGGACCTTCTGATTAACGAGCTTTCAGCTCGTTTAGCTGATGTAGCCTCAATAAACCCGCCAGAATGGTCTAAAATAGTCAAAACAGGTACACACAGAGAGAGGCCCCCCTCGCAAGATAACTGGTGGCATATCAGATCTGCCGCTGTATTGAGGAAAGTTGGCAAGCTGGGACCGATTGGTGCTAATCATATGGCTCAGCACTTCGGTGGCCCTAAGGATCGAGGAGTGAAGCCTAACAGGGCAGTTGCGGGATCGAGGAATATTTCTAGAACTATTATGCAACAGTTGACCGAGGCCGGACTGATCGAGAGTAAGATGAATCCTGCTGGAAATGTCAATCATGGAAAGGTATTGACTCCCGATGGACAGGCAATGTTAGATTCCGTAGCTCATGCTGTGAGAGATGATGCAATTGAAAGGCATCCAGGACTATCAAATTATTAGGTGATATTATGGCAAGAAACAAGCCCAATGCAAAGAAGAGGCGCTTGATGAAGGTCACCAAACAAAACAGGAGAGTCCCTGTGTGGGTAATGTTGAGGACAAACAGGAATACTACTACACATCCTAAGCGCCACATGTGGCGAAGAAGTAAGCTACAAAGGTGATTAAATGGCTGAAATCAAGGAGATGACTATTCCACTAAGAGCGGCCTGGAGTGTTCCTAGGACTAGAAGGGCCAACAGGGCCATGGCAGAAATAAAAATTCACGTTGCTAGACATATGAAGATAAGGGAAGATGAGGACATATGGATCGACGAGGCTGTGAACCACTATATCTGGTCCAGAGGTATGCAGAAGCCCCCGAGAAAGATTACAGTTGTTTGTACTAGAGAAGAGGGTTTTCCGCTAGAAGTTAAGTTATTGGAGGAGTAATATGGGTAATATCAGACCATCGTTTATTAAAATCAGGGCAATCAGGCTTCTGGAGCTTTATCCTGATCAGTTTACGGATAGCTTTGATGATAACAAGAAGCTTGTTAGTGAATATTCAGACGTGGGAAATAAAAGAATGAGAAACTGGATCGCTGGGTACATCACCAGGTACCGTCAGAGACGAGTAGATTAGCGTATTACTATCAATGCGATACTGTTCGGGATACTATGGGCGGAAGATTGCCGATTGATCTTCCAACTGAGAGTGACGATGTTACAATCATCCTAGTTAGGCCCAAATATGATGGTAATATTGGTGCGGTTGCTAGGACTGTTCTCAATTTTGGAATTACAGATTTGAGAATTGTTGGAAGAGATAATGATTGGAGCGAGGATACTAGGAATAGGGCAAAACACGCCCAGGATGTACTAGACTCCTGCAAGACATTTGAAAATTTGGGGGAAGCAACACGAGACTGTTCAATCGTCGTAGGGACATCAGGCAAGAGAGAGGTTGGAGATAAAATAGCATTCAGGCATTTCATTTTGCCCGAGGAATTGCCCCAGAGATTGATTTCAGTAAAAGGCAGGACTGCCTATGTATTCGGGCCCGAGGATATCGGGCTAACAAACCAAGAGCTACATGAGTGCGATTTACTAGTAACAATACCATCTTGGGAGGGTTATCCAATACTGAACCTTAGTCATGCTGTATCAATCATCTGTTACACTTGGTATGCAAATATTCCTAACTCTGAATCAAGGGAGTCCGAACAACAAAGATTGCTCAATCCTCTTCTCAGAGACAGGCTTAGATCTGAAATAACAAGACTATCGAATTCCATGCCTACTAAGGAACATAAGAGAGCGGGAATTGAAGAGACATTGAATAGGGTCATCATGAGGGGTTTGCCTAAGGATGATGAGATTCATAGGATTATTTCCGTAATTAAAGAAGCTGCAGACTCGTTCGAGAGAGATAGCGCTTCTTCGGACTAAGAATCCGAATACTACAAATTGATTTCTGAATCTATTCAGTTATTTTCATGCATGTGGCACTGTTTGCACCATGTTCTCGTACGGTGACGCTTTCAACCCAGCATCTGTCTTCAGTAATTTTCTGAATAAATTCATTGGCATAATCCATAGCTATTTTAGCAAACATTTCACAACCCGTACCCTCGACAGTTACCATATCAATGATACCATTCTCATGCATCCCTTCAAAATATGAATACATGGGATCATCAGAGGCAACCAATGTCTTATGATCGAAATTTAGTCTTAGCCATGCCTCTAGATTTTTCAAGCTACCAAAATCAACGACCCAATTATTTTCATCTAATGCATCTGTACCAAAAACAAACTCAAACTCTAAAGAATATCCATGCATGAATCTACAGTGGCTCACCGCTCTCCATTGTCTAAATGCTGCCGATAGGCCCCTTTCATGACCGTATTTCTTTGAAGATAAGAATCGGGTCATTTATCTCCCCCCGTGACAAAATCTAGGCAGACAGAATTAATGCAATATCTTTCACCACCAAATTCCTTCGGTCCGTCCTCGAATACATGACCCAAATGGGCATCACATTTGCCACATTTGACTTCTACTCTGCGCATCCCATAACTCAGATCTACAATTCTTTTGATTTGTGCATCATCGTGCTCTGAATGAAAAGCTGGCCAACCACAACCCGAATGATACTTCATTTCAGAAGTGAATAAGAGGTGGTTACAACAAATACAGAAGTATTTGCCATTTCTTTCTTCAAGGTAATATTTACCTGTATATGGCCTTTCAGTATCGCCTTTTCTCGTAACCCTGTAAGCAAGATCGCTTAATTTATCTCTCCACTCAGTATCTTGATCTCCCATGTTATTCACCAACTTTATGCTTTAATTTTAATGCGTTCTCTAATACAGATTCCCAGGAAGAGCTGTATTCGATTGGATCCACATGACCTATTTCGTGGAATGCCAATATCCGTTCAACGTCAGATCCTGACTTTCCACTAGATCGTCCTAATTTATCTGGGTTGTATGAAGTTATTGTACTGCTCATTATCTCATTGAAATTTAGATTTAGGATTTCGCAGGAATACAGAGCATCTTTCAGAATAGTTGTCTTATCTCCTTTAATGTACGGTAACTCAAAGCTAATTCTTTCTGAGTCCCAATTACCTATTGAGAATGCGGAAGAGAGAGCATTGTAAAATTCAGGCCTGCAATCTGGATAAATAGCATGATCCCCACTATGGACGCCCAATGCAACAATTACATCACAATCCTCTATTTGAGATATGCTTAAGCCCATACCATACAAAATTGATGAGAATATGGCATTCCTATTGGGCACTACAGTCTGTTTCATCTGTACCTCTTCATAATGCCCTTCAGGAACATCGAAGTTATCGTCTGTTAAGGCAGAGTGAAACGAACTCATAGCAGAACTCAAGTCGATTATTTTGTGAACTACACTAAATTCTTTAGATTGTAATCTTTTGATATTTTCCTTCGCTTTTTCTATTTCAATAGAGTGTTTTTGACCGTATAAATAACTAACACAAGTTACGGAGTGACCCTCTCTTAGTAGCCGGAGAAGTAATGATGTCGAATCCATGCCTCCAGATAGAGCCATTATCGCTCTTGAAGTCATTACAGTACACCCATCCATTTGTGAGTTTGTAACGATAGTCTCCAACCAGGGGAATTCTTGACTAGTTCTTCTACAATTTGGAAGCTAACGCCATTAGATTCTATACTTTCATTTTCCAAATATAGGGGTTGAATATAATGATGAGCAAAGCCAGATTTTAGTTCATCATACATCGATAGATCCTGTCCACAATATACTATCTTTAATTCATCACCTCTTACTTGCTTTATTTTTACATTGGGGTATATCTGATCTTTAGGACTAACACAAATCCAGTCTATAATGGGATCTATTTCTACTGTCCCATTTGTCTCTATTGAAAGTGAAATTCCGAATTCTTTGAGTCTGCTACCTATAGTCTGTAGATCTTGTAATGCTGGCTCTCCACCGGTGAATATTACCTTCTTACAGCCAAATGATAGTACCCTTTCTGTAATTTCATCTAACGATAATTCCTCATATTTGAGGAAATCAGTATCACACCACTCGCATCTTAAATTGCAGTTTCCAAATCTGATGAATACATGTGGTATACCGGCATGGAATCCCTCACCTTGTACAGAATGAAAGATTTCTACTATTGGATATTTTATCATAATATCATCCAACTAGTTATTGATTAATTGAAACAGCTCATTTCTGGCATCTGCATTGTCAAAGAATGCCCCTTTCATCGAACTGGTGGTCATAGAGGCGTTC
>DAOI01000014.1:712-14073 GCA_002501805.1 Euryarchaeota archaeon UBA463 | reverse complement strand
TTTGGTGGGTCCCAATGGAATGCCCTTGCCACCACCCCCTCCGGGGCTTAATTTACCCCCTCCTCCGCCTATCCCAGTCCCTCCTCCGCCACCAGTGGAGGCCAACGAACAACCTCAATCTGAAAATGAGCTTGAGGAAATCCAAAACCCTCCTGATGAAGGGTCTAAGAACGATTTTCAAAGCCACTGGGAGAAGAGGAAATCTGACAGTGACTCTCCAGCAATAGAGAGTAGGGATAGCATGTATGGTCACATAGACAGAATTTCATCTGGCCAAGTGGGTTCTCTGATGGATAGGTTCTCCGATCGATTTGGCTCAGAGCTGGACAGGGAGATTATTGTACTCAGAAAAAAGCAACAGCAAGATCTACTCGCGATTAAGCCAACTGTAGAGCTAATTTCCTCGCCTGATGATGATCACGAAGAAGAATCAGAAAATCAGACTACTGATATTAATCAGGACTCGGAAGATTTGTTTCCTCAGTTCTTTGAAATCGTGAACAATCTGCTCGGCGATATGGATGAGGATTTCATTAATTCCTTTGTCTCCTCGGATGACTTCCCTCTATTCCAGGAAGTGGGAGAGGGCCCAAGTGATTGCGACAATGAAACTAAGGCAGATTTTTTCTCTATGATAAATAGAGTACTTGGGGAGCTTCCAGAGGAAAAAATTGGAGACTTTGTTGCTTCACCTGGTTTTGCAATTTATCAAGAGATGGGCGAGATCTATTCATAAAATTAAACTATTGAGGTGCGAATATGGGGCTATTGGAGAAGGCAGGAAAGATTTCAGAAGAAGACAAGAAAGAAGAAGTAGAAACAAAACCTACCCCAGTCAAGGCTGAACCGGCGCCTGTAGCCACCAAATCAAGACGCGCCAAGAAGAAGGAAGCCAAAGCTGCCGCTAAGAAGAAGAAGGAGCCTAGGAAGCCTAGGGCGCCAAGAGAGAAGAGACCCAAATCTCAGCCCAAAGTCATACCTGATGGATATGAGGAAGTGGGTAGCGCAAGAGCATCACTAAGGCTATTCGTTGATTTCGCTGTTAATTTCGGTTTTATAATTGCAATATTTGTTGCGTTCGCAATCCTTGAAACTCCTACCACCTTAGCTCTGATAGTATCTATCTTACTCTCGTTATTCAATATGGTTGTAATGCCGATAAGGTTCAACCGTTCTATGGGTAATGTAATTTCACGTACTCAATTCATTAATTCCAGGGGAGATAATGCTACTTTCATCTACCACTCCCTGAAGAATACAACTATAGCGTCTTACTTCATATTCCTCCTTGGCGTATTCTTTGGTATTTCCATGCTCGGAGACAGTTCTGGTATAGAGGGCGGAGATTTCATGAACGCATTTATTGCCATCTGTCTTTCAACCATATTGATCCCTCTGTTGGACTACATTTTCAGAAGGACCAGAACAGACTCTCTAGGCTTGTGGGAAGTTGCCTTTGGAGGTATCTGGCTGGTCAAGGCTACTTCGTCTTCGGATACAGATTCTAAATCAAGATTCATGCAGAGGCTAGAATCAATGGCGGAATATGCAGAGTCTCGTGTTGATCTTGATGACGACTCGGAAAATAGTTGATGGGTTATCTAACCCTCGAACCAGAGCCAATATCGCCCTTAGTCGTCAGGATACTGACATTACCATCTCCGTCATCTGCGGCTAGTAACATTCCTTCGGACAACACCCCTCTAAGTTTCCTAGGCTCTAAATTAGCTACGAATACAACATTCAATCCTTCTAGATCTGTTGGATCATAGTATTCTTTTAGACCCGCACAGACCGTCCTAGTTGAATCAGGTCCGTCCTGAATTGTTACCACGTACAGCTTATCCGCATTGGGATGTTCTTCAACAGAAATGACTTTCCCAGTCTTCATCTCGACCTTCATGAAATCTTCAAAATCTATGTAATCAGCTCCTTTCTCATCATTCTCGATGGGGTCATCATTAATATCATTGGCCAATGAAATTTCATGAGTTAGTATTTCATCAAGGTCTAGCCTGGTAAAAAGAGGCTCTGGCGATACCCCACTCCACTGAAGGTCCAACGAGTAATCTGTAGAACTATCCCATAATTGACCGTCCAGATCCGTTTTCTCGCCGAGCATTTCCCATAGTCTCTCTGATTGAAACGGCATGAATGGCCTTGTGCAGATTGCTAATGTTCTGCAGAGCCTCCATGAGAGTGCCAGTCCCGAAAGAGAATCATTTTTCTCCAGTGACTCTTCGGATTTTAGATACTTCCATGGCGCACATCTCTGCAACAGTTGATTACCAATTTGTGCTATTGACATAATGGATCTCAATGCTTCTTTGAACCTCTGCCTTTCCATTGAATCTATTGCAGAACGTACGAGATCCTCGCACTGTGATATAATTTCTGAGTACTTTTCAA
Organism: Euryarchaeota archaeon UBA463; assembly: GCA_002501805.1. Classification (GTDB taxonomy): domain Archaea; phylum Thermoplasmatota; class Poseidoniia; order Poseidoniales; family Thalassarchaeaceae; genus MGIIb-O5. The sequence goes on along the minus strand of DAOI01000014.1, from coordinate 11,664 downwards.
TATCATCATATTTCTGTACCGGATTACCCTCGCCTGTTGCCAGCCTATTTGTCAGTGTCATCACCCTATGAACAAAGTTTCCATAGGTTCCGATGAGCTCATTATTCACCCTGTCAACGAATTCTTCCCATCTGAAATCAGTATCATGAGTTTCTGGCATATTGATTGACAAATAATATCTCAGACAGTCCGCATCATATCTCTCCAAGAACGATGGCAACCATACTGCATGTTTCCTGCTCTTACTGAATTGACCTCCCTGTAGCATGAGGTATTCATTAGAGGAAACATTTGTTCCCAGTACTAAATCCCCGTCAAATTCCTCATTGGTTATATTTCCATTGTTAGCTGATGCATTAATGCCCATAATGAGTGCCGGCCAGATAATCGTATGGAAGGGTATGTTGTCTTTCCCCATGAAGTAAATGTGCTTTGGTGACTCGCCATTAGAGCTCTTCTTCCACCAATTTTCCCATGCCGAGTCTCCATCAGGGTGATCATTAGTAGTGGCAAATCTTTCGGACCAAATTCTTGCACAGGAATAGTATCCCTGAACCGCCTCATACCACACATAGATGCTCTTTGAAGACCATTCAGCACCCGGAAGTGGAATATCTATTCCCCATTCTATATCCCTTGTCACAGCTCTTGGCCTAAGGCCCATATTTAGCCAGTTCTTCGTCATTGACCTAACATTGGGCTTCCAAACCGACTGCCTACTGGATGCGTATATTTCGAGGCTCTCTTGAAACATGTCTAATCTGAAGAAGAAATGATCGGTATCTCTGACTTCTATTTCTGCTGTCGGATCTAATTTGGATAATGGATTGAGCAACTCATGTGCTTCGTATGTAGAGCCACATTCATCGCATTGGTCGCCACGTGCTTCACCTTCTCCGCAAACAGGACAGGTCCCTTCTACGTATCTATCGGGGAGGAATCTAACTTTATCTTCTGAAATTGAGCAATATTGTTTCATTGTCTGCTTCTGCAACATTCCCGAATCCAACAATTGAGTAAAAACGTCACAGACTAACTCTTTGTGTCTTGAATCTGACGTTCTGTTATACAAAGCTCCTCCATATTCGATTCCTCTCGAATCAACGTTATGAGGCCAGGCACAACCAAGCTTAGTTAGCGAGTCAAGTGCCAAATCATGATACTTGTCTACAATCTCCTGCGGTGAAACACCCTGCTGCTCAGCAGTAATTGTTATTGGGGTTCCATGCTCATCTGATCCACTGCACATCAGAACCCTTCTACCCCTGGCTCTTTCATACCTGTATTGAATATCTGCAGGAAGACAATTTCCAGCTACATGACCTAGGTGTAATGGCGCATTTACATATGGCCAAGCCATGAAAATTGTGACATATTCCGGCTCCGGCACATGGTTAGCGGTCAGTCACCTATTTATGTCGCAATCGGTCGTAAGGCAACTGGGAGCAGTCATTCGTGTCACGCACATGTTTAATTTTCGCTCAAAAGTGAGGAAAGATAGTTGGTAGACTACACGCTTATCATAGCCTATTCTGGACTAGCTCTTGGAGCGTCCTTCTTGTGCAGTATTCTGGAAGCAGTACTGCTTTCTACAAGTCATGGACATATAGCCGCTCTCAAAGATACACACCCCAAAGTGAGTGATCTCTGGTCACAATGGAAAGATGACCCTGAGAGGCCTCTCACTGCAATATTGACTCTGAATACCATAGCACACACTGTGGGAGCCTTGGGAGTCGGTGCTGAAGTACAGACTCAGTTCGGAGGAGGAATGATTGTGCACGTGGCCGCCGCCGTCTTAACCTTGGCAATACTGTTACTTAGTGAGATTCTACCTAAGACTATCGGTGCTCTCTATTGGAGGAAACTAACTATTCCATCTGCTAGAATAATGAAAGCTATGATGTTCGCCCTCTGGATCATAGTCAAGCCAATAGAAATTACAAGGTCTCTTTTGCCTGCAGTAGAGACCGAGACTGTCACTAGGGACGAGCTTTCTGTATTGGCCGATATAGCCGAAGAGACCGATGTAATTGAAGAAGACGAAGAGGCAGTAATTCAGAATCTATTGAAACTTAGAGAAATCAAGGTCAGTGATATCATGACTCCAAGAGTAGTGGTGACTTCAGTATCTGTTGATGATACTGTTTCTGACGTTTTGGAGAGGATACCAATAATGGTCCACGGAAGAATGCCCGTAACCGGCGGGAATATTGATGATGTACGAGGTGTTGTACTAAGAAGTGAGATACTCCGTAGGGCCGCCGTTGATGAGTATAGTAAGAAGATGTCAGAAATCTCTAGGCCTGTTGATCTATGTAGCGATAACGACTCCGTGGATAGGGCATTGGATATTCTCCTTGAGACAAAATCTCAGATTTTAATTGTTAAAGACGAGTTTGGAGGCACTGAAGGATTAGTAACAATGGAAGATGTAATCGAAACTCTCCTTGGTGTCGAGATAGTTGACGAGTCAGATCAGGTAGCGATAGACGAGGGCTCACACCATGAGGACATGAGAGAACTCGCAAAACAGAGAGTTGAAGAGAGCGAGTAGTGGCTATTCGGGCCTATCAAAAAATTCCCACTGCACTTCAGCTAATTCTTGATTGGTCGATGCTTCCGAATATGCTTCTAGTGGCATTCTATTCAATTGGAGAAAAGCCTCCCCATATGGAAGGCATGATAATATCCTCTTAGCCTGCTCTTTTCTGCCAAGAATGTAAAGTGATGATGCGAATGCCTCCGCAGTGGAAAGCCTTCCCGGTTTGCCCCAGGATATCGGGTTAGCGGCTAATAGTACTGGAAGAGTCCTACCTTCTAATCTGGTGTGCTTAGAAATAGAATCTAGAGACTCTTCCAATCTCTTCCAAGAACAGTCCAGTGCTACGATGGATCCTCCAAGTGATACCGACTTCATGTCATCCGGGCCCATCAGAACCCCGCTGGACGGGTCTAGAAGAAACCCTCTCTTCGGCGCCGCACGAGTAGATTTATGCAAAATCGCATGTCCATGTTTAGAAAGCCTCCTCGCACTACATTTCTTCGGGTCATCTTGATCTAGGTGGATAACGTGCAGAGGAACATCCTCAAACTCATTCTTTCGCAAGGAACTCATCAAGAGCATCTCCTATTGTCATACTTCTGCTACTGGGAGTCTTAATGGTCCTCTCAGGTTCTGATATATTCTCTTCAAAAAGTGAGATATCCAGTGCTTTAGCTATTTTCTCGAGAATATTATCAGCAGGTTGAACTCCAGCTTCGGTTTTCTGAATATCGTTGAGTCGTAGGTTTAGCCTCTTGGCCATTTCTCGTGCACTCCATCCTTTGCCCTCTCTAGCACTTTTGATCCTTGAATGGAAATCTCTAGCCACTTCTTTCTCCATTTTACTGACATTTTTCGTATATGTTTTTGTCTTAGATAAAACAGGTCTTGTTACAGTTTGTTTTGGAACTCTCCTTTCCAAGACCGTCAAGTTATTTGATTCGATACACCTTGTACAACATCTTAGCCTAGCTCCTGAAATTTCTGAAAGAAATGTTGTAACTCTATCTGTCCCACACATTTCACAGGTTGCCATGCATGTGCCAACGAGCACTCGAACATATGGGTTGGGGTTATTTGAAATCAAATACCCCTTACGAGACTCATGGCTACTGGCTCGGACGCTCACCGTCAGGAAGATCCCTCTAACATATCCCCAGTTTCAAATCTTCAATCTGAAATCAAGGGACTAACAGAAACTGCACAGCAACTCCTAACCGATAAGTTACTGCTGGAGAGTGAAATATCCCAAGTAAAGAAGCGCGCAAGCCGTCTCGAGGAAGAGATCAGGAATCTCAGAACTCCTCCTATGGTGATAGGCCATATTCAAGACCTCACCGACGAAGGAGCGATAGTCAGGAGTTCGAATGGCACAGTCTTCCTGGTTTCAATAAATCCTCGTATCGATGACTCGCTCTTGATTCCCGGAGCTAGGGTTGCATTAAATCAGGATAATCTATCTGTAATTGAGGTTTTATCTGACTCTTGGGATCCGCTCGTCGTTACTTCTGAGATTATTGAAAAACCGTCCGTTACCTTTGATGACGTGGGCGGTCTTGAAGAACAGATTATTCAAATTCGTGAAGCGGTAGAGCTATCTTTCACAAATCGCGACGATTTCGAGAGATTCTCCATTGACCCTCCAAAAGGAGTCCTGTTAACTGGTCCTCCCGGCACTGGAAAGACTATGTTGGCCAAAGCTGTTGCAAACTCAACTAATGCCGTCTTCCTAGGTTTAGTTGCCTCAGAGCTAGCTCAGAAATACATTGGCGAAGGGGGGAGATTAGTTAGAGAGATATTCGATCTCGCTAGGAAAAGAGCTCCAGCCATTGTCTTCATCGACGAACTCGATGCCATAGGTTCTAAGAGACTCGACAGTGCGACCTCCGGAGACAGGGAAGTTCAAAGGACACTGATGCAACTTCTGTCAGAATTGGATGGATTTGCCCCCCTCGAGGATGTGAAAATTATCGCCGCCACGAATAGGCCAGAGCTTCTTGATAATGCTTTATTGAGGCCCGGTAGATTTGACAGAATAGTTGAGATACCTCTTCCCGACGAGGACGGTAGACTTTCAATTCTGAATGTACACACCAAGAATACGCCCATTTCAAGCAGAATTAATCTAGAAGAAATCGCCTCTAAAACTGATGGTTTTAGCGGTGCTGAGCTAAAATCTCTTGTCGTAGAGGCCGGAGTTAGTGCAATATCGAAAGGCAATAAAAAGATAACAAAATCCGATTTCCTAAATTCACTAGAGAAGCTCACACTAAACAGTGAGAAAGGCAGAATTGACAACTCTTCCGGACTATATGACTGATGAGTAATCCTAATCCCTTAATCTCCATGCGAGGCCATGGGCGAACCGTTGATTGAGTGCGTTCCTAACTTTAGTGAAGGTAGAGATAAAGATGTCATAGACGCCATCATAAATTCCATTACAAGCGTAGATGGAGTAAGCTTACTAGATGTAGACATGGGGGCCGATTTTAATCGAACTGTAGTTACTATGGTTGGTGGTCCGGAAGCTGTTTTGGAAGCCGCGATAAAATCTACAGGAGTCGCATTAGAACTAATTGATATGTCAAAACATACCGGCGAACACGCTAGAATGGGTGCTATTGACGTGGTTCCTTTCATTCCTCTCAGTAACTCCTCAATGGGGGAGTGCATCGATCTTTCAGAACGCTATGCCAAGGCAGTGTCTGAAAATTATGGCATCCCAATATTCCTTTACGCTGAATCAGCTAGGAATGAAAGACGTGTAAAACTACCCGATATTAGGAAAGGCGAGTATGAAGCTCTCAAAGAAAAGCTTTCTGACCCGGAGTGGGAACCCGATTTTGGGCCTTCAGAGTTCCTGCCTCGTTCAGGAGCCACAGCTACTGGAGCTAGACAAATTCTAATTGCATACAATGTTAATCTAAGTACACACGATAAATCACTAGCAAATGAAATCGCTGGAAAAATTCGTACAAGTGGCGTGATTAAGAGGGACGATCAAGGAAATAAATTGGTCGACTCAAATGGAATTACTATTAGAGAACCTGGTAAATTCAAAGCCCTACAGGCGGCTGGATGGATGTATGACGAAGATACGGCTCAGGTATCCATGAACTTACTCGATCACACTATTACCGGGCTTCACGATGTTACAGATGCAATAAGGTCAGAGGCTAGTAAACTTGGACTCACGGTCACTGCAAGCGAACTTGTCGGATTAGTCCCAATGCAGGCAATGATTCAAGCAGGAATCCATTATTGCCCAGACTCAGAAGAGGCAAATGAAAACAATATTTTACAACATGCAGTCGATGGTTTAGGATTAGAAGGCTTACATGAGTTTGACATCGGATCATCTATTATCGAGCTAGCAATACGTGGTGATTAACTTGAATGATGGATATGCCGATGTCTTGTCAAAAATATCATCCTCCAGTCCTACACCAGGGGGTGGCTCAGTAGCCGCACTGACTCTAGCTCATGCTCATGCTCTCGGAATGATGGTATCCAGGTTGACTCTAGGTAAGGAAAAATGGTCAGAAGGCCATGATTCTGCCACAGAAGTGATAGAATCATCTACTGAAGGAATAGAGCTCTCTCTGTTACTTGCTGATGAAGATGCTTCAGCATTTGATGCCGTTATGAATTCGTACAGGCTCCCAAGAGATAATGATCTTCAAAAATCAACTAGGTCAGATGCCATCGTATCTTCTACAATTAACGCCGCATTAGTGCCACTGAAAATAATGAGGGCCTCATCTGATTTTTTACAATCGATCATAGGACTATCAAGAACTGGTAACCCCAATGCTCTTACAGATCTTCTCGCATCATCCGAATTGGCACTCGCGTCTTCTAGAATAGCTTCTTACAATGTACGAATTAACTTAGATTCCTTGGATGATACCGATGAAAAGAAAAACATATCTCAAGAGATGGATAGCCTTCTGAAATCATCTCTTGTCAGTTCTTCTACTATCGAGTCCACTATAATGGAGAGGCTGAAATGGGATTAACATTCAAAGAACAGATATTGGTCGGAATTCCCGATCAATTGCCCTCCGCCAAATCGTTAGATGACTCTGTCCCACACGCTCCAATTAGGCCACAAGTACTCAGTGAATCCGAGAAGAAATTGGCAATTAAAAACTCATTGAGGTATTTTCAGGAGGACTGGCATAATGTATTAGCAACTGAGTTTTTACAGGAGCTAGAGGAGCTTGGCCATATTTACATGCACAGGTTTAGGCCAGAATATGAAATGTTCTCTAGGCCAATCGGCGACTATCCATCCGACTCTCCCTCTGCAGCTTCTGTAATGTTAATGATTCAGAATAACCTAGATCCCTCAGTAGCTCAGTATCCACATGAGTTGATTACTTATGGAGGAAATGGATCGGTATTCCAAAATTGGGCACAGTACCTCATAACAATGAAACTACTTTCAAAGATGAATGATAATCAGACGCTTGTCATTAACTCGGGCCATCCACTTGGATTATTTCCTTCGAGTCCAGATTCCCCTAGGGTAGTCATTTCCAATGGACTAGTTATTCCGAATTATTCATCTCAGCTCGATTATGAAAAGATGAACGCACTTGGAGTAACACAGTTCGGACAGATGACTGCAGGATCTTACATGTACATAGGTCCACAGGGTATCGTCCATGGAACGACAATTACCCTATTGAATGCGGCTAGAAAATATCTGGATATTGATAATGAATCAGATCTATCTGGGATACTATTCATCACATCTGGACTAGGTGGAATGTCTGGCGCTCAAGCGAAGGCTGCTGTCATTGCAGGAGCTGTCTGTATAATTGCCGAGGTAGACTCTCATGCCGCGATTAAGAGGCATCAGCAAGGATGGCTGTCCGAGCTACACTACGATTTGAATCATGTAATATCACGTGCGCGCCAAGCAGTAAATGATGGAGATGCTGTCTCAATAGGCTATGTTGGAAATATAGTTGATTTACTCGAGGCGCTTATCGAAAACAACCTCACTCCAGATCTAGGTAGCGATCAGACCAGTCTCCACAATCCATGGCTAGGTGGATACACTCCCGCTGGATTCACATTCGAAGAGGCGAAAGATCTCCTGTCTAATGATCCTGAAGGCTTCAAGATTCATGTAAAGGAGTCACTAAGAAAACATGCAGATATGATCAACAAACTGTCATCTAGGGGAATGAAATTCTGGGACTATGGAAATGCTTTCCTCTTGGAGGCTAGTAGGTCAGGAGCGGACATTGTAGACGGACACGGCCAATTCAAGTATCCTTCATATGTTGAAGATATAATGGGGCCAATGTGTTTTGACTATGGTTTCGGTCCATTTCGTTGGGTATGTACTTCTGGCTCAGATAAAGACCTAGAAGTATCCGACTCAATAGCCCATACGATACTCACCGAGCTCCACTCAGAAGCCCCACAAAGAATCAGGCAACAATATTCAGATAACCTCAGATGGATAGAAGAAGCCGCCAAAAATGATTTGGTCGTAGGAAGTAAAGCCAGAATATTGTATGCAGACTCCACAGGAAGAAGATCTATCGCCATGGCATTCAATGATGCTATAAGAAATGGAGATATTTCCGGGCCTATTGTTCTCGGTAGAGATCACCATGATGTTAGTGGCACAGATAGTCCATACAGGGAGACAGCAAATATCAGGGACGGCTCTATGTTTACTGCAGATATGGCCGTACAGAATTTTGTCGGGGACTCGTTCAGAGGAGCAACTTGGGTCAGTCTCCACAATGGTGGAGGTGTTGGTTGGGGCGAGGTTATCAATGGGGGTTTCGGACTATACATCGATGGTTCTGAAAAATCCGGCAGGGCAATAGAATCAATGATTCCCTGGGATGTTGAAAATGGTATTGCAAGAAGGTCATGGGCTAGGAATGATGAGGCTATGTGGACAATAAAAAGAGCAATGGATAATGACTCAAATCTAAACGTCACAATGCCTAACATCGTAGATGAAAACATTTTGAATAATCTTTTTGATTCTCGATGAGTCTATTTGCTATTGCCCTTACCGGAATCTATGAGAGAGCTCGTGATAGATGGAAATTCCCTCACTATTCGTGACGTCGTTGACACTGGTTTGGGACTAACCAAAGTAGCTCTTTCACAATCAGCCAGAGAGAAAATGACCTCTTGCAGGGAGGCGGTTACAGAAATTCTGAGGAATCGAACTGTGACTTACGGCATTAATACCGGTTTTGGTGCACTTTCATCCGTTTCCATTGAACCGGATAAATTAGAACAGCTCCAAGCAAATCTGATTAGAAGTCATGCGTGTGGAATTGGAGAGCCAATGGAAAACCGTCACACAATAATGATGATGCTGATCAGAGCTAATACGCTATGTAGAGGAAATTCTGGTGCTCGACCTGTCATAGTTGATACTCTTATTTCTATGATTAACCATGGCGTATGCCCAGTAATACCTAGAATAGGCTCTCTAGGTGCTTCGGGAGATTTGGCTCCCCTATCCCACCTAGCATTAGGTATGATGGGAGAAGGTGAGTGTAACCTCAGGATTGGGACCAACGAATGGAGCCTCATGTCGTCTAATGAGGCACTTGGGAAATCTGGAATTACTCCAATAGTTCCTGCAGCTAAAGAAGGCCTCTCTCTAATCAATGGGACTAGTCAGATGTGTGCATTCATGTGTGAGGCCTTGAATAACATGGATATGCTTTGTTTCGCCTCTGATGCTTCTGTTGCTTGCACTGTCGAGGCCATCAGAGGATCTCACAAGCCTTTCGACCCTAGGATACACAATTCTAGGCCTCATCCCGGTCAAACTATGTCTGCAGCAAGAATTTCGTCATTACTAGAAAATTCTGAGATAAAAATCTCGCATGTCAACTGTGATAGGGTTCAGGATGCATACTCAATCAGGTGCTCTCCCCAGGTACACGGACCTGTTATCGATATGCTTAGGGAATCTAGGAGAATTCTAGAAATCGAAATAAACAGCTCGACAGACAATCCTCTTGTATTCACTGAGGGAGATAGTATCGAGGTGATATCCGGGGGCAATTTTCATGGCCAGTATATTGCACTGAGCAGTGATTCTATCTCTATAGCATGTCATGAGCTTGCCAGTATTTCAGAGAGAAGAATAAACCAGATTCTAGATCCAAAATGGAGTGGACATAGTGCATTTTTAGCTAAGGATGAAGGCCTTGAAAGTGGTCTAATGATAATCCAATACTCATCGGCCGCAGTTCTAGCAGAGTTACATCTACTGTCAAACCCAGCTACTACTTCCAATACGCCAGTAAGCATGGGTAAGGAGGACCATGCATCAATGGGTGCCACGGGAGCTTACAGAACTATGATTTCAACTAGATTACTAGCTAATGTTATCTCAAATGAGATTATTTGCGCTTCAGAAGCGATGTATAGAATTGATGAGAAACCTGGTCATGGAGTTTCTAAAGTTCTAGAATGGTCAAGGGGGATTGTCAAGCCTCTTAACGGCGACAGAGCACTATCTGAAGATACAAAAAATCTTACTGAGTCATTATTGAACGGGGATCTAACTAGGATTTTTATGTGATATTATGCAAGAAAAAATGCATCTAACTCAACACCCAGGACTTAACCCTCCATTATTCGAAGCTACAATTACAGATATCGTCGATGACGGTATTTTCCTAGATAGGACATTTTGCTATCCAAGAGGTGGCGGACAACCCGGAGATAAGGGATCGATTACATCGGGTGATAAATTTAGTAACATGGGTGAAGTGAAACCGGGAGATAGAATCCTGCACCCATTAGACAGCCCCGAGTCATTTGGAGAGGGCGATAAAATTGAATGTAAGATAGACTCATCTTGGAGGAATAGGAATACAATGATGCACACAGCACAGCATGTTTTCTCAGCAATAGCCAATGACATGTACAAGGCTGAAACAGTAGGCAATCAGATTAGTGATCACACTACAAGGATAGATTTGTGGTTCCCTGACAGAGATCTCTTTGACGCTGAAGAAATATCATTGCAAGTTAATGATGTTATCAATTCAGGAGCTGAGGTCCTAATTCATGAATGGTCAAGGGAAGAAATCCTAAGTCACGACAAAATGAGGCATACTAATTTCATGGATAGAATACCTTCATCCATAAGCATGCTCAGAGTCGTAGAGATAGAGGATATTGATTTGTGTCCATGTGGAGGGACACATGTAGGAAACATTTCACAGATTCCAAAAATCACCATTGAAAATGTAAAGTCCAAAGGGGCTGGTAAACTCAGGGTATCTTATTCTTGATTTACCATAATGGTAGTTTTCAAGTTACTGGTGGGCTCGGCAGGAATTGAACCTGCGATCTTCGCCATGTCAAGGCGACGTCATAACCCCTAGACCACGAGCCC
>DAOI01000014.1:0-449 GCA_002501805.1 Euryarchaeota archaeon UBA463 | reverse complement strand
TAACCCCTAGACCACGAGCCCAGTAATTATGCGAGCCTGTTCTACTCAATGAATGATTCCATTACTATGAGACAATTTTTGAAATCTTACCCGTGCATCCTTCCTGGCTACAGAATCCATGTGCACGGGTTCTACCATTCTTCATCAGATCTAGTCGACAATCAATAATTTCGCCATAGGTTTTACACGTCAAACAGAAACCATTGACCTTTCTGCTCATGCTTCCACATACACAACTAAACCAGCCTCAGATAAGGGAGTTTTGGTCTAATTATCTATTTTTATGTAAAAACGTTATACTGAGCTAAAGTCACGTTCATATTTCAAAATATATTTTCTGATAACCTAGATTATCAGTTAACCGCGTAGCTTCATTTCGATGGTTAAGATACATTCATGAAAAAAATATTCCATTGCAATATTGAAAAATTATTATAATAGTAATAATA
>DAOI01000005.1 GCA_002501805.1 Euryarchaeota archaeon UBA463 | reverse complement strand
GGCAGCTGGACTGAACGGCGCTAAAATCTGCGTCGGAATCGGTACAACTACCGAGGGCAACATGCAAGACTGGTTCTCCTCCAGGTCGATCGATTTCACATCGGTCCCTGTAGCTGATGCAGCTGAGGCAACCCAGAAGTTCAGAGATGGTGAGTGCGACGCTTTCACAGGCGACATGTCCGCCATGGTGGCCAAGAAGTGGCAACTGGACAACGACGACACCTGGACCACTGCCCCAACTGAGGGCATCTGGATCGCCCAGGAGCTCATGTCCAAGGAGCCCCTTGGAGCCGCAACCCGAGACTATGACTCCGACTTCAAGGATGTCGTGGCATGGGTCTGGTACGGAATGGTCACCGCTGAGGAGAATGCCGTGACTTCGGCCAACTACGCAACAAAGGCCACAGAGGCCTGCGCTACCGTAGACGGAGGCGGAACAGCCGACCCAGGAGTCTGCAGGCTCCTAACCGAGAACCTCGGTCTGGGCACCGCAACCAACCCACTAGCTGGGACATGGATGCAGGCAGTCCTAGAAGCCGCAGGCAACTATGGTGAGGCATACGATGATGCCTTCTGCGCTGGAGACTACGACGGTCACAGCGGATCGGCAGCCATGAACAACTGCCTGATCTCCCGAGCTGGAACCCTAAACGCCCTCGTCTCAGAGGGTGGTATCCAGTACGCACCAGCAATGCGCTGATGATTTACCGCCGATGGTAGACGGAGAAACGAAAATCCCCGGGGGGGGTCACTCCCCCGGGGACCAAAAATAACACATCAATAGAGGCGCTGAGTTGGAAACATGCAGATTGGCGAAACTAAGATTTCCTTGCCAAGAATCGACTCCCCTACAGATTTCCTACGTCTTATTGCACTACTAGCCTCTCCCTACATCTTTTGGCTCTACTCGAACAAGTTCCTTGGGATGTCGGCAGATTACATCACCTCAATGTCCAGGGACATAATGGTCCTTGGCGTTCAAAGAAACCTCTCATTCTACCCTATGGATAAGCTAATGCTATTCTATGGTGGTCTTATTTTGCTATGCTTCCTTTTAATCCAAAATGAGTTCAAGGACATCCTGCGTGCAATCAGGAGCATATTTATGCCCGCACCTGACAACAATGAGCATTTTGACTGGTCCAAAATATCTACTTCCATATTCGGGATTTCATCTTTCATACTATGCTTCATCATTTTGATCTACAGTCCTCTCGAATTTTCCGCTGGTACCCAAGTTCCATTCTTCTTCCTTGGAGGAGCACTTGTTGCAGGAATTATATTGCTCCAAGACAACATCAACGACATCCCTCATTTGTTTTCCAAAGAATCTTTTCAGAGGCTCAGAGAAGGAAGTAGAAAGGAAATTTCTTCAGCGATCTCGGTCTTAACTATTCTCATTTTTGCCGTAATTACGTTGAATATGCCCATGTTCCCATTCGTCTCAAATGATATACCTGCCTTCTTATCCGCAATGACGCTTCTTGTTGCGATATCCTGGACCTTCCTTCTTTCTAGGGAAGGGTCGAGGCCAGCAGTACAGTCGAAGCGAACTGCGGCCTTGGCATTCTTCGTCATTTTCCCATTCGTCAGCTACCTTTTCTTGAGGCTGATCTTCCTAATGAATGATGGAACAAACCCGACTATGCTCAATCGGTGGGAAGTTAGATTCGACTTCATGGAAAAAGTGAACACGTTCAAAATAAATCCTTGGCCAATGGAGGCTGAGCCCAATCAAGACTCTAGGTGGGTATTCCTAAAAGCTGGAATAATCAACTCCGCCAGAGTGACATTGGTTAGCATATTCCTCTGTACCGTACTAGGTATTATCGTGGGCGTTACCAGATTGTCCACCAACAAGCTCGCTTCTACGGCGGCTACCGTTTACGTAGAGGTATTCAGAAATCTACCATTGGCAGTCCTCCTTTTCCTCATCTCTAGCCAGATGGGGGCTCAATTACCATACTTCATTGATGAATACAGCATTATTGAGTTGTCAGAAAACGACACGGGAAGCGAGGCAGTCGCATACATTAGCAATGAAGGGACATGGGTCTTAAACTTCGGATCCTATACATATGCCTCTGTTGGCCTGGCGTTAATCCTACTTGCAAGGGTCTGGCTCAGATTCCAAGACAGAGTCCAACCCCGCTCAATTACAGAGCCAATGGGAATCGGCCACATCAGGAGGCCCTTTTCCCAGCTGGGATGGAGGAATGAGGCCCTAGCGGCTGATCTCTTCCTCGTCTTTGCCCTCTTCCTTTGTGCATTCCTTTTGGGGCCATTCATTTCCGCCGAAAAAGGAGGTGACGCCCAGACTCTAAACCAGATAGCGTCATCGTTCCTCCCTGCTGTCCTGGGCATCTTAACAGTAATTTTTGCTTTCTTCGTGACCACAAATATCGATGACGACGGCATGAACAATCTTGAGATAGATGACTCAGCTGACGGAGTTAGGAAGAGGTTCACTATTTGGACTGGTGCGACGGCAGTAGCGTTAGGAATAGCGCTAGTGGGTGGTATTTCTTGGCCCGAGTATACTCAGGACTGGAACTATGACGGGGTGATAGATTCCCCCGGGAGTTGGGACATAGTAGAGGGGACCGGATTCGAAATGACCCCTGCCTTCTTGGCGATGATGCTCGGCCTGACACTGTTTACCACATCGGTAGTAGCTGAGATAGTCAGAGGCAGCATCCAGTCCCTACCAAGGGGCCAAGTGGAGGCGGCAATATCTCTTTCTCTGAACCCATATCAAAGGCTACGACTGGTGATTCTGCCCCAAGCCCTGAGGAGTATGGTCCCACTTCTAAATAACCAATACATGAACGTCTGGAAGAACTCCAGCCTCGCAGTGGTCGTTGCGTATACTGACATTTTCTACGTGATACTGGTGATGATGAACAACGTGGGTAAACTAGTCCCCCTGTTCCTATTGTTGCTGATAACCTATCAGGCCGGTAGCCTAACAATCTCTGCAATAATGAATTGGTACAACTCAAGAGTAACGAGCGTGAAAATATGATGGCAAGTGAAGCAACGAGAGAATTGCCCAAGTGGGCAGATTCACTGCTTGAGTTCGAAGAATCCATGGCCGGCAAGCCATCCGCAAGATGGGCCAAGACGAACGGTTTGGAGCTAACTGGTCTAATCATGCTACTCTCCGCCACATTGGCTCTGTTCGGAAGTGGCCCCTTTCCCATAGGCCTGTTCGAGATGGCATCAATAGCAATCGAGGGGGGAGTGGTCAACGGACGCAACCTACCCCAAGCGGGCGCTTTCAACTCATACCTATACGCTACAATATCCGCAGTATTCCTTTTCTTGGCCTATTGGGTCACATTAACGACACTGATCAAATGGACCCCTGGAAAAGGCTTGGGTCCCGCGATCCTTGGGGTCGCTACTTCTTGGATCGCGCTAATCGCCATCAGATACGTAAGTCACTTCGTCCTAGTTGAGGCCGACTGGGAGGTGATGTGGGCCAACAGAGTCCTTGCTCTGGCTGGTCCGGAGATGACCAGCCAGATGACACAGTCCCAAGGATCAGTTGTTGGATGCATAAACACGTGCTACGGGATAAACCAAAACTTCAGGCTCTGGTGGATTCTATACGTTTCATTCGCAGTAGTTGGGGCTGCCTACGGTACCTCCGGGGATAGCCCTCTAAGGTTTACAATCCCCTTCCTATTTCTTAGCATGGCGTTTATTTTCATCGCATACAACCAGACCTCGATCAATTACCACTGGGAGGGGCCGGTCAGGAGGCTTGTGACCGCGACCCTGTTGGCTTACATTTCATTCGGAGCTTCCTACTACTATTGCTTGACAAACGAGGAGTATAAGGCAAACCGACTAAAATCTAGGATCGCTATTGCAGGGGTACTCACATTCTTCTTCGCCCTAGTTATAATGAATCCTCCTGAAACAGTCAAAGACATTGCCAAGCTTCTAGGGGGCCAGCCAGCGCAGGATAGACTGAGCGACGTTGTTGCTGGCACGTATGTACCCTCCACATTGGACAAGCTCGCAGGTGATGGAATTCAGGCTTCGCAGTGGGGGGGCCTTTTCGTGAACCTGATTATTGCAACTGCAGGGGGGGTGCTTGGTTTCGGAGTTGGAGTAGTTCTTGCCTTTGGACGCCAGAGTGATCAACCATTCTTCAGTGTCCCCTCAGTAGCCGTTATCGAACTAGTTAGATCCGGACCCCTAATCTGTTGGCTCTACTTTGCGGTGTTCATGATGCCGGACCTTATGGATCCATTCTTCAATGCAGAAGATATAGTTAGGATGCTGCTGATGTTCGGAATCTTCGGAGGTTGTTACATAGCCGAGGTACTCAGAGGTGGCCTTCAGGCCGTAGATAGTGGCCAGAAAGAGGCAGCGATTGCCCTGGGCCTCTCGCCTATCCAGACCAAACTACAGGTAGAGCTGCCAAACGCCGTAAGAACAACTCTTCCGTCAATCGTCAGCGTCTTCATTGGCCTTTGGAAGGACACAACCCTACTCTTCATTGTCAATATCCTCGACTTCTTCAAGTTATCAAAGGACATGCCCAATACCGATCTTCGCTTCCTTGGCTCTTTCCTAGAGCCTGTTTGGGTCAGCGCACTGGTCTTCTGGGTTTTCGCATTCTACCTTTCCAGGATCTCTATGAGGATAGAGAAGAACCTTGGACTGGTTAGAGAAGGAGGAGGGGAAGCAGCATGAGTACGGAAAGCGACGAAATGATAATTGAGACAGAGGGAGTGAAGGTGAATTTTGGAGACTTCTGGGCACTGAAGGGAGTGGATATTAGCGTTAGGAAGGGTGAGATAATAGTCATCCTCGGGCCATCTGGCTCTGGAAAGTCTACCTATATCCGGACACTCAATCGACTTCAGCCGCACAGTGGGGGGACAATCAAGATAGACGGTATAACGATAGATGATGACACTACCGTGTCAGACCTCAAGTATATCCGATCGGAGATCGGGTTTGTCTTCCAACAGTTCAACCTATTCCCCCACCTCACCATAATGGAGAACGTCACATTGGCACCGATGAAGGTCAAAGGAATGCCAAAGAGGGAGGCCGAGGACCTTGCGATGGAACTCCTAGATAGGGTTGGGATCCCAGAGCAGGCATACAAATACCCAAGCGGATTATCCGGTGGCCAGCAACAGAGGGTCGCAATTGCTAGGGCCCTTGCTATGGATCCAAAGATAATGCTCTTCGACGAACCTACTTCGGCACTAGATCCAGAGATGATAAAGGAAGTACTCGAAGTTATGATTGACCTCGCAAAAAGAGACATCACAATGATAGTTGTCACGCACGAGATGGGATTCGCTAAGGAAGTAGCAGATAGGTGCATTCTCTTCGACGAAGGGGAGTTGGTGGAGGAAAATACGCCTGAAGAGTTCTTCTCTAATCCTAAGCACGATAGGACTAAGCTATTT